>NZ_JBVHVP010000014.1:0-134799 GCF_055564775.1 Streptomyces sp. NPDC028991 | reverse complement strand
GGGGGAATTCCACCTGACTTGTCTGTTTCCGGACCTTTTCTCCTTTCCCCCTCTTCCCCCCCCCCCCCCCCCCCCCCCCCCCCCCCCCCCCCCCCCCCCCCCCCCCCCACCCACGTACGCCCGCGGTCACGCGGGTGCCGCGGTGCTCACCCGTGCCCTCGGCGGTGCTCACCCGTGCCCCGCGGCTGTGTTCCCCCGTGCCCGCGATTGTGCGGGCTGCCCCGCAGGCGCCGCGCTCAGTTCAACCGGCGTTCAGGCGCGGGCGGAACCGTGGCGCCGGACCGAGGTCCGCCACCCTCCACGGCACGCCCACCGTCACAGGAGACACCATGTCGCTCACCCGCAGGGACTTCGCCAGTCGATCCGCGCTCACCGGCGCGGGGGTCGTGCTGGCGGGCAGCGTCGGCGCCCTCGCCACCGCTCCGAACGCCCTCGCGTCCACGGACACCGAGAGCGCGGGGGAGGAGCACGAGCGGGGCCGCGGGCACGGGCACGACCACGGCGGGGTCGGCTACGGACCGTTGGTCCCCGACCCGGACGGCATCCTCGCCCTGCCCGCCGGCTTCCGGTACGAGGTCGTCACCTACTGCGGCCGGACCAAGCTGGAGTCGGGCGAGTACACCCCGTCCAACCACGACGGCACCGCCGCCTTCGACGGCCCGCGCGGCTCCACCCTCCTGGTCAACAACCACGAACTCGGCGGCCACCGCGACGACTGGCCCCACCCCGTCCCGCTCACCGAGGGCCTCGTCTACGACCCGGCCGCGGCCGGCGGCTGCACGGTCGTCGAGGTCCGCCGCGGCGGCCACGTCGCCGAGTGGGTCGGCATCGCCGGCACCGCCACCAACTGCGCGGGCGGCAGCACTCCGTGGGGCACCTGGCTGACCTGTGAGGAGACCGAGGACAAGGCCGGCGAGGAGGGGATGACCAAGGACCACGGCTACGTCTTCGAGGTCGACCCCGAGGACCGCCGCGCCAACCGCGACCCCGAGCCGGTCAAGGCGCTCGGCCGCTACGCCCACGAGGCCGTCGTCATCGACCCCAGGCGCGGCCACGCCTACCTCACCGAGGACGCCTCCGGCCCCAACGGCCTGCTCTACCGCTGGGCCCCGCCGGAGGGCTTCCGGCACGGCCGCAACAGACTGCGCACCCTCGCCGACGACGCCGGGGTCCTCCAGGCGTTCAAGTGCTTCGACTCCGGCGGCAAGTTCGTCGACGACCTCTCCCGCGCGACGAAGACCGGCACCGTCTACGGCGTCGACTGGATCGACGTCCCCGACCGGGACGCGAGGAACACCTCCGTGCGCAAGCAGTTCACCGACGGAGAGGTCACCCGCGCCCGCAAGCTGGAGGGCATGTGGTGGGCCGACGGCGGCGCGTACATCGTCTCCTCCTTCGCCCGTGACGAGAGCCCGGGCCGACCGCACGACGGCCAGGTCTGGTTCTACGACCCCAAGCGCCGCACCCTCACCCTCAAGGTCCTCCTCGGCGTCAACCCCGACCCGTCCGCCGACGGCGCCTTCGACGGACCCGACAACATCACCGTCTCCCCGTACGGCGGCCTCGTCATCGCCGAGGACGGCGACGGCGTCCAGCACCTGTTCGGCGCCACCGACAGCGGACGCACCTACCCCATCGCCCGCAACGACCTGAACGTCGGCAGCGAAGACGACCCCGAGTACAGCGAGTTCACCGGCGTCACCTTCTCGCCCGACGGGAAGACCCTCTACGCCAATATCCAGGACCCCGGCATCATGCTGGCCATCACCGGTCCCTGGAAGCGGCACAAGCGTCACTGACCCGTCCATCGCGGCCCGCACCTTGCGCACAGGTGGGGGCCGCACCCTTGTGGTCCCACACACTGACATCTAACATTTCAGTCGTGGAGGCCATCCGACCCGTATCCCGCACCCTGCTGCGCGATCGCGCCTACGAAGCCATCCGGGACGCCATCGTGGCCGGGGAGATCGAACCCGGCGCCGTCGTGCGCGACGCCGACCTGGCCGCGCGGCTGGGGCTGTCCCGGGCCCCGGTGCGCGAGGCGTTCACGCGGCTCGTGGACGAGGGCCTGCTGGAGAGCAAGCCGCAGAGCTACACCCGGGTCACCCCGGTCGTGGCCGCCGACGTGCGGGACGCCGCGGCCGTCGTCGGCGCCATGCACGAGCTGGTCACACGGGTCGCCGTGCCCCGGCTCGGGGAGGCGGACCTCGCCGCGATGCGCGCGGCCAACGAGCGGTTCGCGGCGGCCGTCCGCGCGGGCGACATCGACGGTGCCCTGCGCGCCGACGACGAGTTGCACCACGTCCTCGTCCGCACCGCCGCCAACCGGGCCGCCGCCGCCACCGTCGCCCGCTACACCCCGCTCATCCGCCGGCTGGAGCGCCGCCGCTTCGGCGAGGGCGGTACCTGCCGTTCGGCCGGGCTGCACGAGCGGCTCATCGAGGCCTGCGCGGCAGGTGACACGGAGACGGCGCTCCGTGTCACGGCGGACATCTGGCGGGGCCTCGAAGAGCTCGCCGACCCCGACTGATCCGGCCCGACCCGGGAGGAACCGTGTCCCTTTCCTCGTACGAGCGCTACCCGCTGCTCCTCGGACCTTCGCCGGTGCACCGGCTGGAACGCCTCACCGAGCACCTCGGCGGGGCCTCGCTCTGGGCCAAGCGGGAGGACCTGAACTCCGGCATCGCCTACGGCGGCAACAAGACCCGCAAGCTGGAGTACCTCGTCGCCGACGCGCTCGCCCAGGGCTGCGACACCCTCGTCTCCATCGGCGGCGTGCAGTCCAACCACACCCGCCAGGTCGCGGCCGTCGCCGCCCGGGCGGGGCTCAAGTGCGTACTGGTGCAGGAGAGCTGGGTCGACTGGCCCGACGCCGTATACGACAAGGTCGGCAACATCCTGATCTCCCGGCTCGCCGGGGCCGATGTGCGGCTGGTGCGGGCCGGGTTCGGCATCGGCTTCAAGGAGAGCTGGGAGCAGGCGCTCGAGGACGTCGAGGACGCGGGCGGCAAGCCGTACGCCATCCCCGCCGGCGCCTCCGACCATCCGCTCGGCGGCCTGGGCTTCGCCGGCTGGGCCCACGAGGTCGCCGAGCAGGAACGGGACCTGGGCGTCTTCTTCGACACCGTCGTCGTCTGCTCGGTGACCGGGTCGACCCAGGCCGGCATGGTCGCCGGATTCCGTGCCCTCGAGGAGGCGGGCGGCCCGCCCCGGCGGGTGATCGGCGTCGACGCGTCCGCGGAACCCGCCCGTACCCGGGAGCAGATCGCCAGGATCGCGCACCGCACGGGGCGGCTCATCGGCGTGACGAAGGAGCTGACGGAGGCGGACGTCGAACTGGACGAGCGGTACCACGCGGGCACCTACGGCGTCCCCGACGACACCACGCTCGCCGCGATGCGGCTCGCCGCCCGGACCGAGGGCATGGTCACCGACCCGGTCTACGAGGGGAAGTCGATGGCGGGACTGGTCGACCTGGTCACGCGCTCGGAGATCGGCGGTGACGCCACCGTGCTCTACGCCCACCTCGGCGGGCAGCCGGCGCTGAACGCGTACAGCGCGCTGTTCTAGCCGCCGGCGGCCGGCCGGAGGGGGTCAGCCGCTCCAGAACGTGTCGAAGGAGCCGATCCACCAGGCCGCCGCCGCCAGGACGCACACCTGGGCCACCGCCGCCGTCCACCACCGGCACAGGACCGCGAAACCGCATGTCCACCACATGATCGTGAGCAGCGCGTGCACGGCGTCGCTCTGGAACGAGGCGGCGGTGGCGTCCATCATGCCCGAATGCCCCATCCAGTCCTCGGTGAAGACTCCCTCCCGTCCGAACAGCAGGATCAGGGACACGACCCACAGGTCGAACAGCACGAGGCAGAGGGCCGCGACCCGGTCCAGGCGGAGATAGGCGCGCGTCGGGACGAGCAGTCTCAGCTGCCAAGGCCCCTCGACGCGCATCAGGTCCACCGGCCGGATGCGCGCCAGCGTCCCCAGTACGTACCCGAAGGCCACGAGGACCGCTGTCCATCCGCTGAGCGCGTACAGCGCGAACACCAGCATCACCAAGGTCGTCATCGAGGGACAGGAGATCCGGCACCCCCGGAACGGTTCCTTCCGTTCGTGGCGGCCGTTCGTGCGGGCCGGGCAGCGGCGCGCGGGCGCGCGGTAAGGTGCGGCGAGGATCCTCTGTGGGCAGGGAGTAGTGGGATGGCGCAGGTCAGGCCCATGCGCGCGGATGCCCGCCGCAACCGTGAGCGGTTGCTGGAAGCCGCGGCGGTGGCGTTCGCGGAGCACGGGGAGGGCGCCTCCCTGGACGACATCGCCAGGCGGGCCGGAGTCGGGACCGGCACGCTGTACCGGCATTTCCCGACGCGGCAGGCTTTGCTGGAGGCCGCCTACCTCGACCGGATCGAGGCGATCGCGGCGCGTGCCGACCTGATCGCGGCCGAACGGACGCCGGGCGAGGCGCTGCTGGAGTGGCTGAACGAACTCGCCGCCGGGATGATCCAGGTCCGCGGGATGAAGGCGCTGCTGGGCACCGCGGTCACGGCCGGTGGCTCGACGGCGGATCCGGCGTGCGGCGACTGTGTGCGGGGCGCGGCCGGCCGGCTGGTGCGGGCGGCGCGGGACGAAGGGACGCTGCGGCGGGACGTCGAGCCGATCGAGGTGCTACGGCTGGTGCACGCAGTGGTGACGGCGTCCGAGTCGGCGGAGGGGGAGGCCGGGGACGACGGGGAGCCCGTCCGCCGGTATCTGGCGCTGGTGTGGGGCGGGCTGCGGGCGTAGGCGGCTTCGGTGGGACGCCCGTGGCGCCGGGAGCGCCCCACCGAACCGGCTGCTCAGAGCGCCTGGGCCGACGGCTTCACCATGCCCCGGACCGTGCGGGACTTGACGAAGTCGCCGATGGCGGTCATCTCCCACTCGCCGGAGTACTGGCGGATCAGCTTCGCCATCATCACGCCGGTCTGCGGCTCGGCGCTCGTGAGGTCGAAGCGGACCAGTTCCTCACCGGTGGCGGCGTCCATGAGGCGGCAGTAGGCCTTGGCGACCTCGGTGAACTTCTGGCCGGAGAACGAGTTGACCGTGAAGACCAGGCCGCTGACCTCCTGCGGGAGCCGCCCCAGGTCCACGGTGATCACCTCGTCGTCGCCGCCGCCCTCGCCGGTGAGATTGTCGCCGGAGTGCTTGATGGCGCCGCCCACGATCTGGAGCTTGCCGAAGTAGCAGCTGTCGATGTGGTTGCGCTGCGGGCCGTAGGCGATGACCGAGGCGTCCAGGTCGATGTCCTTGCCGCGGTACGCCGGCTCCCAGCCGAGGCCCATCTTGACCTGGGAGAGCATCGGGCGGCCGCCCTTGACGAGGGAGACGGTCTGGTTCTTCTGGAGGCTGACCCGGCCCTTGTCGAGGTTGATCTTCCCGGCGCCCGGGGCGGGGGCCGGCGGGGCGGCAGGTGCCGCGGGGGGAGCGGAGGGCATCGTGGGCGCGGCGGCGGGCGGGGGCGGCGGGGTGACCGCCTGGGGCTGCTGCGGGGCCGGCTGGGCGGCCGGGGCGGCGGGCTCCTCCACCGTGACGCCGAAGTCCGTCGCGATGCCGGCGAGGCCGTTGGAGTAGCCCTGGCCGACCGCGCGTGCCTTCCAGGCGCCGTTGCGCAGGTAGACCTCCACGATCACCAGCGCGGTCTCGGTGCCGAGCTGCGGGGGTGTGAAGGTGGCGAGGACGGAGTTGTCGTCCGCGTTGCGGATGGTGGCGGTCGGTTCGACGCCCTGGAAGGTCTGCCCGGCGGCGTCCGGGCTGGCGGTGACGACGATCTTCTCGATGTCCGGCGGGACGGCGGAGGTGTCGACCACGATCGCGTCCGGGGCGGCGCCGCCGCCGGAGCGGTAGGTCACGCCCTGGCCGGTGGGCTGGTTGTAGAAGATGAAGTCGTCGTCGGAGCGCACCTTGCCGTCGGCGGTGAGCAGCAGGCCCGATACGTCGAGCCGCACGGGCGCGGCGACGTCCACCGTCACGCGGGCGGCGGAGAGGGGGATGTTCGAGCCGGGGGTCATAGCTGTCATGCCGGGTGAACGAGCGAGGGCGTTTTACCGTTCCCTTACCCGGGGGCCAATCGGGTCGGTGTGTTCGGGCGGCAGGTCTGGGGATGGCAGGGGGCGGGAGCGGGCCCCACCCAGGGGTTTTCGCCCACGCCGCCCCTTCCCTTCCCGCCCGAAGTGCTACGGCACGACCACGATCTTGCGTCCCACCCCCGCCGCGAACTGCTCCAGCGCCTGCGGATAGCGGTCCAGCGGGACGCGGTCGCTGATGAAGACGTCCGGGTCCAGGACGCCGTTCGCGAAGAGCTCGGCCGCGCGTTCGTAGCTGTGCAGGACCGCCATCGATCCGGTGATGGTGATCTCCTGGTTGTAGATGCGGTACGGGTCGATCTGCACGCGCGTCGCGTAGTCGGCGACGCCGAACTGGAGGAACGTGCCGGCCTTGGCGACCCGGTCCAGACCGTCCTGGATGGCCGCCGCGTTGCCGGTGGCGTCGATGACGAGGTCCCAGCCCTGGGGGCGGTCCAGTTCGTCCGGGGTCGCGGCCGAGGCCGAGACCCCGAGACCGCGGGCCGTCTCCAGGCGGGCCGGGTTGAGGTCGACCATGTCCACGCTGGCCGCGCCGGTGCGCTTGGCCAGCTCCAGCATCATCAGGCCCATCGTGCCGGAGCCGTAGATCAGGACGTGGGCGCCGAGGCGGGACTGGAGGACGTCGTAGCCGCGGACCGCGCAGGAGAGCGGTTCGATCAGGGCCGCGTCCTGGGTGCGGACGTGCTCGGGGAGCTTCACGCAGTTGGCCACGGGGGCCACCGCGTACTTCGCGGCGCCGCCCGCCGTCGTCACGCCGATGGCCGCCCAGCGTTCGCAGAGGTTGTTGTGGCCGGTGCGGCAGTAGCGGCACTCGTGGCAGTAGAGGGACGGGTCCACCGCGACCTGGTCGCCGACGGACACCTCCGTGACCTGGGCGCCGACGCCGACCACCGCGCCGGCGAACTCGTGGCCCGGCACGATCGGGAGCTTGGGCGCGAACTCGCCCTGGAGGATGTGCAGGTCGGTGCCGCACAGGCCGCAGGCGGCGACCTCCACGACGACCTCGCGCGGCCCTGGCGTCGGGTCCGGGACCTCGGTGACGACGGCGCGGCCCACGGACTCGATGACGGCGGCCTTCATTTCACGGCTCCCAACGACAGGCCCTGGACGAGTTTGTCCTGGGCGGCGAACCCCGCGGCGAGCACCGGCAGGGAGATGACGAGCGACGCGGCGCACACCTTGGCCAGGAAGAGGCCCTGGCTGGTGATGAAGCCGGTCAGGAAGACGGGGGCGGTCTCGGCGACCACGCCCGTCAGCACCCGGGCGAAGAGCAGTTCGTTCCAGCTGAAGATGAAGCAGATGAGCGAGGTCGCGGCGATGCCGGGGAGGGCGATCGGGGCGACCACCCGCGCCAGGATCGTCGGCAGCCTCGCGCCGTCCACCCGGGCCGCCTCGATGATCGCGACCGGGACCTCGGCCAGGAAGGACTGCATCATCCAGACCGCGATCGGCAGGTTCATGGAGGTGTAGAGGATGACCAGCAGCCAGATGTTGTCCAGCATGTCCGTGTTCTTGGCGAACAGGTAGATCGGCAGCAGGCCCGCCACCACCGGCAGCATCTTGGTGGAGAGGAAGAAGAACAGGACGTCCGTCCACTTCTTCACCGGGCGGATGGACAGGGCGTAGGCGGCGGGCAGGGCCAGGACCAGGACGAAGAGCGTCGAGGCGATCGACGCCACCGCCGAGTTGATCAGCGCCGGCCAGGGGCTCGCGCCGCCGCCCGCGCCGAAGAACTCCCGGTAGCCGTCCAGGGTGAGGGACGCCGCGAAGGACGGCGGGTTGGTGGCCGCGTCCTCCTCCGAGTGGAAGGAGGTCAGCGCCATCCACGCGATCGGCAGGAAGAAGACGATTCCGGCCAGCCAGGCCACCAGGCCCAGGCCGGCACCCGCCTTCCGGCGGACTCGTGCGGGCTTGGCACCGGTGGTGCCGGTGGTGCCGGTGGCGGCGGGTCGTACGGCGGTGGCGCTCATGCGCGGCCGACCTCCTCGCGGAACAGGGACGACACCACGCGCAGTGCGAAGGTGGCGATGATGATCGAGCCGATGACGACCAGGACGCCCGCGGCCGAGGCGAGGCCGTTCTCGTGGGCCTGGTAGAAGCTCTGGTAGACGGTGTAGGGCAGGTTGGCCGTGCCCAGGCCGCCGGACGTGATCGTGAAGACCGCGTCGAAGTTCTGGACGATGTAGATGGAGCCGAGCAGGGCGCCCAGTTCCAGGTAGCGGCGCAGGTGGGGCAGGGTGAGGTGGACGAAGATCTGCCAGTCGCTCGCGCCGTCCACCCGGGCCGCCTCGATCTGCTGCTGGTCCCGGCTCTGCAGTCCGGCCAGCAGGATGAGCATCATGAAGGGCGTCCACTGCCACACCAGTGAGGCCTCGACCGCCAGCAGCGGGGTGTTCGAGATCCAGTCCGGCTGCGGGCCGCCGACGTAGTGCAGCAGGCCGTTGAGCAGGCCGTACTCGGGGTTGTAGAGGACGTGCTTCCACAGGAGCGCCGCCGCCACCGGGACCACCAGGAACGGGGCGATCAACAGGGTGCGGACCACGCCCCGGCCCTTGAAGCGGCGGTCCAGCAGCAGGGCGAGGGCCAGGCCGAGGACCAGGCTGGCCAGGACCACCGCCACCGTCAGCAGGATCGTCGTCCACACCGACTTGCGCAGCGCCGGGTCGGACAGGACGTCGCCGTAGTTGCCGAAGCCGGTGAAGGAGCGGGCGTCCGGGTAGAGGGAGTTCCAGTCGAAGAAGGAGATCACCAGGGTCGCCACGAAGGGGAGCTGGGTGACCACGATCATGAAGATCAGGGCGGGGAGGAGGGGGGCCCGGGTGGCCCAGCCCTTCAGCCGGGAGGACGGCGGGCGGACGGTGGGGCGGGTGTGATCGGGTGCGGCCGAGGGGGCCGTTGTGGTGGCGGTCATCGTCCCTCGTACTCCTCGGAGATCTTCTCGGCGAGCTGCTGGGACTTCTTCAGGGCCTCCTCGACGGACTGGCGTCCGGCGATGGCCGCGCTGATCTCCTGGGAGACCTTGGTGCCGAGGTCGGTGAACTCGGGGATGCCGACGAACTGGATGCCGGGCGCGGGGCGCGGCTGCACGCCGGGGTCGTTCGGCCTGGCGCCCTCGATGGCCTCCCTGGTCATCTCCTGGAAGGCGGCGGCCTCTTCGCGGTAGGCCGGGTTCTCGTAGGTCGAGGCGCGCTTGCCGGCCGGTACGTTGGACCAGCCGATCTCGTCGCCGACCAGCTGCTCGTACTCCTTGCCGGACGCCCAGGAGACGAACTCCCAGGCCTTGTCGGCGTTGCGGGAGGCCTTCTGGATGCCCCAGGCCCAGGTGTAGAGCCAGCCTGAGGACTCGGTCTTCTCCACGGGGGCGGGCGCGTAGCCCATCTTGCCCTTGACGGGGGAGTTGGCCGACTCCAGGGATCCGGCGGCGGAGGTGGCGTCGTACCACATGGCGACGTTGCCCTGCGTCATGTTGTTCAGGCACTCGGCGAAACCGGACTGGGCGGCGCCGGACTGGCCGTGCTCGCGGACGAGGTCGACGTAGAACTTCGTCGCCTTCTGCCACTCGGGGGAGTCCAGTCGCGCCTGCCAGTCCGTGTCGAACCAGGTGCCGCCGAAGGTGTTCACGACCGTCGTCAGCGGTGCCATCAGCTCGCCCCAGCCGGGCAGGCCGCGCAGGCAGATGCCCTTCATGCCCGGCTCGGCCCCGTCGAGCTGCTCGGCGAGGTCGGCCACCTGGGTCCAGGTGGGGTGCTCGGGCATCGTCAGGCCCTCCTTGGCGAACACGTCCTTGCGGTACATCAGGAAGGACGACTCGCCGTAGAAGGGCTGCCCGTAGAGCTTGCCGTCGTCGCCGGTGAGGGACTCGCGCATCGGCCCCAGGATGTCCTTCTCGCCGTACGCCGGGTCCTCGGCGACGTAGGAGTCCATCGGCTGCAGCCACTCGTTGCGGGCGTAGATCGGTATCTCGTAGTTGGAGAGGGTGGCGACGTCGTACTGGCCCGCCTGGTTGGCGAAGTCCTGGCTGATCTTGTCGCGGACGTCGTTCTCCGGCAGGACGGTGAAGTTCACCTTGATGCCGGTCTCTTCGGTGAAGTGGTCCGCGGTGAGCTTCTGCAGCTCGACCATCTGCGGGTTGTTGACCATCAGGACGTTGATGGCGTTGCCGCCGGATCCGGCGCCGCCCGCTCCGACCCAGCAGCCGGAGAGCAGCGGGGCGAGCAGCGTCCCTGCGGCGGCCATGGCGAGCGTGGCTCGCGGCCTCCGTCGGCTCTGGGTTCGCATGGGTCGCTCCTGAACATATGGGGAGGTATGGGGCAGTCGAGGGCGAGGGGTGCCCTCCAGGGACGTGAGTCGGGCTTTCGGGACGTGAGCCGGTGTGTCAGACGCGGATGACCTGCGGCCCGAGCAGTGAGTAGCGGTGGGCCTCGGCCGTGGGCAGCAGCGTGCTGGTGACGATCGCCTCCAGGGCGCCGACCTCCGCGAACCGGCAGAAGCTGACCGCCCCGAACTTGGTGTGCGTGCCCGCGAAGACGGTGCGGCGGGCGGCGCGGACCGCCTGGGTCTTGACCTCGCTGACCGCCGGGTCGGGGGTGGTGAGCCCGTGTTCGCGGGAGATGCCGTTGGCACCGATGTACGCCAGGTCGATGACGAAGCCGGCCAGCATCTTCGTCGTCCAGTGGTCGACGGTGGCCAGCGTGCCCGAGCGGACCCGCCCGCCGAGCAGCAGGACGGAGGTGTCGCCGGCCTCGGCGAGCGCGCCGGCGACCGGCAGGGACGCGGTGACCACGGTCAGCGGCCGGTCCCTGGGCAGGGCCTCGGCGATGAGCTGGGGGGTGAAGCCCTCGTCGACGAAGACCGTCTCCGCGTCGCCGAGCAGTTCGGCCGCCGCGGCGGCGACCCGGCGCTTCTCGGGCACGTGACTGGTGGCGCGGAAGGCGAGCGTCGTCTCGAACCCGGCGCTCTCCACGGGGTAGGCGCCGCCGTGGGTGCGGCGGACCAGGCCGTGGTCCTCCAGGGCGCGCAGATCCCGTCGTACGGTCTCCTTGGCGACGCCCAGGTCGGCCGCGAGCGCGGTGACGTCGACCGAGCCGGTGGCGCGGGCGACCCGCACGATCTCGTGCCGGCGTTCTTCCGCCGTCCTCGTGCCCATGCCGAACACCTGCCTCACCGCCTCGTCGCCGTGTCCTTGCCCGTTCGGGCTCGTCGGACCCATGGGGGAAGTTCTACAGCGGCCGTGCGGCACTGACCAGGCCTGTTGCGGACCCGATACTGCCCGCTTGTGCCCGTTCCGGCCGACGGGTGCCCGTCGCGGACCTGGCAGGCAGCGGTGCGGGGCGTGCGAACGGGCAGTGCGGATGCCCGCATGCGAAGGCGGGCGGGCCCGTTCGGTGCCCGCCCGCCTCGTGATCGACCGGTTCCGGTCAGTACGGCCAGATCGGGGGGTCGGTCACGAAGTGGCCGCCGAGGCGGGCGTGCGCCGGGTTGTCCGGGTCGAGGTCGCCCTGTTCGGCGATGAGCTTCTCGGCGTACGGCTCGGAGTCGTCCCGGGGTTCGTAACCGAGCGCCCGCGCGGAGGCGAGGTCCCACCACAGGCGGGTGTTGGCGGAGGAGCCGTGGACGACGGTGTGCCCGACGTTCTCGGCGGTCAGGGCGGCGTGGAAGAGGCGGGCGCCGTCGGCCGGGCTCATCCACACCGAGAGCATGCGCACGCTGGTCGGTTCGGGGAAGCAGGAGCCGATGCGGACGGAGACGGTCTCCATGCCGTGCTTGTCCCAGTAGAACTGGGCGAGATCCTCGCCGAAGGACTTGGACAGGCCGTAGAAGGTGTCCGGGCGGCGCGGGGTGTCGATCGGGATGAGGGGGTCGTCGCCCTGGGGGCGCGGGGTGTAGCCGACGGCGTGGTTGGAGGAGGCGAAGACGATGCGCCCGACGCCTTCCTCGCGGGCGGCCTCGTAGAGGTTGTACGTCCCCTCGATGTTGGCCTTCAGGATCTTCTCGAAGGGGGCTTCCAGGGAGATGCCCGCCAGGTGGATGATCGCGTCGACGCCCCGGACCGCCTCGCGCACGGCCGCCCGGTCGGCGAGATCGGCGACGAGGGCGTCCGGCTCCCCGTCGATCGGGCGCAGGTCGAGCAGGCGCAGCGTGTACCCGTGATCGGGAAGCAGGCCCCGCATCAGGGTGCCGAGACCGCCGGCGGCGCCGGTGAGCAGGACGGTGCGGGGAGCGGGCATCCTCGGGACTCCTGGGTCTCCTGAATCGGCAGCCGTGCGTATGGTCGCCTGGCGTTCATATGCGTGGACACCGTAAGGAAGTGATGGTCACCCGTCAAGAGGCGGCCTGCTTGACGGTGTTCGCGAGGCGGCTTAGCGTGGTGCGTTCAGAAATATAGACGCAGATCATGGACATGGAATGGGAACCGCCCGTGACCTCAGCCTCTCTCGCCGCCCGGCTCACCAGCCCCGGCGGCCCGCTGTTCTTTCCCGTCACGGCCTACGGCTCCGGCGGTGACGTGGACCCCGACGTCTACCGCGCGCACGTGCGCCGCGGGGTCGGGGCCGGGGCCGCCGCCGTGTTCGCCTGCTGCGGCACCGGCGAGTTCCACGCACTCACTCCCGAGGAGTTCCAGACCTGCGTCCGGGCGGCCGTCGAGGAGACCGCGGGCCGGGTGCCCGTCCTGGCGGGCGCGGGCTACGGCACCGCCCTCGCCGTGCGCTACGCCCGCCTCGCCGAGGAGGCCGGGGCCGACGGGTTGCTCGCCATGCCGCCGTACCTGGTGGCGGCCGGACAGGAAGGGCTGCTGCGGCACTACCGGGAGGTGGCCGCGGCGACCGCCCTGCCCGTGATCGTCTACCAGCGCGACAACGCCGTGTTCACGCCGGAGAGCGTGGTCGAACTGGCCCGCACGGACGGGATCGTGGGCCTCAAGGACGGGCTCGGCGACCTCGACCTCATGCAGCGGATCATCAGCGCCGTGCGCACCGAGGCGCCCGGCGGCGACTTCCTCTACTTCAACGGGCTGCCGACCGCCGAACAGACCCAGCTCGCCTACCGCGCGCTCGGCGTCACCCTCTACTCGTCCGCCGCGTTCTGCTTCGCCCCCGAGATCGCCCTCGCCTTCCACCGGGCGCTGCGCTCGGGCGACGAGGCCACCGCGCACCGCCTGCTGGACGGCTTCTACCGGCCGTTCGTCGAACTGCGCGCCCAGGGCCCCGGGTACGCCGTCGCCCTGGTCAAGGCGGGCGTACGGCTGCGCGGCCTGGACGTGGGGGAGGTGCGGCCGCCGTTGCAGGAGCCGGCCGAGGACCACGTGAAGCAACTCGCTCAGGTGATCGAGCGGGGTTACGCGCTGCTCGACGACGCGGGCGAGGAGGGTGCCGAGTGAAGGCGTCCGCGTTCGTCTACCCCTGGGACGTCAACGGCGACCCGGACGCGCCCGCGTGCGTCGCGGAGCTCGGTGTCGAACAGGTGACGCTCGCCGCCGCCTACCACTCCACCCGCGCCCTCACCCCCCGCCACCCGCGCCACCGCGTCGTCACCGCCGAGTACGCCGCCGTCCTCTATCCGCCGGACGCCCGCTGGCGGGGGCGGGAGCCGCGCCCGTACGAGGCCGGTGACTGGGCGCCCGGCGACGCCTGGGGCGAGGCCGCCGCCGCCCTCGCGGACGCGGGGCTGGAGGTGCACACCTGGGTCGTCCTCGCCCACAACTCCCGCCTCGGTGCCGAGCATCCGCAGACCTCGGTCGTCAACGCCTACGGCGACCGCTACCCGTGGGCGCCCTGCATCGCCCAGCCCGCCACGCGCGCGTACCTCACCGACCTGGCGGCCGAGGCGGCGGTGCGGCCCGGGGCCCGCGGTACCGAGCTGGAGTCCCTCGGCTGGTACGGGCTCGCCCACCTGCACGCCCACGACAAGACCGGCGGGGTCGGCCTCGGGGACGCCGGGCAGTACCTGATGTCGCTGTGCTTCTGCCCCGTCTGCCGGGCCGGCTACGGCGGACAGGGCCTCGACCCCGGCGAACTGGCCGCCGCCGTGCGCGCCGCGCTGGAGCCGGTCTGGCGGGGAACGGCGCCGTCGGACGGGGGCTGGGCGGGCGTGGCGAAGCTGCTGGGCGAGACGCCGGCGAACGCCACGCGCGCGTGGCGGGACGCGACCGCCCGCACGCTCCAGGAGGCGGTGGTCGCGGCCGTACGCGCCGCCGCGCCCGACGGCTTCCAGGTCCTGCTGCACGCCGACCCCGTCTCGTACCACTGCGGTGCCAACGCCGGTGTCGACCCGGCGCACATCCTGTCCGTCGCGGACGGCGTGGTCGTGCCCTGCACGGGCGGCGCGGGCCCGCTGACGCCCTTCGCCGAGCAGGGCCGCGCCGGGGCGGTCCTCGCCGCCAACCTCACCGTGGTCTCCGGCATGGGCGGCAGTCCGGACACCCTCGCCGGGGACGCGGCACGCGCCCGTGACCTGGGCGCGACGGAACTGCGGCTGTATCACGCCGGGCTGGCGTCGGACGGTGACCTGAAGGCGGTGCGGGCGGGGCTCGCGGGGCGGTGAGGGCGGAGCGGTGGGCGCGGCGGGGCGTGGGTGTCCTGACGGCGTAGTGGCGCGGACGCCGCGCGATCGGGGTGCGCGGTGGGGCGAGAGCGCCTGCGCATGATCCGCCGGACAGGCCCCAGGCGGGTGCGGTGGTCCCCGGGAGCCTCATGCCGGGCCGGTGGCCGACGGCGCCCCGGAGGCGGTGCCACCGGTGTCCGCCGGTCGTCGGGCGGGCGGTGCCACCGGCGCCGGCGGAACGGCCCCCGGAGCGGGCAGCGGTATGCGCAGGCCGGTCACCTCTTCCTCGTATGGGTGGTCCTTGCCGTCATGCCTGGTCATCGTGGGTCCAGGGCGCGGCGGCCGGCATCGGGCAGATGCCTTGGAAACGGGCTCGGGAACCGATGAGTTTCGCGGCCGTGATCGGTCTACCTCCCGACAGAGCCGGCCACGCCCACCACAGGAGCAACCGATGACCCACGAGACCACCACCCTCGACCTCGGACCGCAGACGCGGGTCCTGGCGCGCCTCGTCGAGGGAGTGAGCGACGCGCGGCTGGAGGATCCGACACCGTGCCCGGAGATGGCGGTCCGCAACCTGCTCGGTCATCTGACCGGCCTGGCCACCGCCTTCCGCGACGCCGGGCGCAAGGAACTGGGCGCAACCACCGACACCAGCCCCGAAGCGACCGTGCCGGACGTCGGGCCCGGCTGGCGCGAGGAACTGCCGAAGGTGCTCGGCGAACTCGCCGAGGCATGGCGCGCACCGCAGGCCTGGGCCGGCCTGACCCGGGCAGGTGGTGTCGACCTGCCCGGTGAGATCGCCGGCGCCGTCGCCGCCGACGAACTGGTGATCCACGGCTGGGACCTCGCCCGCGCGACCGGCCAGGAGTACCAGCCCGACCCGGCCGCCCTCGAGGTGTCGTACGGCCTGCTCGCCGCGTCCGCCGAGGAGTCCGAACGGGACGCCGGCATGTTCGGTCCCGTCTTCGCCGTCCCCGCCGACGCCCCACTGCTGGACCGGGCGGTGGGACTGAGCGGACGCGACCCCGGCTGGACGCGGTCCGCGTAGGGGCGGCCGACGAGCGACGACGGCAGGCGGCGACACCAAGCGGCGACACCAACCTCAACTTCCTCTGTCACAGGCATTGACGTGGCCCCGCGCCCCTCTTACCTTCAACGCGTCGTACTCGGTACGTCATATATGAGACGCGATACGCGAGATCGGATATCAGAGATCGGATATCCGAGGTCCGCGCATCCGACGCGAGATTCCGAGAGGCGCGCATGACCTCTGTGCCCACGCCGATCCCCTCCCGCACGCAGTACGTGCTGGAGGAGATCAAACGCCGCATCCTCACCGGCCGGCTGACGCCCGGCCAGGCCCTGGTCGAGACCGACCTCGCCGCACAGTTCGGGGTGTCCAAGACACCGGTGCGCGAGGCGCTCAAGACGCTGGCCGGTACCGGACTGGTCGTGATGAGCCAGTACAAGGGCGTCACCGTGCGCATGGTGGACGCGGACATGGCGCACGAGGTCTACGACGTCCGGCTGCTCCTGGAGCCCGAGGCGCTCAGGCGCGCCGTACGCCGCGGCGCCTCCCTGGACGCCGCCCGGGACGCGCTGACCCGCGCCGACCAGGCCACGGACACCGCCGAACGGTCCCTCGCCAACCGGGAGTTCCACCGCGCCCTGTACGTGCCGTGCGGCAACCCGCTGCTCGGCCGGATGCTCGACGAGGTCCGCGACCAGGCGGCCCTCGTGTCCGCCGTGGCCTGGGCCGCCGACCCCTCCTGGGAGCGGGAGGCCGGCGAGCACCAGGAGATCCTGCGCCTCGCCCTCGCCGGTGACGCGGACGGCGCGGCCCGCGCCCTGCACGCGCACATCGCGTCGTTCGTCGAGCGGGCCTTCCCCGAAGCGGGGACGGCGGCCCAGGAAGAGGACGGTCAGGCATGACAGCGACGTTCGAGACCCAGCGGGCGGCCCTGGCCGACGTGGTGGCGATCCCGGTGACCCCGTTCGCCGGGGACGGCACCGTCGACCCCGCCGTCTACCGGGCCCTGCTGCGTCGTCTCCTCGACGGTGGCATCACGACCCTCACCCCGAACGGCAACACCGGCGAGTTCTACGCCCTGACGCCGGCCGAGCGCCGGCTGGTCACCGAGCTGACCGTCGAGGAGGCCTCAGACCGCGCGGCCGTCCTGGTCGGCGTCGGTCACGACGTGCCGACCGCGGTCGCCTCCGCGCGGCACGCCCGCGACCTCGGCGCCTCGATGGTGATGGTCCACCAGCCCGTCCACCCCTACGTCTCCCAGGGCGGCTGGGTCGACTACCACCGCGCCATCGCCGAGGCCGTGCCCGCGCTGGGCGTCGTGCCCTACATCCGCAACGCCCAGCTCACCGGTGCCCGGCTCGCCGAACTCGCCGACGCCTGCCCCAACGTCATCGGCGTGAAGTACGCCGTCCCGGATGCCGCCAGGTTCGCCGCCTTCGCCCGCGACGCCGGTCTCGACCGCTTCGTGTGGGTCGCGGGGCTGGCCGAGCCGTACGCGCCCTCGTACTTCTCCGCGGGCGCCACCGGCTTCACCTCGGGACTGGTGAACGTCGCCCCGGCCGTCTCGCTGAACATGATCGAAGCGCTTCGATCGGGCGACTACGCGGCGGCGATGAAGGTCTGGGAGCAGATCCGCCGCTTCGAGGAACTGCGCGCCGCCAACGGCTCCGCCAACAACGTCACCGTGGTCAAGGAGGCCCTCGCCTCACTCGGCCTGTGCCGCCGGGAGGTCCGCCCGCCGAGCAAGCCGCTGCCCGAGGACGAGCGCACCGAGGTCGCCGCCATAGCCGCGGGGTGGTCCCTGTGACGGACACGACCGGCCGCAAGCGCCCCGAGGATCTCCGCAGCCACCAGTGGTACGGCACGGAGGGCCTGCGCTCCTTCAGCCACCGCGCCCGCACCCGCCAGCTCGGCTACCTGCCCGAGGAGCATCTCGGCAAGCCCGTCATCGCGATCCTCAACACCTGGTCCGACATCAACCCCTGCCACGTCCACCTGCGCGACCGCGCCCAGGCGGTCAAACGCGGGGTGTGGCAGGCGGGCGGCTTCCCGCTGGAGTTCCCGGTCTCCACGCTCAGCGAGACCTTCCAGAAGCCGACCCCGATGCTCTACCGCAACCTCCTCGCGATGGAGACCGAGGAACTGCTGCGCTCCTACCCGGTCGACGGCGCCGTCCTGATGGGCGGCTGCGACAAGTCGACCCCCGCCCTCCTCATGGGCGCCGCCAGCGTCGACCTGCCCGCCGTCTTCGTGCCCGCCGGACCCATGCTCCCCGGACACTGGCGCGGGGAGACCCTCGGCTCCGGCACCGACATGTGGAAGTACTGGGACGACAAGCGGGCCGGACTCATCGGCGACTGCGAGATGCAGGAACTGGAGAGCGGCCTGGCCCGCTCGCCCGGCCACTGCATGACGATGGGCACGGCGTCCACGCTGACCGCCGCCGCCGAGGCCCTCGGCGTCACGGTCCCGGGCGCGTCCAGCATCCCGGCCGTCGACTCCGGACACGACCGGATGGCGGCGGCGGCCGGCCTGCGCATCGTCGAGCTGGTCCACCGGGACCGCAAGCTGAGCGACATCCTGACGGCCGACGCCTTCGAGGACGCCGTCACCACGGTCCTCGGCCTCGGCGGCTCCACCAACGCCGTGATCCACCTGATCGCCATGGCGGGGCGCGCGGGCGTCGCCCTCACCCTGGACGACTTCGACCGCGTCGCCCGGACGGTCCCGGTGCTGGCCAACGTCCGGCCCGGCGGACAGACGTACCTGATGGAGGACTTCCACTTCGCCGGCGGCCTGCCCGGCTTCCTCTCCCGCATCCCCGACCTGCTCCACCTGGACCGGCCGACGGTGTCGCACGACACGATGCGCGAACAGCTCGCCGGCGCCCTCGTCCACCACGACGACGTCATCCGCACCCGGGACAACCCCGTCGCGGCCGAGGGCGGGGTCGCCGTCCTGCGCGGCAACCTCTGCCCCGACGGCGCCGTCATCAAGCACATCGCCGCCGAGCCGCACCTGCTCGAGCACACCGGCCCCGCGGTCGTCTTCGACGACTACCGGACCATGCAGCGCACCATCAACGACCCCTCCCTGGGCATCACGGCGGACAGCGTGCTGGTGCTGCGCAACGCCGGGCCCAAGGGCGGACCGGGCATGCCCGAGTACGGCATGCTGCCCATCCCCGACCACCTGCTCAAGCAGGGCGTGCGCGACATGGTCCGGATCTCCGACGCCCGGATGAGCGGCACGAGTTACGGCACGTGCGTGCTGCACGTGGCTCCCGAGTCCTACGTCGGCGGGCCCCTCGCCCTGGTGCGCACCGGCGACTCGATCACCCTCGACGTCGCGGCGCGCTCCCTCCGGCTCAACGTGGACGACGAGGAGCTCGAGCGTCGCGGGGCCGCCTGGACTCCGCCGCCCGCGCGCTACGAGCGGGGCTACGGCGCGCTCTACAACGAACAGATCACCCAGGCCGACACCGGCTGCGACTTCGAATTCCTGGCCCGCCCGGGCGAGGTGCGGGACCCGTACGCCGGCTGAACCCCGTACGACACGGACCTCCGCACGCCCCTGCATGCCGAGAAAGCGCTTCCTGTACGACCCACGCACGACCCGCGCACGACCCACGCACGACGTACCAGAACGGAGAACTGTCATGGCCCAAGCCGCAGCCGTGGCGAAACCGCCCGCGCCACCCCGGCGGCGCCGTGCCTCGGCCACGCCGCGCAGGCTCCCGTACCTGCTGATCGCACCGGCCGCCCTGCTGATGCTGGGCTTCATCGCCTACCCGGTCGTCAGCGTCTTCTACTACAGCCTGCAGGAGTACAACCCCACCAAGCCGTGGCGGAACGGCTACGCGGGCTTCGACAACTTCGTCAAGATCTTCACCGACGACCCGGTCTTCTGGGACACCCTCGTCTTCAGCGCCAAGTGGGTCTTCGTCGAGGTCGGGCTGCAACTGCTCTTCGGTCTGGCACTGGCTCTCATCGTCAACCAGACCTTCGTGGGCCGGGGCATCGGGCGCGCCCTGGTCTTCTCCCCGTGGGCCGTCTCCGGCGTGCTGACCTCCGCGATCTGGGTGCTGCTCTACAACTCCCAGACCGGCATCACCCGCTACCTCGCCGACATGGGCATCGGCGACTACGGCACGAGCTGGCTGTCGGACACCTCGACCGTGTTCTCCGCGGCGGTCGTCGCCGACCTGTGGCGAGGCGTCCCGTTCTTCGCGATCCTCATCCTCGCCGACCTCCAGTCCGTCTCGAAGGACCTGTACGAGGCCGCCGAGGTCGACGGGGCGAGCCGGTTCAAGCAGTTCTGGCACATCACGCTGCCGCACCTGAAGGACGCCATCATCCTGTCCACGCTGCTGCGCGCGGTGTGGGAGTTCAACAACGTCGACCTGCTCTACACCCTGACCGGCGGCGGACCGGCCGGAGTGACCACGACACTGCCGCTGTACATCGCCAACACCAGCGTCGACGCCCACGACTTCGGCTACGCGTCGGCCCTCACCACGGTCGCGTTCGTGATCCTGCTCTTCTGCTCGATCGTCTATCTGCGGCTGAGCAAGTTCGGAGGCGAGAACAAGTGATCACCAAGGAGGCCACCGCGCCCGCCCCCGCGCCCGCGCCGGCCGGCCACGAACCGCCGCGGCAGGCCAAGAAGCACCGCCCCGCCT
Source organism: Streptomyces sp. NPDC028991 (assembly GCF_055564775.1). Lineage (NCBI taxonomy): Bacteria > Bacillati > Actinomycetota > Actinomycetes > Kitasatosporales > Streptomycetaceae > Streptomyces > Streptomyces sp. NPDC028991. The sequence continues at coordinate 114,428 of NZ_JBVHVP010000014.1, read as the reverse complement.
GGGACGAGGTCCCCCGCTGGCAGATCTATCTGCCGCTCGGCGTCTACCTGGTCTTCACCCTGATCCCGTTCTACTGGATCCTGCTCTTCGCGCTGCGCCCGGCCGGCTCGACCTCGCTCGTGCCCTGGCCGATGACCTTCGACCACTTCGAGAAGGTGTGGACCGACCGCGCCTTCGGCACCTTCTTCGAGAACAGCGTGTACGTCGGCCTCGCGACCCTGGTGATGACCACGCTCGTCGCCCTGGCCGGCGGATACGCTCTCGCCCGGTTCGACTTCAAGGTCAAGCGGGCCTTCATGCTCGCCCTGCTCTGCTCCCAGTTCGTGCCCGGCGCGCTGCTGCTGGTCCCGCTCTTCGAGATCTTCGCCGAGCTCCAGATGATCAACTCGCTGGGCAGTGTCATCATCGCCGAGACGGTCTTCCAGCTGCCCCTGTCGATGATCCTGATCAGCAACTTCATCAAGAACGTGCCGTACTCCCTGGAGGAGGCCGCCTGGGTGGACGGCTGCGGCCGGATGCGGGCCTTCCTGGTCGTCGTCCTCCCGCTGCTGCGGCCGGGCCTCATCGCCGTCGGCTCCTTCGCCTTCGTGCACTCCTGGAACCACTTCCTGTTCGCCCTGATGTTCCTCAACAACCAGGACAAGCAGACCATCCCGGTCGGCCTCAACACACTGATGAGCGCGGACAGCGTCGACCTCGGCGCGCTCGCCGCCGGCGGCATCATCGCGGCCGTGCCCGTGGTGCTGGTCTTCGCCTTCATCCAGAAGTGGCTGATCACCGGCTTCAGCGCGGGGGCGGTGAAGGGATGAGCCGGGTTCCCGTCGTCCTCGCCGGCGCCCGCGGCCACGGCCGCTGGCACGTCGCCAACATCCGCCGCCTGGAGCGGGCGGGACTCGTCCGGCTGGCCGGCATCTGCGAACTCACACCGCTGACCGAGGAGGAGGCCGGCGGGGAACTCCCCGAGCAGTCCGCCGACTTCGGCGCCCTGCTCGACTCCACCGGCGCCCGGATCGCCGTGATCTGCACGCCGATCCCCACCCACACCGACCTCGCCCTGACCGCCGCCCGCAAAGGCGTGCACCTGCTGCTGGAGAAGCCCCCGGCCCCCTCGTACGCCGAGTTCCGCCGCATGGCCGACGGGGTCGCCGAGGCCGGCGTCGCCTGCCAGGTCGGGTTCCAGTCGCTGGGCTCGCACGCCGTGCCGGCCATCCGCGAGCTGATCGCCGAGGGCGCGGTGGGCGAGGTGGTGGGCATCGGCGGGGCCGGCGCGTGGGTCCGCGACGAGGCCTACTTCCGCCGGGCGCCCTGGTCGGGCCGGCGGCGGCTGGAGGGCGCCGACGTGATCGACGGCGCGCTGACCAACCCCCTCGCGCACGCCGTCGCCACCGCCCTCGCGCTCGGCGGCAGCGCCCGCGCCGAGGACGTCACCGGTATCGAGACCGAACTCGGCCATGCCAACGACATCGAGTCCGACGACACCTCCTGCGTCCGGATCACCACCGCGCGCGGCCATCGCGTCACCGTCGCCGCCACTCTGTGCGCCGAGCGGGCCGACGAGCCGTACGTCCTGGTGCACGGCGGCAGCGGACGCATCACCTTCTGGTACAAGCAGGACCGCGTCCTGCTCCAGCGCGGCGGCCACGGCCCCGAGGAGTACCACCACGGCCGCACCGACCTGCTGGAGAATCTGGTCGAACACCTCACCACCGGCGCCGCCCTGCTGGTCCCGCCGGACGAGACGGGCGCCTTCATGCGGGTCGTGGAGGCGATCCGGCGGGCCCCGGACCCGGAGCCGCTGCCGGAGGCCGCCTGGCACCGCGTGCCCGGTGAGAACCGCCGCGTGGTCCCCGGCATCGACGGCCTCGTGGCCGCCGCCGCCGACACCCTCTCCCTCTACTCCGAACTGGGCGCCCCCTGGGCGCCGCGCACCGAGCGCCCGCGATACGAGGTGAGCACCCGATGACCGGCAGCGACTCCCCGGTACTGCGCGTGGCGGGCCGCCCCGTGGGCCGGTACGTCACCCGCCCCGAACTGCCCACCCGCCTCTCCCCGCGCCCCTACCTGCACCCCGTCACCACCCTGGCCGGCACGGCCGTGACCGAGTCCGGTCCTGCCGACCACCTCCATCACCTCGGCGTCGGTGTCGCCGTTCCCGACGTCGAGGGGCACAACTTCTGGGGCGGGCGCACCTATGTGCGCGACCAGGGGCCGGCCGAGCTGGACAACCACGGCTCGCAGCGGCACGTCGCCTTCCAGCTCCGCGACCCCGACGGCTTCGTCGAGGAACTGCGCTGGGTCGCCGCCGGCGGTGAACTGCTGCGCGAGCGCCGCACGGTCGCGGCCACCGGACTGACCGCCACCGCCTGGGCGCTGGACTTCACCTTCTCCCTCACCAACGTCACCCCGGACCCGCTCACCATCGGCAGCCCCGCCACCAACGGGCGCCCCGGCGCGGCCTACGGCGGCTTCTTCTGGCGCGCCCGCAAGGAGAGCGCGGCCCCCAGGGCCTTCACCGCCGACCGTGCGGGCGAGCGGACGGTCCACGGCACCCGCGCCGACTGGCTCGCCCTGGCCGGCGACACCTGGACGCTCGTGTTCGCCGGGGCCACGGACCGGACCCGGCGCGACCCGTGGTTCGTCCGCACCGAGGAGTACCCGGGCGTGGGCTCCTCGCTGGCCCACGACGAACGGCTTGCTCTGGCCCCCGGCGACACCGTGGTCCGCCGGATCGTCACCGTCGTCGCCGACGGCCGGCTCGACGCCGACGGCGCCGCCACCCTCGTACGAAAGGCGGTGGGCCCGTGACCCCCGAGAACGCGGAGACGTACACCAACCCCGTCCTGAACGCCGACTGGTCCGACCCGGACGTCGTCCGCGTCGGCGACGACTTCTACCTCACCGCCTCCAGCTTCGGCCGCGTCCCCGGCCTGCCGCTCCTGCACTCCCGCGACCTGCTCAACTGGAGTCTGGTCGGGCACGCCCTGCCCCGCCTGGAACCGGCGGCGGCGTTCGCGACGCCCCGCCACGACTGCGGCGTCTGGGCCCCGTCGCTGCGCCACCACGCGGGCCGCTTCTGGATCTTCTGGGGCGACCCCGACCACGGGATCTTCCAGGTCAACGCCCCCGAGATCCGCGGCCCGTGGACCGCGCCCCACCTGGTGAAGCCGGGCAAGGGCCTGATCGACGCCTGCCCCCTGTGGGACGACGAGACCGGCGAGGCCTACCTGGTGCACGCCTGGGCCAGGTCCCGCTCCGGGATCAAGAACCGCCTCACCGGCCACCGCATGCGCCCCGACGGCACCGGACTCCTCGACGAGGGCAAGGTGATCGTCGACGCCGACCGCCTCCCCGGCTGGTTCACCCTGGAGGGCCCCAAGCTCTACAGGCACGACGGCTGGTTCTGGATCCTGGCACCCGCCGGGGGAGTGGAGACCGGCTGGCAGGGCGCCTTCCGCTCCCGCGGCTTCTTCGGCCCGTACGAGGAGAAGGTCGTCCTGGAGCAGAAGGACACCGACGTCAACGGCCCGCACCAGGGCGGCTGGGTGCGCACGGCGGCCGGCGAGGACTGGTTCCTGCACTTCCAGCAGCGTGCGGCCTACGGGCGAGTGGTCCACCTCCAGCCGATGCGGTGGGGCGCGGACGGCTGGCCGGTGCCGGGCCGCGACGGCGCCCCGGTCACCGAGCACCAGCGTCCCGCCCTGCCGCCGCAGCCGCCCGCCGCGCCGGCGACCGACGACGACTTCCCCGGCGGTCGGTTCGGCCGCCAGTGGTCGTGGACGGCCAACCCCCGGGACGGCTGGGCCCCCCAGCACTCCGGGGACGGGCTGCGGCTCGCCTGCGTCCGCTCGGCCGACGCGCACGACCTGCGCAGGCTGCCGAACGTGCTCACCCAGCGGCTGCCCGGCGACCCGGCGGTGATCGAGGTGGAGCTGCGCCTGGACGGCGCGGAGCCGGGCGCGCGGGCCGGTCTCGCGGTGCTCGGCGACGCCTACCGCTGGATCGGGCTCGAGCGGGGTGCGGACGGGGCCGTGCACCTGGTGCACCGGTTCGCCGAGCCGGTCGCTCAGGCCGAGCGGGACGCCGACCACCCCCGTCCCGCACCCGGGGGACGGGTACGGCTGCGGATCGAGGCCGGGCCCGGGGCACGCTGCCGCTTCTCCTACGACCTCGGCGACGGGCCGCGCCCCACCGGTCAGGTGTTCGCCGCCACCCCGTGGCGCTGGGTCGGCGCCCTGATCGGCCTGTTCGCGCTTGCGCCCGCCGGTCAGGGACACGCCGGCACGGCCACCTTCACGCGGTTCCGGATCGGATCCCGCTAACCCACCTCACCCGTACGCCTGTTGGGAGCCGCAATGACGCACCTCCGTAGCAAGCGATTGCCGGGAACCGGCAGAACCCTGGCCGCCGTCCTCGCACTGGTCGCCGCCCTGGCCCTCGGGACGGCCGGGGAGACGCACGCCGCCCCGGCCCGTGAGGCGGGCTCACCCCGCCTCACCGACAGGGCGCACGGCTTCGCCTCCCTCGCCGGCGGCACCACCGGCGGCGCGGGCGGGAAGGCCGTCACCGTCACCGACCAGGCCGCGCTGGCGAAGTACGCGGCGGCGAAGGAGCCGTACGTCATCCGGGTGGCGGGCTCGATCACCGTCGCGCCCTTCGGCTCGGACATCGTGGTCGGCTCCGACAAGACGATCGTCGGCGTCGGCGACACCGGCGAGATCGTCCACGGCGAGCTCCACCTGAACCCCGGCACGCACAACGTGATCATCCGCAACCTCACGATCCGCGACAGCTACGTGGAGGGCGACTGGGACGGCAAGACCACCGACTTCGACGCGATCCAGATGGACTCCGTCCACCACGTCTGGATCGACCACAACCGCCTCACCCGCATGGGCGACGGACTGCTCGACATCCGCAAGGACAGCGAGTACGTCACCGTCTCCTACAACCGCTTCGAGAACCACAACAAGGCGCTCGGCATCGGCTGGACGGACAACGTCCGTACCCAGATCACCATCGACCACAACTGGTTCACCGGAACCAAGCAGCGCAACCCGTCCGCCGACAACTGCGCCTACGCGCACCTGTACAACAACTACCTGTCCGCCCAGGTGGCCGACGGCGACCCACTGTGGACGTACGGGAACTGGGCGCGCGGCGCGACCCGCATGGTCATCGAGAACAGCTACTACGACGGGGTCCAGCACCCCTACCAGGCCGACGCCACCGCCGAACTGGTGCAGCGCGGATCGGTCCTGAAGGGCACGGCCGGACGGCACGACGCGTGGGGCGACGCCTTCGAACCGCGCGACTTCTACGACTACCGGCTCGACCCGGCGGCCGCCGTTCCCGCCCTGGTCAAGCGCTTCTCCGGGCCGCAGAAGCAGCTCGGTGCCCACTGACACCCCCACACTCCGTTCACCGCTTTGTTGGATCCAGAAGAAGAGAGCCGACCAATGAAGATCAGCAATCGCAGCAGCAGCAGCAGAAGGACAGGCGGGCGCCGGACATCCGCCGTCGTCGCCCTGGGGGCCGTGCTCGCGCTGACCGCCACCGCCTGCGGTGACGACGGCAGCGGGGCGGGCGGCGACAAGGGTGCCGAGGGCAGCGGTACGGGCAAGATCGTCTTCTGGGACAACAACGGCGGTATCCGCACGGCCGTCTGGAAGGAGATCATCGCCGACTTCGAGAAGGCGAACCCGGACATCGACGTGGAGTACGTCGGGATCGCCGCCACCGAGTACCAGTCCAAGGTCGACACCGCCATCCAGGGCGGCGGCCTGCCGGACGTCGGCGGTGTCGGCGCGGCGATGCTCGCCGGGTTCTCGGCCCAGAACGCCCTCGAGCCGCTGGACGACCGCCTCGCCAAGTCCTCCCTGAGCGGCAAGCTCAACAAGGACATGGTCGATTCCCTGAAGGCGGCCGGCGGCGGTGACGGCACGCTGTACTCGGTGCCGACCTCCGCGAACAACGGCGTCCTGTACTACCGCACCGACCTGTTCGAGAAGGCCGGGCTGGACGCGCCCACCACGTGGGACAAGTTCTACGAGGCCGCCGAGAAGCTGACCGACGAGGACAAGAACGAGTTCGGCTACACCATCCGCGGCGGCTCCGGCTCCATCGCCCAGGCGCTCGACGCGATGTACGGGCAGTCCGGCATCACCTCGTTCTGGGACGCCGGCAAGAAGAAGACGACCGTCAACGACCCGAAGAACGTCGAGGCGCTGGAGAAGTACGCGGACCTCTACAAGAAGGTCACGCCGGCCGCCGACGTCAACAACGACTTCGCCAAGATGGTCGCCCAGTGGGACTCCGGCACCATCGGCATGCTGAACCACAACCTGGGTTCCTACCAGGACCACGTGAAGGCGCTCGGCGTCGAGAAGTTCCGCGGCATCCCGCAGCCGGTCGGTGCCTCCGGCAAGCGGGTGCAGGTGTCCAACCCGGTCGACGGGCTCGGCGTGTTCAAGAGCTCCGAGAACAAGGAGGCCGCCTGGAAGTTCATCGAGTTCGCCACCTCACCCGAGCAGAACTCGAAGTTCAACCAGTCCGCAGGGCAGGTGCCGTCGAACACCGAGGCCGCGAAGGACGCGTGGATCCAGAAGGCGGAGCCCACGAAGCTGGCGGCTGAGGCGCTGAACGACGGCTCCACCACCATCGTTCAGCTGCCGTACTACCTGCCGGACTGGAACACGCTGTCCAAGTCGGAGAGCGAGCCGGCGTTCCAGAAGGTGCTGCTGGGCGAGATGGGCGCGAAGGACTTCCTGGACGGTCTGGCCGAGAAGCTGAACGAGGCGCAGGCCGAGTGGACCGAGCAGATGGGTTAGCCGTTCCGTTGTTCCGGTTTCGCCGTGGGGCGGTCCGCGGTCCGCGGGCTGCGGGCCGCCCCCGGTGACCGCCCACCCCTTCCTCGAAAGGCACCCAGCGTGGTTCTCAGCCGAAGACGAGTCACTGCGGCAGCCGTCGCCGCCATCCCCCTGGCGCTCGCCGCCACCGGCACCGCCCAAGCCGGCGGGCGCCGCCCCCGCACCCTCTACATCGCCGGTGATTCCACCGCCGCGCAGAAGTACGCCGACGCCGCGCCCGAGACCGGGTGGGGGATGGCGTTGCCCTTCTTCCTCCGCAAGGACCTCGGTGTCGCCAACCACGCCGTGAACGGGCGGAGTTCCAAGAGCTTCGTGGACGAGGGGCGACTCGACGCCCTCCTCGGTGAGATCCGCCCCGGCGACCTCCTCCTCGTCCAGTTCGCGCACAACGACGAGAAGGCCGCGGACCCCACCCGTTACACCGAGCCCTGGACGACGTACCAGGAGCACCTGCGGCTGTACGTCGACGGTGCGCGGGCCCGTGGGGCGCGCCCGGTGCTGGCCACGCCCGTCGAGCGGCGGCGGTTCGACGCGGCGGGCGACGCGGTGCCGAGCCACGGGGAGTACCCGGCGGCGATGCGGGCGCTGGCGCGGCAGGAGGGCGTGCCGCTGCTCGACACCCAGGCGCTGTCCCTCGCGCTGTGGCAGCGGCTCGGTGCCGAGGGGACCAAGGCGTACTTCAACTGGACCGCCACCGAGCAGGACAACACCCACTTCAACCCGCCCGGCGCGATCGCGGTCGCCCGGCTCGTCGCGCGGGAGCTGCTGCGCACGCGGGTGCTGGCGCACCGGGACGTGCGCCGGCTGGACGAGGAGATTCCCGAGTCCTGGATCGGCTGGCCGGCGCCGGCCAGCGCGTGAACACACCCCGACCCCCTCGAGCAAGGGAGAGCCGCACCATGAGCACTCAAGGATGGCATGGGCATGCCATAAAGAGGGCCGGCGCGCTGGCCGGCTGCACCGCCCTCGTACTGAGCCTGACCGCCGCCACCGCGCAGGCCCGCCCGGGCCACCACCACCCCCGCGACACCGCCCGGCAGACCCTGCCGGCGAACGACGGCTGGGCCTCCCACGGCACCGGCACCACCGGCGGGGCCGCCGCCGACGCGGAGCACGTGTACACCGTCTCCACCTGGGCCGAGTTCAAGGCCGCCCTCACCGCCGGCGGCAGCGCGCCGCGGATCATCAAGGTGCAGGGCACCATCGACGCCGTGTCCGAGGGCTGCGAGGCCTTCGCCGCGCCCGGCTACGACTTCGACGCCTACCTGGAGAAGTACTCCCCGCAGAGCTGGGGCCTGGAGACCGATCTGAGCGACGAGCCCGACGACAGCCCGGAGGGGCTGCGCCGCGCCTCCGCCGACCGGCAGAACCAGGCCGTCAAGGTGAACGTCCCCTCCGACACCACGATCATCGGCGTCGGGCGGAACGCCGGTATCAAGGGCGCCAGCCTCCAGATCAAGGGCGTCGACAACGTCATCGTCCGCAACCTGACCCTCGAGAGCCCCGTCGACTGCTTCCCCGAGTGGGACCCCACCGACGGCGCCAAGGGCAACTGGAACTCCGAGTACGACAGCGCCGTCGTGTACGGGTCGACGCACGTGTGGCTCGACCACAACACCTTCACCGACGGCGCGCACCCCGACAGCGCGACACCGACCTACTTCGGCATGCTCTACCAGCAGCACGACGGGCAGCTCGACATCGTGCGCGGCGCCGACTACGTCACCGCCTCCTGGAACGTCTTCACCGAGCACGACAAGACGATCCTGATCGGCAACAGCGACAGCGAGTCCACCGCCGCCGGCGACCGCGGGCACCTGAAGACGACCTTCCACCACAACCTCTTCAAGGACCTCGTCGAGCGCGCGCCCCGGGTGCGGTTCGGGCAGGTCGACGTCTACAACAACCACTTCGTGGCAGGCGAGGACTACGCCTACAGCTTCGGCGTCGGCAAGGAGTCCCAGCTCGTCGCCGAGCACAACGCCTTCACCCTGCCGGACGGCGTCAGCCCCGCGAAGGTGCTGAAGCGGTGGAACGACTCACCGCTCACCGCCGCCCACAACCGCGTCAACGGCCGCGCCGCCGACCTGATCGCCGCGCACAACGCGGCGAACCCGGACACGCCCCTCCGGTCCGGCGCGGGCTGGACACCCACCCTGCGCACCAAGGTCCTCCCGGCCTGGGCGGTCCCCTTCGTCGTCGATCACGGCGCGGGCGCCGGCCGCCTGCGCTGACGCCCCGCGAACCGAGGGCCGGGGCGCCCGCACCGCCCCGGCCCTCCCGCCGCCCCCGAGCTCCGAAGGAGCACCCGCATGCACCCACACCGCCCTGCCCTGTCCCGCAGAGGCTTCCTCCTGACGACCGCCGGCGCCGGCGCCGCCCTCGGCCTCGCGGCCGGTCCCGCCGTCGCCGGCGGCCGACCGCGTCCGCGTCCGTTCGGCCGATACGGCTCGCCGGCCCGCCGCCGCACCCCGAAGACCCTGTACGTCGACCCGTACGGCCGCGGCGACTTCACCTCCGTCCAGGCCGCCGTCAACGCCGCCGATGGCCCCGGCTGGACGCTCGTCCTGGCGCCCGGCACCTACCGCGAGACGGTCTCCGTAGACGCCGACCACACCGAGGCGACCTGGATCGGCGCCTGTGCGGACCCGCGCGACGTCGTCATCGTCTACGACAACGCGGCGGGCACCCCCAAGCCGGACGGCTCCGGCAACCACGGCACCAGCGGCTCGGCCACCACCACTGTGCGGGCCGACGGTTTCACCGCCCACCGGATCACCTTCGCCAACGACTGGCTGCGCGCCGACCACCCCGGCTTCAGCGGCACCCAGGCCGTCGCGATCAAGGTCCAGGGCGACCGCTCCGCGTTCCACCACTGCCGCTTCCTCGGCCACCAGGACACCCTCTACGCCGACTCCCGCGACCGCGGTCTCTTCGCCCGCCAGTACTACGGCCACTGCTACGTCGAGGGCGACGTCGACTTCGTCTTCGGCCGGGCGACGGCCGTGTACGAGCACTGCCATTTCCGCACCCTGCTCCGCACCGACCTGTCCGGCGCCCCCCACGGCTTCGTGTTCGCGCCGTCCACGGTCGGCGAGAACCCGCGCGGCTATCTCGTCACGCGCGGCCGCGTCAGCAGTGAGGCACCCGACGGCTACTACAAGCTGGCCCGCCCCTGGGTGCCCAGCTCCGACACCACCGCCCGCCCGATGCTGACCGTGCGTGAGACCCACCTCGGCGCGGGCATCGACGCGGCCGCGCCCTACGCCGACATGCGGGACGCCCACCCCTGGCAGGAGCAGCGGTTCCGGGAGTACCGCAACACCGGCCCTGGCGCCGCGATCACCGTTCCCGAGAACCGGCCCCAGCTCACCCGCGCCGAGGCCGCGTCGCACACCCGGGAGGCGTACCTGGGCGGCTGGCGGCCGTATGACCGCCGGCGGTGACCTGCCGGACGCCCCGTCTGTCAGCCCGTTCGGTGCGCTGCCCGCCTTCCACCAGGCGCTGGAGGACGAACTGACCTTCCCGCTCGCCTGGGGCAACTCGCCGGCCCGGGACTTCGGGGCGTGGCGGCGCACGGCCCGCGCGACCGTCGAGGAGCACCTCCTCGTCGACCGGCAGGACGGCACGCCGTACGCCCCGGAGTTCGCCGCCCGCTCGGACGGGGACGGATACACGCGGGAGCTGGTCACCCTCTCCCTCACCCGCTACGGACGGGTTCGCGGCGCCCTGCTCACCCCGCGGGGCGCCGGTCCCTTCCCGGCCGTGCTGCTCCTGCACGACCACGGCTCCCGCTTCGTCATCGGCAAGGAGAAGGCGGTCCGGCCCTGGTACGACGGCACCCGGCTCGCCGCCGCCGAGGAGTGGGCGGACCGGCACTTCGACGGGCGCTTCCTCGGTGACGAACTGGCCCGGCGCGGGTACGTGGTGTTCTGCGCGGACGCCCTGGGCTGGGGCGACCGCGAACCGCTCGTCTACGAGCGGCAACAGGCCCTCGCCAGCAACCTCTTCCATCTCGGCAGCTCGCTCGCCGGGCTGCTGGCCCGTGAGGACCAACGCGCCGCCGGCTTCCTGGCCGGACTCGACCGCGTGGACGCCCGGCGGATCGCGGCCGTCGGCTTCTCCATGGGCGGCTACCGCGCCTGGCAGACCGCCGCCCTCAGCGACGACGTCGCCGCCGCCGTGAGCGTGTGCTGGATGACCGGTCTGAAGGAGATGCTGGTGCCCGGCGGCAACACCCTGCGCGGGCAGTCGGCGTTCCACATGCTCCACCCCGGCCTCGCCCGGCACCTCGACATCCCCGACGTGGCGAGCATCGCCGCGCCCAGGCCGATGCTGTTCCTCGGCGGTGCGCAGGACCCCCTGTTCACCGCCGAGGGCGTGCGCACCGCCTATGACAGGCTGCGCGCCGTCTGGCACTCCCAGGGCGCCGCCGACCGGCTCCGTACGGAGACCTGGCCGGGCGTCGGACACGCCTTCCCACGGCGCATGCAGGACGAGGCCTTCGCGTGGCTGGAGTCGGTCACCGCCGTACCGGCTCGACCGACTCCAGGGTCGGCACCACCGGCTTGATCGTGCCGTCCGCCGCGAAGCGCAGCCGGTCGACCGTGGTCTCCCGGTGCGTGCCGTCCCCGCCCGGCCTGCCGGGCCCGTTCAGCGCGAAGCGGTGGTAGACGATGTACCAGTCGTCGGTGCCGGGCGTGTTGACCACGGAGTGGTGACCGGTGCCGAGGATGCCGTACTCCGGGCGCTTGGACAGGATCGTGCCGCGCTTGGTCCACGGTCCGAGCGGGGTCGGGCCGGTGGCGTAGGCCACGTGGTAGTTCTCGCTGCGGGTGTCGTCCTCGGACCACATGAAGTAGTACGTGCCGTCGCGCTCCACGACGAAGGCCCCCTCGCGGAAGTTCTCCGGGGTGATGTCCTTCACCCGGGAGGCGTCGAAGGACACCATGTCGTCGTTGAGCGGGACGACGTAGCCGCGCCCGTTGCCCCAGTACAGGTACGACGTCCCGTCGTCGTCCGTGAAGACGGACGGGTCGATCATCTGCCCGCCGAACCGCCCTTTGGCCACCAGCGGTTCGCCCAGCGCGTCCCGGAACGGGCCGGCCGGCGAGTCGGCCACCGCGACGCCGATCTGCTGTTCGGCGCAGAAGTAGAAGTAGTACTTGCCGTCCCGCTCGGCGATCGCCGGGGCCCAGGCGTTCTTGCCGGCCCAGGCCACGTCCGGTCCCAGGTCGAGGATGACGCCGTGGTCCTTCCAGTGGACCAGGTCCTTCGACGAGAAGGCCTTGAACCGCGTACCGCTCCAGCCGGGGAAGCCGTCCGTCGTCGGGTAGATCCAGTACCGGCCGTCCATGTACCGGACGTCCGGGTCCGCGTACAGGCCGGGCAGCACCGGGCTGCGGGTGGGCACCGCCTCGACCGTCCAGGTGCGCTTCGTGCCGTCCGCGGCCGTCACCGTGTACGTCCGCGGTTTGCGGAAGTCGCGGCGGGTGCCGGACCTCGGGCTGACCGTCGCGCCCTCGCCGGCCCACAGCTTCGGGGCGAGGTGGCGCAGGTTCGCGCGGGGCTCCATCGGCAGGACGACCCTGCTCGTCTCCTCGCTGACGACCGCGTACCCCTTCTGCCCGCGTGCCGTGGCGTCCACGACCGACGCGGGGCTTGCCGGGTAGGCGCCCAGCAGCCGGTCGTACTCCGCCTGCGTCACCGGGATCACCGTGCCGTGCCGCGGGCTCGCGGGCAGCTGGTAGTCGGCCGACGGCGTCCACTCGCCCGAGTCGAGGTCGGTGGTCTCGAAGGGGAGGTAGCCCCGGCCGCCGTACTCGTCGACGAACAGGTACCACTTCTCCTCGGTGTTGGACTTGAACACCGTCGGTCCCTCCCCGCGGTCCATCGCGCCGCGGCCGATGCAGTCCGAGACGAAGTCGTACGAGGTGTCGGTCAGGGACGCCGACTTCTCGCCGGTGATGAACTTCGAGCAGGGCGAGCCGGAGGACGGGTCGCGCTCGTCCTTGGTGTAGCGGTAGTACGTGTCGTCGTGCTCGACGACCGTCGAGTCGATGACCGAGTAGCCCGGGTCGTTCCAGACCTTCGGCTCGCTGAAGGTGCGGAAGTCCTCGGTGGTCGCGTACAGCATCCTGTTGTACGTCGAACCGGTGTGGTCCGGGTCGTCGTCGGCGTAGAGCTTGGACGCCCAGAAGACCACGTACGCGTCGAGCTCGTCGTCCCAGTAGGCCTCCGGTGCCCAGGTGTTGCCCGCGTTGTCCGGGGCCACCTTCGCCAGGCGCCGGTCGGTCCAGTGGACCAGGTCGGTGGACTCCCACACCATGATCGACTTGCTGCCGTGCCGCTGGACCTCGTCCCAGCTGCCGCTGCTGTTCCGGTACATCCGCAGGTCGGTGGCGATCATGTAGAACTTGTCGCCCTCGGGCGAGCGGATCACGAACGGGTCGCGCAGCCCCCTCTCGCCGGTCGTGGAGGTCAGCACCGGCCGGCCGGCGTTCAGCTCGCGCCAGTGCAGGGCGTCGTTGCCGCGGCTGAGGGCGTACCGGATCTGTTCACCGTCGGCGGTGCCCTCGCCGGTGAAGTAGGCGAAGAGGTATCCCGCGTACTTCGGGGACTCGGCGGAGGTCGCGGGCGGTGCTCCCGGGTGTGCGGTGCCCGGTGGGGCGGCGAGCAGGGCGAGGAGGAGAGCGAGGAAGGGGACCAGAAGCGTGCGGCGGGCGGTGTGGCGGCGCATGACACTTCCTGTGGGAGTCTGAGGGATTCTGTTGGGTGGCGTGCCCTCGGAGTGTCACCAGTGGGAGTCGGGGCGTCAACGGGACGGCAGGGGCCGAAAGTTTCGGGCCGGTCCGTCGCCCGAGAAGAGGAACGCCCCCGCCGGTCGTCACCGGCGGGGGCGTTCGAAGGGCCGGCCGAGTGGGGACTCGGACGGCGCCCACCGGCCCGGGGGGCGGACCGGTGGATCAGGGGTGCGCCCGGCTGGTCACTCGTGGCTGACGTCCGAGTCGGTGAAGTCGCACGTCTTGCCGTACGGGCCGACCGGGGAGAGCTCCTTGGGCTCCTTGCCGGTGTTGTTGCCCTCGAAGCGGACGCAGGTCTCGATCTTCTTCTTGCCGTCGCCGTGGACGCGGATGTCGCGCAGGGCCGCCGTGTCGCCGTAGTTCTGGTTGACGCCGACGATCGACTTGCCGGGCGCGGTGATGTCCACGTCGTTGATGATGATCGTGCGCTGGTACTGCTTCTTGCAGTTGCCGCAGGAGCGCACCAGCTTGCCGAAGTTCTCGACCCGGAACTTCGAGACGACGAGCTTGCCGGCGCCGTTGAACTGGAGCACCTTGTCGTCGGCGTTCCTCGCGCCGCCGCCGTACACCTTGTAGACCGCCGAGGCCGACGTGCCCTTGAAGCTGGCGGCGTCCTCGCCGACGTCCAGCCACCACACGTTCTGCAGGGTGCAGGAGCCCTTGCAGTGGACGCCGTCGGCGGCCGGGGTGCCGATGACGACGTTCTTCAGCGTGGCGCCGTCCGCCAGCTCGAAGACCGGGTCCTGGCCCTCGTCCTGGCCGTCGCCGCCCAGGTCGCCGGTGCCGTAGAACTTCTTCATCCCGCCGTCGTACGTCCCCTTGACCGGGATCGTCGACGAGACGGGCTCGCTGCCGGTGCCCGTGGGCCAGGGCGCGGCGGCACCCGCGGTGGACAGCATCGTCGTGGTGACGATCGCCGCTCCGGTGAGGCCGAAGGCAGCGGTTCCGGCGATCACCGCCCGCCGCTTGGTGACCCGGCGGCGGTGGCGGACGCGCTGTTCAGCTCGTGCAGTCATGCCCATGTTCCTTGCGTGGGGAGAGGATCTTTGCGCTTCCTGGTCGCCACGGGAGGGGAAAGGGTTGCCGCGTCTTCAGAGGATTCTCACGAACCCGCCGTCGCGAGGGGCCGTCACGAACGGCCGTCGCGGGGCGCGAAGTCGCCCTTGACCGACAGCCTTTCGGAGGTGGCGACCGCGGTGGCCGTCGCGGAGTAGCGGTCGCCGCCCGCGTCCCGGCCGCCGCGGTCGTGGTTGTACTGGCCGGCGAACATCCACTCGCCCGCCGGGACCGTACGGCCCTGCTTGAGCGTCCACCGGTGGACGAGGAATCCGTCCCGCTCCTCGACCGTGAACGTGAAGTCCCGCTCCGGCAGCGACCGCCAGGCGCCGGTGGACGTGATCCCCCCGGTCTGCGCCACCCTGAGCTCGACGGTGAGCGCGGTCAGCGGCTCACCGGTTTCGAGGGTGACGTTGCTCTGCGCCCAGAAGTCGTTGCTGTGCGGGTCCACCGAGCCGTCCGACCGCAGCGGGCCGTCCTCGGCTGCGGAGGCAGGGGGCCGGGCGGTGCCGCTCGCGGTCGGGGCCGGCGGCCGGGTGGAGGCGGGGGTGTCCGGGGCTCCGGACTCGGGCGCGGTGCTGGGCGACGGGCCGGCCGGCGGGGCGGGCGTCCGGCCGGCGGTGCCGTCCGGTGACGGCGCGGGGGTCGGTGAGGTGGCGACCGAGCGCTGCGGGGGAGCGTCGTCCTTCACCGCGGACGCGACCGCGTAGCCGCCGACCGCGAGCACTCCCGCCACCGCGGCCGTGGCACCGGCCACCCGCGCCCAGCCCAGCAGCGGTGGACGGGCCGCCCGGTGGTGCCCCGGGTGGTCCTGGTCCCGGCCCGCCATGCCGCGCTCGACCCGGGCCAGGATGCGCGCCCGGTCAGGGTCGTGCGCTGCGGCCGCCTCGTGCAGCCGGGCACGCAGCTCCTCGTCCCGGCCCCGCTGCCCGGTCATCGGTTCCTTCCCGCGGCCTCGCCGCTGCGCGCGATCGCCGCGTGCACCTGCTTCGGAGCCGCCGGCGTCCCGAGCAGCCGCTGCAGTTCGGCCATTCCCTTCGACGTCTGGCTCTTCACCGTACCGACCGAGATGCCCAGGGCGAGCGCCGTGTCCTTCTCGGAGAGGTCGAACGCGTGCCGCAGCACCACGCACGCCCGCTTGCGGAACGGCAGCCGGCGCAGCGCCTCCTGGACGTCGACCACACCCGCGACGTCCGGGTTCTCCGTCTTCTCCTCGCGCTGCGACCAGAACAGGGCGACCCGTCTGCGCTCCCGGACGGCGGTGCGGACGCGGGTGCGGGCGAGGTTGGCGACGACACCGCGCGCGTACGCCGCCGGATGGTCGGCGGAGCGGACCCGGTCCCAGCGGTGCCACAGGGCCAGCAGGGCGTCCGCCGCGAGGTCGTCGGCGGCGTCCGGTTCACCGGTCAGCAGGTGGGCGAGCCGGGAGAGTTCGGCGTAGTGGCGCTCGAAGAAGGCGTGGAACTCCACGGAGGCGGCGTCGTCGACGACTGTCCCCACGGGCGGCCTCTCCTCGCAGCGGCTTCCCCGGCGTCGAACAGCCGTGCGCCGGGCCGGAATCCGGAACTGTAGCAGCGCTCGACGCACCCGATGTGCGGTGCGTCGAACGCTGTATGGCAGACCGAACCTGCCGAGGAGTATCAGCCGCCGCCGTGCCGGCCCGCTAGACCTCGAGCGCCGCCTCCATCATCGCCTTGGCCACCGGTGCCGCCAGGCCGTTGCCGCTGACCTCGGAACGGGCCGCGTCGGACTGTTCGATGATGACCGCCACGGCCACCTCCTTGTCCGACGAGTCGGACTTGGCGTACGAGGTGAACCAGGCGTACGGGGTCTTGCTGTTGTTCTCGCCGTGCTGGGCGGTGCCCGTCTTGCCGCCCACGGTCGCGCCGGGGATCCGCGCGTTCGACCCCGTGCCCTTGTCGACGACGGTCTCCATGGCCGACTGCAACTGCTCGGCGGTGGCGGAGCTGACGATCCGCTTCGAGTCCGGGTCGGTGTGGTCCTCCAGGACGTCACCGCCGCTGTCGGTGATCTGCGACACCATGTGCGGGGAGACCAGCTCGCCGCCGTTGGCGAGGGCCGCCGAGACCATCGCCATCTGGAGCGGGGTCGCCGTCACGTCGAACTGGCCGATGCCCGTCAGGGCCGTCGAGGCCTTGTTCATGTCCTTCGGGTACACGCTCGTGTAGGCCCGTACCGGCACGTCCTGCGACTCGTCGTTGAAGCCGAACTTCTCGGCCGTCGCCCGCACCTTGTCCTGGCCGAGGTCCACGGCCATCTTCGCGAAGACGTTGTTGCACGAGTACTGCAGCGCGGTGCGGATCGTGGCGTTCTCGCACGGGGCGTCGGGGTTCTCGTTCGTCAGGTCCGTCACGGTGCCCGGCAGCCGGTAGGGGTCCGGGCTGTCCGTCTTCTCGTCCACCGATCCGTACAGCCCGTCCTCCAGCGCGGCGGCCGCCACCACGAGCTTGAACGTCGAGCCCGGCGGCAGCGGCTGGCGCAGCGCGCGGTTGGTCAGGGGCTTGTCGGGATCGCTGGTGAGCCTCTCCCAGGCCTCACCGGCGGTGTTGGCGTCGGTCAGCGACGTCGGGTCGTACGAAGGGGACGACACGACCGACAGGATCCTGCCCGTCTTCGGGTCGATCGCGACGGCGGCGCCCTTGGTGTCGCCCAGCGCCTCGAACCCGGCCTTCTGCACGTCCGGGTCGATCGTCGTCACCACGTTGCCGGGCTCGGCCCGGGTGTCGGTGACCGTGTCCATCACCGTCTTCAGCCGCGGGTCGGTGCCGTTGAGCACGTCCTGGTAGATGCCCTCCAACTGCGTCGGCGCGTACGCCTGCGAGGCGTAGCCCGTCACCGCCGCGTACAGTTTGCCCTTCTCGTACGTGCGCTTGTAGGCGAGGTCACCCCCCTCCGTCGGCGCCGAGCCGGTGATCGACCGGCCGGCCACGATGATGTTTCCGAGCGGCTCCGCGTACGTCTCGATCGCGTTCCGCCGGTTGTCCTTGTCGTCCGCGAGTGCCTGGCCCTCGTAGAACTGCACCCAGGTCGCCCTGATCAGCAGAGCAAACACCAGGAGCAGCGTGAAGACCGATGCGCGCCTGATCGTCTTGTTCATCCCACTGAGAGGACGAACGGGCGGGAGCGAATCGTTCCGTGCGCCCCGTTTTCTCATCTTCCGTTCATGGAGCCGGTGCCGTGACACCGGTGCCGTGAAATCGGCGGGTGAACGCAGGCGTCACGAGACCGGCTTCGTGAAACCCGCCTCGTAGGCCCGGATGACCGCCTGGGTGCGGTCCCGGGCGCCGGTCTTCGCCAGCACCGACGCCACATGGGTCTTCACCGTGGCCGCCCCCACCCCCATGCGCCCGGCGATCTCCGCGTTGGTCAGCCCGGTCGCCATCAGCCTCAGCACCTCGCCCTCGCGGTCCGTGAGCCGTGCCACCCAGGCGGGCGGGGCGGGGTTCGCGCGCGCGTGCTCGGCCGCCAGCGTCCGTACCGCCGACGGGAACAGCAGCGTGTCGCTGTGCGCCACCAGCCGTACGGCTTGGACGAGCGTGTCGGCGTCGGCACGCTTGAGCAGAAAGCCGGCGGCCCCGGCGCGCAGGGCGTCGTAGACGTAGGAGTCGTTCTCGAAGGTGGTCACGACCACGATGCGGGGTGGCGCGTCGAGTGTGGCGAGGATCTGCTCGGTGGCCCGGATGCCGTCCACCTCGGGCATGCGGACGTCCATGAGGACCACGTCCGGCCGGGTCTCCCGCACGACGGAGACGGCCTCGGCCCCGGTGGCCGCCTCCCCGGCGACCTCCAGGTCCGGCTCCGCGGAGAGGATGGCGCGCAGGGCGGTGCGGACCATGCGTTCGTCGTCGGCCAGGACGATCCGGATCGCGGGGCGGGTCATGGTGTCCTCGGAGGGCTGGTCACACGGTCTCCTTCGGGCGGGCGCGCGGCTCGCGGTCCTCGGTTTCGCCGGGCGGGGCGTACGGATTTCGGTTCTCGCCGGGCGGTCACGCGTTGCTCTTCAGCGGCAGTCGTACGTGGAGCCGCCAGGCGCCCCCGACGGTGCCCGCCTCCGCCGCGCCGCCCAGCAGACGGGCCCGGTCGGCGACGCCGCGCAGACCGTGGCCGCCGCCCGGGCGCGGGGCGGCACCGCCCTCGCCGTCCCGGCCGCTCCGGGCGGCTACCTCGCCGACGGGGTTCTCGACGGTGATCCGCAGATGATCGTCCACTGTGTCGACGCGCAGCGCCACGGCGACCCGTCCGCCCGCGTGCCTGAGCGCGTTGCTCAGCCCCTCCTGCACGATGCGGTAGGCCTCGCGGGAGACCAGCGGCGGCAGCGCCTCCGGGTCGGTGGCGACGGTGGCCGTCACCCGCAGTCCGCCCGCGCGGGTGCGGCGCAGCAGGCCGTCGAGGTCGGCGGCGAGCGTCGGCGCCGGCGCGGTGCCGGGCGCGTCGCCGTCGCGCAGTACGCCGAGTACGGCGTCGAGTTCACCGACCGTGCGGCGAGTGGTGTCCTCGATCGCGGCGAGGGCCTCGCGGGCGAACTCCGGGTCGGTGTCCAGGACCCGGCGGGCCGCACTGGCCTGGAGGGTGACCGCGCTCAGGGCGTGGCCGACGGAGTCGTGCAGTTCGCGGGCGAGCCGGTTGCGGACGGCGAGGTCGGCGGCGCGTGCCTCGGCCGCCGCGACCCGGTCCTCGGGGGACGGGCCGAGCAGCGCGGGCGCCCAGCGGGCCAGCAGCGCGCCGCACCCGGCGGCGCAGCCGGCGAGCGCGGCCAGCATGGCGGCACCCGCGACCGGCGCGAGCGTGAGCGCCCAGGAGTGGTGGAGGACGCCGGGCAGCCCGCTCCAGTCGTCGCGCAGTGCCGGCACGAAGGGCAGGACGATCAGCGCGACCGCGAACGGCGGCACCGCGAGCGACATCCCCGCGATGATCCCCCCGGCCCCCAGGTGCAGCGTGAACCAGGCCGCCGTCCGTCCCTTCTCGCCCTTGGTCCGGGCGGGCCCGTACGCCAGCCGGTCGGCCTCCACACCGCACAGCCACCGCACGACCCCGGACTCCAGGGGCCGGGTCAGCGGGAACAGCGAGGTGACGGCGGCGAGCGGCAATCCGAGGACGAACGAGGCCAGTTGCAGGGAGAGTGAACGGAAGACGTCCGAGTCCCCGGCGACCGGGCCGACGACGACCGAGCCGACGAGGACGTACGGCATGGCGAGGGCGCCGCCGAGAATCAGGTGGATCCACCGCAGGCGCGCCCGCCGGCCGAACAGGAGCCGGGCGAACGCGGTCACGGCCGGGTGCCGGCGGCGGCCGACCGCCTGACGAGGAACCGCGCGCCGACGGCGGCGGGAAGGAAACCGACGATCATCTGGGCAGCGTAGGTGAGGATCATCAACTGTGTCGGGCGGTCGGCGGGTTCGTCCGGTCCGATCACCGAGGCGAGGAGCATCCAGCCGCCCCAGCAGGCCGCCGCACCGGAGCAGGCCCACGTCACGGCGAGCGGCACCGTCACCGGCAGGAAGCGGGCGCGGCGAAGGGTGAGCAGCAGGCCACCGGTGACGGCCAGGACGAGGAAGACGGCGTACAGGCCCTCCAGCACGTAGAAGTCACTGGTGCGGTCCGCCGCCCGGCCCTCGCTGAGCCCGGCCGTACCACCGCACGCCCAGAACAGCCGGACGGCGAGCGGGAACAGCGCGAGGACCGCGGCCGCCACTGCGGTGGCCTTCGAGGCCCTCCCGGTCGTCGCGACCGGCAGATCCCGCATCCGGCCGCGCCACAGACGCCCCCAGCGGTCCCGGGCGTAGAGCACGAACAGGGCCCCGAGGGCGAGCCCCTGCACGATGAACCCGGTGTAGACGACGCCGAAGACCCACTCGTGGAGGAAGGCCGCACGGTCCGGCACGGACGCGGCCCCGCCGTCGTCGCTCAGCGCCCTCCCGAGTAGTTGCAGCGGAAACCCGGCCATGATCGGCGCGAGCAGTCCGGTGGCGACCCACACCGGGAACGCCAGCAGCCAGGCGGGCACCCGCCGGCCCCACGGCCGGGTGAGCACCAGCGCGAGCACGATGACACAGCTGTCCAGCAGGACCGAGACCCCGTTGGCGACGATCATGGTCACTCGGTGGTCCAGCAGCCCGCTGTCCGCCGGGATGCCCACCTCGCTCCCCGCGATCCAGGCGGCCTTGAGCCCGAGGTACGGCAGGCAGGCGAGGACGGCTACCGCCCGCAGCAGCCGACGGGGCCGGGAGGAGTCCGGAGGCGGGGCGGCCGGGGAAGTGGTGGGTGCGAGGGTCTGCGTCATGCCCTCACGCTCCCGCACGGACACCCCCGGGCACCTCCTGCGCGCCGACGATCCGCCTCCGCCGCGCGGCGGAGCGGGTCAGCCCGCGAGGTGGAGCACGACCTCGTCGATCTCCTCGCCCCGGGCCGGGGCGAACCCCCGGGCGTGGGCGCTCTCCTCGAACCCGCACTTCTCCAGGACCCGCAGCGAACCGGTGTTGTCCGCCGCCGCCCGCGCGTACAGCGGACGGTCCGGCACCTCGGCCAGCAGGACCCGCAGCGCCGCCGTGGCCACGCCCCGGCCCCAGTAGGCCCGGTCCACCCAGTACGTCACCTCGCGCTCGCCCGGCTCCCCGTACACCGCCGCGCTGCCGATGACGTCACCGTCGGCGAGAATCGTCCGTACGACGTCGGCCGAGGCCCGGATCTTTCGCCAGTGGGTCTCGAACGCGTCCCAGTCCGCCGGGTCCTCGGGGGTGAAGGCCGCCATGCGCAGGGCCTCCGGATCGTTCATCTGCCGGAAGAAGACGGGCAGGTCGCTGTCGTGTACCTCGCGCAGAGCGATGTGCATGGATCAGAGCCTACGCGTGGCCAGCGTCAGCCGGTCCCGCGCGTCGAACAGCGCGTCCTTCACCATCTGCTCGTGCGCGGGCGTCAGCCGCGCCACCGGCACCGAGCAGCTGATCGCGTCCCGCGCGGGCGTCCGGTAGGGGACCGCCACGCCGAAGCAGCGCAGCCCCAGCGTGTTCTCCTCGCGGTCCACGGCGAAGCCCTGCTCCCGCACCTGGTGCAGCTCCTCGACGAGCTTCTCCCGGTCGGTGATCGTGTGCTCGGTCAGCGCGGGCAGCGTCTCCGGGAGCATCTTGCGGACCTGCTCGTCGGTGTACGTGCTCAGCAGCGCCTTGCCCAGCGAGGTCGAGTGCGCGGGCAGCCGGCGGCCGACCCGGGTGAACGGCCGCAGGTAGTGCTGCGACTGGCGGGTGGCGAGGTAGACGACGTTCGTGCCGTCCAGGCGCGCGAGGTGGATGGTCTCCGTGGTGTCGTCGGAGAGCCGGTCCAGCGTGGGCCGCGCGGCCGCGACCACCTCGTCGCCGTCGATGTACGACGTGCCGACCAGCAGCGCCCGTACGCCGATGCCGTACCGCGTGCCCGTCGCGTCCGTCTCCACCCAGCCCAGCTCCACCAGTGTGCGCAGCAGCATGTAGAGACTGGACTTGGGGTAACCGACGGCCTCCTGGACCGACGCGAGGGAGTGCATACCGGGGCGTCCGGCGAAGTACTCGAGCAGCTCAACCGTCCGCACCGCGGACTTGACCTGCGCTCCGCCCCCCGTCTCGACAGCCGACATCGCCCTTGACCCCTTCGTTCGACGGGAAATAGTCTCCAACAGCATATTCACCATCAGAGACAGCGTTCAGTATATCGAACGAGTCGGCAGCGAACGAGTCGGCAGCGAACGAGTCCGATGCAGAGCACGTTCCGATGCAGAGCACGTTCCGATGCAGAGCACGTGGAGGGACCCGCGGTGGCAGCAGCACCAGTCTGGAGTGTCGACCCCCGTACCGGGAAGCAGCGTGAACAGGTCGCGGTGGAAGCCACGGCCCAGGAGGTGGACGCCGCCGTCCGCGCCGCGCACGCCGCCCGGGAGGCGCTCGCCGACCGTACCGTTCGCGCGGCGTTCCTGCGCACCGCCGCCGACGAGCTGAAGGCGGCCGAGAGCACCCTCGTCGAGGTGGCCGACGCGGAGACTGCCCTCGGCCCGGTCCGGCTCACCGGCGAGCTCGCCCGCACCTGCTACCAGCTGCGGGCCTTCGCCGGCATCGTCGACGAGGGCGAGTTCCTCGGCGTCGTCGTCAACCACCCCGACGACACCGCGACCCCGCCCATCCCGGACCTGCGCCGCTACAAGGTGCCCCTTGGCGTCGTCGCCGTCTACTCGGCCTCCAACTTCCCCTTCGCCTTCTCCGTCCCCGGCGGCGACACCGCGAGCGCGCTCGCGGCCGGCTGCCCGGTCGTCGTCAAGGCCCATCCCGACCACCCGGGCCTGTCCGAGCTGGTCGCCAAGGTGCTGCGCCGGGCCGCCGTCCGGCACGGCATCCCGGACGGTGTCCTCGGCCTGGTGCACGGCTTCGAGGCAGGCGTCGAACTGATCAAGCACCCCCTGGTCGCCGCCGCGGGCTTCACCGGGTCCGTCCGGGGTGGCCGCGCGCTGTTCGACGCCGCGGCCGCGCGCCCGGTCCCGATCCCCTTCCACGGCGAGCTGGGCTCGCTGAACCCGGTCGTGGTCACCGAGGCGGCGGCCGCCGAGCGGGCCGAGGCGATCGGCGCGGGCCTGGCCGGTTCGATGACGCTGGGCGTCGGCCAGTTCTGCGTGAAGCCCGGCCTGGTCCTGGTGCCGGCGGGAGCCGCCGGTGACGGCCTGGTCAAGTCCCTCACCGACGCGGTGAGCGACACCGACGCCGGGGTGCTGCTCGACCACCGCATGCGGGACAACTTCGTCGCCGGGGTCGCCGAGCGCGCGGCGCTGCCCGACGTGGACTCCCCGGTGACGCCCGGCTCCGGTGGCGAGCACACCGTCGCCGCCGGGTTCCTGACCGTGCCGGCCGCGCGACTGGCGGCGGAGGGCGAGCACGACCTGCTCCTCGAGGAGTGCTTCGGGCCGGTCACCGTGGTGGCCCGCTACGAGGACGAGGCCGAGGTCCGGGGCGTGCTGTCCCGGCTCCCCGGAAACCTCACGGCGACCGTGCAGCTCTCCGCCGAGGAGGCGGCCGGGGAAGGGCGCGGGGCGGCTCTTCTCGCCGAGGTGACGCCGCTCGCCGGGCGGGTGCTGGTGAACGGCTGGCCCACGGGGGTCGCCGTGGCGGCGGCTCAGCAGCACGGAGGGCCCTACCCGGCCACGACGTCGACGTCCACGTCGGTCGGCGGTACGGCGATCGAGCGGTGGCTGCGGCCGGTCGCGTATCAGAACACGCCGGAGGCGCTGCTTCCCGCGGAGCTTCGGGACGGGAATCCGCTGGGGCTGCCTCGTCGGTTCAACGGGGTTCTGGAGCGGTAGCCCCGTGGGGGCGCGGGGCGTTCGCGGACACGGGCCGTGTGTGGCCGGTCGCGCAGTTCCCCGCGCCCCCGGGACGTCCACCGGTCCTGAGAGGATCACCTGATGGATCTCGCACTTCCCGAACTCCCCTTTCCCCTGCGTGCTCATGGCCCCGACGGGAACTGGTCCTACGAGGACGGCGTCCTCACCGGATCGGCCGGCCCCCGGCAGGACCGCTTCGTACCGCCCACCGGCCAGGCGCTGGAGCCCGCCTCCGACGCGCCCCGGCTGCTGGGTTCTCCCGACGGGGACTTCCAGCTGATCGCCCGTGTCACGGTCGGGTTCAACGGCGCCTTCGACGCCGGGGTCCTCTACGTCCACGTCGGCGAGCGGGCCTGGGCCAAGCTGTGCCTGGAGTACTCCCCTGACGTGCCCACCGTCTGCACGGTGGTCACCCGGGGCCACTCCGACGACTGCAACTCCTTCACCGTGCAGGGCGATTCCGTCTGGCTCCGGGTCAGCCGCACCGGACGGGCCTTCGCCTTCCACGCCTCCCTCGACGGCGAGCGCTGGACCTTCGTCCGGCTGTTCACCCTGGGCGACGAGACGGAGACCGGCGCGGCCCTGGTCGGCTTCCTGGCCCAGGCGCCGACGGGGGAGGGGTGCGTGGTGACGTACGACCACCTGGAGTTCCGGCCGGCCTGGCCGGCGGACCTGCGCGACGGCAGCTGAGGCAACCGGACCACCCGGCTCCCGCGTCCTGAGTTGCCGTCGTTGCCGTCGTTGCCGTCGTTGCCGTCGTTGCCGTCACGGTTGCCGTCAGCTCCGGCTGGCGGCGGGGGCGCGCCTCCAACGAGCGTCGGCAAGGCCGCACTCCTGTCCTCTCAATGGAGCAGGCTCGCCCCGCCCCCTCTTCAAGTGACGTTAGGTACGTGGCTGAGTGGATTAAGCCGTGGCAGGACGTGGAGGTCGTACGCGTGGTCGAGGATTGGCAGAAGTAGACAGGCGCAGCCATAAAGGCCCGGTACTTCGCAACTTGGTACTTACGAAGCGGTAGCGCGATGGCCGAAGAACAAGTTCAGCCGAGATAGGGCCGCTCTCGGTGCTCCAGGAAATGTCGGATCCGGAGGTGCTGCGTGTGGTGCATCGGCAGTTGATCGATTTCCTCCGGCTGGACAAATCGCAGTTCCGTGGACTCATCCGAGATCGCGAGCCGGCCCCCGACCACATAGGCAGTGAAGCAGATGTTGAACTGTCTGCGCACCTCACCGTCCGAGTAGGCGATGATGTGGCGAGGGTCGGTGTACGTGCCCACGAGCCCGGTGATCTCTACGTCTAGGCCGGTTTCTTCTTTCACCTCGCGGACGGCCGTTCCTGGTAGGGAATCGGTCATCTCCATGCCGCCGCCAGGTAGCGCCCAAAGATCGTTGTCCCGGCGGCGCTGAAGGAGCACGCGCCCTTCGTCGTCGGTAACCACGGCTGACGCGGCGACCACCAAGCTGTTCGGCTCAGGTGCCGCCGGGTCGTCGTAGTACTCGGTCCGTGCCATGATCACCCTTCGCTTACCGGCGTCGCGGTCTCCCAGACCGCATCGAAGCTGCTGGCGTAGGTGTCGAACATGCCGCCCTCTCCGCTACGCCGCAGATGCCACACGGGAGCGCCGTAGGCGTTCACGCCCCAGACATGGGCATTGACCATCGCCTGGTCATCCGCACGGTAGATCGAGTTGTAGAGCGTGGTGGCATGGGTCCGCACCTCGATGCCAGGTACCCCAACAAGGGGGCGATAGTGCATGAGGGCGAGACGACAACGGGACTCGACCCCGTGGCCGAACCTCTCTTCCTCGCCGCGCTGTTGAACATTCGCGCTGTCCGCGTCACCGATCGCGATACGAACCGCACACCCGTTGGTAGCTCGCTCTCGCAGCAAGTCGTTGAGCCGCGGGTACGCCTCGTGGAGGAAGACGGCCGCGTACACCAACACGTCGATGCGCTCTCGGGCTTGGGTCAGCATGTCCACAAAGGTCCGCAGGACGACGTACGTCAACTACGAATCCCTCGTCCGTAACTACGTGGCCCCGGAGTTCGGCAGGAAGAAGCGGGTCCGGCTCACCGCCCGCGACATCCGGGCCTTCCTGACCAAGACGGCGGCCACCTGCCAGTGCTGCGCACAGGGCAAGGACAAGAAGCGGCCGGAGCACAAGCGGCGCTGCTGCACCCTCGGCAAGTGCTGCAAGAAGCTGCCGTCTGATCGGACCGTGCGTTTCCTGCTGGTGATCCTTCGTGCTGCCCTCCAGCACGCCGTACGGGAGGACGAGTTGCCCCGCAACGTCACACGGAACGTGGAGCTGAGCATGGGCACCCAGCGTGAGACAGAACCGCTCACAGCCAAGGAGGGGCGTCAGCTCCTGACGGCGGCCCAGGACAACCGGTTGTGGGCTGCGTACGAGCTGGCAGTTCGAATCGGCCTGCGGCGCGGCGAGCTGCTCATCGTCGCGCCGAAGATTCAGCGCTCGGCTCGCCGCGTCGCGCTGCCGGCCGAGTGTGTGACCGCGCTCCGTGCCCAGCGCGCGCAGCAGATCGCTGACAAGAAGGCCGCTGGTGCCAACTGGAGGGGGTCGGGCCAGGGTCTCGTCTTCACCAGGAAGAACGGGACCCCGATCGAGCCGCGCAACCTCAACCGGTCCTTCGAGGCCCTGTGCGCCCGTGCAGCCGTCCGTAAGGTCCGGTTTCACGACCTGCGTCACACGTGCGCGTCCCCCTCCACGAACAGGGCGCCGACGCCCGCATGATCACGGAGGTCCTGGGCCACAGCTCGATCCGCGTGACGATGGACATCTCACCTTCGTCCGGCTCGACTCCCAGCGCTCCGCCTTCGATCGCGTCGGCGACGCGCTGAGGGGTGACGGCAACGGACCAATGATGACGACGGCGCGAATGGAGCCCTCGCAGCTGTCTAGCCGTGATCCTTGCAGCCCACCGCTGACGGTACGTCACGGCATCGCTGATCTCGGTGGGCCTGAACCTCAACGCCACCGAAGACAACGATGCAGATCAGGGCGGCCATGACGGCCTGGGAGACAACCGTGACGATGGCTCCGGCCCATGCCGCTACCGCGGCCGCCGCAACGGCGAGGAGCCCGACTCCGCCAGCAGCAGCCAGGTAGTCCCACAACGGGTCGGTCGTGACGCTCTTCGCTGGGGCGAGGTTGAACCCGGATAAGAACCACAGTCCGAAGATCACCACAAGGGTGATCAACTCCAGGAGCACGAGACCACACCCGGCCCCGATATCAGCACCGCGGTCCGCACGGCGCCGCTGTCCGGGGCCAGTGGTGGCATCGAAGGCCGGCGGGGCAGCGGGCAGGTTCATACTCGCCACCATGCTCGCCTCTGCGAGGCCGGCGCATGAGTACGGCTACTCATCTCTACATCGGGTGGATCTCATGATTCACTCGAGCCCAACCGGCTCCCCACCCGCCTCGTGAGGCGGTTGCCGTCAAACACTGCCGTCAAACACTGCCGTCAACACAAAAGCCAGAGGCCCTGTGGATCACTCCACAGGGCCTCTGGTCTGCTGTGCACTCGGCAGGATTCGAACCTGCAACCTTCTGATCCGTAGCCGGGTGATCCGTACCGTCCTGCCCGCCGAGGCGGAGACCGTCGCCGCCCTGCACTCCCGGGCTCGGGCGACGTACTACCCGGACGGACTCCCCGACGACGGCTTCGACCGGGTGGCCGTCTGGCGCACCGCCGCCGAGCGGACCGACGGGCACGTGCTGTGCGCCGTGGAGCGGGGCAGCCTCGTGGGCATCGCCTCCTTCCGGGTCCCGGACGACGGCCCGGCGGACACGGTCAAGCTGTTTCAGTTCCACGTCGACCCCGGCCACTGGCGCACCGGCATCGGCACCGCCCTGCACAGCGCCTGCGTCGAGCAGTGGCGCGCCGACGGCAGGCGGACGGCCGTCCTGGACGTCCATGTGGACAACCGGCGCGCCCAGGCCTTCTACGCCCGCCGGAGCTGGGTCCCCGACCCGGGGCACCCGCCCGCCGAGGGCGACCACCACCTGTTCCCGCGCTTCCACGTGCCGGGGAATGAGGCCCGCTGGTTGAACGTTCACGTACGAGGCGGAGAGGGCCTCCGCACCGTACGACCTGGAGAAGAGCCGAGACATGCGCGTC
This sequence comes from Streptomyces sp. NPDC028991, assembly GCF_055564775.1. Taxonomy (NCBI): domain Bacteria; kingdom Bacillati; phylum Actinomycetota; class Actinomycetes; order Kitasatosporales; family Streptomycetaceae; genus Streptomyces; species Streptomyces sp. NPDC028991. Next base: position 86,209 of record NZ_JBVHVP010000014.1, on the reverse strand, counting down.
GAGATCTGGAGCGACATCGCCTGCCCGTGGTGCTACGTGGGCAAGGCCCGCTTCGAGAAGGCGCTGGCGGCCTTCCCGCACCGTGACGGCGTCGAGGTGGTCCACCGCTCGTTCGAGCTGGACCCGGGGCGGGCCAAGGGCGACGTCCAGCCCGTGCTGACGATGCTCACCGCCAAGTACGGCATGAGCGAGGCGCAGGCGCGGGCCGGTGAGGACGCCCTCGGCGCGCAGGCCGCCGCCGAGGGGCTGGACTACCGAACCCGGGACCGCGACCACGGCAGCACCTTCGACATGCACCGGCTGCTGCACCTCGCCAAGGAGCGGGGCCGGCAGGACACGCTGCTGGACGGGCTCTACCGGGCCAACTTCGCCGACGAGCGCTCCGTCTTCGACGACGAGCGCCTCGTGGAGCTGGCCGTCGCCGCGGGTCTGGACGCGGGCGCGGCCCGCGAGGTGCTCGCCGACCCCACCGCCTACGCCGACGAGGTGCGCGCCGACGAGCGCGAGGCCGCGCAGCTCGGGGCCACGGGTGTGCCGTTCTTCGTGCTCGACCGGGCGTACGGCGTCTCGGGCGCCCAGCCTGCCGAGGTCTTCGCCCGGGCACTGACGCAGGCGTGGGGCGAGCGTACGCCGCTGAAGCTGATCGACGACGGGGACGCCGAGGCGTGCGGTCCGGACGGGTGCGCTGTGCCCCAGAACTGAGAAACCGCAGGTGGGGGCCCGTCCATAAGGGTTGCTTGGGGAATCGCGTAGAAATTCTCGATGGACGGGGAGGTGGCGGGGCCGCACAGTGGTGCCCATGGAGAGCTTCGAGAACCTCGTCCGCGCCGAGTTCGCCCCGAAGACCACGTACCTGAACACCGCCAGTACCGGTCTGCTTCCCGCCCGGACCCTCGTCGCGATGCGTGACGCGGCGGCGTCCGCGGCCGAGGGGCAGCCGCTCGACATGTTCGCCGACGTCGAGGCGTGCCGGTCCGCCTTCGCCCGGCTCGTGGGAGTGCCCGCCACCAGGGTCGCGACCGGCGCCTCGGTCGCCACGTTCAGCGGGCTCGTCGCCGCCTCGCTGCCCGCGGGCGCCGAAGTCCTCACGGCGGAGGGCGACTTCAGCTCCCTGGTGAATCCCCTGCACACGCGTGGCGACCTGAAGGTGCGTAGCGTGCCGCTGGAGCGGATCGCCGAGTCGGTGGGGCCGGACACCGCGCTCGTCGCGGTCAGCTCGGTCCAGTCCGCCGACGGGCGGATCGCCGACCTCGCGGCGCTGCGGGAAGCCGCCCGGGCACACGGCGCGCGGACCCTGATCGACGCCTCCCAGTCCAACGGGTGGCTGCCGCTGGCCGCCGGCGACTTCGACTACGTGGCCGCCGTCGCCTACAAGTGGGTGCTCTGCCCACGCGGCGTCGCCTTCCTCGTCGTACCGGAGGACTTCGGCGGACTGACGCCGCTGTTCGCCGGGTGGGCGTCGGGCGAGCGCCCCTGGGACAGCTGCTACGGCCCCGTCGAGGAACTCGCGCACTCCGCGCGGCGCTTCGACGAGAGCCCGGCCCTCTTCTCCTACACGGGCGCCCGACACTCGCTGGCGCTGATCGAGGAGCTCGGCGTGGCCGCCGTGCACGCCCACGACACCGCGCTCGCCGACCGGTTCCGGGAGGGGGTGCGCTCGCTGGGCCACGAGCCGGTGCCCGCGCCGGGCTCCGCGATCGTGTCCGTGCCCGGACTCGGGCACCGGCAGGGCGAGCTGAGCCGGTCCGGCGTACAGGTCTCCGACCGGGCGGGCAATCTGCGGGCCGCGTTCCACGTATACAACACCCCGGCGGACGTCGACCGGCTGCTGGACGTGCTGACGGGCTGAGGCAACGCCGGCAAGGTGCCCCGGACAGTACCGGGCAGGGGCCTCCCGTCCCACACGAAAAGGCCCCTGCCCGAGATCAGATGCGGGTCACCTCACCGGCGTGAAGTCCCGCGCGCCGATGAACTCCGGCCGCCGGATCGGTGCCGCGAACGGCTCGGCCGCCGCGTTCTCCACGCTGTTGAACACGATGAACACGTTGCTGCGCGGGAACGGCGTGATGTTGTCGCCCGATCCGTGCATGCAGTTGCAGTCGAACCAGGTCGCCGAGCCGGCCTTGCCGGTGAACAGCTTGATGCCGTACTCCGAGGCCATCTTCGTCAGCGCCTCGTCCGACGGCGTCCCCGCGTCCTGCATCTGCAGGGACTTCTTGTAGTTGTCCTTCGGCGTGGCCCCCGCGCACCCGAGGAACGTCTTGTGCGACCCCGGCATGATCATCAGGCCGCCGTTGGTGTCGTAGTTCTCGGTGAGCGCGATCGAGACCGAGATCGTCCGCATGTTCGGCAGGCCGTCCTCGGCGTGCCAGGTCTCGAAGTCCGAGTGCCAGTAGAAGCCGCTGGCCCCGAAGCCCGGCTTGACGTTGATCCGGGACTGGTGGACGTAGACGTCCGAGCCGAGGATCTGCCGGGCCCGCCCGACCACTCGCTCGTCGCGCACCAGATTCGCGAAGAGCTCGCTGATCTTGTGCACCTCGAAGACCGAGCGGATCTCCTTGGACTGCGGCTCGACGATCGAGCGCTCGTCCGCGCGGATGGCCGGGTCGGTGGTGAGCCGCTCCAGCTCGCGCCGGTAGACGTCGACCTCGTCCGGTCCGATGAGCTGGTCGATGGCGAGGAAGCCGTCGCGGTCCAGCGCCTGCAGGTCACCGGCCGAGACGGGACCGGGCGTGTCCGGGGAGCCCCAGACGACCGGGTCCTGCCGGGGAGTCGCCACCTCGGTGGCGCCGCGGGTGGGATAGAGATCGGTGACGTTCGTGGTCGTGATGGTCACGGTGACTCACACCTCCTCGGTGAGCAGCGGGTAGACGCCGTTCTCGTCGTGATCCTCCCGTCCGGTCACGGGCGGGTTGAAGACACAGATGCAGTGGAAGTCCTCCTTGACCTTGAGCGTGTGCCGCTCGTGGCCGTTGAGGAGGTACATCGTGCCCGGGGTGATGCGGTACGTCTTCCCGGTCTCGCGGTCGGTCAACTCGGCTTCGCCCTTGGTGCAGACGACGGCCTCGATGTGGTTCGCGTACCACATGGACGTCTCCGTACCCGCGTACAGAATCGTCTCGTGGACGGAGAAGCCGACCTTCTCCTTCGCGAGGACGATGCGCTTGCTCTCCCAGGTGCCGGACGCCGATTTCACGTGCCGGTCGGTGCCTTCGATCTCCTTGAACGAACGGACGATCACGGTGTTGCGATGCCTCCTAGGTGAAGGGTGTGCAAGGGTCCCCGGCGCCTTCGGCCGCATGGCCGAAGGCGCCGGAAGCAGGTGCTGTCAGGCGGTCTCGCGCACGGCCCGCGCGAGGGTCTTCATGCCCTCGTCCAGCTCTTCGGGCGTGATGGTCAGGGCCGGGAGCAGCTTGACGACCTCGCTCTCGGGGCCGGACGTCTCGATGAGCAGCCCGAGCTCGAAGGCGCGCTTGGCGACCTTGCCCGCACGCTCCTTGTCGTGGAACTCCAGGCCCCAGACCAGGCCGCGGCCGCGGTACTCCTTGACGTCGGCGAGGTTCTCCTCGGTGATGGCGATCATGTGCTGCTCGACCTGCTCACCGCGGGCGCGGGTCTGCTTCTCCATCGCCGAGCCGTCGGCCCAGTAGGCCTCCAGCGTGGCGGTCGCCGTGACGAAGGCGGGGTTGTTGCCGCGGAAGGTGCCGTTGTGCTCGCCCGGCTCCCAGACGTCCAGCTCCGGCTTGAACAGGGTCAGCGCCATGGGCAGGCCGTAGCCGCTGATCGACTTGGAGACGGTGACGATGTCCGGCGTGATGCCCGCCTCCTCGAAGGAGAAGAAGGCGCCGGTACGGCCGCAGCCCATCTGGATGTCGTCGACGATGAGCAGCATGTCCTGGCGCTGGCACAGCTCGGACAGGGCGCGCAGCCACTCGGCCCGGGCGACGTTGATGCCGCCCTCGCCCTGCACGGTCTCGACGATCACGGCGGCCGGCTTGTTGAGGCCGGAACCCTGGTCCTCGAGCAGCCGCTCGAACCACAGGAAGTCCTCGACGGTGCCGTCGAAGTAGTTGTCGAACGGCATGGGCGTGCCGTGCACCAGCGGGATGCCGGCGCCGGCCCGCTTGAAGGCGTTGCCGGTCACCGCGAGCGAGCCCAACGACATGCCGTGGAAGGCGTTGGTGAACGACACGATCGACTCGCGCCCCTTCACCTTCCGCGCCAGCTTCAGCGCGGACTCGACGGCGTTGGTGCCCGTCGGGCCCGGGAACATGACCTTGTACGGCAGGTCACGCGGCCGGAGCACCAGGTTCTGGAACGTCTCCAGGAAGCGGCGCTTGGCGGTGGTCGACATGTCGAGCCCGTGCGTGACGCCGTCCCGCTCCAGGTAGTCGATCAGCGCGCGTTTCAGGACGGCGTTGTTGTGCCCGTAGTTGAGCGAGCCCGCTCCGGCGAAGAAGTCGAGGTACTCGTGGCCGTCCTCGTCGTACATGCGGCTGCCGAGCGCACGGTCGAAGACGGTGGGCCAGCCGCGGCAGTAGCTGCGCACCTCGGACTCGACGGTCTCGAAGACACTGAGGTCGGGCTGGGTGATGGTCACGACGAATCGCTCCTCGTTGGGTGAGGGTGGGAGAGGAAGGTCGTACGAATCCGGGGGACCGGTGCGGTCCCGGCCGGGAAGTCTGGGGCCGGACTGGCACGGGGTGCCGGGCCGTCCGGGAAGCCGGTCGCTCAGCGGGCGGCTGCGGACAGGGGGCCGATGCGGTACAGGACCTCGGGCTCGTGCGGCCCGTCGGGGAACAGGTCCGTGTCGAACAGGACCTCGCGCTCCAGTCGGGCGCCGTGCCGCTCGGCGAACGAGGTGAACAGTCGCTGGGAAGCGGTGTTGTCGGGCGAGATCGTGGTCTCCAGGGTGGTCAGCCCGCACTCCGCGACGGTCCGGGCGGCCAGCCCGTCGAGCAGGGCGGCGGCCAACTTTCGTCCACGGTACGCCTCGTCCACCGCCACCTGCCACACGAGCAGGGTGTCCGGCCGGTCCGGTCGTACGTAACCGGTGACGAAGCCGACCGGCTCACCGCGCTCGTCGCGGGCGACGGCCGACGTGGCGGCGAAGTCCCGGCACCAGAGCAGATAGCTGTAGGACGAGTTCAGGTCGAGGACCTTCGAATCCCTCGCTATCCGCCACAGGGCGGCCCCGTCGGCCACTCTCGGACGGTCGATTTGCAGGTCTGCTTGCGCGGCAGTCATGCAAATTGAATTTACCCAGGGAAAATTGAAATTGCATCGCCGGATGGGGTTACGCATGGGCGCGTCATGTGTTATCACGCGGGCGCGTGCTGACGCGCGAGGAGACGGCGATGTGTGGTGATTTGTCCTGGTCATAGGCCGCAAAACGGGCAACATGTGGATCGGGTCACAATCGCGTAACCCGTGCGAGACGTGTCCGAAATGCGAAGGTCCGGGTTCGTCAAATCTTTGTGTTTAGGTCCCGGGAAAGCGGGCAGAAGAATACGGGAAGCTGTGCTGAGCGTAATTACTTAATTCTGTTTGTGTGAGCTTCGGGAATTGCCCTGAATTCGTGCGACCGAAAGGTCGGCCCCGGCGGGCCGCGCCCAGGCGTCCTCGACGGCGCGCCGGGCCGCCTCCAGATCGGCCTTGAGCCCCTTCTCGGCCAGCGCGGCACCCAGTGCCGCCAGACAGCCCTGCACCGCCCCGCGCGTCGCGTCCGGGCCGTAGTGGTTGACGCGGATCATCTCCGCGGCCAGTGCGCCCCCGCCCGCGGCCAGCGGCAGCGCCGGATCGGACTCCAGGGCCCGGGCCACCAGCTCGGACGCGTCGACGTCGGACGGCGTCCGCAGCGTCGTCGCGACCGGTGCCGCGTCCCGGGCCTCGTGCACGTACGGCTCCAGGCCGCCCAGCGCGAGCGCGCCGGCCCGGGTGGCCGCGGCGGCCGACGCGTGCCGCGCCATCACCGTCCGGGGGCCTTCGGCCTCGATGCGCTCCACGCACGCCTCGAGCGCGAGCATCTCCAACTGCGCCGGCGCGTGCAGCAGTGCCTTGCGCCCGCCGTCGATCCAGCGCTCCTTCCAGTCCAGCAGCGAGAGGTACGACCGGCGCGGCGCCCCGGGGTTCGCCGCCATCCGCGCCCACGCCCGCTCGCTCACCGACACCGCCGACACCCCCGCCGGACCGCCCATCGCCTTCTGCGCGCCGATGACGCACAGGTCCACGCCCCACGCGTCCGGCAGCACCGGCTCGGCGCCCACCGAGGCCACGGCGTCCAGGTAGAACAGCGCGCCGTGCGCCCGCACCACCTCGCCGATCTCCGCGACCGGGTTGGTGTTCCCGGTCGCCGCCTCGGCGTGCACCAGGGACACGAAGTCGATCTCCGGGTACTCGGCGAAGGCCTGGCGGACCTGATCGGCGGACACGGCCGTGTGGAAGGGGACGGAGAGGTCGTGCACGATCGCGCCGCAGTCCCGCAGCCAGTTCCCGAACGTCTGCCCGTACGGCCCGGTGACGACGTTCAGCGCGACGGTGCCCGGCCCCGCGGCGGCGCGGATCGCGCCCTCCAGCGGCAGCAGCGCCTCGCCCTGCATGATCACGACGTCCTGGCCGGTGCCGAGCAGGCGCGCGACCCGGTCCTCGATCGCGGCGAAACGGCCGGCGCTCAGCGGGGCGAGGTCCAGGAAGGGATGGGTCACTGTGCTGCTCTCTTCGTTCACGGGCAGGTGTACGGCAGGTACGAAGTCGAGAGTAACCACGGCCCCCGCCGCCACTCGCGCCGGAGGGCATCCGTTGCGACACCCCCACGCCCGGAATTGTGGCTTCCGCCACAGCGGTGATGATCGTCGGGCTGGTGGACTCGGCCCCGTGCCCGTTCTTCTGCTGCTCGTCCTCGTGGCGGTCCTGACCGCGGTCGTCCTCGGCCGCCGCCCCGGGACCTACGCCCGCGCGGCCCCCGTGAACGCCGCTCCCGCGCCGGCCCGTCCCGGCGGGGGGTTCCGCGTACTGGCCGGGTGTGCCGGTGCGGCGGCCGTCGCGCTGTACGCCTGGGGCGCGCTGTGTGTGGCGTTCGCGGCCATGGAGGCGGAGGACGGCGGCACGGGCTCCGCGCCGCTGCGGCCCTGCCGTACGAGCGAGCACCCGGAGCTGTCCGGGCGGATCGTCGACTACTCGGTCTCCTACCTGCCGCTCCGCTTCCGCTGCGAGACCGCCGACGGCGACGGCTACGCCTCCGACGACGTCCCCGGCTACGTCAACCCCGGCGTCGCCGTCCTGGCCCTGACCGCCGTGGCGGGCGCCGTCGCGGCCGGGTACGCGACCGAGCTCCGCGCCCGCGCGGCAGCACGGAACGACGGCCGGTAGACCGGCCTTCGAACACTCCGGCGCCCGGTCTAGGGTGCGGGCATGAGCGATCGCACGGTGCTGCACGTGAAGGGTCGGGTGCTCGTCGGGCCGCGGGACGAGGACGTCCGCGACGAGCTGTGGGTGATCGACGGCCGGATCTCGTACGACCGCCCCGCCGGGGCCGCCGACGTCCGCACCGTCGAGGGCTGGGCACTGCCCGGCCTGGTCGACGCGCACTGCCACGTCGGCCTGGACCAGCACGGGGCCGTCCCCGATGACGTCGCCGAGAAGCAGGCGCTGACCGACCGCGAGGCGGGCACCCTCCTCATCCGCGACGCCGGCTCCCCCTCCGACACCCGCTGGATCGACGACCGCGAGGACCTCCCGAAGATCATCCGGGCCGGCCGGCACATCGCCCGCACCCGCCGCTACATCCGCAACTACGCCTGGGAGGTCGAGCCCGGGGACCTCGTCGCCTACGTCGCCCAGGAGGCCCGGCGCGGGGACGGCTGGGTGAAACTGGTCGGCGACTGGATCGACCGCGACCTCGGCGACCTGTCCGCCTGCTGGCCCCGCGGCGCCGTCGAGGCGGCGATCGCCGAGGCCCACCGCCTGGGCGCCCGCGTCACCGCGCACTGCTTCGCCGAGGACTCCCTGCGCGACCTGGTCGAGGCGGGCATCGACTGCGTGGAGCACGCCACCGGCCTGACGGACGACACGATCCCGCTCTTCGCCGAGCGGGGCGTCGCCATCGTGCCCACCCTCGTCAACATCGCGACCTTCCCCGCGCTCGCCGACGGCGGTGAGTCCCGGTTCCCGCGCTGGTCGGCCCACATGCGCCGGCTCCATGAACGCCGTTACGACACCGTCCGGAGCGCCTACGACGCCGGTATCCCGGTCTTCGTCGGCACCGACGCGGGCGGCTCCCTGGCGCACGGCCTGGCGGCGGCGGAGGTCGCGGAACTGGTCACCGCCGGCATCCCGCCCGTCGAGGCCCTCGCCGCGACGACCTGGGCCGCCCGGCGGTGGCTCGGACGTCCCGGCCTGGACGAGGGCGCACCGGCGGACCTCGTGGTGTTCGACGAGGACCCGCGCGCGGACGTGCGCGCGCTCGCCGCTCCGCGCCGGGTGGTGCTGAACGGGCGGGTCGTCGGTTAGCCGACCGGAGTGACGCCGGGGAACACCAGTGCCGAGAGATTCGAAAAGGTTCGCGGAAGCTCCACGAAAAGGTGAAGTGCCCCGGGTTCGCTGACGGTTCGGTGTGGGCGGGGACATTCTTTCCGGGTCCCAAGCACGTCGCTCATGCGTGTCCCGCACGCATGTCTCACTGGGGGTCCCACCACCTTGAACGGCAACACCTTCCGCCTGCCCGCCCGCCGCCTCGCCACCGTCGCGGCGGCCACGGCGCTGGCCGCCGGTCCCGCGGCCCTGGCGGGCGCGGGCACCGCGCACGCGACCGGCGACCACGGCCGCGCGAGCGCCACCGTCCTGCGCGCCGGGCTCGACGTGTCCCTGCTCAACAAGACCGTGAACGTCCCGCTCGCGGTCACCCTCAACGAGGTGCACGCGCCCGAGAGCGCCCGCAAGACCGCGCTGACCGCCCGGCTGGACGGCGTCGACGGCGGCAAGCCGTTCAGTGTCCTGCGTGCCGACGCGGCCGAGTCCAAGGCGACGGCGACCGCCGCGAAGAGCGAGGGGTACACCAATCTCGCCCGTGCCAGGCTCCACGTCCCCGGCCTGCCGCTGCTGTCGGTGGTCGAGGTCGAGCAGGTCACCTCCATGGCGACCTGTGAGGCCGGTAAGCGGCCGGTCGCCGACGCGAACCTGCTGGGCGCGGTGACGGTGCTCGGCAAGAAGGTCACGCTGACCCCCGGCGGGACGACGGAAGTGAAGGTACCCGGCGTCGGCGAGGTACGGCTCGACTTCTCCGAGACGGAGACCACGTCCCGTACGGCCGCCGCCACGGCGCTCGAACTCGAGGTGTCCGTCGACCCCCTCGACCTGAACGTCGCCGAGGTCGACGGCACCCTGACCCTGGCGAAGGCCACCTGCGAGTCCCCCGCGGCCCCACCGGCCCCGGCGGCCGAGGCCGGGCAGCCGCCGGCGCAGGCCGAGGAGCCGCCCGCGCGACAGGACGCCGAGCGGGACGCCGACCCGGCCGCCGACCTGAAGGCCCAGGGCGCCCGCGCCGACGCGGACCTGGCCGAGACCGGCGGCAGTTCGGCGACCCCGTACCTCGCCGCCGGCGCTGCCGCCCTGGTCCTGGCGGGCGGCGCGTCCCTGCTCCTGGCCCGCCGCAGGCGCGGCTGAGCGAGGGCGGTGGGGCGGCCGGCCGGGGTGCGGGCAGGGTGGCCGGCCGGGGCGCCGGGGGCCGAGGAGGCGAGGGCCGGGCGATCGACCGAGGCTGCGCCGGGCGGCTGAGCGGGACGCGGGCCGGCCGACGAGGCGTGGCCGCGCGGGGCGACCGAGCAACCGGTCCGAGCACCGGTCCGAGCACCGGTCCGAGCACCGGTCGGTCCAGTCCCGGACCGACCCGGACCGACCCGGGGTCGAGCCTGACCGGGCCGGGGTCGAGCCTGACCGGGCCTGGGTCGAGCCAGACCGGGCCGGGGTCGAGCCGGAGCGGGCCGGGGCCGACTCGGACGGGCCTGGTCGAGCCGGACCGTGGTCGACTCGGACGGGCCGGGACCGGGGCCGCCCCGGACCGGCCGACGAGGCGTGGCTGCGCGGGGCGCCCGGGCACCGGACCTGACCCGGCGAGCCGGGACCGACCCCGACCGGGCCCACGGGGGAGCCCGGCGCGGGCCGGGTGTCTCAGCGCGGTGTTGCCAGCGCCCGCCCCAGCGCCCGCAGGAAGCCGTCCGTCGTCGCCCGGTCCCGTACCGCCAGGCGCAGCCACTCCTCGCCCAGCCCCGGGAACGTGTCCCCGCGCCGTACCGCGTACCCGAGGTCGCGCAGCCGGTGGCGTACGGCGGCGGCGTGCGGGAGGCGGACGAGGACGAAGGGGCCCTCGGCCGGGACGGCGACCCGCAGCCCGGCGCCGGCGAACTCAGCCAGCCCGGCGACGAGACGGTCCCGGTCCGCGGCGATGCGGTGGGCGGCGTGGGCGGCCTCCGCCAGCGCCCGCGGCGCCACACACGCCTCGGCGGCCGCCAGCGCCGGCGTGGACACCGGCCACAGCGGCTGGGCGCGCTCCAGGTCGGTGATCGTCTCCGGAGCCGCCAGGACGTACCCGATGCGCAGCCCGGCCAGCCCCCAGGTCTTGGTGAGGCTGCGCAGGACGACCAGTCCCGGCACGTCCGTGCGCCCGGCCAGCGCCTCCCGCTCGCCCGGCACCGCGTCCATGAACGCCTCGTCCACGACCAGCGTCCGCCCGGGGCGCGCCAGCCGCGTGAGCGAGGCCGCCGGGTGCAGCACCGACGTCGGGTTCGTCGGATTGCCGATCACCACCAGGTCGGCGTCCTCCGGGACGGCGGCCGGGCCGAGCCGGAAGCCGTCCGCCTCCCGGAGCAGCACCCGGCCCACCGTGTGCCCGGCGTCGCGCAGCGCCGCCTCCGGCTCCGTGAACTGGGGGTGCACCACGACCGGCCGACGCACCTTCAGCGCCCGCGCCAGCAGTACGAACGCCTCCGCCGCGCCCGCCGTGAGCAGCACCCGCTCCACCGGCAGCCCGTGCCGCGCCGCCACCGCCGCCCGCGCGGCCCGCCCGTCCGGGTAGGCCGCCAGGGAGCCGAGCGAGCCGGCGACGTGCTCGCGCAGCCAGGCCGGGGGCGTGTCCGCGCGGACGTTCACCGCGAGGTCCACCAGCGCCGAGCCGTCGTCGCGGACCTCGGCGTCCCCGTGGTGCCGCAGATCGGGACCCTGCCGCAGGCCGGGACCCGGCGCCCCGGCCTCAGTGTGCATGGGAGTGTGCGTGTCCATGCCCGTGATGGTGCCCGTGGTGGTGATGGCCGTCGTCGTCGGGGTGGAAGTGCGGCTGCTGCGGCAGCCCCACCTTGTCCTCGAACCCCGGCAGCGCGATCCGGTACACGCACGAGTCGCAGTTCATCCGCAGGTCGCCCTTGACGGCCTCCTCGTAGCGCTCCCACACCAGGTCCAGCAGCTCCGGCTCCGGCCCGATGACGTCCGCCGAGCGCACCTCGGTCCCGGGATGCGCGGCGGCCCACTCCTCGGTCTGGTTCCGGACCCGGTCCGGGAGGATGCCGGTGAACAGGAAGTACGGCAGGACCACGACCCGCCGCGCCCCCAGCCGCACGCACCGGTCCAGGCCGCCCGGCACGTCCGGCTTCGCCAGTGACACGAACGCCGTCTCCACGGCCGCGTACCCGCGCCCCTCCCACAGCAGCCGCGCCGCCTTGAACACCTCGGCGTTGGCGTCCGGGTCCGTCGACCCGCGCCCGACCAGCAGCACGGTCACCTCGGCGGGGTCCCAGGACGGGTCGACCGCCGCCGCCAGCCGGCGCTCCAGCACCCGCAGCAGCGCCGGGTGCGGGCCCAGCGGGCGCCCGTACGTGTACGAGATGCCGGGGTGGCGCTCCTGCTCGCGGGACAGCGCCGCGGGGATGTCGCCCTTGGCGTGCCCGGCGGACACCAGCATCAGCGGCACCGCGGCGAACCGGCGCACCCCGCGCTCGACCAGCTCGGCGACCGCCTCGCCCAGCGGCGGCGGGGACAGCTCGATGAAGCCGCCCGCGACGGGCAGTTCGGGGTGGCGGCGGCCCAGCTCGCGCACGAAGTCGCGGAAGGCCTCGGCTCCGGCCTCGTCCCGGGTGCCGTGTCCGGCGATGAGCAGGGCGGGCGGCGGGGTGGTCACGATTTCTCCTCGGAGTACGCATCGGAGTACGAAGTGGGGTGGTACAGCAGGGCGTTGAGAGCGGCGGCGGCGACCGCCGAGCCGCCCTTCTCGGACACGTTGCTGACGGCGGGCAGCCCGCTCTCGCGCAACGCGGCCTTGGACTCGGCCGCGCCGACGAAGCCGACGGGCAGACCGATGACGAGCGCCGGGGCGGCGTCCAGGGTGAGCAGCTCCTCCAGGGCGGTCGGCGCGCAGCCGATCACCCACAGCGCGCCCGGCCCGACCTGCTCGTACGCCAGCCGCACGGCGTGCGCGGAGCGGGTCAGGCCCGGTCCGGCCTGGGCGTCGGCCAGACGGCAGACCGTCTCGCGCCGGGTGATGCCCGCGGCGACCATCTCGACGTCCACGACGACGGGCGCCCCGGCGTGCAGCGCGGCGTACGCCCTCTCCAGCGCGGCCTCGTCCGTGACGAGGTCGGTGGCGTAGTCCAGGTCGGCGGCGGAGTGGACGACCCGCTCCACCACCGCCCGGGTCAGCGGCGGGAAGTGCGAGGTGTCCAGCCGGGCGCGCAGCCGCCGGAAGGACTCCTGTTCGATGGGGTGCACGACACGGCTCACTTCGGCTCCTCCCGAGACCCCGCGGCGGAGCCGCTCGTCGATGCCGCCTGCCAGCGGTAGCCGCGCGGCGTCACCATGCGCCCGGCGATCTCCCGGGTCGCGGTGTTGCCCACCGTCACGACCGTCATCATGTCGACCGTCGCCGGATCGAGAGCGGCGAGCGTGGTCAGGCGGCTGGACTCGTCGGCCCGCGACGCGTTGCGCACGACACCGACCGGCGTCGCCGGCTCCCGGTGCTCCGCGAGGATCGCCAGCGCCTCGGGCAGCTGCCAGTCGCGGCCCCGGCTGCGCGGGTTGTAGAACGTCACGACGATGTCCGCCTCGGCCGCCGCCCGCACCCGCCGCTCGATGACCGCCCACGGCGTGTGCAGGTCGGACAGGCTGATCGACACGTGGTCGTGGCCGAGCGGCGCCCCCAGGACCGCCCCGGCCGCCAGCGCCGCCGTCACCCCGGGCACCCCGACCACGTCGATGTCGTCGGACGCCTCGGCCAGCGCGGGGGAGGCCATGGCGTACACCCCGGCGTCCCCGCTGCCGATCAGCGCGACGGCGTGCCCGCGCCGGGCCTCCTCGACCGCGGTCCGGGCCCGCTCCTCCTCGGCCCCGAGCCCCGACTCCAGGACCCGGGTGCCCGGCCGCAGCAGGTCGCGGATCTGGTCGACGTACTGGTCGAGGCCGACCAGTACCGAGGCCCGCCGCAACTCGGCCTGCGCGCGCGGCGTGACCAGGTCCCGGGCGCCCGGCCCGAGCCCGACCACCGCGAGCCGCCCGCGCCCCGGCCGCCGCACGACGGCGCAGGTGGCCATCGCGGGCCGCGCCGCCGACTTGCGCTTGGGCACGAGGAGTTCGCCGCCGCGCACCAGCGCCGCCGCCTCCGCGACCGACGGCGTGCCCACCGCCGCGAGCGGGGCGTCGGACGGGTTGGGTACCTCGACGCCCGCCAGCTCCCCGGCGGAGTACGTCACCAGGGGCACACCGAGCCGCTCCGCCGCCCGCACGATTCCGGGCTCGTCCGCCTTGGCGTCCACGGTGGCCAGCTCGGCGACCGACGCGGCGGACAGTCCGGCGTCCCGCAGGGCCTCCTCCACCAGCCCGAGCACCTCGTCGACCGGTGCCCCCCTGGAGGCGCCGACGCCGACGACCAGGGACGGCGGACGCAGCACGGCCTCACCTTCGGCCGGCTCCACCAGGCGGTCCGTCAGCCGGACCGCGTAGGCCCCGTCCTCGGCGACCGGCAGCGGCGGCAGCGGCCAGGCCACGTCCGCCCGCAGGGCCACCCGCTCGCCGTCCAGCAGAGCCCGCGAGACCCCGGCGACGTCGCCCTCCACGGGCAGTCCGAGCGTGTCCAGGCCGGGCAGTCCGACCGCGTCCGTCGCCGTCGTCACCACCGGCTCGGCGCCCAGCACCTCGCCGACCGCGGCGGCGAGTTCGTTGGCGCCGCCCCCGTGGCCGCCGACCAGCGACACGGCGAACCGCCCGCCCTCGTCGACGCACACCACACCGGGGTCGGTCCGCTTGTCGTCCAGCAGCGGCGCCACGAGCCGTACCACGGCCCCCGTGGCGAGGAAGCACACGAGCTGCTCGCACTCGGCGAACGCGGTCCGTACGGCGTCCGCGACTGGACCCTCGTACACGCGCGTGCGGTCCGGCCACGCCGTGGCCAGCCGGTCCCGCGCGACCGCTCCCGCCGCGGTGGCGGAAATGAGGCCGATCAAGGGGCAACTCCTTCGGTACGGCTGTGCGGCCTCACGCCCCACAGCAGGAAGACGGGATTGGCCGCCGCCAGCCGGGTCACGTCCCCCGGCAGCGGCGCGAGCCGGGACGACTGCAGCAGCACCCCGTCGCACTCCAGTCCGGCGTCGAGCAGTGCCCGGCGGACCGCCGGCACCCGGTCCAGCGCGGCCATGGCGACGACCACGGCCCGCCGTGCCCGCCGCGCGCACTGCGCGACGATCGCGGGCAGTTCGCGCCCGCCACCGCCCACGAACACGGCGTCGGGGTCCTCGCCCAGGTCGGACAGCACGGTGGGCGCCGACCCGTGCACCACCCGGACGCCGACGCCGTGCGCGGCGGCGTTGGCGCGGACGCGCGCGACCCCGTCCGGGGTCTTCTCGACGGCGGTGACGGCGGCGCCGAGCCGCGCGCACTCCACGGCCACCGACCCGGAGCCCGCCCCGACGTCCCACACCAGGTCACCGGGACGGGGCCCGAGCCGGGCCAGCGCCAGCGCCCGCACCTCGAACTTCGTGATCATCGAGTCGCGGTGCGCGAACTCGGCCTCAACCAGCGCCCACCCGGCGGGACCCGGCCGCGGCCCGGCGATCGTCCGGACCGGGCCCAGCGCCCGCGCCTCGTCCAGACACAGCACCACGCTCACCGCCGTCCCCCAGTCGCGGACGGCGGCCTCGGCGGGCGTCACCCGCTCCACGCGCTCCTCGGCCGACCCCAGCGCGGAGGCGACGACGAGGACCCGCGGGTCGGCCCGCAGCGCGGCCCCCAGCTCCGCCGGACCGGCCCCGGGCCCCGTCAGTACGGCGACCTTGGGGTGCGCCCGGCACACGTTCACCGCCGTCCGCAGATCCCGTCCGTGCGCGCTGGCCAGCACGGCGTCGTCCCACGGCAGCCCGACCCGCGCGAAGGCGGCGGCGACGGACGAGACACCGGGCCGGACATCGAGCCGCTCCGGCCCGAACCGCTCCGCCAGCGCCCGCACGATCCCGAAGAACCCCGGGTCACCGGAGGCCAGCACGACCACCCGCCGCTCCTCGGCGACGTACTCCGCGACCGTGTCGAGGGCGGGCGCCAGCGCCCCGAGCACGACCCGCCCGGCCCCCTTGGGCAGCCGTACCGCGTCCAGATGGCGCCGCCCGCCGACGACCAGCTCGGCACCGGCGGCGACGTCCTCGGCAGGCGGCGTCCCGGCCCCCATGCCCACCACCGTGATCACGTGCCGGCACCCCGCGTGCGCAATGCCCGGCGCGCCTCGGGATCGGCCCTGCGGTAGCCGTGGAAGTGCCCCGGGTGGTACAGGTGGGAGCGGGTGCCGTGCGCGTCGAGGGCCGGGCCGACCAGGAAGAGGGTGTGCTTCCAGAGCTTGTGCTCCTTGACCGTCTCCTCCAGCGTGCCGATCGTGCACCGCACGACCAGCTCCTCCGGCCAGGTGGCCTGGTACGCGACGACGACCGGCGTCTCGGTCGGATAGCCGCCCTCCAGCAGCTCGCGCACCAACTGGCCGCTGCGGGCCGCGGACAGGAAGACCGCCATGGTGGTGCCGTGCTTCGCGAACTCGCGGACCTCCTCCCCGGGCGGCATCGGCGTCTTGCCGCCGCCGAGCCGGGTGAGGACGACCGACTGCGCGACCTCCGGGATGGTCAGCTCCCGCTGCGCGAGCGCGGCGACCGCGGAGAAGGCGGAGACGCCGGGCACGATCTCGGTCGCGATGCCGATCTCCGCGCACCGGTCCAGCTGTTCCTGCGTACCGCCCCACAGCGCCGGGTCGCCGGAGTGGATGCGGGCCACCCGCAGCCCCTCCGCCCGGGCCCGCCGGTAGACGGCGACGACGTCCTCCAGCGACATCTGCGCCGAGTCCAGGACCTCCGCGTCCTCGCGGGCGTGCTGGAGGACCTCCGCCTGGACCAGGCTCGCCGCCCAGATCACGACGTCGGCCTCGGCGATGGCACGCGCGGCGCGGAACGTCAGCAGGTCGGCGGCGCCGGGACCGGCACCGACGAAGGTCACCTTGCCGGAGGCATCGGCCACGGAGGCCTCGGAAGCCACGGAAGCCATGGGATGGGGTCCTTTCCTACGCATATTTACTGCGGTTGCCGCTGTCGCGCGCACGGATCCGCGCTCCGATCGGATAGCAAGGGCCCATGGCGGTCTTCGTCGCGCTCGGCGCGTTCCTGATGACGCTGGCCGGCGGCTGGACGGCACAGCGCGTGACCGACCGGCGTCATCTCGTCCTGGGCCTGGCCGGCGGCCTGATGCTGGGCGTGGTCGGCCTCGACCTGCTGCCCGAGGCACTGGAGGCGGCGGGCGACGAGGTGTTCGGCGTGCCCGAGGCGCTGCTGCTGTTCGTCGCCGGATTCCTGCTCGCGCACCTGGTGGAACGCCTGCTGGCGGCCCGCCGCGCCGCGCACGGCGCCGACGAGCACGGGCACCGCTCGCCCGAGGTGGGCCTGACGGCCGCCGCCGCGATGGTCGGGCACAGCGCGATGGACGGCGTGGCGATCGGCGCGGCCTTCCAGATCGGCGGCGGCATGGGCGCGGCCGTCGCGGTGGCCGTGATCGCCCACGACTTCGCGGACGGCTTCAACACCTACACGCTCACCACCCTGTACGGGAACGCCCGCCGCCGGGCCATCGCGATGCTGGTCGCCGACG
This sequence comes from Streptomyces sp. NPDC028991, assembly GCF_055564775.1. Taxonomy (NCBI): domain Bacteria; kingdom Bacillati; phylum Actinomycetota; class Actinomycetes; order Kitasatosporales; family Streptomycetaceae; genus Streptomyces; species Streptomyces sp. NPDC028991. The sequence goes on along the minus strand of NZ_JBVHVP010000014.1, from coordinate 69,064 downwards.
CCGTGGCCCCCGTGGCGGGCGCCGCCTCCACGCTGCTGTTCACGATCCCGGAGGGCGTACTCGGCGCCTATCTCGGGCTGTTCGGCGGCGCGCTGCTCTACCTCGCCGCCGCCGAGATCCTCCCCGAGGCCCACCATGAGCACCCGGCCCGCTCGACCCTGCTGTGCACGGTCGCGGGCGCGGCGTTCATCTGGCTGGTGGTGGGCGTCGCCGAATGAGGCGTGCCCGGTCACAGCTTCCCGCCCCGTCCGCCCTGGCGCCGCGCGGGCGCGATGAGCGTCGACAGGTAGGGCAGTGGCGCACCGTCCAGCTCCGCCGCCGCCCGCACGGACTCCTCCGGCAGCCCCAGCGCCGACCCCCACACGGCGTCGTCCAGCCGCCCGGTCTCCCGCAGCGCCTCGGCGACCTCGGCCGCCTGCCGGCCGAACTTGTAGGCGACGACCGTGCCGGGCCCGTTCAGGGCCTCCCTGAGCACGGCGGCGCCCGCGGTCACCGGCACCAGCGTCAGCGGCTCGGTGCCCTCGGTCAGCACGGCACCCGACCGCGCCGCGAGGTCCTGCATCGCGGTGATACCCGGCACGGTCTCCACGACGGTGCCCGGCACGAGACCGCCGACGGTCTGCGCGAGATAGGTGAAGGTCGAGTACACGTTGGGGTCGCCGATGGTGGCGAAGGCGACGCGGCCGTGCTCCCTCAGCAGCCCGGCCACCCGCTCCCCGGCCGCGTCCCAGGCCGCCTCGCGCCGCGCCCGGTCGGTGCGCTCGTTCAACGCGAACACGACCCGTACGACCTTCTCGGCGCCCACGTAGTGCAGCACGGTCGCCTCCGCCCGCCCGGGCTCACCGCCGTCCTTCCCGTCGGGCGCGGCCAGCACGGGTACGACGACGACCTCGGCGGCCCGCAGCGCGTTGACCCCCTTGACGGTCACCAGCTCGGGATCCCCGGGACCCACCCCGACACCGATCAACCTGCTGCTCATGACGTGCGGCACCTCTCCACGAACCGACGGGCGACACCGGGCTCGGACGCCCAGTGCGTGTGCAGATAGCTCGCGTGCACACCGCGCTCCACAAATCCCTCGACGCGCCGCTCGGGCGCCCGAATCCCCCACGCCGGCGCCGCCCCGGCCCCCGGGACCACGACCGTCCGGTGGAACTCGTGCCCCCGCATCCGCGTCCCCGCGGCGGCCAGCGCGCTGTCGGACACGGCCACGGCGTCCCGGTAACCCAGCGTCAGCCGCTCCGACATCCGCGCCGAGGCGTCCAGCACCCCGCACATCGGCAGCCCGTCCAGCTCCCGGCACAGATACAGCAGCCCCGCACACTCGGCGGCGACGGGCGCACCGCTCGACGCCAGCTCGGCGACGGCCTTGCGCAGCGGCTCGTTGGCGGACAGGCCGGAGGCGTGGACCTCGGGGAACCCGCCCCCCACAACCAACCCGACGGTCCCGTCGGGCAGTTCCTCGTCCCGCAGGGGATCGAAGGTGACGACCTCGGCCCCGGCGGCGGCGAGCAGCTCGGAGTGCTCGGCGTAGGAGAACGTGAACGCGGCACCACCGGCGACGGCGACGCGCTTCGGCCCGTCCGGCGTTCGAGGACGAGGCCCGTCCAGGGCCGAAAACGAGAGTTCGGGGGCGGCAGCCCCCGAGGCCGGAACGGGAAGGGGCGGCGGGGGCGAAGAACCAAGAGCCTCACCCGCATCCCAGGGCGCACATCCCAACGCCCCGGCACTCCGCGCCAACCCGACCAGCGCCTCCAGATCACACCCGTCGGAGACCAGCGCGGCCATCGCCGCAACGGCGTCGACCGCCTCCGGCCCCCGCTCGGCAACCGGCACCAACCCCAGATGCCGCGACGGCGTCTGCACCGGTGCGGCCCGCCGCAGCACACCGAGCACCGGCACCCCGACGGAGTCCAAGGCCTCCCGGAGCAGCACTTCGTGCCGATCCGACCCGACCTTGTTGAGGATCACGCCCCCGACCCGCACCTGCGGGTCCCAGCTCACGAACCCGTGCACCAGCGCCGCCACCGACCGCGACTGCGAGGACGCGTCGACGACCAGCACGACCGGCGCGCGCAGCAGCTTGGCGACGTGCGCGGTGGACGCCAGCTCACCCTCCCCGGCGGCACCGTCGTACAGTCCCATCACACCCTCGACGACCGCGATGTCGCAGCCGCGCGCCCCGTGCAGGAACAGCGGAGCCACCAGCTTTGCCCCGCACAGGTACGCGTCCAGGTTCCGCCCCACCCGCCCGGTGGCGAGCGCGTGGTACCCGGGGTCGATGTAGTCGGGCCCGACCTTGTGCGGCGACACGGCGAGTCCCCGCGCGGCGAGCGCGGCCATCAGCCCCGTGGCGACGGTGGTCTTGCCGCTCCCCGAGGAGGGCGCGGCGATGACCAGCCGGGGAACGGAAGGCGAGGTCACCACTCGATGCCCCTCTGCCCCTTCTGCCCCGCGTCCATCGGGTGCTTGACCTTGGACATGTCGGTCACCAGGTCGGCGAACCCCACCAGCTCCTCCGGGGCGTTCCGCCCGGTGATCACGACGTGCTGGGTCCCGGGCCGGTCCCGCAGCACGGACACGACCTCGTCGGTGTCGACCCACCCCCAGTGCATCGGGTAGGCGAACTCGTCCAGGACGTAGAGCTTGTACGTCTCGGCGGCGAGGTCCCGCTTGACCTGCTCCCAGCCCTCCCGGGCCTTCTCCTCGTTGTCCATCTGCGCGTCGCGCTGGACCCAGGACCAGCCCTCGCCCATCTTGTGCCAGTCGACCGGCCCGCCCTCACCACTGGCGCCCAGCACCCGCAGCGCGTTCTCCTCGCCGACCTTCCACTTCGCCGACTTGACGAACTGGAACACCCCGATCGGCCACCCCTGGTTCCAGGCCCGCAGCGCCAGCCCGAAGGCGGCGGTCGACTTGCCCTTGCCCACACCCGTGTGCACGACGACCAGCGGACGGTTCCGCCGCTGACGCGTCGTCAGTCCGTCGTCCGGTACGACACTCGGCTTGCCCTGCGGCATTACGCGGCCCTCCTGCTGCCCTGAACGTCCCTCACCAGACCGGCGATCGAGTCCGCCCGCAGCTCGTCGAGCGTCACCGCCGTACCGCCCAGCTCACCCGCGAGCTGCCCGGCCAGCCCCAGCCGCACCGGCCCCGACTCGCAGTCCACGACCACCGAGGCGACACCCCCGGCCGCCAGCAGCCGCGCCGCACGCCCCGCCAGCGCGACGGGCTCCGGGCCGCCGGTCGCCCGCCCGTCCGTCACCACCACGACCAGCGCCCGCCGCGCCGGATCCCGCAGCCGCTCCACCCGCAGCACCTCGTGCGCCTTGAGCAGCCCGGCCGCGAGCGGCGTACGCCCCCCGGTCGGCAGCGACTCCAGACGGACCGCCGCCGCGTCCACCGACGAGGTCGGCGGCAGGGCGACATCGGCGGCCGAACCCCGGAACGTCACCAGCCCCACTTTGTCCCGACGCTGGTACGCGTCCAGCAGCAGCGACAGCACGGCACCCTTGACGGCGCCCATCCGCTGCCGCGCGGCCATCGACCCGGAGGCGTCCACGACGAACAGCACGAGATTGCCCTCACGTCCCTCGCGGCTCGCCTGCCGCAGATCGTCCCGGCGCACCACCAGACCGGGCCCCGACCGTCCCCGGGCCCGCTGGTGCGGGGCGGCGGCCTGCACGGTGGCAGCCAGGTGCAGCTTGGTCAGCGCCCCCCGGGGGCGCCGGGCCCCGGTGGTCCGCCCGTGCTCGGTCCGCGCCCGCGAACGCCGCCCGGCGGCGCCCTCGCCGAGTCCGGGCACGCTCAGCACCTTCGTGCGGAACGGCTCGGCGGACCGCGCGGGGGACTGCTCACCGGCACCGCCGCCGGAAGGCTGCGGCTCCCCGCCCTCCCCGGCCTCGGGCCGCGCGGCGGTGTCACCGTCCCCCTGCGGGGCGTCGTCGGGCTCCGGCTGACCGCCGGGCCCACCGGGACCGTCGGGCCCCGGATCGGGATCGTCGTCGCCGTCCTCGCCCTGCCCGCCGAACTCCTCCAGCGTCTCGTCGAGTTTGTCCTCGTCGAGCCCCGGCGCGTCGAAGGGATTGCGCCGCCGCCGGTGCGGGAGCGCCAGCAGCGCCGCCTGCCGCACGTCCTCCGCCAGTACCTCGGTCCGCCCCGCCCAGGCCGCCAGCGCGGTGGCCGTCCGCGCCATCACGATGTCGGCGCGCATGCCGTCCACCTCGAAGGCGGCACAGGTCGCCGCGATCTGCCGCAGCGCCCCGTCGCCGAGCCGCACCGAGGGCAGCAGCTCCCGCGCCGCCACGATCCGCGCCCGTACGGCGGCCTCCTCGTCGGCCCAGCGCGCGGCGAAGCCGGCCGGGTCGTCGTCGTGGGCGAGCCGGCGCCGTACGACCTCCACCCGCTGGTCGGGCTCGCGCGAGGCCGCTACCTCGACGGTCAGCCCGAACCGGTCGAGCAGCTGCGGCCGCAGCTCGCCCTCCTCGGGGTTCATGGTCCCCACCAGCAGGAACTTCGAGGCGTGCCGCACGGAGACGCCCTCGCGCTCGACGTACGAGGCGCCCATCGCGGCGGCGTCCAGCAGCAGGTCGACCAGGTGGTCGTGGAGCAGGTTGACCTCGTCGACGTACAGGATCCCGCGGTGCGCGTCGGCCAGCAGGCCCGGCTCGAAGGCCTTCACGCCCTCGGAGAGGGCCCGCTCGATGTCGAGGGCGCCGACCAGCCGGTCCTCGGAGGCGCCGACGGGGAGTTCCACCATGCGCGCGGGGCGGGACACGAAGGCCCCCGGCTCGTGCGGGCCGTCCGGGCAGCCGGGGTCGGGCGCGTCCGGGTCGCAGGAGAACCGGCACCCGGAGACGACGTCCACCTCCGGCATCAGCGCCGACAGCGCGCGCACGGCCGTGGACTTGGCGGTGCCCTTCTCGCCGCGCACCAGGACGCCGCCGACCGCCGGGGAGACGGCGTTCAGCAGCAGCGCGAGCCGCAGGTCGTCCTGGCCGACGACGGCCGTGAACGGGAACGGGGTACTCACTTCTCGTCGCCCTCCAAGTCGCCCTCGAGCTCCAGATAGGTGGCGCGCAGCCGCTCCAGCGTCTCCGCGTCCGGTTCGGCCCACAGGCCGCGGTCGGCGGCTTCCAGCAGCCGCTCCGTGACACCCCGCAGCGCCCACGGGTTGGACTTCTTCATGAAGTCCCGGTTCTCCGGGTCGAAGACGTACTCGGCGCTGAGCTTCTCGTACATCCAGTCGTCCACGACCCCGGCCGTGGCGTCGTACCCGAAGAGGTAGTCCACGGTCGCCGCCATCTCGAAGGCGCCCTTGTAGCCGTGCCGGCGCATCGCCGCCATCCAGCGCGGGTTGACCACCCGGGCCCGGAACACCCGGTGGGTCTCCTCGCCCAGCGTCCGGGTCTTCACCTGGTCGGGGGTGGCCGAGTCGCCGACGTACGCCTCCGGGGAGGCCCCCGTCAGGTGCCGCACCATGGCGACCATGCCGCCGTGGTACTGGAAGTAGTCGTCGGCGTCGACGAGGTCGTGCTCACGCGTGTCCACGTTCTTCGCCGCGACCGCGATCCGCCGGAACGCCGTCTCCATGTCCCCGCGCGCCGCCCGCCCGTCGAGCCCGCGCCCGTAGGCGTAGCCGCCCCACACCGCGTACACCTCGGCGAGGTCGGCGTCGGAGCGCCAGTTGCGGGCGTCGATCAGCGGCAGCAGCCCGGCACCGTACGCGCCCGGCTTGGAGCCGAAGATGCGGGCCGTGGCCCGCCGCCGGTCGCCGTGCTCGGCCGCGTCCTCCTCCACGTGCGCCCGTACGTAGTTGGACTCGACGGACTCGTCCAGCTCCGCCACCGCCCGCACCGCGTCGTCGATCAGCCCGACGACGTGCGGGAACGCGTCCCGGAAGAAGCCCGAGATGCGCACGGTCACGTCCACGCGCGGCCGGCCCAGCTCGGCCGGCGGCACGATCTCGAAGCCGGTGACCCGGCGCGAGGCGTCGTCCCAGACCGGACGGCAGCCCAGCAGCGCCAGGATCTCGGCGATGTCGTCGCCCTGGGTGCGCATGGCGGACGTGCCCCACACCGTGAGGCCGACGGACTTCGGGTACTCGCCGGTGTCGGTCAGATAGCGCTGGATCAGCGAGTCCGCGAGGGACTGGCCGACCTCCCAGCTCAGCCGGGACGGGATCGCCTTGGGGTCGACGGAGTAGAAGTTCCGGCCGGTCGGCAGCACGTTGACCAGCCCGCGGGTCGGGGAGCCCGACGGACCCGCCGGGACATAGCCGCCGTCCAGGGCCCGCAGGATGTGCCCGATCTCGTCCGTCGTCCGGGCGAGCCGCGGTACGACCTCGGTGCAGGCGAACTCCAGCACGGCCACCGCGTCGGGCAGTTCACCGCCCAGCACCTCGCGCACCAGAGCCGGTACGGCCGCGGTGTCCCACGCCCGGGACTCCATGCCCTCGGCCATCCGCCGGCACAGCTGCTCCAGCAGGTCGATCGCGTCGGCGGCACTGCGGGCGGGCCCCTCGACCAGGTCCGTCAGCTCCACCGGCACCTTCACCGGCGCGCCCGGCTCGGCCAGCAGCTCCTTCTCCACCAGCCCGAAGTGCCCGGCCAGCGAGGCCCGCAGTCCCGGCAGCGCGTTCGCCTGCCCGCCCCACACCTGCGAGGCGCGCAGCACGGCCAGTACGAGGTTCACGCGCGGCTCGCCGACCGGGCCGCCGCCCAGGATGTGCAGGCCGTCGCGGATCTGCACGTCCTTGATCTCGCACAGGTAGCCGTCGATGTGCATGACGAACTCGTCGAACGCGTCGTCGTCCGGCTGGTCGTCCACGTGCAGGTCGTGGTGGAGCTCGGCCGCCTTGACCAGCGTCCAGATCTGCGCGCGGACCGCCGGCGCCTTGACCGGGTCCAGGTCGGAGACGAGCGCGTACTCGTCGAGCAGCTGCTCCAGTTTGGCCAGGTCGCCGTAGGTGTCGGCGCGCGCCATCGGCGGGACGAGGTGGTCGACCACCGTCGCGTGCCCGCGCCGTTTGGCCTGGGTGCCCTCGCCGGGGTCGTTGACGATGAACGGGTAGATCAGCGGCAGGTCGCCCAGCACCGCGTCCGGGGCGCAGCCGGCGCTCAGGCCGAGGCCCTTGCCCGGCAGCCACTCCATCGTGCCGTGCTTGCCCATGTGCACGATCGCGTCGGCGCCGAAGCTGTCGTCCAGCCAGCGGTAGGCCGCCATGTAGTGGTGCGACGGCGGCATGTCGGGGTCGTGGTAGATCGCGATCGGGTTCTCGCCGAAGCCGCGCGGCGGCTGGATCATCACGACGACGTTCCCGAACTGGAGGGACGCGAGCACGATGTCGTCCCCGTCGACGTACAGCGAGCCCGGCGGCTCGCCCCACGCCTCGGTCATCGCGTTCCGCAGCTCGGGGTCCAGCTTCTCGAACCACGCCCGGTAGTCGGCCAGCGGCACCCGCGCGGGCGCCGCCGCCAACTGGTCCTCCGTCAGCCACTCGACGTCGTGGCCGCCGGCGGCGATGAGCCGGTGGATCAGCTCGTCGCCGCCGGACGGGTAGTCGGTTAGGGAGTACCCGGCGTCCCTGAGGGCGTCCAGGACCCGCACCGCCGACGCCGGGGTGTCGAGACCGACCGCGTTGCCGACGCGGGAGTGCTTGGTCGGGTACGCGGTGAAGACCAGTGCGAGCTTCTTGTCGGCGTTCGCCTTGTGCTTGAGCGCCGCGTGCCGTACGGCGATCCCGGCGACCCGCCCGGCCCGCTCGGGGTCGGCGACGTAGACCGGCACCTCGTCCGGCCCCTGCTCCTTGAAGGAGAACGGCACGGTGACCAGGCGCCCGTCGAACTCCGGGATGGCGACCTGCATCGCCGCGTCCATGGGGGAGAGGGCGGCGTCGGACGCCTCCCAGGCGGCGCGGGAGGAGGTGAGGCAGAGCCCTTGCAGCACCGGGACGTTCAGATCGGCCAGCGCGCCGATGTCCCAGGCTTCCTCGTCACCGCCCGCCGAGGCCTGCGAGGCGTGCGTGCCGCCGGCCGCGAGGACGGTGGCGACCAGGGCGTCGGTCCGGCCCAGCAACTCGTACAGCCCGGGGTCCGCGCCGCGCAGCGAACCGCAGTACACGGGCAGCGCGTTGGCGCCGTGCGCCTCGATCGCGTCGCACAGCGTGTCGACGAAGGCGGTGTTGCCGCTGAGCTGGTGGGCGCGGTAGAAGAGCACGCCGACCGTCGGCCGGCCCGCCACGACGTCCCGGGCGCCGTGCACGCCGAACTCCGGCATCTTCTCCGGCTCGTCGAAGCCCTCGCCGGTCAGCAGCACCGTGTCGGAGAGGAACCGGGCGAGCTGGGTGAGGTTCGCGGGCCCGCCCTCGACGAGGTAGCGCAGCGCCTCCGCCACCACGCCGGCCGGCACCGACGACTCCGCCATCAGCTCCGCGTCCGGCACGCTCTCGCCGCCCAGCAGGACGGTCGGGACGCCGGCGGTCCTCAGCGCGGCGAGCCCGTCCTCCCAGGCGCGCTTGCCGCCCAGCAGGCGTACGACGGCGACGTCCGCGCCCTCGACGAGCCCCGGCAGCTCCTCCCGTACGTCGACCCGGGTCGGATTGCCGATCCGGTAGGCGGCGTCCGACGCGCGGGCCGCCAGCAGGTCCGTGTCGGCGGTCGACAACAACAACACTGTGCTCATGCGGGCGCTCCCGGTGGAATGAAGGGCAGTCCTTGCGGCGCGCCGGACTCGATGAGCCGCCACAGCGCGTCCGTGTCCGCGTGCTGGTCGATCAGGTCGCCGAGCCGGTCGAGCTGCTCCTCACGCAGCGCGGCGAAGGAGGTGTCGGGGGCAGGTACGAAGCGGCGGCCCGCGGCGGCTGCCACCTCGCGCAGGAACGCCCGGCGGAAGCCGTCCGACTCCAGGGAACCGTGCCAGTGGGTGCCCCAGGTCCGGCCGGCCCGGCAGCCGTCCAGGAAGGGCTCCCCACCGGTGACCTCCGCGACCCCGTGGTGGATCTCGTACCCCTCGACGCGCTCGCCGAAGGCCTCGCCCACCGGCCGCGTGAGGGTCTTCTCGCGGGCGAACCGCACCCGCACGGGCAGCAGTCCGAGCCCGTCCACGTGTCCGGCGCGCGACTCGACCTCGTCCTCGATGTGCTCGCCCAGGAGCTGGAACCCGCCGCAGACGCCGAGTACGGGCCGGCCGTCGGCGGCCCTGCGGGCGAGGGCGTCCGCGAGCCCGCGCTCCCGCAGCCACGCCAGCGCCCGGACCGTCCCGCGGGTCCCCGGCACGACGACGAGATCGGCGTCGGCGAGCTCCTCCGGCCGGTCCACGAAGCGCACCACGACACCGGGTTCGGCGGCGAGCGCGTCCACGTCCGTGAAGTTGGACATCAACGGGACCGCGCAGACGGCGACCCGCAGCACGTCCTCGCCGACCGGCGGCGCGACGACCGACTCGCGCACCGTCCCGCGCAGGGAGACGCGCAGCCCGTCCTCCTCGTCGATGCCGAGCCCGTGCCGGAAGGGCAGGACGCCGTACGTGCGCCGCCCGGTGAGGCGGTGGAGCATGTCGAGGCCGGGTTCCAGCAGGGAGACGTCGCCCCGGAACTTGTTCACCAGGAACCCGGCGACCAGCGCCTGGTCCTCGGGCGCGAGCAGCGCCACCGTCCCGAAGAACGAGGCGAAGACCCCGCCCCGGTCGATGTCGCCCACCACCAGCACGGGCAGCCCGGCGCCCCGGGCGATCCCCATGTTCACGATGTCGGTCCGACGCAGGTTGATCTCGGCCGGACTGCCCGCCCCCTCACAGATCACCGCGTCATACGTGCCCCTCAGCTCGGCCAGACAGTCCAGCACCGTGCCGAGCAACTGCCGCTGCCGCCCGCCGTGGTAGCCGCGGGCGCTCATCTCACCGACCGGCTTGCCGAGCAGCACGACCTGGCTGCTGCGCTCACCGCCCGGTTTGAGCAGCACCGGGTTCATCAGCGCGGTGGGTTCCACGCGGCACGCCTGGGCCTGCATGGCCTGCGCCCGCCCGATCTCGGCGCCCTCGCGGGTCACGAAGGAGTTCAGCGACATGTTCTGCGCCTTGAAGGGCGCGACCTTGACGCCCTGGCGCACCAGCCAGCGGCAGATCCCGGCGGTGACGACGCTCTTGCCCGCGTCCGAGGTGGTTCCGGCGACGAGGAGGCCACCGTTCATGACGTAGGTCCCTTCTCGAGGAGGCGACCGCTCATGTCGTACGCCCCTTCCTGACGGCCCCGCGCGCGAACAGCCGGGCGCCCGCGCACACGCCGAGCGCCAGCCAGCCCACGCGCCGGGAGAGCCGGACGGCCCGGTCGATGTCGCCGGAGCCGGCCCGGACGGCCCGTCCCGCCGTGCCGTTGAGGACGGGCCGGTGCTCCACCCGCCCGCCGTAGGAGAGCGTTCCGCCGAGCCGTACGCCCAGGGCGCCCGCGAACGACGCCTCCACGGGACCGGCGTTGGGGCTCGGGTGCCGTGCGGCATCCGCGCGCCAGGCCCGTACGGCGCCGCGCGGGTCGCCGCCGGCCACGACGGTCAGGACGGCGGTCAGGCGGGCGCCCGGCCAGCCCGCGAGGTCGTCGAGCCGGGCCGAGGCCCAGCCGTACCGCCGGTACCTGGCGGACTTGTGGCCGACCATGGCGTCCAGGGTGTTCACGGCCCGGAAGCCGAGCAGCCCGGGCACTGAGGCCACGGCGCCCCACACCAGGGCGCCCACCACCGCGTCCGAGGTGTTCTCGGCGACGGACTCCACGACGGCCCGGGCGATCCCGTCGGCGTCCAGCGCCTGCGGGTCCCGCCCGCACAGGTGCGGCAGCCGTGCGCGGGCCGCCTCGACGTCCCCGGAGTCCAGGGCCCGGCCGACGGCGCGGGCCTCGCGCGCGAGTGAGGTGCCGCCGACGACGGCCCAGGTGGCGGCTCCGGTCAGCGCGACGGAGGCGGCGGGGGAACGGCGTACGGCGCGGGCGGTGACGGTTCCCAGGGCGGCGGCGCCACCGGCGCACACGGCGGTGTGCAGCGCGCCCCAGCCCCGGTGGTCACGCCACAGCACCCGTTCCACGGCGCCGGCGGCACGGCCGAACGCGGCGACCGGGTGTCCGCGGCGCGGATCGCCGAGGAGGAGGTCACCGAGAAGGCCGGCGGCGGCGCCGTACGCGAAGACGCGTTCGGCGCGCACGGCTCAACCGGCCGCGGGGCGGGGGAGCGTGTCGCTGGTGTGCCCGGAACCGGTGTACCCGGGACCGCTGTGCGTGGAACCGCAGCCGTGCATGGCGATATGTCCTCACTCAGGGTGTCCGCGCCCTGGTTGGAAGAGACCGGCGGTGAGAGTTCCTGGCTTCCGGGGTCTGCACCCCGTTCACAGTGGCGGGACCGCGCCGGATTCGCACCGGGCTTCCTCTCCTGCCGCCGTATTGGCTCCGGAAGTCCACCACGGCCCGCGAACACCCGTCAACCTGGCGTTGACCTGCGAAGGGGGAGTGTGCGAAGCCCCACACACGGGGGGTGTGCACCGGCGCGAGAAGAAGGCGGGGCGCGGGACGGTTGGAGTCCGTCCCGCGCCCCGCCTCAAGGGGGTGCGCCGAGGGTCAGGCGACGATCAGGTAGATGCCGTACGCCACCGCCGCCGCACAGGCCGCGAAGCAGGCGTACGCGCCGGTGACCGCGAGGGCCGCGGAGCCGCCCTGGGCGGCCGCCCGCTCCTGACGGGAGAGGCCGACGATGCCGAGGGTGAACAGGCCCACCAGGGCCACGGTGGCCACGAGGCTGACCCCGAAGACGGAGCCGAGAGCTGCCCAGTCGATGCTCATGGAATTCGCTTTCCTTCGTACCCGGGGCGCGGGCTCAGACAGAGGTGGTGGCCGAGGAGGCCTTGGAGTCGGACGCGGACCCCGGGGCGCCGGCCGCGGCCAGGTCCTCGGTCACGCCCGCCGGGGGCGGGGACACGGCGGCCATCGCCGTGGTCACCACACCGGCCTGCTCGGGCTCGTCGACGACGTTGGTGTGGTCGACGACCTCGCGCCGGGAGAGCTTCCAGATGGCGGCACTGGAGGCGACCAGGAAGACCGCGACGAGTGCGGTGCCCCAGTCACCGAGGCCGCAGACCCACTCGGCGATCGCGGCGACCAGGGCCGCGGCCGGCAGGGTCAGACCCCAGGCGACGAACATCCGGGTGGCCGTGGACCAGCGCACCACGCCGCCCTTGCGGCCGAGGCCCGCGCCCATCACCGCGCCGGAGACCGAGTGCGTGGTGGAGAGGGAGAAGCCGAGGTGGGAGGAGGCCAGGATGACCGTGGCGGCGCTGGTCTGGGCGGCGAAGCCCTGCTGCGGCTGGAGGTCGGTCAGGCCCTTGCCCATGGTGCGGATGATGCGCCAGCCGCCGAGGTAGGTGCCGAGCGCGATGGCGATGCCCGCGGACAGGATGACCCACATGGGCGGGTCGGAGTCGGGGGCGAGGGCGCCGCCGGCGACCAGGGCGAGGGTGATGATGCCCATCGTCTTCTGGGCGTCGTTGGTGCCGTGGGCCAGCGAGACCAGCCCGGCGGAGGCGATCTGCCCGGCGCGGTAGCCCTTGGCGGCGGCCTTGCCGTCGGCCTTGCGGCCGAGCCTGTACGTCAGCCGTGCGCCGAGCAGCGCCGCGAGGCCCGCGACGAGCGGGGCGGCGATCGCCGGGATCAGCACCTTGGTGACGAGCGCGTCGCCGTTGACCGCGCCGACACCCGCCGAAGCGACCGCGGCACCGATCAGACCGCCCATGAGGGCGTGCGAGGAACTGGACGGGAGCCCGACCAGCCAGGTCAGCAGGTTCCAGAGGATCGCGCCCACCAGGGCGGCGAAGATGACCTCGGGACGGATGCCGGTCTCGTCGACGAGACCCTTGGAGATCGTGTTGGCGACCTCCACCGAGAGGAAGGCGCCGACAAGGTTGAGGACGGCGGACATCGCCACCGCCACCTTGGGCTTGAGCGCACCGGTCGAAATGGTCGTTGCCATCGCGTTCGCGGTGTCGTGGAAACCGTTCGTGAAATCGAACGCGAGTGCGGTTACTACCACAATCGCGAGGATCAGCGAGAAGCTTTCCATTTACCCAGGCAATCGTTCGAGGTCATTGGCTGGACGAACGTAGGTAACCAGAGTGAACGGAAGATGAACTGAGCAGGGCGCCACGGTGACCGGAACCGGTGTCTCCGCCTCCCTCTGCGTGCCCGGTCCGACGCTCTCCGGAGACGCGCCTGGCAGGATCGCCGCGAAGCCGGTCGACGGCGGGACGCGAGGGCCTTGAAATGCCCGAGGGGAGACGGTGACTGTGACGTATTCGCGGGTCGGACGGGTGGGCGGAGCCGACGAGGAAGGGGCCTGGGAGGCACTCGTCTCGACGGCCCGTCGGACGGTGGCGGAGGGGTTGGTGGTCGGCACCTCCGGCAACGTCTCGGTGCGGGTGGACGACACGGTGCTGGTCACCCCTTCGGGTGTGCCCTACGACCGTTTGGCCCCCGGCGACATCACCGGCGTCGACCTCGACGGGCGGCAGGTGCTCGGCACGCTGGTCCCGACCAGCGAACTGCCCATGCACCTCGCGGTGTACCGCGCCACCGACGCCCGCGCCGTCGTCCACACCCACGCCGTGCACGCGACGGCGGTCTCGCTCCTCGTCGCCGAACTCCCGCCGGTCCACTACATGACCGCCGCCCTCGGCGGCCCCGTCCGGGTCGCCCCCTACGCGGCCTACGGAACCGACGAACTGGCCCGCACCATGCTCGACGCCCTCGCCGGCCGCACCGGCTGCCTCCTCCAGAACCACGGCACGCTCACCTACGGCGCCTCCCTCGACCAGGCCTACGACCGCACCGCCCAGCTGGAGTGGATGTCCCGCCTCTGGCTGACGGCCTCCTCGGTACCGGGCCGCACCCCGTCCCTGCTGACGGCCGACCAGCTGACGGATGTCACCGAACGCCTGCGGGGGTACGGGCAACGGGGCTCATGAAGGGGCGCCCGCGGGGCCGTGCCGGGTGTCGGGTGCCGCGCCTGGCGCGCGGGCTGGGGCGATGCGGAGGTGCTGCGGCGATGCGAGGGGGGCGGTGCGCGGGTCCCGCGCCCCCCGCGCACCGCGTGGCCGGGGCCCCCGCCGACGGAACCCGCGACCCGCGAAGCGCGTACCGCGCGGCTTCGCGGGTACCGGCAGCGGGACCGACTCATGGCTCCGGGCCCGACCGGGCGACCGGCGGGGACTCGTCACCCCCCGCCGCCCGCCCACTGGCCGCCCTAGGACTCCACCAGGAGACTGGCCCCATGCGCACTGTCACAGCAACGGCCGCCGCCGTCACCGCAGCCCTGGCGGCCGGTGCAGCGAGCGTCGCCGCCGGCCGGCTCGCCAGCGACGCCGCGCTCAAGGCGGCTCCCGGCCGGCCCCTGCCCACCGAACCCCGGCTCACCGTGCACGGCACCGCCGCCGGGCAGATTACCCTCACCCGGGATCTGGCCGCACTGCGCCCCGGCCGGTACGGCCTCGCCGGTGACGGCTCGCACGCCGTGGTCGGCCCGGTCCTCGGCACGGCCGAGCACGGCGCCGACACGGTCGTCCGCCGCCTCGAACGCGTCACGCACGGCACCCTCACGGCCGGCGACCGGGCCTGGCTCACCCCGAACCTGTACGTCGGGAACCCGGGCACCGCCCTCGACCTCGAATACACCGACGTCGAGGTCCCCGGCGAACTCGGCCCGCTCCCGGCCTGGTTCCTGCCCGGCTCCCGCCCGACCTGGATCATCGCCGTACACGGCCTGGGTGCCACCCGCGAACAGGCCATGAACTTCATGGCGCCCCTGCGCCGCCGGCACGTCCCGGTGCTCGCCCTCGCCTACCGCGGCGACGTCGGTGCCCCGCCCTCGCCCGACGGCCTCCACCACTTCGGCGAGACCGAGTGGCGCGACCTGGACGCGGCCGTCCGCTACGCCCTCGACCACGGTGCCCGCAAGGTCGTCCTGCTCGGCTGGTCCACCGGCGCCACCATGGCCCTGCGCACCGCGGCGCTCTCCGGCGTACGCGAGCGCATCGCGGGGCTCGTGCTGGACTCCCCGGTACTGAGCTGGGAGACCACCCTGCGTGCCCTGGCCACCGCCCGCCGCACCCCGGGCGCGCTCCTCCCGCTCGCCGTCCGCGCCGCCCAGGGCCGCGCCGGACTGCACGCCGACAGCGACGTCCACACGGCGGGCCTCCACCGTCCGGCGGTCCCGACCCTGATCTTCCACGGCCCCGACGACGTGGTGTCCCCGTGGCGGCTCTCCCGCCGCCTCGCCGACACGCACCCGCGCCTGGTCGCCCTCCACACGGTCGAGGGCGCCCCGCACGGCGCCATGTGGAACGCCGACCCCGACGACTACGAAGAGACCCTGCGCCGCTTCATGACCCCACTGGTGTGACCCCCGAGCACCTCGGGCCCGTCACCCCCCGCTCCGGTTCCGTTTAGCGCCGTGCCACTGGCCTGTTCCGATGCCCCGACGCCGCCCCGGGCCCGCGCGCCCGCCGTCCCCGGCACCGGCCGTGGCATTCCGTTTGGGTTTTCGGACCGTCAACCGGAAGACTGCACCCGTGACGTCCCGTATCCCGCGCGACTCCAGGCTTCGACTCGTCCGCCCGCGACCCCTGGCCGCCGCCCCCCAAGCGATGACTCAGCGGCGTCCGCGCCGCGCCGCGCCGCGACCCCCGGAGGGCACACCGGCCCGGTCGGAGCTGGCCAGAATGGCACGCTCCGGTCTGGCCGACGCGGCCCGTGTCGCCCGCTGGGCCGATACCGCCCTCGGCCCCGGCCGCGGCAGCGCGACCGCCGACGGCAAGGCCACGCTCTCCGACGCGACCGCCGACCAGGCGGCCCGGGAGCTGGGCCTGACCGTGGCCAAGGTCCGCGCCGACTGGGACACCGCCCGGCTGGCCGGACTGATCGAGGTGCACGGCGACAGCGCCCGCCCCGGCTGGCGGCTGCGCGCCTGGAACCGCGACGACAGCGCCGTGCTGCGCGGCTGGGTCGCCCTCTTCGACGCGTGGTCGCTGGCCCACCCCGAGCCCGACGGGCAGGAGCCCGCGGCCGTGGCCGAGGTCATCTCCGCGATGCCCCAGGTGCTCTCCTTCCTCCAGCTGTCCGCCGGGCCGGTGCCGGTGGCGCAACTGCTGGACCTGCTCGAGCAGCGCGTCACCGAACTGCGTACCGAGCGCTGCGAGGTCCCCTACGGCCCGCGTCTCGAGCCCGGCACGCCACAGACCCCTCCTGCCGTACCGCTCGCGGACCCCACCGCCGGCACGCCGCTCGCCCCGCTCCTGGACTGGGCCCTGCATGCCCTGGCCTCCGTCGGAGCCCTCACCTGCGGCGACGGACACGCCACGCTCACTCCGCTCGGCAACTGGGCGGTCTGGGTCAAGCTGGAGCAGATCTGCGTCGCCGCGCAGAGCCCCGCCGGAAACATCGAACAGTCGGCCGAGGAC
This sequence comes from Streptomyces sp. NPDC028991, assembly GCF_055564775.1. Lineage (NCBI taxonomy): Bacteria > Bacillati > Actinomycetota > Actinomycetes > Kitasatosporales > Streptomycetaceae > Streptomyces > Streptomyces sp. NPDC028991. The sequence continues at coordinate 52,585 of NZ_JBVHVP010000014.1, read as the reverse complement.
ATGCTCCGCGGCTGTGCCCAGCTCCGCCCGAACGCCGCCCGCGCCGAGTACCGCGCCTGGCTCGCCGCCCGCCCCGTCGGCAGCGCCGTCGCCGAGTTGCTCGGCGGCGCGCGTGGTGAGGACGCCCTGCTGCGCGGCCTCGCCTTCGAGGCGCTGCGCGTCGTCGGCGCACCCGCCGAGCCCGACGTCCGCGCCGTCCTCGACGAGCCGACGCTGCGGCCGTACGCCCTGCTCTGGCTGGCCGAGCACGACGGCGCCGACCCCGAGGACGCCCACGAGGTGCTCACCCGCCAGGAGGCCACGTGGCTGTGGGTCGACACCGCGGCCGCCGTCGCCGACCACGGTGAGGCCCCGCTGCTCGTGAGGCACCTGGAGTCGGCGGTGCAGCCCACCGTCCCGGCCCTGCTGGACGAGGTCCGGGCCGTCGGTCACCCCCGCACCGTGCAGGTCCTGGTCGCCCTCGCCGCGGCGCACCCCGATCCCGCCCTGGCCAAAGCCGTGCGCAGGGCGGCCTTCCAGGTCCACACCGGAGGCAGCTGATCACGCCGGGCATCCGCCCGCGCGGCCCGGCCCGGCCCGGCCCGGCGCGGCGGGTTCGGGTGCTGGTGCTGGTGCGGGGCCCTGCCGCCGACCCGGACGCGGACCCGGACCCGGACCAACCACTCGGCCCGCCGCGAACCGCCGGAGGCTACCCGCGGATCTCAGGCGCGTACGTGCCGAAGCTCCAGATGTTGCCCTCCAGGTCCCGGGCCATGTAGTCCCGCGATCCGTAGTCCTGGTCCGTCGGAGGCATCAGGATTTCCGCACCGTGTTCCACCGCCCGCCGGTGGTGGGCGTCGACGTCCGACACCACGACGTACACCCCCGTCGTACCGGCGTTCTTCATCGCCTCGTCGAAGCGGCTGCCCGTGCCCTTCGAGCCGAGCATGACCGCGCCGTTGCCCTGGGCCAGCTCGGCGTGGGCCACCGAGCCGTCCTCGCCCTCGTACACCGCCAGTTCCCTGAAGCCGAAGGCCTGTGTGAGCTGCCGGACCGCCGCCTTGGCGTCTGCGTACAGCAGCGTCGGGTAGACGCTGGGGTTCCCGCCGTCCATGCCTGCCATGCCGATCACTCCTTTGTGAGCCGGTACCCGGAGGAGTGGATGCCATGAAGATCCCCGAAGTCCGGAAAACCATGGAATCCAGCCCTGTCGCCCAGTCTTGCACCGCCCACCGACAACGCCCCGGACCCGCGCTCCCGAACACGGGAGCTCCGAACAGGGAGCCGCGGACACCGGCGACCCGGGAAAAGCGGTTGCACGGCCCCGTTAGACTGGCCCCCATGGCCATTCTCCTCGCGCATTAGACGGCGGGAACGTCCTCCAGCCGCCCATCCCGCCAACCACCCGCCCAGGAGTCTGACCGTGATCTCCGCCTCCGGCATCGAGCTGCGCGCCGGTGCCCGCGTCCTCATCGAAAGCGCCACCTTCCGCATCGCCAAGGGCGACCGCATCGGCCTGGTCGGCCGCAACGGCGCCGGCAAGACCACCCTCACCAAGGTCCTCGCCGGCGAGGGCCAGCCCGCCGGCGGCACCGTCACCCGCTCCGGCGAGGTCGGCTACCTCCCGCAGGACCCGCGCACCGGCGACCTGGACGTGCTCGCCCGCGACCGCGTCCTGTCCGCGCGCGGCCTGGACGTCCTGATCCGCAAGATGCGCGAGAACGAGCAGCGCATCGCCAACGGCCAGGGCGCCACCCGCGAGAAGGCACTCAAGCAGTACGAGCGCCAGGAGACGGAGTTCCTCACCAAGGGCGGGTACGCCGCCGAGGCCGAGGCCGCCACCATCGCCGCCGCGCTCAACCTGCCCGACCGGGTGCTCGGCCAGCCCCTGCACACGCTCTCCGGCGGTCAGCGCCGCCGTATCGAGCTGGCCCGGATCCTGTTCTCGGACGCCGACACCCTGCTGCTCGACGAGCCGACCAACCACCTCGACGCCGACTCGATCGTCTGGCTGCGCGACTACCTCAAGACCTACCGCGGCGGCTTCATCGTGATCTCCCACGACGTCGACCTGGTCGAGACGGTCGTCAACAAGGTGTTCTACCTGGACGCCAACCGCTCCCAGATCGACGTCTACAACATGGGCTGGCGGCTCTACCAGCAGCAGCGCGAGGCCGACGAGAAGCGCCGCAAGCGCGAACGGCAGAACGCGGAGAAGAAGGCCTCCGCCCTCCATTCGCAGGCCGACAAGATGCGCGCCAAGGCCACCAAGACCGTCGCCGCGCAGAACATGGCCCGCCGCGCGGACAAGCTGCTGGCCGGCCTGGAGTCCGAGCGGAAGTCCGACAAGGTCGCCAAGCTCCGCTTCCCCGAGCCCGCGCCCTGCGGCAAGACCCCGCTGACCGCCGAGGGCCTCTCCAAGTCGTACGGCTCCCTGGAGATCTTCACGGACGTCGACCTGGCCATCGACAAGGGCTCCCGGGTCGTCATCCTCGGCCTCAACGGCGCCGGCAAGACCACCCTGCTGCGCCTGCTCGGCGGCGTCGAGAAGCCCGACACCGGCCAGGTGATCGAGGGCCACGGCCTCAAGCTCGGCTACTACGCGCAGGAGCACGAGACCCTCGACCCCGAGCGCACCGTCCTGGAGAACATGCGCTCCGCCAACCCCGACCTCGACCTCGTCGAGGTCCGCAAGACGCTGGGCTCGTTCCTGTTCTCCGGCGACGACGTCGACAAGCCGGCCGGCGTCCTGTCCGGCGGCGAGAAGACCCGCCTCGCGCTGGCGACCCTCGTGGTGTCCTCGGCCAACGTGCTGCTGCTCGACGAGCCCACCAACAACCTCGACCCCGCCAGCCGCGAGGAGATCCTCGGGGCGCTGCGCACCTACAAGGGCGCCGTCGTCCTGGTCACCCACGACGAGGGCGCCGTCGAGGCGCTCCAGCCGGAGCGGATCATTCTGCTTCCGGACGGCGTCGAGGACCTGTGGGGCGCCGACTACGCGGATCTCGTCGCCCTGGCTTGATCGAATGGATGATCCACTGGTTATGGATCATTCGGCCGATCCGTGATCCACCATCTGTGTGAGATCTCCTCATCACGAGGTGTGTCCTACATCGATTTCGCGGCCGGGTCCCCGTGTGCCGGGGGCCCGGCCGCGATACCTGTCTGACCTGGAACTTCACGGAGAAACCCGTTCGGCCGTACGGACGGGATTCTCTGGAATCGCAGATTCCGTATGTGGGGACTCGCTCCTGTCGTCACAACCTTGGCTCATCGACCTTGCCGAATGGGTGGCCATGAAGCCCTGGAGGGGTGATCATGAGGAGACCAGAGCGCACTTCCCATGAGGAGGACCGGGTGGCCGAGACTCTGAAGAAGGGCAGCCGGGTAACCGGCGCCGCGCGCGACAAGCTCGCGGCAGACCTGAAGAAGAAGTACGACGCCGGTGCGAGCATCCGGGCGTTGGCCGAGGAAACCGGCCGCTCGTATGGCTTTGTGCACCGCATGCTCAGCGAGTCGGGTGTCACGCTCCGAGGGCGTGGCGGGGCTACCCGGGGCAAAAAGGCCACATCGGCCTGATGCTCCGGGCGGCCCCTCGACTCCGAAAGTGAAGGTGGCCACCCGGCCGGTCGTCCGACCGTCCGGGTGGTTACTGTGCAGTCACTTAGCTCTGCCGTCGTACGGCGTCGCAGCCGGCGCGCGGCGGGGACGACGACCGCACCTTTCGGAGGCACCCCATGGCTTCGCCCGCGCACGATCCCGGTCCCGCACTCGAAAAGGACGGCGTGCGGCTCACCGTCGACGACGCGATCGCCACGGTGACGCTGACCAACCCGGCCAAGCGCAACGCGCAGAGTCCCGCTCTGTGGCGGGCGCTCACCGAAGCCGGTCGGCTGCTGCCCGGTTCCGTCCGGGTCGTGGTGCTCCGCGCCGAGGGCAAGTCCTTCTCGGCCGGGCTCGACCGGCAGGCGTTCACGCCCGAGGGCTTCGACGGCGAACCGTCGTTCATCGACCTCGCGCGGGGCGGCGACGCCGAGCTGGACGCGACCATCACCGAGTACCAGGAGGCGTTCACCTGGTGGCGGCGCAGCGACATCCTGTCGGTGGCCGCCGTGCAGGGGCATGCCATCGGGGCCGGCTTCCAGCTGGCCCTCGCCTGTGACCTGCGGGTCGTCGCGAACGACGTCCAGTTCGCCATGCGCGAGACCAGCCTCGGCCTCGTGCCGGACCTGACGGGCACGCACCCCCTGGTGTCCCTGGTCGGCTACGCCCGCGCGCTGGAGATCTGCGCGACGGGCCGCTTCGTCATGGCCGAGGAGGCGGTGAACACCGGGCTGGCCAACCTCGCCGTGCCCGCCGACCAGCTCGACGGCGCCGTGCACGACCTGGCGTCGGCGGTCCTGGCCGCGCCACGCGACGCGGTCATCGAGACCAAGGCCCTGCTCCAGGGCGCCCGGAACCGGGACTACGAGGCCCAGCGCGCCGCCGAGCGGGCCGCACAGGGACGCCGCTTGCGCGACCTGGCCGGGCTGGGGGAGTAACGCGGGCGCGACCGCGGCGGCCCGACGGCCGCTGCCGGCGCCGCGGCTCACTTCGGCCGGTGGCCGGTGGCCGGTGGCCGGTGGCCGGTGGCCGGTGGCCGGGGACCGGGGACCTTTCGCAACGGTCACCGCCGCCACGGCCCGCCGGTACCACCGGTGAGCCGGTCCGCAGGCCGGCCGGTCCGCAGTCCTGCCGGATCACAGTCCTGCCGGTCAGCCGGTCAGCCGGTCAGCCGGTCAGCCGGTCCACTGGTTCGTCGGTCCACCGCTTCGTCGATCCGTCGGTCAGCGTGATCCGTCGGCCGGGGCGGACGGGGCGATCGCGCTGATCGCGGTGGTCGAGGAAGGTTCGCCGCCGGCGTGGTCGGCTGCTCAGCCGACCGCCGTCACCAGCACCGCAACCGACGGCCGGTCCGGCAGGGCCTCCGTCACCGCCGCGCGGACCCGTCGGGCCACCTCCACGGCCCGGTGGTCCGCGTCCACCGCCAGTTCCACCCGGACATGGCGGCGCGGCAGGGAGGCCTGCTCCCGTGGCAGCTCCGTGACGTTCACGGGACGGCCCAGTGTCGACGTCAGCCGGGTCACGCCCGGGACCGCGAGCGCGGCGTCGGCCGCACGGCCCTCGTCCCCCTCGCGCCCCTCGCCCCCTTCGCTCCTGTCACCCGGATCAACGGCTCGGGGACGGCGCGGCTCGTCTCCGGGAGCCGGGTCCGGCTCCCGGCCCGGGCCAGGATCCGGCTCCCGGTGCGGGTCCGGCTCCGGCTCCGTGGTCGCGTCCAGCAGGGCCGTCGCCCGCAGGTCCACGTCGGTCACCGTCAGGCCGAGGCCCCGCGCCGCCGCCGTAAGCGCGGCGCGCAGGCGGGCGGCCGTCGCCGGCAGCGGCTCGGCCGTCGTCGCCGCGGGCCCCACGGTCGCCGCGAAGTCGGCCGTCACCCGCAGCGGGCCGGGCGGCAGGGCACTCGGCGGCGGCGGTACGGCCGGTTCGGACGCGTCGTCCGGGCCCGCGGACGCGATCCGCAGGCCGGGGCCCGGACGCACGCCGGCCACGCCCCGGGCCGCGGTGAGCAGCACCTCCCGTGCCGCACGTTCGGCGATCCACGCGCCGTCCCGTGGACCGCCCAGCGGCAGCAACCTGCCGAGCCGCATCTGATCCCGCACCGCCCGCGTCCACCGGTCCGCCGTCGTCATTCCTCCAGCTTGCCGCATCCACGACGCGCGATCGCGCAACCGTGCTTACGGTGGACAGGAAGGACGGACCCGAAGGGACTGCGGTCATGAGTGATTTGACGGAGAAGGAAACAACCGAGACCGGTGCACAGCGTGGGCAGGGCGCCCGGCGTGGTGGGGGAGCCCCCGCCGACCGCGGCCGCACCACCATCGCCGACGGCGTCGTGGAGAAGATCACCGGAATGGCGGCACGCGACGTCGCCGGTGTGCACGCCATGGGCAGCGGGATGTCACGCACCTTCGGTGCCGTGCGCGACCGGGTGCCCGGCGGGACCAAGTCGGGAGTGACGCGCGGCGTGAAGGCCGAGGTCGGCGAGAGGCAGACCGCGCTCGACCTGGAGATCGTCGTCGAGTACGGCGTGTCGATCTCGGACGTCGCAGGGGACGTACGGGAGAACGTGGTCGCGGCCGTGGAGCGGATGACCGGCCTGGAGGTCGTCGAGGTCAACATCGCGGTGAGTGACGTGAAGCTGCCCGACGAGGAGGACGAGGAGCCGGAGCCCCGGATCAAGTGACGCGGACGGTGACTGAGGAGAGCACACCATGAGCATGGCCGTGGTCGGAATGATCGCCGGCATGGCACTGGGTTTCGCCGGGTACTTCGGCGGATTCGGGGCCTTCCTGCTGGTGGCGGCCCTGGGCGCCGTCGGGTTCGTAGTCGGTCGCTTTCTGGAGGGGGACATGGAACTCGGTGACTTCTTCCGCACCCGAGACGACCGGCGGCGGTGACCGGCGTGAGCGGTGGGGCCGGTGAGCTCCTCGAACCCTCGGCCGTCGTTCCGCCGGGCGAGCGCGGTGCCACGCGGATCGCCGACCGGGTGGTCGCCAAGGTCGCCGCGCAGGCGGCGCGCGAGGCGGTCGGTCGGCTCCACCCGGATGCCGAGCGCCCGCACGCCACCGTCGTCGTCCGGCACGACACCGCCCACGTCCGGGTTCATCTCGAACTCGACTACCCGTGCGACATCGGCGCCCGCTGCGGTCGGGTGCGTCACCAAGTCGTCCAGCGGGTACGCGCGTTGGTGGGAATGGCGGTGCCGGAGGTCGCGGTCCACGTGGAGCGGCTGCACCTGGCGGCGGAGTACGGCGTGAGACAGGGGAGGACGCGATGAGCGAGTCCCAGGACGCCGAAGGGAGCACGCGGCGCCTGCCCGTCATGACACCCGACATGGAGAAGCAGCCGGCATCCGGCACCGGGCCGCCGCCCGACCCCGACCCCGGCCCCGACCCCGGTCGCGGCGCCGGGCCGGCCGGCCGCTTCTGGTCCGCGCGCCGTGTCCCCGCGGGCATCGTCGCGCTGCTGCTTGTGCTCGTCGCGGGCGTCTTCCTCTACGACGTGGTCGCCGTGCGGGCCGGCCGTTCGGCCCTCGGCTGGCGCCGGGAACTGGCCCGGCAGCTGGCCGAACGGCCCCTCGACGACGTGTGGGTCCTGGTCGGCGCCGGAGTCGCCGCGGCCCTCGGGCTCTGGCTGCTCGCCCTGGCCCTCACCCCCGGCCTCCGCAAGGTGCTCCCGATGCGGCGCACCCGACCGGACGTACGCGCGGGGCTCCACCGGGACGCCGCCGCATCGGTGCTGCGCGACCGGGCCATGGAGGTCGCCGGGGTGCAGTCCGCGCGGGTCAGGATGCGCCGGCGGAAGGCCCGCGTGCGCGCGCTGTCGCACTTCCGGGAACTGGACGACGTACGGACCGATCTGGACGGCGTGCTCGACGACGCGGTGCGCGGGCTGGGACTGGCCCGGCCGCCCGCCGTGTCGTTGCGGGTCGCACGGCCGGGGCGAAAGGGGTGAGGGCGGTGCTCAGGACCGTCGACCGTGTGCTGCTCGGGCTCGTGGGCCTGGTCCTGCTGGCCCTCGGCGGCTCGGTCCTCGCCATCGGACTCGGCGCGCCCGCGCCCTCCTGGTGGCTCCACGACGGGCGGCACGACGTGCTGCTCAGCACCGACGACCGGACCCGGTGGCGGGACGCCGGATGGTGGTGGCCGGTCGTCATCGCCGCACTCGCCGTCCTGCTGCTGCTCGCCCTGTGGTGGCTGGTCGCGGTGGTACGCCGCCGCCGGCTCGCCGAGGTCCTCGTCGACACGGGGGACGGCGAGGGCGCGGTGCTGCGCGGCCGGGCCCTGGAGACCGTCCTAGCCCAGGAGGCGGACCGGGTGGACGGGGTCGAACAGGCCAGGGTCCGCCTCACCGGCCGCCGCGCCGCCCCGGCGACCCGCGTCCGCCTGCTCCTGGCCCCCCACGTGGACCCCGGCACCGCCCTCGACGACCTCACCACGCACGCCCTGACCCACGCCCGTGATTCGGCGAACCTCGAAACCCTCCCCGCGGAGGTCCATCTCCGGGGCGTCAAGCACCGGGCCGAGCGAGTCAGCTGAGCCTCGCACGGTCGGCCGGGGGCACGGCCCCTTCGGGGCGGCCCCCGGCGGGGCCGCCCCCCGGCCGGGTGGATGGTCCGCGTCCACCCTGCGGACCAATCCCTCCGGAACCGTGCCGTACTCCGCTAGAACCCGTGCCGTACTCCGCCGTCCACCGGCAGCATCACGCCCGTCAGGTAGGACGCCGCCGGGGACAGCAGGAACGCCGCAGCGCGGCCGAACTCCTCCGGGGCACCGTAGCGGCGCAGCGGGATGCGGGACTCGGCGGCCGCCCTGGTCGCCTCCGGGTCGGCGGACAGGCCGTCCAGCTCGCGCACCCGGTCGGTGTCGACGCGGCCCGGCAGCAGGCCGACGACACGGATGCCGCGCGGGCCCAGCTCGTCGGCGAGGGACTTGGCGAAACCGGCCAGCCCCGGCCGCAGGCCGTTGGAGATGGTCAGGCCCGGGATCGGCTCGTGCACCGAGCCCGACAGCACGAAGCCGATGGCACCGCCCGACTCCAGCTCCGCCGCCGCCGTCCGGGCCAGCCGCACCGCACCGAGGAAGACCGACTCGAACGCCGTCTGCCACTGGTCGTCCGTGTTGTCCGCGACGAAGCCGGGCGGCGGCCCGCCCACACTGATCAGTACGCCGTCGAAGCGGCCGAAGCGCTCACGGGCGGTCGCGATCAGCCGGCCGGCGGCTCCGGGGTCGGCGTTGTCGGCGGCCACCCCCACCACGTCCGGGCCCAGCGCGGCCGCGGCGTCGGTGACGCTCTTCTCGTCCCGCCCCGTGACGACCACCTTCGCCCCGTCGGCGACCAGCTCGCGCGCGGCGGCGTTGCCCAGGCCCCGGGTGGCTCCCGTGACGACGTACACCCGGTCCTTCAGTCCAAGATCCATGGCCCTATCCTGCCTCCTGGTCCCCGAACAGGGCGAGGGCCGTGTTCACCAGGCCGATGTGGCTGAACGCCTGCGGGAAGTTGCCGAGCTGGTGGCCGGCCACCGGGTCGTACTCCTCGGCCAGCAGCCCCACGTCGTTGGCGAGCCCCACCAGCCGCTCGAACAGCTCCCGGGCCTCCTTCGCCCGGCCGGTCGCGTGCAGTGCGTCCGCGTACCAGAACGAGCACACCAGGAAGGTCCCCTCACTGCCCGGCAACCCGTCGACCGGGTCCCCCTCGGTGCTGTAGCGGCGCACCAAACCGTCCCGGGTCAGCTCCTTGCCGATCGCGTCGACCGTGCCGACGACCCGCGGATCGTCCGGCGGCAGGAAGCCCACGCGCGGGATGAGCAGCAGGGAGGCGTCCAGCTCACGCGAACCGTAGGACTGGGTGAAGGTGTTGCGTTCCGGGTCGTAGCCCTTCTCGCACACCTCGCGGTGCACCTCCTCGCGCAGCGCGCGCCAGCCGTCCGGGTCGCCACCGCCCAGCTCGGGATGCTCCTCCACCGTGCGCACGGCCCGGTCCAGGGCCACCCACGTCATCACCTTCGAGTGCACGAACTGCCGGCGCCCGCCGCGCACCTCCCACAGCCCCTCGTCGGGCTCCCGCCACGCCGTGGCCAGGAAGTCCATCAGGGCGCACTGGAGCTCCCACATCTGCGGCTGCGGGTGCATGCCCGCCAGCCGGGCCAGCGACAGCGAGTCCATGACCTCGCCGTACACGTCCAGCTGGAGCTGGTTCACGGCGTCGTTGCCGATCCGCACGGGCGTCGACTCGGCGAAGCCGGACAGCCACGGCAGCTCGAACTCGGGCAGCCGCCGCTCGCCCGCCAGGCCGTACATGATCTGCAGGTCGGCCGGGTTGCCCGCGACCGCGCGCAGCAGCCAGTCGCGCCAGGCCTCGGCCTCCTCCAGATATCCGGCCGACAGCAGGGCGCCCAGGGTGAGGGTGGAGTCGCGCAGCCAGCAGAAGCGGTAGTCCCAGTTGCGCACGCCGCCCGGTTCCTCGGGCAGCGAGGTGGTGGGGGCGGCCACGATGCCGCCGGTCGGCAGGTAGGTGAGCGCCTTGAGGGTGATCAGGGAACGGACGACGGCGTCCCGGTACGGCCCGTCGTAGCGGCAGTGCGCGACCCAGGCACGCCAGTCCTCGACGCTGTGCTCCAGCGAGACGAACGGGTCGACCAGCGGCGGGCGGGACTCGTGCGAGGGATGCCAGGTCAGGACGAACGCGACCTTCTCGCCCGCGGCGACGGTGAACTCCGCGTGCGTCCCGAAGTCCTGCCCCCAGCTGTGTACCTCGGGCTCACTGCGCAGCCACGCCGCGTCCGGACCGGCCACGGCCACCCGGTGCCCGTCGGCCCTGCGCATCCACGGGACGATCGAGCCGTAGTCGAAGCGCAGCCGGAGCACGCTGTGCATGGTGACCTCACCGCTCAGGCCCTCCACGATGCGTACGACGTCCGGGGCGCGGTCGCGCTGGGGCATCAGGTCGGTGACCCGCACGGTGCCCTCCGCGGTCTCCCACTCGGTGTCCAGGACGAGGGTATCCGGCCGGTAGGCACGCCGCGTGCAGCGCTCGGCGCCCTTGGGGGCGATGCGCCAGTGGCCGTTGTCCTCGTCGCCGAGCAGTTTGGCGAAGCAGGCGGCGGAGTCGAAGCGGGGCAGACAGAGCCAGTCCACGGAACCGTCCGTGCCGACCAGGGCCGCGGTCTGCTGGTCGCCGATGAGCGCGTAGTCCTCGATTTGGGGGTGCACGGGTTTCCGTCTTCCCGAGCGGAGACGGCGCAATCGGATCCGCCGCAGTCCTCCCGCCGAACGGTCCCGTACCGGCCACCGGCCACAGCGCGGCCGGCCACAGCGCGGCCGGCCACAGCGCGGCCGGTCACACCGCCACGGGGGCACGGCACCGTGGGCCGGGCTACACCGCCGCGGGCTCCGCCTCCGCGGTCTCCCGCTCGTCCTCCGTCGCCCGGTCCCGCGCCTCACGGCGGGCCAGGACGAACCAGCCGACCGGGACGCCCGCCGCGAACAGCCACCACTGGACGGCGTACGCCATGTGGTTGCCGATGCTGTCGTGGTCGGGCGCCGCGATCAGCTCCGGGGTGTCGCCGGACGGCTTGGGCTCGGTCAGCTCGACGTAGCCGCCGAGGACCGGCTTGCCGAGGCGCTCGGCCTGCTGCTCGCTGTTGATCAGCATGACCTGGCGGTCGGGCAGTCCCTCGACGTTCTTGATACCGCTGTCCTCGGTCGTCTGGTCGGGCATCAGCCGGCCGGTGACGGTGATCTCGCCCTCCGGGGGCGCCGGGATCTTCGGGAAGGCGGTCTGGCTTCCCTCGTTCGACGGGATCCAGCCCCGGTTGACGATGAGGACCTTGCCGTCGTCCAGGACGAACGGGGTCAGGACGTGGTAGCCGACCCGGTCGTCCGAGTTGGTGCGGCGGCGCACGACGACCTCGTCGGCCCGGTCGAAGTGCCCCTTCGCCGTCACCCGGCGGTAGAGGTCCTCGTCGTCGACCTTCGCTCCCGGCGAGGTCATGGACTCCGCCGGCACGGGCTCCGCCGCCAGGGAGTCCGCGATCACCCTGTTCAGGGCGACCCTGCGCTCGTGGCGGTGCAGCTGCCAGAAGCCCAGCTCGATCATCGTCGGGATGAGCGCGAGCGCCACGAGGGTGAGGATCACCCACTGGCGGGACAACAGGAAGCGGTACACCCCACGACGGTACAACTCGGTCGTGGGGTGTGATGCGGCGGGTACGGCCCTACGCCGCCGTCGGCCGTGGCTCTAGACCTTGTCGACGATCCCCGCCCTTCCCTCCGCGCGGGCGCAGTGGGCGCCGCAGAACCAGTGGCCCTCGACCTCGACGCCCTGGCCGATGATCTGCACCCGGCAGTGCTCGCAGATGGGCGCCATCCGGTGGATCGCGCAGGAGAAGCAGTCGAAGACGTGCACCGCTCCCTGGGCGTGGACCTCGAAGGTCATTCCGTAGTTGTTGCCGCAGACTTCACATGTCGCCATGCGCCACAGGGTGAGCCGTCACCGCGGCGCGGGCGAGCGGGCGGTGGGCGAGTCGCCCGGAATCACCCGTCCGTACGGCTCACCCACGGCTCCGCTCACCCACGGCTCGGCTCACCCGCGGCTCGGCTCGCCCGCGGCTCAGCCGTCCGCGGGCTCGATGTCCGCGAGCAGCTGCCCGAACGCCGCCTCGTCCACCACCGGCGTGCCGTACTGGCGGGCCTTGACCACCTTCGACGTGCCGGAGTCCGGGTCGTTGGTGACCAGCAGGCTGGTCAGGCGGGAGAGGCTGGTGGCGACATGCAGTCCGGCGTCGGTCGCGCGGTCCTCCAGCAGGTCCCGCTCGACGGAGGTGTCACCTGAGAAGGCGACCCGCATGCCCTGCTTGAGGCGTTTGCCCTCTTCGTACCGGCCGGGGTTGGGATAGGGGCATGCGGGCCTTTTGCGGGAGGGGCGCCAACTGGTCTGGCGGTAACCGCCGTAGCCCGCCTGCTGCCCGATCCGGGGAGCGGGCCGGTCCGACCACTCGGTCAGCGGCCGGCACTCGTGCAGCGGCAGCCGCACGCCGCCCGCCGCCGCGGCGAGCAGGCTCGGCCGGAACGCCTCCGCCAGCACGCGCGCGTCGTCCAGCGCGTGGTGGGCCCGCTGCTGTACGACACCGAAGTGGGCAGCCAGCGACTCCAGCTTGTGGTTGGGCAGCGGCAGCTCCAGCTCCTTGGAGAGCGCGATCGTGCACAGCCGTTGCCGCACCGGCGCCTCGCGCTTCGCGCGCGCGTACTCGCGGGCGATCATCTGCCAGTCGAAGACGGCGTTGTGCGCGACGAGCACCCGCCCGTCGAGCCGGGCCGCGAACTCCTCGGCGACGTCCGGGAAGAGTGGCGCCCCCGCCAGCACGTCGCTCGTCAGACCGTGTATCCACACGGGGCCTGGGTCCCGCTGCGGATTGACCAGCGTGTACCAGTGGTCCTCGACCTCGCCGCGGGCGTCCAGTCGGTAGACGGCCGCGGAGATGATGCGGTCGTCGCGGGCCAGGCCGGTGGTCTCCACGTCAACGACCGCGTACCCCTGCGGATACGCGGTCGGCCACGCCGTGGCGGGCGGCGCTGCGGTCGTGTGGTCTTCGAGCATGGTCCATGAGGATACGGGCCGCGACTGACACTCCGGTCCCGCAGGTACCCCGTGGTGCCCGGCGAAACGATCCCTCCGTCAAGTTCCGCGCGGCCGGGAGCGGTTGCGCCGGCAAGGCGCGCGGAGACGGCCGCGGAGCGTCGGTCCGGGGCGCACCGCCCGCCGGGTGGCATCCTCCGCCATGTGACGCAACCCACGCACGACGAGGCCCACGGCGCTGCCCTCGGCACCCGGCTCAACTGGCTGCGGGCGGCCGTCCTCGGCGCCAACGACGGCATCGTGTCCACCGCGGGGCTCGTCGTGGGTGTGGCCGGCGCGACGGACGACCGCTCCGCCCTGCTGACGGCCGGCCTGGCGGGACTGCTCGCCGGCTCGCTGTCGATGGCGGCGGGGGAGTACGTGTCCGTCTCCACCCAGCGCGACTCCGAGAAGGCGGCGCTGGCCGTGGAGAAACGGGAACTGCGCGAGCGGCCGGAGGCCGAGCTGGAGGAACTGGCCGGCCTCCTGGCGGACCGCGGACTGAGCCGTGACGTCGCCAGGGAGGCGGCCGAGCAGCTGACCCGGCGGGACGCGCTGCGCGCCCACGCGCGCGTGGAGCTCGGCATCGACCCCGACGAGCTGACCAACCCGTGGCACGCGGCCTGGGCCAGCTTCCTGGCGTTCACCGTCGGCGCGTTGCTGCCACTGCTGGCGATCGTGCTGCCGCCGGCCGGCCCGCGGCTGGCGGTCACCGTCGGCTGCGTGCTGGGCGCTCTCGTCCTCACGGGCTGGAGCAGCGCCCGTCTGGGCGCGGCCCCGCCGGGCCGGGCGGTGCTGCGCAACGCGACAGGCGGCGCCCTGGCCATGGCGGTCACGTACGCGACGGGTTCCCTGCTGGACGTCGCCGGGGTGTAGCGGTGCCGTGCGACCGGCTACGGGTGCGGGATCACCACCGGATCGGGATCACCACCGGATCGGTATCGGAAGGGCCGTCAGGAGGCCCGACACCGCGACCACCACGCCCAGCGCGGCGACCTCCGCGCGCGCGGGCGAGCAGGCGGTCAGCGGGTCGGCCGCGCGGCTCAGCCGGACCCTGGCCCACAGGGCGAGCGCGGCGACGGCGGCCACCAGGATCACCTTGGCGAGCAGGACCCGCCCGTACGCCGTGTCCGTCAACTGGTCCACGATTGTGCCCGGCGGCATCCGGCGCAGCGAACTGCACACCCCCGTCGCCGTGATGGCGGCGAGCAGAACGGCCGCCACGCGCGCGTAGAGGCCCAGCAGCGCCGGACCCGCCTCGGCGCCCCGCCACTGCCGCAGGACCCGCAGCGCGTACAGGAGGCCGCCCGCCCACAGCGAGGCGCACGTCAGGTGGACGAGGGTCAGGCCGGAGCCGAGGAGCGGGCTGTACTCGGTGGTGGGGTGTGCGCGCAGTGCCTCCGCGACGATCACGGCGGCCAGCGGCCAGACCTGGAGGCCCGGCCGGCGCGAAGTGGCGCACAGGCCGGCCGCCAGGAACCCGTTGACCTCCAGGAGCGCGAGCTTGCCGTCACGGGACTCGTAGAGGCCGCCGACGTCGATGTCGGCGACGCTGTCCGGCACCAGATTGCCCGTGGCCACGACCGACGCCAGACCCAGCGCGGCGACGAAACCGACGGCGGCCGCGTACGGCGACCAGCCGTGTGGCCGGTCCGGGGGAGCGCCGGGGAGCGACCGGGCCAGCCGGTTCACGAAGAGCTCGCCGACCGGAACGCTCAGCGCGGCGAAGAGCACCGTGCGCAGCAGGGCTATGCCGCCGGTGCCGGGTGCCTCGGCCTCCCCGGTGCCGTGCAGGGCGGGGGACGGGCCGAGGACGGGTATCAGCGCGGCCAGCACCACCAGCACGAGCACGGCCACGGTCCGGGCGGTACCGGCGGTGCCGGCGGTGCCGGCGGGCCGCGCGCGCCGTCCGGTGCCGACGTTCCGGAACGGAGGTCTTGTCAAGGTCACCTCGAGATCTTCACCAGCTCCCCGGATCCGGGCAAGTTCCGGAAAACGACTGGCGGTCCGGCGTTCCACACATGAGGACGTTCTCGGCCGCCCGTACGGTTCGGGACGGCCCGGGCACGGGTGAGGGACGCGTCACATCCCCCGGCCTCACGTCCACCCCGCGTCACGTCCACCGTGCGGCGGGAGCGCGGAAGCGGGCCGGGAGGCTGCTCCCGGCCCGCTTCACGCGCGCGTGTGAGTCGTGCGAGTACCGGCGGCCACCAGCGCTCCGGCGGCCACCAGGACCGCGGCTACCAGGTCACCGCGTCCAGCGCGTCGGTCATGCCCCAGCCGTAGAAGCCGTTGCGGTTCTTGGAGCCCTCGCACACCGCGTCGACCTTGCCGTCGCCGTCGATGTCGTACGGCTTGGTGCACGGCGTGGCGTCGGCCTGTGCGTACAGCAGGGCCTTGACCATGGCCGGCGAGGCGTACGGATGCGTCGACTTGATCAGGGCCGCGACGCCCGCGACGTGCGGCGACGCCATCGACGTACCGGCCATGTAGCCCCACTTGCCGCCGGGCAGCGTGCCCAGGATCAGTCCGCTGGTCGCGGGCGGCTCCGGCGTCTGGTAGGCCGTCGAGTCGCCGCCGGGGGCGGCGATGTCGACCACCCCCAGGCCGTGGTTGGAGAAGGACGACTTGAGGTCCTTGGCGCCGGTCGACGCGACCGTCACGACACCCGGCAGCTGGGTCGGGATGTCGAGGCACTCGGACGGGTCGATCACCCGGTCCGAGGGCGTGGAGTCGTTCGGGGAGACCGGGTCGGTGATCTCGTCGGCCGCCAGGTCGTAGTTCTCGTTGCCGGCCGCGGCGACGTTGACCGCGCCCTTGCGCTCCGCGTACCGCGAGGCCCGGGTGACCGCCTCCAGGAGCGCCTTCTGGTCCGGGTCGTCCTTGCAGTTGAAGTACCAGGGGTCGGTGTAATAGCTGTTGTTGGTCACGTCCACGTCGTGCTCGGCCGCCCACATGAAGCCGCAGACCACGGCCTCGGTGTAGAAGAAGCCGTCGGGGTTGGACACCTTGATGCCGGAGACCTTCACCCCGGGCGCCACGCCGGTCATGCCGACGCCGTTCTTGGCGGCGGCGATCTCCCCGGCCACGTGCGTGCCGTGCGGGCTCTCCGCCGCGCTCGGCCGCCAGGCGCCGTCGGTGGTGTCCGGCTTGCCCGAGACGCAGTTGACGGAGGCGTCCCGGTCGAAGTTCGGGGCGATGTCGGGGTGAGTGTCGTCCACGCCGGTGTCGATGACCGCGACCGTCACCTTGCTGCTGCCCAGCGACTTCTCGTGCGCCTTGTCCGCCTTGATGGCGGGCAGGTCCCACTGGAGGGGCTGCAGCGGGTCCTGCCCCTCGGCGGCCTGGGCGGCGGCCTGGGCGGCGGCGATCTCCCGACTGCCGAGCACCCGCGGCGCACCCGTGTCGGTCGTGGCGGCCGAGGGCAGCGGCGCGGTGCGGGTGGCGCCGGCCGACTGCACGCCGCGCACCTTGCGGACGGTCTTGGCGAAGTCCGGGTCCGAGGAGTGGACGACGATCACGCCGATGCGGTCGTACGACGTCACGATCGTGCCGCCGGCCTTGGCTATCGCCCGCTTCACATGCGCCGAAGGGCCCTGCCCGGCGCGGACGTTGACGACGTAGGAGAGCGGGGACGCCGCGTCGGCCGAGAGGGCGGGTGCGGCCTGAGCGGTCTCCGAGGCCTCCGCGGCGGAGGCGGGGACGCCCGGCAGGAAGGCGAGGGACGCTGCCACGGCCATGCCGGCCGGGATCGCGAGGGCACGACGGTGACGCGGGTGGAACGCTGTCATGTGCGATGTCTCCAGTTGGTTCGCGGAAGGGAGTGAAACCCCGGATCGGGGAGGTACGAGCCGGTCACCTCACCGCGCGCAGCGCGTTGACGATGCCGAAGCCATAGAAGCCGTTGGTCCGCTTGCCGCCCGCGCACGTGGCGTCCTGCGTGCCGTCGCCGTCCTGGTCGTAGGAGGCCGGGCAGCCCGGGTTGTCCGCCTGTGCCTTCAGCAGCGCCTGGAGCATCGCGGGGGATGCGTGCCGGTACTCCGACTTCAACAGCGCGGCGACGCCCGCGGCGTGCGGCGAGGCCATCGAAGTGCCTTGCAGGTAGCCGTACTCGTTGTTCGGCATGGTGGACAGGATGCGGCCGTTCTTCGACGGCGTGTCCGGGATCTGGTACCGCCCGTCGCCGCCCGGCGCCGCGACGTCCACGACACCCTTGCCGTACGAGGAGTAGTAGGACTTCTCCTTGTCGACGCCCGTCGCGCTGACGGTGACGATGCCCGGCAGCTGGGTCGGCACGTCGTAGCACTCGTGCGGGTCGATGGTCCGCGTCACCGGCGTGGAGTCGTCGGGGCTGGAGTCGTCGACGATCGCGTCGGAGTCCAGGTCGTGGTTGGAGTTGCCGGCGGAGGCGAGGTGCAGCGTGCCCTTGCGCTGGGCGTACAGCTGGGCCCGGTTGACCGCGTCGACGATCGCCCGCTGGTCCGGGTCGTCCATGCAGTTGTACAGCCAGGGGTCCACGTAGTAGCTGTTGTTCGTGATCTCCACGCCGTGGTCGGCGGCGAACATGAACGCGCACACGACGTTCTCGGGGTAGAAGAGCCCGTTGTCCGGGTCGCTCACCTTGATGCTCGACACCTTCACGCCCGGCGCCACGCCCGCGACGCCGATGCCGTTGCGGGCGGCGGCTATCTCACCGGCCACGTGGGTGCCGTGGTAGTCGTCGGCGGTGTACGGCCGCCAGGCGCCCTCGCTGGTGTCGGCCTTGCCACCGACGCAGTTGGCGGACTGCGAGGCGGAGAAGTTCGGGGCGAGGTCGGGATGGGTGTCGTCCACGCCGGTGTCGATGACGGCGACGGTGACCCGGGAGCTGCCCGGGTTGATCTGCGCGGCCTTGTCGGCGCCTATCGCGCGCAGGTCCCACTGGTCCGCTTCCAGCGGCTCGCCGGCGCCCGCGGCGGCGGACGCCTTCGCGGTCCGCGCGGCCTGCTCGGCGGAGAGCAGCTCGGCGGCGCCCTGGTCCGTGGTCCCGGCGGCGGTCAGCGGCGCGGTACGGGTCGCGCCCGCCGAGCGCACCCCGGGGGCCTCGCGTATCCGCTCGCCGAATTCCGGATTCGACGAGTGGACGACGATCACGCCGATCTTCCGGTACGTGGTGACGACGCTGCCGCCGGCCTCGGATATCGCCCGCTTCACCGACGCGATCGTGCGGTGGTCCGTCCTCGTGTTGACGACGTACGCCAGGCTGGGCGCGTCCGCGGCCGGGGCGGCCCGCGCCGCCTGGGCGGCGGCTTCCGCCTGCGGGGCGGCCGAGGCGGCCGCCGGCAGGAAGCCGAGCGACGCGGTCAGTGACAGTACGACGGGTACGGCGAGGGCGAGCCGCCGTCTGGAACGCCGGGTTCGCGACGAGTGCGGCGCATACAGATGATCCATGGGGTCTCCACATCATCCGGAAACGAAACCGGCCCGAGTCACAGGTGGTGGTCGGGCAGGTACATGACGGAGTGGTGCAGGGCGAAGCTATCCCCCGCACTCCCTGGCCAGCAATGACCCGCCGCGGGTGACTTCGGAAAGTGCTCCGGGTGTTGAACCGGTGCGCGGGGGGCGCCGTGTCGTTGGACAGGGAGCCCGAGCACGATCAGCCCCCTGCGAGAACACCGAGGTCCAAGCCGTCATGTCCGTCGTACGAGGAGACTCCGTGGCCACCGACGCACCGCCCCCCTCGAAAGAGGAACGCCCACTTCCCTCCGCCGAGGAGTTCTCCGAAGTGCAGCAGAGCGCTGAGTTCGCCGAACTGCGCCGCTCCTTCCGCTCCTTCGCGTTTCCGCTGACGATCGCCTTCGTGGCCTGGTACCTGCTGTACGTGCTGCTGTCGAACTACGCCGGCGGCTTCATGGGCACCAAGCTGTTCGGCAACATCAACGTCGCCTTCGTCTTCGGCATCGCCCAGTTCGTCACCACGTTCCTCATCGCCTGGTGGTACTCGCGGTACGCCGCCGCGAAGCTCGACCCCAAGGCGGAGGCCATCAAGTCCCGGATGGAGGGCGGCGCATGAGCCCCGCACAGACCGTTTTCGCCGCCGAACTGGCCGCCAACGAGGCCAGCGAGCACCGCCCGCTGATCATCACGCTCTTCGCGGTCTTCGTCCTCGCGACGCTCGGCATCACCGTCTGGGCGGGCCGCCAGACCAAGGACGCCGCCGACTTCTACGCGGGCGGCCGCCAGTTCAGCGCCTTCCAGAACGGACTCGCCGTCTCCGGCGACTACATGTCGGCCGCGTCCTTCCTCGGCATCGCCGGCGCCATCGCCCTCTTCGGCTACGACGGCTTCCTCTACTCCATCGGCTTCCTGGTCGCCTGGCTGGTCGCCCTGCTCCTGGTGGCCGAGCCGCTGCGGAACTCCGGCCGCTACACGATGGGCGACGTCCTCGCCTACCGCATGCGCCAGCGCCCCGTGCGCACCGCCGCCGGCACCTCCACGATCGTCGTGTCGATCTTCTACCTGCTGGCCCAGATGGCGGGCGCGGGCATCCTCGTCTCGCTGCTGCTCGGCATCACCTCCGACGCGGGCAAGATCCTGATCGTCGCCCTCGTCGGTCTCCTGATGATCGTGTACGTCTCCATCGGCGGCATGAAGGGCACCACCTGGGTCCAGATGGTCAAGGCCGTGCTGCTGATCGGCGGCACCATCCTGATCACCTTCCTGGTGCTGCTGAAGTTCAACTTCAACATCTCCGACCTGCTGGGCACGGCCGCCGAGAACAGCGGCAAGGGCGCCGCCTTCCTGGAGCCCGGCCTCCAGTACGGCGCCAGCGGCACCACCAAGCTCGACTTCATCTCCCTGGGCATCGCCCTGGTGCTCGGCACGGCCGGCCTGCCGCACATCCTGATCCGCTTCTACACGGTGCCCAACGCCAAGGCCGCCCGTAAGTCCGTGAACTGGGCGATCGGCATCATCGGCGCCTTCTACCTGATGACCATCGCGCTCGGCTTCGGCGCCGCCGCGCTGGTAGGGCAGAAGGAGATCATCGCGTCCAACCCCTCCGGCAACACGGCCGCACCGCTGCTCGCCCTGCACGTGGGCGGCGTCGACTCGACCTGGGGCGCGATCCTGCTCGCCACGATCTCGGCGGTGGCCTTCGCGACCATCCTCGCCGTGGTCGCCGGCCTCACCCTCGCCTCGTCGTCGTCCTTCGCGCACGACATCTACGCCAGCGTCATCCGCAAGGGCAAGGCCACCGAGAAGGAGGAGATGCGGGCGGCCCGCTGGGCGACCGTCCTCATCGGCATCGTCTCCATCGCGCTCGGCGCCCTCGCCCGCGACCTGAACGTGGCCGGTCTGGTCGCCCTGGCCTTCGCGGTCGCCGCGTCCGCCAACCTGCCGACGATCCTGTACAGCCTCTTCTGGAAGCGGTTCACCACCCAGGGCGCCCTGTGGTCGATCTACGGCGGTCTGATCGTCGCCGTCGGCCTGGTGCTGTTCTCGCCCGTGGTCTCCGGCGACCCCAAGGCGATGTTCCCGGACGTCGACTTCGCCTGGTTCCCGCTGAAGAACCCGGGGATCATCTCCATCCCGTTCGGCTTCCTCATGGGCTGGCTCGGCACCGTCCTGTCGAAGGAGGAGCCCGACGTGAAGAAGTACGCGGAGCTGGAGGTCCGGTCCCTGACCGGCACCGGAGCACACTGAGCCACGCACCGAGCCACCCGGGGGCCGCCCACCGGGCCCCCGGCGACGCGGCCGCTCGTAGATCCCTACGACGCGGCCGCGTCCCACGTCGTGGGATCGGGCCGCTGTCGATGTCGGACCCGTCACGTAGGCTCGCAGGTATCGGAGGAGAGAAGTGCTCCACCGATCCGCGTCGAGGGAGGGGGCCCACGTGCTCATCGACACCTATGGCCGAGTGGCTACCGACCTGAGGGTCTCGCTCACCGACCGCTGCAATCTGCGCTGCACCTACTGCATGCCCGAAGAGGGCCTCCAGTGGCTGGCCAAGCCCGACCTGCTCACGGACGACGAGATCGTCCGCCTCATCGACATCGCGGTCACCTCGCTGGGCATCGAGGAGGTCCGCTTCACCGGCGGTGAGCCCCTGCTGCGCCCCGGCCTGACCGGCATCGTCGAGCGGGTCGCCGCCCTGGAGCCGCGCCCCCAGACGTCCCTCACGACCAACGGCATCGGCCTCAGGCGCACCGCGCCGGCCCTGAAGGCCGCGGGCCTGGACCGGGTCAACGTGTCGCTGGACACCCTGCGCCCGGACGTCTTCAAGACCCTCACCCGCCGGGACCGCCACAAGGACGTCCTGGAGGGCCTGGAGGCCGCCCGCGAGGCCGGTCTGACCCCGGTGAAGGTCAACTCCGTCCTGATGCCCGGGCTCAACGACGACGAGGCACCCGACCTCCTCGCCTGGGCCGTCGAGCACGACTACGAGCTGCGCTTCATCGAACAGATGCCCCTGGACGCCCAGCACGGCTGGAAGCGCGAGGGCATGGTCACCGCCGGTGACATCCTCACCTCCCTGCGCACCCGCTTCGAGCTGACCGCCGAGGGCTCCGAGGAGCGCGGCTCGGCCCCCGCCGAGCGCTGGCTCGTGGACGGCGGACCGCACCGCGTCGGCGTCATCGCCTCCGTCACCCGCCCGTTCTGCTCGGCCTGCGACCGCACCCGCCTGACCGCCGACGGCCAGGTGCGCACCTGTCTGTTCGCCCGCGAGGAGACCGACCTGCGCGCCGCCCTGCGCTCCGACGCCCCCGACGAGGAGATCGCCCGCATCTGGCGGCTGGCCATGTGGGGCAAGAAGGCCGGCGCCGGCCTCGACGACCCGACCTTCGTCCAGCCCGACCGGCCGATGTCGGCGATCGGGGGCTAGGGTCTGCCGTTCGGGCCGGGTCGCAGGTGAGTGACGTGGCCGGCCGGCACCGGCCCGCTGCTAGGCGTCGTCGGAGGATTCCCAGTCCGCCAGCGGGACCACGTCCTTCAGGAAACCCCGGACGCCGAGGAACTGGGACAGATGCTCACGGTGCTCCTCGCACGCGATCCACGTCTTGCGCCGCTCCGGCGTGTGAAGCTTCGGATTGTTCCACGCCAGCACCCACACGGCGGCGGTGCGGCAGCCCTTGGCGGAGCAGATCGGGGTGGTGTCGTCACTCACAGTTCGTCTCACAGGTCCACAAACAAGGCGACGCCGAGCAGCCACGGGGGGAGCTGCCCGGCGTCGGTCCGTCGCTCCGACGGGGGATGCGGAGCGCGTACGAAGTATGTCACGGGTCACCCGCCACCCGGCACCGGAACTACATGATTGATCTGAGGATTTCTCAGGCCTGGCGCGGAATCGACGGCCCTCCCGGCGAGGCACCCACAGTCACGATCTGCCGCGCGGCTCGCCCGCCGCACCCGGCGCCGGGTCGGACACGACATCTTCCGGGACGGATTCCGCGGGGCCGTCGTCGGCCCGCGGAGGCATGATCATCTGCCGGCTCGGCGCCGTGACGAACGTCGACGGCAACGATGGCGCGTTCTCGCGCCCGGCGTTGGCGATCACGACCGCGATGTACGGCAGGACCGCACCGAGGACCAGGGCCACGATCGCGACGTGCCGTTCCACGTTCCACAGACAGGCCGCGAGGACCACCGACACCGTACGGACCGACATCGAGATGATGTACCGGCGCTGCCGCCCGCGCACGTCCTCCTGGAGACCCGTCCGGGCCCCGGTGATCCGGAACACCTCGACGTTGCCGCCGGCACTCTGCTTCCGCATCTGGTTCCACCATCCGCCCGCATCGGACTGCCCCCGCCCCGCTCTCGTCCGCGGCCGCTCGGGGACGCCGGTCCCGGACAACTCTCCACGTTACGCCGCACCTGCGCCGCCTACGAGACCGGGGCACCCACGGGCCGCGCGCACCGCGTGCGCCGCGCCACGTACCGGGACACCTCGTTCGGCCGTACCCGGCATGCGCCGTACGCGGTACGGCCGAACACTTGCGGTAATGCTCGCGTGGAACCGTACGAGGAGGCAGTCATGGGCTGGTTGTGGGCGATCATCGTCGGATTCGTACTCGGGCTGATCGCCAAGGCGATCATTCCCGGCAAGCAGCACAGCCCTCTGTGGCTGACGACCATCTTCGGCATGCTCGGCGCCATCGCGGGCAACGCGGTCGCGCGGGCGGCGGGCGTGGACGCGACCTCCGGCATCGACTGGTGGCGGCACGTCTTCCAGCTGGTGGCCGCCGTCATCATCGTCGCCGTCGGTGACGCGATCTACATGTCGGTGCGCGGCAAGAGGAAGACGCGCGAGCGGGCCTGACCGTCCGCCCGGACCCCGTACGGCGAAGGGGCGGTCTCCGGTGGCCGCGAGGTACCGGGAACCGCCCCTCGTACGCACACTCAGGAGCCGGTGACCTCCACCGCGGCCAGGTTCTTCTTGCCGCGGCGCAGCACCAGCCAGCGCCCGTGCAGCAGGTCCGTCTCGGCGGGGACGGCGTCCTCGCCGGTGACCTTGGCGTTGTTCACGTAGGCGCCGCCCTCCTTGACCGTGCGGCGCGCGGCGGACTTGCTGGCGACCAGGCCGACCTCGGCGAACAGGTCCACGACCGGGCCCGGCTCGGCGACCTTGACGTGCGGCAGCTCGGAGAGGGCCGCGGCCAGCGTCCGCTCGTCCAGCTCCGCCAGGTCGCCCTGGCCGAAGAGAGCCTTGGACGCGGCGATCACGGCGGCCGTCTGGCCGGCACCGTGCACCAGCGTCGTCAGCTCCTCGGCCAGCGCGCGCTGTGCGGCCCGGGCCTGCGGACGTTCCTCGGTCTGCCGCTCCAGCTCCTCCAGCTCCTCGCGGGACCGGAAGGACAGGATGCGCAGGTACTTCGAGATGTCCCGGTCGTCCGCGTTCAGCCAGAACTGGTAGAACGCGTACGGCGTGGTCAGCTCCGGGTCGAGCCAGACGGCGCCGCCCTCGGTCTTGCCGAACTTGGTGCCGTCCGCCTTCGTCATCAGCGGCGTCGCGTACGCGTGCACGGTGGCGTCCGGCTCCAGCCGGTGCAGCAGGTCGAGGCCGGCCGTGAGATTGCCCCACTGGTCGCTGCCGCCCCCCTGGAGCGTGCAGCCGTACCTCCGGTAGAGCTGGAGGAAGTCCATGGCCTGGAGCAGCTGGTAGCTGAACTCCGTGTAGCTGATGCCCTCGGAGGACTCCAGCCGCCGGGCGACCGAGTCCTTGGTCAGCATCTTGTTGACCCGGAAGTGCTTGCCGATGTCCCGCAGGAACTCGATCGCGGAGAGCCCCTCGGTCCAGTCGAGGTTGTTGACCATCACGGCCGCGTTCTCGCCCTCGAAGGACAGGAACGGCTCGATCTGGCCGCGCAGCCGCTCGACCCAGCCCGCGACGGTCTCCGGCGAGTTCAGCGTGCGCTCAGCGGTCGGACGCGGGTCGCCGATCTGGCCCGTGGCACCGCCGACCAGCGCCAGCGGCCGGTGACCGGCCTGCTGGAGCCGGCGCACGGTGAGCACCTGCACCAGGTGCCCCACGTGCAGGGACGGCGCGGTCGGGTCGAAACCGCAATAGAACGTGACGGGACCGTCCGCGAGCGCCTTGCGCAGTGCGTTCTCGTCGGTGGACTGGGCGAACAGCCCGCGCCACTGCAACTCGTCGACGATGTCCGTCACGGTTCTCGTGTCTCCTACGTGCTCATGCGTGCTGATGATCTTCGGGCAGTCGGGTGACGGCCGACTACGAGGTTATACGCCCTGGCTGACAGAGCTCATATTGAAATCGGGGACGCGCAGCGCGGGCATCGCGGCCCTGGTGAACCAGTCGCACCATTCCCTGGGCAGCGTCTTGTCCGTGCGCCCCGCCTCCGTGGCCCGGCCCAGCAGACTCACCGGCGACTCGTTGAACCGGAAGTTGTTCACCTCGCCGACGACCTCGCCGCTCTCGACGAGGTAGACGCCGTCCCGGGTCAGCCCGGTGAGCAGCAGCGTCGCCGGGTCGACCTCGCGGATGTACCAGAGGCAGGTGAGCAGCAGCCCGCGCTCCGTGGAGGCGACCATCTCCTCCAGGGAGCGGTCGGTGCCGCCGTCCAGGATCAGGTTGCCGATCGCGGGTGCCACCGGCAGCCCGGTCATCCCGGCGCTGTGCCGGGTGGTCGTCAGCCGGTTCAGCTCGCCCGCGCGGATCCAGTCGGTGGCCCCGGCCGGCAGCCCGTTGTCGAACACCGACTGGTCGCCGCCCGAGGAGTGCGCGACCACGAACGGCGCGCACTGAAGACCCGGCTCGTGCGGATCGCTGCGCAGGTTCAGCGGCAGCTCGCCGAGCCGCTCGCCGACGCGCGTGCCGCCACCCGGCTTCGAGAACACCGTGCGTCCCTCGGCCGCGTCCCGCCCCGATGCCGACCACAGCTGGTAGATCAGCAGGTCCGCGACCGCGGTCGGCGGCAGCAGCGTCTCGTACCGGCCCGCGGGCAGCTCCACCCGCCGCTCGGCCCAGCCCAGCCGTACGGCCAGCTCGGCGTCGAGAGCCGCCGGGTCGACGTCCTCGAAGTCCCGCGTGGCGCGCCCCGCCCACGCCGACCGGGTGCGGTCGGGCGACTTGGCGTTCAGCTCCAGCGTCCCGTTGGGCTGGTCGTGCCGCAGCCGGAGCCCCGTGGACGTCCCCACGTACGTCGACGTCAGCTCGTGGTTGGCGAAGCCGTACAGCTCCCGGCCGCCCGCACGCGCGCGTGCGAACGCCTCCCCGAGGGCCGGCGCGAAGTCGGCGAACACGTCCGACGAGGTCTCCGCGGGCGCGTCGGTGAAGTCGGGCGAGGCGGGTACGCCGGTGACCAGCGGCTGCGCGTCCTCGGCCGGTCCGGCGCCGCGCGCGGCGGCCTCCGCGGCGCGCACCAGGGGCTCCAGCTCCTCCACGGTCACCGCCGAACGCGACACGACCCCGGACGCCGTGCCCTCCTGCCCGTCCACGGTGGCGACGACGGTGAGCGTGCGCCCGCGGGTGACGCCGTTGGTGGTGAGCGCGTTGCCCGCCCAGCGCAGGTTGGCGGTGGACTCCTCGTCGGCGATGACCACGCACCCGTCGGCCCGGGACAGCTCCAGCGCCCGCTCGACGATCTCGTGCGGCCTGCTCGTACCCGCGCTCATCGGCCGGCCTCCTGGGTGGTGTTCAGGATGTTGACTCCCTTGAAGAGGGCGGACGGGCAGCCGTGCGAGACGGCCGCGACCTGTCCCGGCTGGGCCTTGCCGCAGTTGAAGGCGCCGCCGAGGACGTACGTCTGGGGGCCGCCGACGGCCGCCATGGACCCCCAGAAGTCGGTGGTCGTCGCCTGGTAGGCCACGTCCCGCAGCTGACCGGCGAGCCGCCCGTTCTCGATCCGGAAGAACCGCTGTCCGGTGAACTGGAAGTTGTAGCGCTGCATGTCGATGGACCAGGACCGGTCCCCGACGACGTAGATCCCCCGTTCCACGCCCCCGATCAGATCCTCGGTGGACAGCCCGCCGGGATCCGGCCGCAGCGACACGTTGGCCATGCGCTGCACGGGCACATGGGCGGGGGAGTCGGCATAGGCGCAGCCGTTGGACCGCTCGAACCCGGTGAGCCGCGCGATGCGCCGGTCGAGCTGGTAGCCGACCAGCGTGCCGTCCTTCACCAGGTCCCAGGACTGGCCCTCGACACCCTCGTCGTCGTACCCGATGGTCGCGAGCCCGTGCTCGGCGGTGCGGTCGCCGGTCACGTTCATCAGCTCGGAGCCGTAGCGCAGCTTGCCGAGCTGGTCGAAGGTGGCGAAGGAGGTGCCGGCGTAGGCGGCCTCGTAGCCGAGGGCGCGGTCCAGCTCGGTCGCGTGCCCGATGGACTCGTGGATGGTCAGCCACAGGTTCGACGGGTCCACGACGAGGTCGTACAGGCCCGCCTCGACGCTCGGCGCCCGCATCTTCTCGGCCAGCAGCCCGGGAATCGCGGCCAGCTCCGCGTCCCAGTCCCAGCCGGTGCCGGTCAGGTACTCCCAGCCGCGCCCGGCGGGCGGCGCCAGGGTGCGCATCGAGTCGAACTCGCCGCTGGAGTCGTCCACGGACACGGCGGTGAGCATCGGGTGCAGCCGCACCCGCTGCTGCGTGGTCGCCGTCCCGGCGGTGTCCGCGTAGAACTTGTTCTCGTGCACGGTGAGCAGCGAGGCGTCGACGTGGTCGACCCCGTCGGCCGCCAGCAGCCGCGCGCTCCAGTCGGCCAGCAGCGCCGACTTCTCCGCGTCCGGCACGGCGAAGGGATCGGTCTCGTACGACGAGATCCACGTCCGGTCGGCGTGCACGGGCTCGTCGGCCAGCTCCACGCGCTCCTCGGACCCCGCCGCCTTGATCACCCGCGCGGACAGCTTCGCCATCGCCACCGCCTGCGAGGCGACCCTGGCGGCGGCGTCCATCGTCAGGTCCACACCGGACGCGAAACCCCACGTACCGCCGTGCACCACGCGTACCGCGTACCCGAGGTCGGTGGTGTCCGAGGACCCGGCGGGCTTGGCGTCCCGCAGCCGCCAGGAAGCGTTGCGGACCCGCTCAAGGCGGAAGTCGGCGTGCTCGGCACCGAGCGCACGCGCGCGTGCGAGGGCCGCGTCGGCGAGGGCGCGTAGGGGGAGTGCCGTGAAGGCTTCGTCGATGCTTTGAGGCACCTGCGTCTCTTTCTGTCGACATGACCGGTCGTCTGCCGCGACACCGGGGGCTGCGCCGCATCATGTCGCGTCGGGCCGGACGGGGACCACACCTTTCGGGTCGAGGCCGGGCCCTCGCGACCGGGTCCTGCCCCGGCCGGGCCGCTTCTGTAGGGACCCGACAGCCAGCCCCGTAAGCCACTGTGGGTGCCCGAGTCTTTGCGGACCGACGGGGACCGATAGGTTTTCGAGGAAGCCGCCTGTCATCGCCGCATGCCAATCGGATGTCCGGGCGGATACCAGACCGCTATCGAAAGGGTGATCCGTTGAGCCGCTCGGTTCTCGTCACCGGAGGCAACCGGGGCATCGGCCTCGCCATCGCCCGCGCTTTCGCCGACGCCGGCGACAAGGTCGCGATCACGTACCGCTCGGGTGAGCCGCCGACGGCCCTGACCGACCTGGGCTGCCTCGCCGTCAAGTGCGACATCACGGACAGCGAGCAGGTGGAGCAGGCCTACAAGGAGGTCGAGGAAGCGCACGGTCCCGTCGAGGTCCTGGTCGCCAACGCCGGCGTGACCAAGGACCAGCTCCTGATGCGCATGTCCGAGGAGGACTTCACCTCCGTCGTCGACACGAACCTCACCGGCACCTTCCGCGTGGTCAAGCGCGCCAACCGTGGCATGCTGCGCGCCAAGAAGGGCCGCGTGGTGCTCATCTCGTCGGTGGTCGGGCTGCTCGGCTCCGCGGGGCAGGCGAACTACGCCGCCTCCAAGGCCGCCCTGGTCGGGTTCGCGCGCTCCCTCGCCCGTGAGCTGGGCTCGCGCAACCTCACCTTCAACGTCGTCGCGCCGGGCTTCGTCGACACGGACATGACCAAGGCGCTCACCGACGAGCAGCGCTCGAACATCGTGTCGCAGGTGCCGCTGGGCCGGTACGCGCAGCCCGAGGAGGTCGCCGCGACGGTGCGGTTCCTCGCCTCGGACGACGCCTCGTACATCACTGGAGCCGTCATCCCCGTTGACGGCGGACTGGGAATGGGTCACTGATCACCATGAGCGGAATTCTCGAGGGCAAGCGCGTCCTGATCACCGGTGTGCTGATGGAGTCCTCCATCGCCTTCCACACCGCCAAGCTGGCCCAGGAGCAGGGCGCCGAGATCATCCTGACCGCGTTTCCGCGGCCCACGCTGACCGAGCGCATCGCCAAGAAGCTGCCCAAGCCCACCAAGGTCATCGAGCTCGACGTCACCAATGACGAGCACCTCGGGCGCCTGGCCGACATCGTCGGCGAGGAGCTGGGCGGTCTCGACGGCGTCGTCCACTCCATCGGTTTCGCGCCGCAGGACGCGCTCGGCGGCAACTTCCTGAACACGCCGTTCGAGTCGGTCGCCACCGCCATGCACGTCTCGGCGTACTCCCTGAAGTCGCTGACCATGGCCTGCCTGCCGCTGATGCAGAACGGCGGCTCGGTCGTCGGCCTCACCTTCGACGCCCAG
Organism: Streptomyces sp. NPDC028991; assembly: GCF_055564775.1. Lineage (NCBI taxonomy): Bacteria > Bacillati > Actinomycetota > Actinomycetes > Kitasatosporales > Streptomycetaceae > Streptomyces > Streptomyces sp. NPDC028991. The sequence goes on along the minus strand of NZ_JBVHVP010000014.1, from coordinate 23,281 downwards.
TACGCCTGGCCGCAGTACGACTGGATGGGCCCGGCCAAGGCCGCCCTGGAGGCCACCAGCCGCTACATGGCCCGTGACCTGGGCAAGCAGAACATCCGCTGCAACCTCGTCTCCGCGGGCCCGATCGGTTCCATGGCCGCCAAGTCCATCCCGGGCTTCGCCGAGCTCGCCGCGGTGTGGGACAACCGCGCCCCGCTGGAGTGGGACCTGAAGGACCCGGAGCCGGCCGGCCGCGGTGTCGTCGCGCTGCTGAGCGACTGGTTCCCGAAGACCACGGGCGAGATCGTCCACGTGGACGGTGGCCTGCACGCCGTCGGCGCCTGACCCGCCGCCCTCTCGGGGCCCGCGTCCGTCACGGGCGCGGGCCCTTGGCTTGTCACCCGTTCGGCTCTGTCGGTGGGGCGGCGGGGCGGCCGGCGGCGCACGCTGAAGTACGTCTTCACCACGCGCTTTTCCTCCCCAGTACGGCCGAGGAGGTCCCTTGTGCGACTTTTCCCCCGCCTGGCCTCAGCGACCGTCGCCCTCGCGTGCGTGCTGCTCCTGCCGTACGAAGCGATGTCCCACGCGCGCGTGCCCGCCGCGGACACCGCGGACACCGTGTCGGGACGGCTCTTCGGCGCCGAGTGCAGGGTGCGCGTCGACGAATCCGACGTGACCGCCTACTGCCACAACCCGTACCCCGAGGCCGACCACGTGCGTCTGCACGTCGAGTGCGCCCGATGGTGGGACCTCGACGGCGACGGTCCGGCGGTCCGGGCGGGGCCCGCCCAGACCGTACGGCTGGACGGACGCTGCTGGAAGGAGGTCCGGGCGGCGTGGGTCAGCCACCGGCGGGCGCGCTGAGCCGGCCCGGGCGGCACAGGAACGGATAGCCGGCGGCCTCTTCGGCGGCCGTCACGGCGTCCCCCGCGCGGATCGCGTCGACCAGCCGTGTGTGGTCCATGTGCGTCTCCGGCGTCAGCACGCTGCCGACGTCCACGCGCAGCCAGTCCCGCATCACCTCGCCCAGATCCGCGTACATCGCGATCATCACGTCATTGTGCGAGGCGGCCACGACGGCCAGGTGGAAGGTCGCGTCCGCCGTCACGAACGTCTCCGCGTCGCCCGACTCCCAGGCCTCCTCGCGGCGCACCAGCAGGGCGTCGAGCTGCTTGAGGTCCCTCTCCGTGCGCCGCTCGGCGGCGAGCCGGGCGGCGGCGGACTCCAGGGTCGAACGCAGCTCGGCGATGTGCCGGGGGTCGGTGTCGGCGAAGCGGCGCTGCATCACGCCCGCCAGCTCGCTGGTCGCCGCGACATACGTGCCGGAGCCCTGGCGGATGTCCAGCAGGCCGTTGTGGGCCAGCGCGCGGACCGCCTCGCGGACCGTGTTCCGGGCGACACCGAGCTGTTCGACCAACTCGGGCTCGGTCGGGATGCGGGAGCCGACCGGCCACTCGCCCGAGGCGATCTGCTGGCGCAGCGCCGCGATGACCTGCTCGGACAGCGCCGAACGACGGGGGTGACTCAGGGGCATGGCTCACCTTCGCACGCGAGTGGACAATCAATCATCCCATGATCCTATGATGGGTCTCATGCCTCATGACGAAACCCGGACGGAGACTCGGACCGAAACTCGGACGGAATCCCCGAAGTCCACGACCCACGGCGAGCCGGCCGGGCCCCACGCCCGGGTGCCCGGCAGCGCGCCCGAAACGCCCGGCACGCGCGCGTGGACGACGTGGACGACCCGCCTGCTCCTCCTCGGCATCGTCCTGGCCGCGTTCAATCTGCGCCCCGCGATCACGAGCCTGGGCGCACTCCTGGAAGAGGTCCGCGACGGGCTGGGCATGAGCGGCAGCGTGGCCGGACTGCTCACGTCCGTGCCCCCGCTCTGCTTCGCCGTCTTCGGGGTCACCGCCCCGCGGCTGGCTCGCCGCTTCGGACCCGGCGCGGTGGTCTGCGCGGGCATGGCCGCCATCACCGCAGGCCTGCTCATACGCCCGTACGCGGGCGGCACGGCAGGCTTCCTGGCCGCCACCGCCCTCGCGCTGATGGGGATCGCGGTCAGCAACGTCCTGATGCCGGTCATCGTCAAGCGCTACTTCCCCGACCGGGTCGGTTCCATGACCGGCCTGTACTCGATGGCGCTCGCGTTCGGCACCTCGATCGCCGCCGCGGCGACCGTGCCCGTGACGAACGCGCTGGGCGGGCACTGGCAGCCGGGCCTCGCCGTGTGGGCCGCGGTGGGGGCGGCGGCCGTCCTGCCGTGGATCCCGTTCGTACGGGACCGGAAGGCACCGTCCACGCCGCCGCCCGCCCGGGACGTCTCCGACCGGAACATCTCCGACGGGAACATCTCCGACGGGGACGGGGACGGGGACGCGGCTGACGGGACCACCGCCGAGTCCGCGACCGCGCGTGCGGACCGGCCGACGGAGCGGTCCGCCGGACAACCCCCGCTGCGGATCACCCGCAGCCGGACGGCCTGGGCGCTCGCCGTCTTCTTCGGCCTCCAGGCCACCGCCGCCTACATCACGATGGGCTGGATGGCGCAGATCTTCCGGGACGCGGGCGTCTCCGCCGGCACCGCGGGGCTGCTGCTCGCCGTCATCATGGTGATGGGCGTGCCGCTCGCCTTCGTCATCCCGCGCGTGGCGACCCGCCTGCCCCACCAGGGCCCGATCGTGCTGGTACTGGGTCTGTGCGGGCTCGCCGGATACGCCGGCCTGTACTTCGCCCCGGCCGGCGGCGCCTGGGCCTGGGCCCTGCTGCTCGGCGTCTCCAACTGCGCCTTCCCGCTCGCCCTGACCATGGTCGGGATGCGGGCCAGGACCGGTGCCGGCGTCGCCCAGCTGTCCGCCTTCGCGCAGAGCACCGGCTACCTGATCTCCATCCCCGGGCCGCTGCTGGTGGGCGTGCTCTACCAGCACAGCGGGGGCTGGGGCCTGCCGATCGCGCTGATGAGCGCCCTGATGGTGCCGCAGATCGTGGTGGGCTTCCTGGCCGGCCGTGACCGCACGGTGGAGGAGGAAGCGGCCCGCTGACCCCGGCGCCGGCCCGCCTGCCCCGGTCGGCGGCCCGCCCGCCTCTGGCCCGGCCCGCCTGCCCCGGTGCGGGCGACGGATGCGAGACTTGCCGTATGCCAGTCCTCGACCCAAACCCTCAGCACGGCCAGAAGAAGATGCTGATCGTCTTCGGTGCCTTCCTGGCGATCTTCGTGATCATCGGCATCATCGCCACGATCGCCTCGCCGTGACGACGGCCCCGTCCGCCCGATGGTGGGGTTAACCCCCCCCCATCCCCTAGGGGTGGGGGTCAGGGTCAAGTGGGTGGACCTCCGGATGGGCCGGGGCCCGCGGATTCCGTAGCTTCGAGATGTGCCCGCGACAGGCGGGCCGCGGAGCACGGACCGGGACGCCCGAAGACCAGCGGAGGCACTCATGTCGGCCCCTATCCACACCCGGCCTCCCCAGGCGACCCGGGGCGGCGTCGAGATCCGGCTGCCCTGGTGGGCCCTCGCCCTGCCCGTGCTCGCCTTCTCCACGCTGCTCCTGCTGATACTCGACCCCTCCGAGGCCCACGCCGCCGCCGGCGAGCCGGCGATCTCCCACCTCCTGGAGCGGGTGCGGCAGCTGATCGCGTACTGAGCCCGATCGGCGCCCGGGAAGCGCTCGAGGCGGTGAATCCGCATGTCAACTCCCTGCGCCCCGTGGCCTGTTTCATGCGAAGCTGGATGCCATGAGCGTCGCAGAACCCCGCAGGATTGTCCTTTTCCGGCATGCGAAAGCCGACTGGCCACAGGTGACCGACCACGAGCGACCGCTCGCCGATCGGGGCCGCAAGGACGCCGCAGAGGCCGGGCGCCGGCTGGCGGATACCGGCATCCCCTTCGACCAGGCCCTGTGCTCCACCTCGACCCGGACCCGCGAGACGTGGAAGCTCGCCGTCCAGGAGTTCCCGCAGCGGCCGAAGACCGTTTATGAGGAGCGGATCTACGAGGCCTCGCCCGGTGAGCTGATCGCCGTGCTCAACGAAACCCCCGACGACCTGCGTAACGTGCTGGTGATCGGCCACAACCCGGGCATGGAGGGGCTCGTCGAGATCCTGGCCGGCTCGTCCGAGGACGAAGCCCGGGAGCGGATGGGCAGCCGGGGCTTCCCGACCGCCGCCTTCGCCGTTCTGACCTTCACGGGCTCCTGGAAGGACGTGGAACCGGGCACGGCCTCCCTGGCCGACTACTGGGCGCCGACCGACTGATCCGGCCTCCGCGGCTCCGGTTTCCGCGGCTCCCGTCTTCGTGGGTCCGGTTTCCGCGGCTCCCGTCTCCGTGGGTCCGGTCTTCGTGGGTCCGGTCTTCGCGGGGCCAGTCTCCGCGGGGCGGGCCCGGCCGATCCGGCCCAGGCCGATCCGGCTCCATGCCGAGCCGGCTCCATGCTGATCCGACCACGCGCTATAAGGCCCGGCCCCCTCGCGGTCCGGGCCCTATGGCGGGTCGGGGTGCCCGCTGGGTCCGGCCCTCGCCGGCGCCGGGTGCTCGCCGGTGTCGGGTGCTCGCCGGTGTCGGGTCCTTACCCGTGTCGGGTCCCCGCCGCCGTCGGCACCACTGTGCCGGTCGCTCGACCGCCGGGTCAGATCCGGTCGAGAGGCAGGCCGAGGCCCTCGCCGAGGCCCTCGTCCAGTGTGTCGGCAGCCTCGACCTCTTCGCGGGTGATGCCCAGCAGGTACAGGACGGTGTCGAGGAAGGGCACGTTCACCGCCGTGTGCGCGGCCTCCCGCACCACCGGCTTGGCGTTGAAGGCGACGCCGAGCCCCGCCGCGTTCAGCATGTCCAGGTCGTTGGCGCCGTCACCGATCGCCACGGTCTGCGACAGCGGTACGCCCGCCTCGGCGGCGAACCTGCGGAGCAGCCGCGCCTTGCCGGCCCGGTCGACGATCTCCCCGGTGACCCGCCCGGTCAGCTTCCCGTCGACGATCTCCAGCGTGTTGGCCTGGGCGAAGTCCAGCCCCAGCCGCTCCTTCAGATCGTCGGTGACCTGGGTGAAGCCGCCGGAGACGACCCCCACCTGGTAGCCGAGCCGCTTCAGCGTGCGGATCAGGGTGCGGGCACCCGGCGTCAGCCGCACCTCGCTGCGCACCTTCTCCACCACCGAGGCGTCCAACCCCGCCAGCAGCGCCACGCGCGCGTGCAGCGACTGCTCGAAGTCCAGCTCCCCGCGCATCGCGGACGCCGTCACCTCGGCGACCTTGTCATCGCAGCCGGCGTGCGCGGCGAACAGCTCGATGACCTCGTCCTGGATCAGCGTGGAGTCCACGTCCATCACGACCAGGCGCTGCGCCCGCCGGTGCAGTCCCGCCGAGACGACCGCGACGTCCACACCGAGCGCCGAGGCCTCGGTCGCCAGCGCGGTGCGCAGGGGCTCGGTCTCCACACCGGAGACCGCGAACTCGACCGCGGTGACCGGGTACTTGGCAAGCCGGAAGATACGGTCGATGTTGCTGCCGGACTCGGTGATCCGGGCCGCTATGGCGGCGGTCGCCTCCGCGGTGAGCGGGTGACCGAGCACCGTGACCAGCGAGCGGCCGAGACCGCGCGGCCGGTTGTCGCCGATGCCGGAGATGATCTCGGCCTGCAGCTTCAGCGACTCCGCCCAGCTGTGGACGGTCGCCCGCAGATCGCCCTCGAGGCCCCGGGGCGGCTCCGTCACCAGTGCGCACAGCACTATCCGGCCACGGGTGACGACCTGCTCGATGTCGACCACGTCGACGGAGTAGGCGGCGAGGGTGTCGAACAGGCCGGCCGTGATGCCCGGCCGGTCCTTGCCGAAGATCTTGACGAGAAGCGTGGGAACGTCAGAGGTCTGCGAAGCGCTCATGGTGCTCCAACCGTATCCGGCACCCGGTGCCTTCCGCCGCCGCGGTCCGCCTGACGGACACGACACCCGAGGCCTGCCCGGCCCGCTCCGTCCTCGCCGTCGGCCCCGGACACGGGGGAGCCGGCCGCCTTTGGTCCCGGTGAGGAAGGCGACCGGCCTCGGGCCCGTCCTCCGGGCCGCGGAGGCCGCCGCACCGGTGCCCTGCCGTCGACTTCGAAGCACCGGGACGGACGCTGGAAGGGCGGCAGGACACGATGCAGGACGCAGGCGACCACTTCCGTTCCCCGGGAGGGGGCGGTTCGGTGAATCCGGCGGAGGTGGGGACGGACGCCATCCGCCTGGCCGGCCCGAGCCCCCTACTGGCCGTTTCCGGGGCGCCGCGGTGGCGCCGGAGGCGGGGGCGGGGGCGGTGGCGGAGGCGGGCCCTCGCCCCACCGGGACGGCGGCCGGCCTCCGGGGCGCTCCCCTGGCCGGGGAGGTCGCCGAGGCCTTCCCGTCGGAGGCCCCAGCGGCCCGGCCACGGTAGGGGCCCCGTACACATCGTCGCCGCCGGGCTGCCGCTCGTCGCCCTCGGGCTGTCGCCCCGCGCCCTCCGGCGGCCGACCCGCGGTCCCGGGCCCCTTCCCCGGACCGGCGGGCCGTCCGCTCCCCGGCATCCGCCCGGCGGCGGGCGGTGGCGGCGTACGCGTCCCCGCCCGCGCATCCTCGGGCTCTCCCGCCCCCGCCGCCTCCCGAGGCTGTGTGTACGGATTGGCGCCGGGGCCGGGCGGCCGGTGTGGCGCGCCCGGCCGGTACGGGCCCGCCACGGGCCCCGCGCACGTCGCGGCGCCCGCGATCACGCCACCCCCGTCCGCGGCGTCCGCCCCCGCCGTCCCGGCACTCCGTGCCAACGGCGTCGCCCGAGCCCCGGCCGCCCCGCTCGCCCGCGCCAGCAGCGCCCCGGCGGCCCCGGCGGCCACACCCCACACCGCGCCCAGCAGCAGCGCCGTTCCGAGGTGACCACGCAGATCGATACCCGCGCCGAACGCGTCGACGCCGAGCACCGACAGCGAGGCGTTCACGGACACCTCCGTCAGCCAGGCCAGGAGCGGGAGCGTCAGCGCGGTCACGAAGCCCAGCCGCAGCGCGCACCGCCCGGCGAAAGCGAGGGAGCGCGCGTCGCCCCGGGTCACCGGCGTCCGTACCGCCGTCAGTACGCCGGCCAGCACCATCGTCAGTGCCGCCGCCACCCCCAGGAGCCACACCCGCCCGTCCAGTTCCGCCAGCCGACCGAGCGTGACCGGTTCCTCCGCGCCCGCGCTCAGCAGCTCGTCCAGCGGAGCGGGGAGCACCCCCACCAGCCCGCCCGTGGCGTGTCCGTCCCACGGCACGAACAGGCCGACCGGAATGCCGAGCCAGACCCCGTTCGGTGCGCCGAGCAGCGCGGCGCCCGCGATCCGCCGGGGATGGTCGTCGCCGATCGCCGCGTAGGCCGCCGCCGCGAAGCCGGCCGCCACCGCGGTGAGAGCCACGGTGACGACGGCCGACACGGCCGGCCGCACCACTCGGTGCACGGCCTCGCACCCGCGCGGCAGGGGAGTGCGGCGCGCGGCCAGCAGCGCGATGAGCAGGACTCCGGCGGACCAGACCAGCCCGCCCAGCAGCGTCGGCGCGGTGTCGACGGTGAAGCCGACCGAGGCCTCGGCGCCGACGAGGTCACCGATCCGGTCGGGCAGCAGCCCGCCGATGTCCCCCACGTCACCGAGTCCGGGAATCTCGAGGCCCCCGCCCCCGCCCCCGCCCCCGGCGCCCGGCAGGTCGTCCAGTCCGAGCGAGCCGCCGTCGATCGTGACGACGTCGTGTCCCGCCCAGGCCAGTCCGCCCGTCATCGCCGCGAAGAGGGCGATCACCGCGCCCGCGCGCGCGAAGAGTTCGGCGGGTGCGACCACGACTCCGGCCGCCCGCAGGGACCGTAGGAAGAAGAACGACAGGAGCAGCGCACCTACGAGACCGACACCCAGTGGCGTGATCTCGATGGCCGTGTGTGCCTCCGCCCCTTTCAGTCCGAACGCGGACACATCACCGGACGGCGTGACCGAACCACCCGCCCCGAGCGCCACGACCGCAGCCGTCAGCGGGCCCAGCGAGCCCGCCGAGTCCGCGTCGAGCAGGTGCAGCCCGAGCGCCGCCGTGCCCGCCATGCCGATCAACGCCCAGCTCACGGAGGCGATCGCGGACAGCAGGACGTCTCCCCAGGGCACCTTGGTGCCGTGGCCCCCGGTTCCGAAGCTTGTGGACGCGCTCATGGCAGACCCCCCGATCCGCTGCGCGGCGGAGTTGCCGCGCATGTCCCCCTCGCGTGGATTACCACTTTCCGGGCAGGTTTCAACCCCGTCAACGGGAACGGCCGAAGGGTGCCTACGCAGTTTTCACAAGGCCCGACTTTCGGTCAGGGGGCCGAGCCTGAAATAGTTCCCCCCGATGTTCGACATCCCTAGACTCCCCGCGACGGGGGCAAATCGGGGGACAACTCAGTGGGGCATGGAGTGCCGGAACTCGTACTGGAATCCAATGGACAGACCTGGACGCTCGATCCGTCCCGGTCATACGCGCTCGGACGCGATCCGCAGGGGGAGCTTGTCTTCGACGACGCCAGGGTCTCCTGGCGGCATGCCACGATCAGTTTCAACGGCCGCGGTTGGGTCGTCGAGGATCACGGCAGTACCAACGGCACGTTCGTGCACGGGCAGCGGATCCAGCAGCTGGAGCTCGGCGCCGGCACGGTGCTGAACCTGGGCAACGCGACCGACGGACCGCGCGTGAGCCTGACCGGCGCACAGGCCGCCGTCGGCACGCCGCAGGCCCAGCCCCAGCAGCAGCCGTACGCCGCGCAGGGCGCGAACGCCGGCTGGGCCCAGCAGGCACCGCCGCAGGAGCCGCAGCAGCAGCAGGCACCGCACCACCAGGCCCAGCAGCACGGACAGCAGCAGGCTCAGCAGCACGGACAGCAGCAGGCCGGTTGGCAGCAGCACGCGCCGCAGCCGCAGCAGGCCGCACCGCAGTTTCCCCAGCAGCAGGGGCCCGGCGGCGCGGCGGGGGCGCCGCCGGTCTACGGCGACCGCAGTCCGACCACGTTCCACCAGTTCTCGCTCGGCCGCGTGATGCGCATCGGCCGTGCCCTGGAGAACGAGCTGGTCGTCTCCGACTTGCAGGTGTCCCGCAATCACGCGGAGTTCCACGCGACGCCCGACGGGCGCATGGAGATCCGTGACCTGGGCTCGCACAACGGCACGTACGTCAACGGCCAGCCGATCGCCAAGGGCGGCTCACAGCTGCTCGGCCCGGCCGACGTCGTGGGCGTCGGCCACTCGACGTTCCGGATCGTCGGGGACCGGCTCGAGGAGTTCGTCGACACCGGCGAGGTGTCCTTCTCCGCCCGTCACCTGACCGTCACGGTCGACGGCGGCAAGCAGATCCTCAAGGACGTCTCCTTCGGCGTCCCCGAGAAGTCGCTGATCGCGGTCATCGGCCCGTCCGGCTCCGGCAAGTCGACCCTGCTCAAGGCACTCACCGGTTACCGGCCCGCCGACCAGGGCGAGGTCCTCTACGACAACCGGGACCTGTACAAGCAGTTCGCCGAGCTGCGCCAACGCATCGGTCTGGTCCCGCAGGACGACATCCTGCACAAGGAGCTGACCGTCAAGAAGGCCCTCAAGTACGCGGCGAAGCTGCGCTTCCCGGCCGACACCACGGCCGCCGAGCGTGATGCCCGTATCGACGAGGTGCTGCGCGAGCTCAAGCTGGACATCCACAAGGACAAGAAGGTCACGTCCCTGTCCGGCGGTCAGCGCAAGCGCGTCTCCGTGGCCCTGGAGCTGCTCACCAAGCCGTCGCTGATCTTCCTGGACGAGCCGACCTCCGGCCTCGACCCGGGCATGGACCGCGACGTCATGCAGCTGCTGCGTGGCCTCGCCGACGACGGCCGCACCGTCCTCGTCGTCACCCACTCGGTGGCCGAGTTGGCGATCTGCGACAAGCTGCTGGTGATGGCGCCGGGCGGCTCGGTGGCCTACTTCGGCCCGCCGGAGGAGGCGCTGAACTTCTTCGGCTACGACACCTGGGCCGACGTCTTCTCCGCCTTCGAGAACTACCGCGACTACGACTGGGCAGGCCGCTGGAAGGGCTCGCAGCACTACCAGATGTACGCCGCGGACATCGACGCCGTCGCGCCGCAGTCCGTACAGGTACCGGCGATGCAGGCGATGAAGCCGCCGAAGCCGCAGGGCTGGATGTCCCAGTTCGTCACGCTGGTGCGGCGCTATGTGTCGGTGATCGTCTCGGACAAGGGCTTCCTCGCCCTGATGGTGATCCTGCCGGCAGTACTGGGTGCGGTGAGCCTGCTCATCGACGCCGACAAGGGCCTGCTGCCCAATCCGGCCAACCCGCAGACCGGCCGGATCATTCCCAACGGCACCGCCACCACGGTCCTGCTGATCCTGGCGGTCGGCGCCTGCTTCGCCGGTGCCGCGAACTCCGTCCGGGAACTGATCAAGGAACGGGTCATCTACGAGCGGGAGCGCGCGACCGGCCTGTCGCGCTCCGCGTACCTGATGTCCAAGGTCTTCGTGCTCGGCATGATCACCGTGCTGCAGGGCCTGCTGGTGGGCGTCATCGGCTTCGCCTCCCGGGAGATCCCCGAGGAGGGCCTCGTCCTCGGCGGCCTGACGCTCGTCGAGCTGTCGCTGCCGATCATGGCGCTGGGCTTCAGCTCGATGATGTTCGGTCTGATCATTTCCTCGCTGGTGAAGACCGCCGAGAAGACGATGCCGCTGCTGGTCATGTTCGCGATCATCCAGGTCGTTTTCACCGGCTGCCTCTTCGCCCTCAACGGCGCGGTCGGCGTCAACCAGTTCTCGTACCTGATGCCCTCGCGCTGGGCGGTCGCCGCGGCCGGCGCCACGCTGGACTTCAACAAGATCAGCCCGCCCGAGCAGGGTGCCGAGGCCGACCCGCTGTGGGAGCACACCGTCGGCACGTGGGGCCTGAACATGGCCGCGCTGATCGCCCTCGGCGTGATCTGCGGGTTCTTCGTGGCGCGCTTCCTGCGTCGCCACGAGCCGGAGGTCATGCGCAAGTAGTCCCGTCATCCGCGAGCAGCCCGCGGCCGCGAGGCCCCGAAGGGCGGCACCCCGTCAGGAGGGTGCCGCCCTTCGGCGTTGGGATCGGCGTCGGCGACGTCGTGAAGAGGTCCGCGCCGACCTCAGTACGCGCTGTCGACGTTGTCCATGGTGCCGTACTTGTCCGCGGCGTAGTTGCAGGCGGCGGCGATGTTGGCGACCGGGTCGTAGATGTTCCAGGACGTGCCGGGCACGTGGTAGGCCTTGAACGTCGGCGGGATCACCTGGAGCAGGCCCTTGGACGGGATGCCGTTGATGGCGTTGATGTCCCAGTCGTTGATGGCCTTCGGGTTGCCGGAGGACTCCCGCATGATGTTGCGGTGGATGCCCTCGTAGCTGCCGGGGATGTCGTGCTTGGCCAGGATGGCCCTGGCCTCGCGGATCCAGCCGTCGAGGTTGTCCGGGTAGGACTTCGTCGAGGCCTTCTTGACCTCGGCGCGCTTGGCGGACCGGCTGGCGGTCTCCTTGGCCTCGCGCTTCTCCGCGGCCTTCTCGGCAGCGGCCTTCTTCTCGGCAGCGGCCTTCTGCTTGGCGGCGGCCTCGGTGGCCGCCTCCTTCTTCGCCTCGATGGCGGCGACCTTCTGGCTGGCGCCGGCGAGCTGGCCGGTCACACCGGCGTGCACGTCCTGGATCTGCTCGGTGCTGTACGCCACCTTGGCCTTCGGAGCGGCAGCCTCGCTCGTGGTCGTCTGCCCGCTGGCCGGGACCGCGGTGAGCGCGACGGCGGCGGCGCCGAGCGTGCCGACACCGGCTATCGCGAACTTGTGGGTGCGGTTCAGGGGACGACTATGACCACGGGTGAAGATGTTCTTGGGCATGGCGGGATAGACCTCTTCGAATAGCGCGGAGGTCGCTCTCGTCCGGTGGGGACAGGGATGCTTCCGGCACGAACGCCGCGGGGCGACAACCCACGGCGTTGAGCGACGAGAGCAATTCTTAGCGGCCGCAAAATTCGGAGGCAAAGGTGTGACGTACTATCCGAGCTAGTGGATCAGGGAAGTGCAAAACGGGGCAGATTGGACTGTCTGCCCCGCTCAAAACGGACGAGTCGTCTCCTACTCCCCTTCGTACGTGATGTGCGCCCTATGCGCGGGCTCACATCCGACCCCCGCCCTTCTCACCGTTGGTTGCTGAAGCAATGCAGGGCGTGAGGGCCTGTGCACCGCCCTTCTACGGCAGGAGGAGATGGACGTCGCCGAACTCGTGCCACAGGTAGCGCCCACGCACCGCCGCCTCGTACCCGCGGTCGATCGCCGCCCGCCCCGCCACCGCCTCCAGCATCAGCAGATGCGAGGCCTCGGGCTCGTGCAGCCCCGTCAGCAGCCCGTCCACCGCACGCACCCCGCGCTCCGGAGTCACGACCAGACCGGTCCACCCCGCCCGGGCCCGTACGACCCCGCCGGCCCCGGCCGCCGACTCCACTGCCCGCACGGCCGTGGTTCCGACCGCGATCACCCGGCCGCCACCCGCCTTCGCGGCGTTGATCAGCCGTGCCGACGCCTCCGGCACGGAGAACCGCTCCGGATACGGCGGCTCGTGCGCCTCGGCCGACGCCACTCCCGTGTGCAGGACCACCGGCGCGAACTGCACCCCCCGGCTCACCAGCTCCGCCACCAGCCGCGCTGTGAAGGGCCGCGCCGCGCTCGGCATCTCCGCGCTGCCCGTCCCGTCCGCGGACGGCAGCGCGAACACCGTCTGGTACGCGGACAACGGCTGGTCCCGCTCCGTATAGGAGTAGCGAATGGGCCGCCCGTGCTCCCGCAGCACCACAGGCACCTCCGCCCCCGAAACCCGCGCCCACCACAACCGTTCCCCGCGCGGACTCATCGGCTCCTCCAGCACCAGCCGCGCACCGCCCGGCAGCCGCACCTCCGTCCCACGCGGTCCGCCCGCCCGTTTCCCGCCACCGCCCTTCGAAGGAAGCTCTTCGCGCCCTGCCCCTGCCCCTGCCCCTGCCCCTGCCCCTGCCCCTGCCCTCGCACGCGCGCGCGTGGTGCCCCGTCCGTCGGGATCCCGCAGCTCCACCGCCCACCGGCCGTCGTCCCCGCGCGTGGAGAAGTGCACCACCACGCGCGCGTGCCCGACCCGCCCGTCCACGGCGGCGGCCAGCGTGGCCGAGGTGTTGACGATCAGCAGATCCCCGGCCCGCAGCAGCCCCGGCAGCTGCCGGAACCCGTGATGCGACACCTCGGTGCCCCGCGACACCAGCAGCCGTACACCGTCCCGGTCCAGCCCCGGCCCCCGCTGCTCGACCGGCACCCGCGCCGACAGATCCTCCGGAACGCGCAGTGCGAGCGTCACCGCGGTCCCTCCAGCAACGCCGGAGCACCGTAGCGACCGCTCGCCGGCCGCTCGTCCAGGAGCCTGAGCAGGGCCGGCACGACGCTCACCGGATCGGGCCGCGGATCGTCGTCGTCCGGTACGGCCGCCGCGTACAGATCCGTGGCCATGTCCCCGGGATCGACCGCCCAGACCCGCAGCCCCGGCTCCTCGGTGCCCAGCACCGCCGCCAGCTGGTCGAGGGCCGCCTTCGACGCCCCGTAGCCGCCCCAGGTCTCGTACGCCTCCGCCGCGGCGTCCGAGCTGACGGTCAGCACCGCGCCCGCCGGGGCCGCCCGCAGCAGCGGCAGCGCCTCCTGCACCAGGCCCAGCGCGGCCACGACGTTCACCTCCAGTGCTCGCCGCAGTCCCTCCACCGGCAACTCCTCCAGCCGCACCAGCGGCTCCGCGCCCAGCGCGCTCGCGTTGCTCACCAGCAGGTCCACACCTCCCAGCCGCCAGGCCGCCGACACCAGCGCCGCCCGGTGCCGGGCGTCCGTCACATCCCCGGGCAGCGCCGTCACGCGCGTGCCGTACGCCGCCAGCGCCGCGGCCGTCTCCTCGAGTGCCGCCTGCGTCCTGGAGTCCAGCACCAGGTCCCAGCCCCGTGCCGCCAGGGCCTCGGCGAGCGCCCGGCCCAGTCCCTTCGAAGCCCCCGTGATGATGGCAACCGGCATGACACACGTCCCCTCGTCGTCCACACCGCCCGATCCGTCCGGCGGTGGTCCTCAACGTAGGAACCGGGCCGTACCGGCCGCCTCGGGCACGGGCCGCAACCGTGCGGGGCCCTTCGCCCTAGGACCGACGGGCGGGACCTCGGGCCTAGGCCCACCGCCCTAGGCGACGACGGCCACAGGTCCGATCCCGCTGTCGGCGCCCGCCGGTACCGTGAGGACATGAGTCACGGCCCCCGGTCCGGCCTCGCCGCGGTCAGCTCCGCGCTGCTGGCCATGAGCAGACACCTCGAGGTGCGCGACGTCCTCAAGACGATCGTCGCCTCGGCCCGCGAGCTGCTCGACGCGCAGTACGCCGCACTGGGCGTCCCCGACGATCACGGTGGCTTCGCCCAGTTCGTGGTGGACGGCGTCAGCGAAGAGCAGTGGAAGGCCATCGGCCCCCTGCCGCGCCAGCACGGCATCCTCGCCGCGATGCTGCACGAGGCCACCCCCCAGCGCCTCGCCGACGTCCGCAAGGACTCCCGCTTCGAGGGCTGGCCGTCGGCCCACCCCGACCTGGTCGACTTCCTGGGGCTGCCGATCCGCGACGGCGACGAGGTCATCGGGGCGCTCTTCCTGGCCAACAAGAACTGCCCGAAGCCCGAGGGCACCTGCGGTTTCACTCCGGACGACGAGGAACTGCTGGGCATCCTCGCCCAGCACGCCGCGATCGCCCTCACCAACGCCCGCCTGTACGAACGCAGCCGCGAGCTGACCATCGCCGAGGAGCGCTCCCGCCTCGCCCACGAACTGCACGACGCGGTCAGCCAGAAACTGTTCTCGCTGCGCCTGACCGCCCAGGCCGCGGCCACCCTGGTCGACCGTGACCCCACGCGCGCCAAGGGCGAACTGCAACAGGTCGCCGCGCTCGCCGCGGAGGCCGCCGACGAACTGCGCGCCGCCGTCGTCGAACTGCGCCCCGCCGCCCTGGACGAGGACGGCCTGGTCGCCACCCTCCGCACCCAGATCCAGGTCCTCGACCGCGCCCACAGCGCGCGCGTGACCTTCGCCGGCCACGGAGTCAGGGCCCTGCCCGCCTCCCAGGAGGAGGCGATGCTGCGCGTCGCCCAGGAGGCCCTGCACAACGCCCTGCGCCACTCCGCGGCGGAGCACGTCGACGTGACGCTGCACCGGCGCGGCACCGGAGCCGTACTGCGGGTCGCCGACGACGGCAGCGGATTCGACCCGGGTACGGTGCGCCGCGCGGGGCGCCACCTGGGCCTGGTCTCCATGCGCGACCGGGCGAACGGCGCCGGCGGCAGACTGACCGTGGAGTCGGCGCCCGGCAAGGGCACCACGATCGAGATGGAGGTCCCCGGTGGCTGACGCAATCAGGGTGCTGCTCGTCGACGACCACCAGGTGGTCCGCCGGGGCCTGCGCACCTTCCTGGAGGTGCAGGACGACATCGAGGTGGTGGGCGAGGCCGCGGACGGCGCCGAGGGAGTCGACCGCGCCGAGGAGCTGAAACCCGACGTGATCCTCATGGACGTCAAGATGCCGGGCATGGACGGTGTCGACGCGCTGCGCAGACTCCGTGAGCTGGACAACCACGCGCGCGTGCTGGTCGTCACGAGCTTCACCGAACAGCGCACGGTGGTCCCGGCCCTGCGGGCGGGCGCGGCCGGTTACGTCTACAAGGACGTCGATCCCGACGCGCTGGCGGGCGCCATCCGCTCCGTCCACGCAGGCCACATCCTGCTCCAGCCCGAGGTCGCGGGTGCGCTGCTCTCCCAGGAGGAGAGCAACTCCGGCCAGGGCAGAGCGGGCTCCCTCACGGAGCGGGAGCGCGAGGTGCTGGGCCTGATAGCGGACGGCCGCTCCAACCGGGAGATCGCGCGCGCCCTCGTCCTCTCCGAGAAGACCGTGAAGACCCACGTGTCGAACATCCTGATGAAGCTCGATCTCGCGGACCGCACCCAGGCCGCGCTGTGGGCCGTGCGGCACGGTGTGACCGGCTGACCGCGTACGCGGCGGCAACCTGGAGGGTTCCCTTCCGGTCAGAGATTCATACCGTCGTGGGAATGTCCCCCATTTGGCGCATCCTTCGAGGGGTCCGGCCGTTCTCCAGTGCGTGCTGCGGCGACTGCCGCGGCAATCGCGAGGAGGGCTTGCAAGTGAAGAACCTGAAGAAGGCAGCGGCCGTGACGATGATGGCGGGCGGGCTGATCGCCGCCGGTGCGGGCATGGCCTCCGCCACCGACGGCTCCGTCGCCCACGGCGAGGCCATCGGCTCCCCGGGCGTCGCCTCGGGCAACGTCGTCCAGGCGCCGGTCCACATCCCGGTGAACGCCGTCGGCAACAGCGTCAACGTCATCGGCGTCCTGAACCCGGCCTTCGGCAACCTCGGCGTCAACCACTGACCCAGGCCACCAAGCCAACCACGGCCTCCCGGGCCCCCACCCGGGAGGCCGGTCGCTTTCCTCCACCGCGGGCAGCCGCCCATCCTCCCGCTTCGGGCAGTCGCACACCCCCGCTGCGGACAGTTCCAAAGGACGTCGTCACCGCGCCCCCCGCTCCCGCTCCTCCACAACGGAGTTGTACGCCGCGACCTGCGCCCGCCGAGCCGTCCGCTCCACCGGCCGCAACGCCTCACCCCGAGCCGCCATCTCGGACGCGCTCACCGCACCCCCGTGCCCGTTCCCACCCGCCAGCGACACCAACGCCCCCACTCGCTGAGCCAGCTCCAGCACCCGTACCGCCCGTGGCGGATACCCCGGCGCCAGCACTTCCCGCCCCCGCTCCGCCCGTGCCCGGTACGCGGCGACCGCCGCCTCCGCCACCGGCCCCGACCCGGCGACGTCCAGCCGCGTCAGCACCTCCGTCGCCTCCCGCAGCGCCTCCGCCAGCTCCCGCTCCGCCTCCCCGAGGGAGGGCACATCGGCCGGCGGCGTCTCCCGCGCCGGCAGGCAGTGCCAGACGACCTCCACATGCACATCACCCTCGGGCCCGGCCTCGTACACCTCCGGCACCAGCCCGAGCGCGGCACCGTGACAGATCACCGCCTCCTCGGCCTCCAGCGCCCGCGCGTTGAAGGCCGGCGGCCCGCTCAGCCCCAGCGGATGCCCGGGTGCGGGCAGCGCGATGCGGAGCCCGGTCGCCCCGAGCGCCCGCAGCCGCCCCAGCGCCAGCGTGAGACCGACCGGCGCCGACTCGCCCGGCAGTCCCTCCACCCGGTGCACCACGTCATCGCCGACGATCGCGAGCGCGGCGTCATCCGGCGAGACCATTCCGGCAATAAGGGCATTTCCCCAGGCGGCAAGGCGCCCTGCGCGTGGTTCCGAGAGCATGCCCCCACCCTAAGGACCGGACCGATGGAACGGTGAAGCCGACCGGTGGCGTAGATTTCCTGGAGGGCCTGCGCCCACCGGCGCGGCGGCCCGAGCCAGAGGCGTACGCGACAGCCGAGACCGGCCACAATGCAAGGGGAGACAACGCGCTCATGAGCGATGTTCTGGAGCTTCAGGACGTATCCGTGGTCCGCGAGGGCCGGGCTCTGGTGGACCAGGTCTCCTGGTCGGTGAAGGAGGGTGAGCGCTGGGTCATCCTGGGCCCCAACGGCGCCGGCAAGACCACCCTCCTCAATGTCGCGTCCAGCTACCTCTACCCCAGCACGGGCACCGCCACGATCCTCGGCGAGACCCTCGGCGCGCCCGGTACCGACGTCTTCGAACTGCGCCCGCGCATCGGCATGGCGGGCATCGCCATGGCCGACAAGCTGCCCAAGCGCCAGACCGTCCTGCAGACCGTGCTGACCGCCGCCTACGGCATGACCGCCGGCTGGCAGGAGGAGTACGAGGACATCGACGAGCAGCGCGCCCGCGCCTTCCTCGACCGCCTCGGCATGACCGAGTACCTGGACCGGAGGTTCGGCACCCTCTCCGAGGGCGAGCGCAAGCGCACCCTGATCGCCCGCGCCCTGATGACCGACCCCGAGCTGCTGCTCCTGGACGAGCCGGCCGCCGGCCTCGACCTCGGCGGACGCGAGGACCTCGTCCGCCGCCTCGGCCGCCTCGCCCGCGACCCGATCGCCCCCTCCATGATCATGGTCACCCACCACGTCGAGGAGATCGCCCCGGGCTTTACCCACGTCCTGATGATCCGTCAGGGCGAGGTCATGGCAGCGGGCCCGCTGGAGCTCGAGCTCACCTCCCGCAACCTCTCCCTCTGCTTCGGGCTCCCGCTCGTCGTCGAGCAGGCCGGCGACCGCTGGACCGCGCAGGGGCTCCCGCTGTCCTGACCCGCCCCCCATGCGCCCTGTCCCCGGCACGGGCTGCGGACCTACCATGACCATGTGAACGACATCGACGCATGGGTGTGGTGGCTCGTCGCCGCGGCAGCGCTCGGAATCCCGCTCGTCGTGACCGCGATGCCGGAGTTCGGGATGCTCGCCGTCGGCGCGGTCGCCGCCGCCGTCGCATCCGGGGTCGGCGCGGACGTCGTCGTCCAGGTACTCGTCTTCGTCATCGTCTCGGTCGCCCTCATCGCCGTCGTGCGGCCCATCGCCGCCCGGCACCGCTCCCAACGGCCCCAACTGGCCTCGGGCGTGGACGCCCTGAAGGGCAGACAGGCGGTCGTACTGGAGCGGGTCGACGGCTCCGGCGGCCGGATCAAGCTCGCGGGAGAAGTCTGGTCGGCGCGCGCACTCGACACCGGGCGGACCTACGAGACGGGCGAGGAAGTGGACGTCGTGGACATCGAGGGGGCCACGGCGATCATCATGTGACCTCGCCGGACGCAAGTGGACCGAAGACCCTCCGGGGTGCGGGACGGTCTGTCAGACTCGACCAGCAAGATCCTCAACAGCCGTAAGATGAGCAGTCGTCAGGGTCAATAGGATCTGCCAGAGCGCCGAGGCGGAGAAGGAGACGGACAACCGCGATGGAACCGGTCATCATCGTCTTGATCATCCTGGTGGTGTTGGTCTTCATCGCCCTGATCAAGACCATCCAGGTCATCCCGCAGGCCAGCGCCGCCATCGTCGAGCGCTTCGGCCGCTACACGCGGACGCTGAACGCGGGCCTCAACATCGTCGTCCCGTTCATCGACACCATCCGCAACCGCATCGACCTGCGCGAACAAGTCGTTCCCTTCCCACCGCAGCCGGTCATCACCCAGGACAACCTGGTCGTCAACATCGACACCGTCATCTACTACCAGGTGACCGACGCACGCGCCGCGACCTACGAGGTCGCCAGCTACATCCAGGCCATCGAGCAGCTGACCGTCACGACCCTGCGCAACATCATCGGCGGCATGGACCTGGAGCGCACCCTGACCTCCCGCGAGGAGATCAACGCGGCCCTGCGCGGCGTCCTCGACGAGGCCACCGGCAAGTGGGGCATCCGCGTCAACCGCGTCGAACTCAAGGCCATCGAACCGCCCACCTCCATCCAGGACTCGATGGAGAAGCAGATGCGCGCCGACCGCGACAAGCGCGCCGCGATCCTCCAGGCCGAGGGTGTCCGGCAGTCCGAGATCCTGCGCGCCGAGGGCGAGAAGCAGTCCCAGATCCTGCGCGCCGAAGGCGAGGCCAAGGCCGCCGCTCTCCGCGCCGAGGGCGAAGCCCAGGCCGTCCGTACGGTCTTCGAAGCCATCCACGCCGGCGACCCGGACCAGAAGCTGCTCTCCTACCAGTACCTCCAGATGCTGCCGAAGATCGCCGAGGGCGACGCCAACAAGCTCTGGATCGTCCCCAGCGAGATCGGCGACGCCCTCAAGGGCCTGTCCGGCGCCATGGGCAACCTCGGTGGCCTCGGCGGCGGTTCGGGCACCGGAGGCGGCGCCACGGTCCCACCTCAGGAGCGCCGCGAGAAGCCGTCGATCGACTAGCCGGTACTCCTTGACGCAGGGCTTCACCCGCGCCCTTTCAGGGGCGCGGGGAACCGCGCGACCAGCCACACACGGCCGGCACCCGGGCGAAACCCAAGCTCCTACGGCAGCTCCCACGGCGAAGCCGTCACGCCGCGGCCAGTGCCAACCACCCCGGCAGCGCCTCGAAGTCGTCCTGCGCCAGCGCCAGCAACATCGCGTCGGCGGGCGTCGGCTCGAACGGCTTCCGCAGCAGCGGCATCCCCGCCTGCTCCGGCGTCCGGTTCGCCTTGCGGTGATTGTCCTCCGCGCAGGAGGCCACCGTGTTCAGCCAGGTGTCCTGCCCGCCGTGCGACCGCGGCACCACGTGGTCGACGGTCGTCGCCCGCCGCCCGCAGTACGCGCACCGGTGCCGGTCCCGGACCAGCACACCCCGCCTCGACCACGGAGCGCGTCTTCGGAAAGGCACCCGTACGTATTGGCACAGCCTGATCACACGGGGCGCCGGTATGTCGAGCGCGGCTCCGCGCATGCGCAGTTCGGGGTGGGCCTGTTCGACGACGGCCTTGTCCTGGAGCACCAGAACGACGGCTCGGTTGAGCGTCACCGTCGACAACGGCTCGAAGCTCGCGTTCAGTACCAGCGTGTCCCGCATACCAGCCCCACCTCCCGTGCGCACCGGCCCACCCCCTGGCGGGCTGTGGTCAACTCTGGCCGGGCACGCCGAGATGGACAACGCAATATCCGCTGCTCCCACGGGGGACGCACCCCCGCCACCCCCGCAACAAAAATGCCCGCCCCTGATCCATTCCAAGACCAGGGGCGGGCAAACGTTCCGTGAACGCTCGGAACACTAGCCCTCGGCGGGCACCTCGTACTCACCGATCAGCTGGGCACGCGCGATCGTGTGGAACCGCAGATTGAAGCCGACGAACGCCGCAGTGGCCTCCGCGTCCGGCCCCAGCTTCTCCTGGTCCACGGCGTACACAGTGAACACATACCGGTGCGGTCCGTCTCCGGCCGGCGGCGCGGCACCGCCGAAGTCCTTGCTGCCGTAGTCGTTGCGCGCTTGTACGGCGCCCTCCGGCAGCCCCTCGAACTTGCCACTGCCCGCGCCCGCCGGAAGCTCGGTCACAGAGGCCGGGATGTCGAACACCACCCAGTGCCAGAACCCGCTGCCCGTCGGGGCGTCCGGGTCGTAGCACGTCACGGCGAAGCTCTTGGTCTCGGCGGGGAAACCTTCCCACCGCAGCTGCGGCGAGGTGTTGCCGGCCGCGTGAACCTGAGCGTCCTTGAGCGTCGCGCCCTCTTGGACGTCCTCACTCGTGACCGTGAACGACGGCACGGGCGGGTGGAAGTCATGGGGGAGCGGACGCCGCTTGAGCTCGGTCACCTCGGTACCTCCTGATCGTTTGGTGCAGAGACGACCGAGCCTAGGACCCTAGAACCAGTTGCGCTTGCTGCCGACCTCCGACAGCCACTGGTTGAGGTACGCGACCCAGTCGGTCCCCTGGTAGTCGTCCAGCCCCACCTTGAAGGAACGGAACGTGTCGCTGCCCTCGCTGAACAGCCCCGGCCTCTTGTCCATCTCGAGCACGACGTCCATCGCCTGCGCGTCGGCCACGAAGCTCAGCTCGACCTGGTTCAGCCCCCGGTACTGCTGCGGGGGAAGGAACTCGATCTCCTGGTAGAAGGGCAGCTTCTGCCGGGTACCCCGGATGTGGCCGCGTTCCATGTCCGCGCTCTTGAAGCGGAAGCCCAGGTGGATGAACGCGTCCAGGATCGCCTTCTGCGCCGGCAGCGGGTGCACGTCGATCGGGTCCAGGTCACCGGAGTCCACGGCGCGCGCGATCTCCAGCTCCGTGGTCACGCCGATGTTCATGCCACGCAGCGGCTGCCCATCGATCGTGGTGATCGGCGTCTCCCACGGAATCTCGAGCCCGAACTGCACCGCGTGCACCGCGTTCGCCTTCAGCTCGAAGGCACCGCCGAGCCGGCTCTTCGTGAACTCGATGTCCTGCTTGTACTCCTGGTCGCCGTTCTCCACCTCGACCTTGGCCTGGAGCCCCACCGACAAAGCCTCGATCCGCTGATCGACCGACCCGCCCTGGATCCGCACCTCGCCCTGGACGACACCGCCCGGAACGACGTTGACCTCGCTCAGCACGGTCTCGACCGAAGCCCCGCCGGCCCCCAGGCTCGCGAGCAGCTTCTTGAACGCCATGTCTCTCCCTCTCCAGGCATTGTGTGAACCCTTGACCCCTAGAAACGCGATTCCGCCGTGGCCGGTTCCACGCCCCACACCCTGGCAAGGCGGGCACTCCCCGACCACCCCGTGCGCGGCCCCGGCTGCGTTACGCTCGGACGGCATGATCGCGAGCCCCGACCGTACGCCTCTGCCCAGGACCTTCTTCGACCGCCCCATCCTCGAGGTGGCCCCCGACCTCCTGGGCCGCATCCTCGTCCGCAACACCCCGGACGGACCGATCGCCCTCCGCCTGACAGAGGTCGAGGCCTACGACGGTCAGAACGACCCCGGCTCCCACGCCTACCGCGGTCGCACACCCCGCAACGAGGTGATGTTCGGTCCGCCCGGCCACGTGTACGTCTACTTCACCTACGGCATGTGGTTCTGCATGAACCTGGTGTGCGGTCCCGAGGGCAGAGCGAGCGCCGTCCTGCTCCGCGCCGGCGAGATCATCGAGGGCGCCGAGCTGGCCCGCACCCGACGACTCTCCGCCCGTAATGACAAGGAACTGGCCAAGGGCCCGGCACGCCTGGCCACCGCTCTGGACGTCGACCGCTCCCTGAACGGCACGGACGCGTGTACGGCCGGGGACACCCCCCTGCGCATCCTGACCGGCGCCGCCGTGCCCCGCGACCGGGTGGACAACGGTCCGCGCACCGGGGTGGCCGGCGAGGGCGGCGTCCACCCCTGGCGTTACTGGGTCGCCGACGACCCGACGGTCAGCCCGTACCGGGCCCATGTGCCGCGTCGACGCCGAAGTTGACTCCGCCTAGGCAGGGGCGTAACGTAGCCCGAGCCGCTTGACCCGGGTACGGCGATCGCCTGCAGCCGGAAGCGGCCACCCACTACCTTCGACTTCCCCTCAGCGGGGGCGAATTCGGCGTGTCCGCATGTCTGAATTCAAACTCGCGAGACTCGATTATGAGTCCACGGAGGAATCGGCTAACGTAGTGAATGTCGAAAGGCCGACGGGCGAAAGCCCAAAGACTTTCGGCAAACCCGCCGACAGGGAATCGGATCGAAAAGGATCTGATAGAGTCGGAAACGCAAGACCGAAGGGAAGCGCCCGGAGGAAAGCCTGAGAGGGTCTCTCGGGTGAGTACAAAGGAAGCGTCCGTTCCTTGAGAACTCAACAGCGTGCCAAAAGTCAACGCCAGATATGTTGATACCCCGACCTGATC
>NZ_JBVHVP010000013.1:23897-218805 GCF_055564775.1 Streptomyces sp. NPDC028991 | reverse complement strand
GTCGTGGCCGCCTTCGGGGGAGCCGATGGCCCAGGGGACGCCGACGTCGTCGGGGGTGGCGGAGAGGGTGTTGTTGCGGCCCTTGCGGTGGGTGGTGCCGATGGGGTGGACGGGTGGGAGGTAGACGACGTCGAAGCCCATGGCGGCGATGGCGGGCAGTCGGCGTTCGGCGGTGCGGAAGGTGCCGTGGGGCTGTTCGGGGGTGCCCTCGGAGCGGGGGAAGAACTCGTACCAGGCGCCGTACAGGGCGCGTTCGCGCTCGACCAGCAGGGGCAGCGGGTCGGAGGTGGTGACCAGTTCCCGCAGCGGATGCCGGGCCAGCACCGCGTCCACCCGGGGCGTCAACGCCGCCGCCAGCCGGGTGGCCACGGGCAGCGTGTCGTCGAGCAGGGCGTCAGCGGCGGCCAGCACCACGGCACGTCCGGCGTCCTCGGGGACCCCCGCCGCGGCCCGCCGGTACAGTTCGGCGCCCTCTTCCAGGACGAGGCCGGTGTCGATCCCCGCCGGCACCTTGATCCGCGCGTGGTGCTTCCAGGTGGCGACGGGGTCGCTCCACGCCTCCACCCGGTACGTCCAGTCGCCCGGGGCGCCCGGGGTGACCTCGGCGCCCCAGCGGTCGCTGCCGGGGGCCAGCTCCCGCATCGGCGTCCACGGGCCCGGCCGGCCCTCGGGGTCCTTCAGCACGACGTTGGCGGCGACCGCGTCGTGCCCCTCCCGGAACACGGTGGCGGTGACCTGGAACGTCTCTCCCGCCACCGCCTTCGCCGGGCGCCTGCCGTACTCCACCACCGGGTGGACGTCCCGTACCGGGATACGTCCGATCCCCACGGTCGCACTCATCCGTTCTCACCTCCGCCGTGCTCGGGGCCGGGCCGGGGCCCGGCCGTTCGGGTCAAGCCGCGCCGGAGGGGGTCTTCCGCCCCGACGGGGAGAGCCGGTCCACCTGCTCCTGCGCAGGGGTGACCAGGTTCGTTCGCAGATACCTTTCGGCGGCATCCGCGGCCTCGCGTGCGCACCGCTTTCCCATCAGTACGCAGAGGGTGTAACCGGAGTCCTCGAAGGTGGACCGGACGCCCACATCCGCCGGGGACGCGAGCATCGAGCGTTCCCAGGCGCGGTAACGCCGCAGCTGCCGGGCGACTTCGCTTTTGGCGGGAAGCAGCATGGCCGGTCACCTTCCGGACGGTCCGGGGGTACGGACGATCGAGTTCTTCACACATGGTGCACGGGTGGTGACGCGCCGTCTTGTTGGATCTTCAACTGCTTTCTCGTGTTGCACGAATGGACTACTGCTCCCACTCTGGAGTGACTCAGAAGCGATCAGTGCTCACGCTTCGTGTTCGGGGAGCTCGTCCCCCAAGGGGCGAGGAGGAGCGAGAGCTTTCGCGGTGAGGAGCCACGACGATGAAGACCGCAGTGCCCTGCTACTACCACCTCGACGTGGAAGTGAGCCCGGAACGGGTCGGACAGGTCAGGCGCATCCTGGCCGCTCACCTCCGGTTCTGGAACCTGGAGAACCTCGTCGAACCCGTCTGCTCGGGCGCCGAAATGCTGCTCCGGGCGATCGACGAGCACGCGAGCGACAAGAACACGTCGATCGAGATGTGGTGGAACCACCAGCACCTCATCACGGCCGTGGGGGGCAACGACCACGCGCTCCGTCCCGACCAGGACCTGCGCACCTGCCTCCAGCACCTCGCCGCCACCAGCGACGGCTGGGGCTGCTGCGCCGCCGACACCGGGGCCAAGGTCATCTGGTTCTCGCAGCGCGCCCGGGCCGGCGAACGCGTCCCGCTGGTGGCGACGGCGCCGGAGCCGATCACCCAGGAGGGGCTGGAAGTGCCACGCGAGATCATGCCGGTGGCCCGGCTGGCCGGACCGGCCGGCAGGACGAACGGCGTTCTGGAGGAGGCCCGGTGACCCGCGCCAGGCCGAACTGGAAGGGGTCGCCCGTGTGGAGCGGGCACCCCTACCCCCTGGGGGCCGCGTACGACGGACAGGGCACCAACTTCGCGCTGTTCAGCGAGGTCGCCGAACGCGTCGACCTCGTCCTCGTCGACGACGACGGCACCCACAGCACCATCCCGCTGCCCGAGGTCGACGGCTTCGTCTGGCACTGCTACCTGCCTGGCGTCGGCCCGGGGCAGCGCTACGGCTACCGGGTCCACGGTCCGTGGGCCCCGGCCGTGGGCCATCGCTGCAACCCGGCGAAGCTGCTCCTCGACCCGTACACGCGGGCCGTGGACGGGATGGTGGACAACCACGCCTCCCTCTTCGAACGGGCCAGAGGCAGGGCCGACCCGGGCGACAGCGCCGGGCACACCATGCTCGGCGTGGTCACCGACCCGTTCTTCGACTGGGGCGACGACCGGCCGCCCAGGCGCCCGTACTCGGAGAGCGTGATCTACGAGGCCCATGTCCGCGGTCTCACCCGCACCCACCCCGACGTCCCCGAGGAACTGCGCGGCACCTACGCGGGACTGGCGCACCCGGCGGTCGTGGAACACCTGACGTCCCTCGGCGTGACCGCCGTGGAGCTGATGCCGGTGCACCAGTTCGTGCACGACGGCCACCTCCAGGACCGGGGCCTGTCCAACTACTGGGGCTACAACACCATCGGCTTCTTCGCGCCCCACAACGGCTACGCCGCCCTCGGCACCCGCGGCCAGCAGGTCACCGAGTTCAAGTCGATGGTCAAGACCCTGCACGAGGCCGGCCTCGAAGTGATCCTCGACGTGGTCTACAACCACACCGCCGAGGGCAACGAGAAGGGACCCACCCTCTCCTTCCGCGGCATCGACAACGCCTCGTACTACCGCCTGGTGGACGGCGACTGGCAGCACTACTACGACACCACCGGCACCGGCAACAGCCTGCTGATGCGACACCCCTACGTACTCCAGCTGATCATGGACTCGCTGCGGTACTGGGTGACCGAGATGCACGTCGACGGATTCCGCTTCGACCTCGCCGCCACGCTGGCCCGGCAGTTCCACGAGGTCGACCGGCTGTCGGCGTTCTTCGACCTCATCCAGCAGGACCCGGTGATCAGCCGCGTCAAGCTGATCGCCGAGCCCTGGGACGTCGGCGAGGGCGGCTACCAGGTCGGCAACTTCCCGCAGCTGTGGTCGGAGTGGAACGGCATGTACCGCGACGCGGTGCGGGACTTCTGGCGCGGCGAGGAGCACACGCTCGGCGAGTTCGCCTCCCGGCTGACCGGCTCCTCCGACCTGTACCAGCACAGCCGGCGCCGCCCCCGCGCCAGCGTCAACTTCGTGACCGCGCACGACGGGTTCACCCTGCGCGACCTCGTCTCGTACAACGACAAGCACAACGAGGCCAACGGCGAGGGCAACCGGGACGGCGAGAGTCACAACCGGTCCTGGAACTGCGGAGCCGAGGGCGAGACGAGGGACCCGGCCGTACGGGAGCTGCGCGGCCGACAGCAGCGCAACTTCCTCGCCACGCTCCTGCTCTCGCAGGGCATCCCGATGCTCTGCCACGGCGACGAACTGGGCCGCACCCAGCGGGGCAACAACAACGCCTACTGCCAGGACAACGCCATCTCCTGGATCGACTGGCGGCTGAACGGGGAACAGCGCGCGCTGCTGGACTTCACCCGGCGCGTCATCGCGCTGCGGGCCGGCCACCCCGTCCTGCGCCGGCGCCGCTACTTCCGCGGTGACACCCCCACCCACGCGGACCAGCCGCTGCCCGACCTGGTGTGGCTGCTGCCGGACGCGCGGGAGATGACCGACGACGACTGGCAGCGCTCCGACGCGCACGCCGTCGGCGTCTTCCTCAACGGCGACGCCATCGCCGAACCCGACCCGTGCGGCCGGCCGGTCGAGGACGACTCCTTCCTGCTGCTGTTCAACAGCCACTGGGAGCCGGCCGACTTCCGGCTGCCCGACGCCACCTACGGGGAACGCTGGGCGACGCTGATCGACACCGCCGACCCCGAGGGCGTTCCCGACGAGGCGGAGCACAAGGCGGGCACCGTGGTGACCGTCGAGCAGCGCAGTCTGGTGCTGCTCTCCCGGCCGTCCCGCACCGGCCGGTGAGCAGCCCGTGAGATCAGCCGAGGCGGCGCGCGGTCACCGTGAACTGCGCGCCGTCGGCGTCCCGGAGCACGGCCTCGTCGGTGTCCAGCGACAGCACGCTGCCACCGTGCCGCTCGGCGGCGCGGGCGCAGGCCGTGACGTCCCGGACCGCGAAGTGGACCTGCCAGTGCGGCCGGATGGCCGGGTCGGGCGCCGCTCCCAGGGCGCCCGACTCGATGCGTGCCACCACGTCCCCCTGGTTGCGCAGCACGACCTCGTCGCCCTCGTACCGGACCTCGCAGCAGCCGTTGGGCCCCGACGCCCAGTCGAAGATCTCGCCGTAGAAGATGGCGGAGTCGAAGGCGTCCCGGGTGTGCAGCCGGATGAAGGCCGGACGCGAGGTGCGCCAGGTCTCCCAGTCCGAGAAAAGTTCGCCCTCCCAGATCCCGAAGGTCGCGCCGTCCCGGTCGGCCAGCAGGGCCGCCCGCCCGGGCGGGAGGGAGATCGGCCCGACCGCGGCCGTGCCACCGCGCTCCTGCGCCCGCGACACGGCCTCGTCCGCGCTGCGCACGGCGAAGTACGGCGTCCACGCCACCGCCATCTGCCACATCGCGGCGACCGCGGCGATACCCGCGACCGGCGCCCCGTCGGCCAGGGCGATCCGGAAGGGCTCGCCCAGCTTGGCGGGCCGCCACTGCCAGCCCAGTACGGCGGAGTAGAACTCCTCGGTGGCCTTCAGATCACGGCTGGTCAGACTCACCCAGCAGGGGGCCCCGTACACGGAGTGCGTGGAAAGGAGGCTCTCCTGGCCGGCGGGGAGGGGCATGTCGTGGTTCATGGCAGTCGCGTCCTGGTCTCGTCCACCGGCAGCCACCGGCTCCACACCAGTGTCCGGCCGGGAGTGCGGCGGGCGCCTGCCGAGTACCCCGGCCGCGACGCCGAAACGGTGGCGGACGAGCCCCGGACAGCCCAGTGGCGCGAGGAGGCGCAGGTGGCGACGATGGATGCGTCGGAGCGGTACCGCGCGGCACAGGTGGCGGAGACCCGCCGGATCCGGAGGTGACCATGCCCACGGACTGGGGCTCGGACCAGACCGGCTCGGACCAGATCTTCCAGTTGCAGGAGCAGGTCCGGCAGCTCAAGGAGGCGGTCGTCTCGCACGCCGTCGTCGACCAGGCGATCGGGATGGTCGTCGTCCTGGGCAGGGTGACGCCGGACGAGGGATGGATCGTACTGAAGGAAGTTTCCCAGCATACGAACATCAAACTGCGCAATGTGGCGGAACTGATACTCATCTGGGGGCGCACTGGAGTGATGCCGCCGGGAATCCGGGCCGCCCTCGAGGACTCCCTGGACCGCCACGGCCCCGTACGGATCCCCGGCGAACCGCCTGAGCGCTGAGACGGCGCACCGCGACCGTCTCAGCGGACCTCCGCGAGGATCTCGTCGCGGATCCGGTCGAAGCAGCCGCTGAGCAGCCGGGAGACGTGCATCTGGGAGATGCCGAGCTGCTGCGCGATGCGGCTCTGCGTCATCCCGCCGAAGAAGCGCAGGTAGAGGATGGTGCGCTCACGTTCGGGCAGCGCCTCCAGGCAGGGCCGGACGGCCACCCGGTCCACGACCGCGTCGAAGGCCGGATCCGGCCCGCCGAGCGCGTCCCCGAGCGCGTACCCGTCGGTCCCCGGCATCTCCGCCTCCAGCGAGAGGGCGGAGAAGCACTCCAGGGCCTCCATGCCGGTACGGACCTCGACCGTGGTGAGCTGCGCGTGGTCGGCGATCTCCTCGATGGTGGGGGCGCGGCCCGGCGTGGTCTGGGCCAGTTCCTTCGCGGATTTGCGTACCCGGTTGCGCAGGTCCTGGATTCGCCGCGGCACGTGCAGGGTCCACATGTGGTCGCGGAAGTGCCGCTTGATCTCGCCGGTCACGGTCGGCACGGCGTACGCCTCGAAGGCGTGGCCGCGTTCCGGGTCGTAGTGGTCGACGGCCTTGACCA
Organism: Streptomyces sp. NPDC028991; assembly: GCF_055564775.1. NCBI lineage: Bacteria > Bacillati > Actinomycetota > Actinomycetes > Kitasatosporales > Streptomycetaceae > Streptomyces > Streptomyces sp. NPDC028991. The sequence goes on along the minus strand of NZ_JBVHVP010000013.1, from coordinate 212,769 downwards.
GTCCCAGGGCCGCCACCTGGTAGAGGTCCTCCAGGTTCTCTCCGCGTCCCCGGAAGCGGACCGCGATCCGCTCGGCCATGGGCAGCCACACCTGGATCAGTTCGTCCCGCAGCGCCTTGCGCTCCGGGCCCTCGGGCAGCCCGGCGAGCCGGTCGAAGGCCGCGGACGTGTCGGGAGCGTCGTCGTGCGGATGGGGCTTGGTTCTGCCGGCGATACGCATCATGCGCACCTCCCTCAGCAGGGGTGCGGGCAAGTCCTCATATATATGGATACTGAGCGCGTTTCTCCCGAACGGCCACCCGAACGGCTGCGGACCGGTGAGCGAGACGGCGGCGCCGCCGAACGTGATGTGCGGCACGCTCTGGGTGATCGCCCGGCGGGGGCACCGGCGGATACTTCCTGCGCAGCGCTTGATCACTGATCAAAAGGGGCGAAGTCCCTGGCCACAGCGCATTCCGCTCATTTGACAGTGCACTGAGCACACAGATAGGAAGCAGCGTCGAGAGGTCGAGAGGGGCACCGTGTACGAGCCGAACGTCGTCGGGGACTGGCAGGAGTACGACGAGCACGCCGGTCTGCGGGTCCGCGTCCACCGACTCGAGGCCGCCGAGCCGCCGCGTGGACGCGACGACGCCGCCGAGGGGCTGACGTACTTCTGTGTCCGGGTGACCGTCGAGAACCGGGGCGGCCGGCAGCTCGGCATCCACCTGGAGGACGGGCAGATCGACGTGCGGATCGGCCCCGACGGGGAGAGCGCGTTCATCGACTGGCGCAACTCCCAGTTCATCGAGGGTTTCGACGTCTACCCGCTGCGCCGGGCCACCGCCGTGCTCTACGCCGCCGGCCCGGAGGCGAGCCTCGGCCAGGTGGACGTCCAGGTGCAGGTGCGGGTGGACGAGGAGTGGGCCGACCGCCGGCTGTGGACGGGCGGCCTCGGGCTGCCCGACGGGAGCGCCGGAAGCCTGTCCGGCACGGTGCGGGACGACGGGGTGGCGCACCAGGTGAGTGCCTTCCTGCGGGGCCAGGCGGAGGAGGGCTCCGCCTGATCCCCGGGGGGCCGGCGCCTCAGTGCGCGATGCCGTCGATGATCTCGCGGGCCCCCTGGCGCAGCAGGGCCACGGCGACCGACGTGCCCAGCGTCGCCGGGTCGAGGCGGCCGGCCCACTCGTGTGCGTTCAGCCGCGTCTTGCCGTCCGGGGTGAAGACGCAGGCCCGCAGGGAGAGTTCCCCGCTCCGCTCCACGCGGGCGTATCCGGCGATCGGGCTGTTGCAGTGCCCCTGCAGGACGTGCAGGAACATGCGCTCCGCCGTCGCCTCACGATGGGTCTGCGGGTCACCGAGGCCGGTGACGGCGTCGATGAGGGCGGTGTCGCCCTCACGGCACTGCAGGGCGAGGATGCCCGCGCCGATCGGCGGCATCATCGTCTCGGGGGAGAGGACCTCGCTGATCACGTCACGGCGGCCGATGCGCTCCAGACCGGAGACCGCGAGCAGCAGGGCGTCCGCGTCGCCGGCGGCCAGCTTCGCCAGCCGCCGGTTGGCGTTGCCACGGAACGGCACACACGTCAGGTCCGGGTGGGTGGCGGCCAGTTGGGCGACGCGGCGGACCGAGGAGGTCCCGACGCGGGTCCCGGCCGGCAGCTCGTCCAGGGTGAGCCCCTCCGGATGGATCAGCGCGTCCCTGATGTCGTCCCGCTCCAGGAACGCGGCGAACACCGTGCCGGCCGGCAGCGGCCGGTCGGCGGGCACGTCCTTGACGCAGTGCACCGCCAGGTCGGCCTCACCCGACAGCAGCGCGGCGTCCACCTCCTTGGTGAACGCGCCCTTGCCCTCCACCTGCGACAGGTCGCCGAGCCACTTGTCGCCGGTGGTCTTCACCGGCACGACCTCGGTGCGCACGCCGGGGTGGAGGGCCGCCAACGCGGCCCTGACGCGTTCGACCTGCGCCAGGGCCATCGGGGAGTCGCGGGAGACGATGCGGATCAGTTCGGGGGCGGACATGCGGACACGATAGTGCTCTCCGGGGCCCGCCGGTTGCGTGGTTCGCTCGACCGGCCCCGGCCGGGCGCCTCAGGCGTTCGGGTCGAAGGGGATGCCGGAGGGCTTGGCGGCCGCCAGGTGGGAGGCGAAACTGCCGTCCTTGAGGCCGAAGGTGGCGCTGCCGAAGTCGTGGGAGCTCAGCTTCTCGCGCAGGCCGGCCGGATAGCCGTTCCAGCCGACCAGCGTCGGATACTGCCAACCGCCCCGGTGGTTCTCCGGCGGCTCGTCGCCCGAGGTCGCCGGGCGGAAGCAGTGGGTGCTGACGCCGTCCTTGTGGTAGACGATCTTCGGATGCGTGCCGTCGAAGCGGACCGCCGACCTCGCGTGCACACGGAACGATCCGTGGCTGGAGGTCGAGACGTACTCCACGGTGCCGTCCCGTACCCACACCACGACGTGCTCCCAGTCGTGCCGGTGGCCGCCGAGGCCGCTGCCGGGCAGCGCCTGGTCCTTCTCGAAGTAGAGGCCGTACATGTAGGCGCACCAGCCGCTGTCGCACTTGGCGCGTGCGTAGCCGTTGGTGTTGTCCAGGTCGACGGCGTCCCGGCAGTTGCCGTTGAGCGCGCCGGTCGGTTTGAGTCCGCCGTTGACCGCGCCGTCGGCGCCGATGGCCGGCGTGGGGTAGCAGCCGTCGGTGTCGTAGTCGTAGGCGGGCTGGTACGTCCGCTCCAGGCCGTCGGCGTTGCCGGGCAGCCCCGGGGGCGGGGCGGCGAAGGCGGTGGCGGGGAAGGCGACGACGAGGGCGAGCGCACCGAGCGGTGCGGCGAGCCATCTCTTGCGGCGGGTGGGGGCGGTACGCGACGACACCGCGTCCTCCTCTGATTCCGGGCGCAGCCCAACGGCTGTGGGGGTAAGGGGAGTTCAGGGTCCCGTCTTTGCACTTCCGCGCCAAGGGGCCACGGGCGTCCCGGTGGTGAAGGGCAGCCCAATACTTGACGCGGGGTCACCCGTTCACACCATGTCGTCCGGAATGTCGGCGGCCGACTCCTCGGGCGCGAGGTCCGGCCGGAGCCTGAGCCAGGACGGCTGGCGCAGCATGCCCTCCCGGGTGCGGGTGCTGTACCGGACCTCGCCGACCAGCCGGGGGACGGCCCAGCGCGCCCCCGGCACCGGCGGTACGGGGTCGAAGGGGCACACGTCGCTCGCGGCGGCCCGCAGCAGCGCCGCCAGCTCGGTGCGCTCGGCCGCGCTCCAGCCGGTGCCGACCCCGCCGACGTAGCGCAGCCGGCCCGCGGCGCGCTGGCCGACCAGGACGGCGCCGGGCAGGCCCGTGAGCCGTCCCCTGCCGGGCAGCCAGCCGCCGACCACGACGTCCTCGCTGCGCATGTTGCGGATCTTGATCCAGGCCCGGGAGCGGATCCCCGGCTCGTACACCGAGTCCAGCCGCTTGCACACCAGGCCCTCCAGGCCGTGCTCGCGGGTGGCCCGCAGTGCCTGCTCGCCGTGGCCGACCAGGGCGGCCGGGGTGGACCAGGACGGCCCGCCGAGGCCGAGATCCGTCAACCGCTGGCGGCGGCGGGTGTAGGGGAGGCGGAGGAGGGGCCGGCCGGCCAGGTGCAGGGCGTCGAACAGCACCAGATGGACGGGGACCCGCGCCGCCCGGTGCGCCGCACGGCCCGGGGCGTGCGCCAGGCCCATGCGGGACTGCAGCAACTGGAAGTCGGCGCGGCCCTCTTCGTCCAGAGCCAGCACCTCCCCGTCCAGCACGGCGGCGGTGGAGCCGAGCGCCGTGCCGAGCGGTGCCAGTTCGGGGTAGGCGGCCGTGATGTCGTGGCCGGAGCGGGCGCGGAGCAGCACGGTGCCGTCGCCGGGCAGGTAGACCACCACGCGCTGGCCGTCCTGCTTGGTCTCGTAGGCCCAGCGCGCGTCCTGCGCGGCGGACGGCAGGGCACCGGGCGTGGCGAGCATGGGAGGGATCAGCGGCAGCTCCACGGGTCAGTTCTCGACGCACCCGTGCGCCGTCACGCGCGTTGCCCGCCAGGTTCGCCTGAACGGCGCCGGGCCCGGGGCGGGACCGGCGCCGGCGCCGTCAGCGGACGGAGGCGCTCTCCGAGGCGCCTGCGCCGGCCGGTGCCGGGTGCGCCGGTCCGGCGGCGGGGCGGTGCCGCGGGATGAAGGACGCGATCAGGCAGGCGAGCAGGGCCGCACCGGCGCCGATGGCCATGACCACCTTGAACGCGTCCTCGGACGGCAGGGCGAAGCCGCCGAGGTCGATGGTCAGCTGAGCCAGTATCACTCCGGCGATGGCACTGGCGACCGACGTACCGATGGACCGCATGAGGGTGTTCAGGCTGTTCGCGGCGGCCGTCTCGCTCGCCGGCACGGCGCCCATGATCAGCGCCGGCATGGCGCCGTAGGCGAAGCCGATGCCCGCGCTGATGACGCAGGAGACCAGTATCAGGTGCCAGAGCTCGGACATCAGGAGGATGTTCAACCCGTAGCCGGCCGCGACGATCAGGGCGCCGGTCATCAGTGTCACCTTCGGGCCCTTGGACCGGGAGACCTTCGCGGAGACCGGGGCGAACGCCATCATCACCAGACCGGACGGCGCCATCACCAGGCCCGTGGTCAGCAGGGAGCGCCCGAGGCCGTAACCGGTAGCCTCGGGCAACTGCAGGAGCTGCGGAAGCACCAGGGACATGGCGAACATGGAGAAACCGATGGCCACGGACGCCAGGTTGGTGAACAGCACCTGGCGGCGGGCGGTGGAGCGCAGGTCCACCAGCGGCTGCGCGGTACGCAGCTCCCACCGGCCCCAGGCCAGGAGGATCACCACACCCGCAGCGAACAGACCGAGGGTGGTGCCGCCGGTCCAGCCCCAGTCGGCGCCCTTGGAGATCGCGAGCAGCAGGCACACCAGGCCGGCCGCCATGCCGAAGCCGCCGGGCAGGTCGAAGCGGCCGCCGGTACGTACCGCCGACTCGGGAACGATCGCCAGTACCAGCACCAGGGCGACGGCGCCGAGTGCGCCCGAAAGCCAGAACAGCATGTGCCAGTCGAGGTGGTCCGCGATCAGTGCGGCGGCGGGCAGACCGAGCGCGCCGCCGACCCCGAGCGAGGCGCTCATCATGGCGGTGGCGCCGGCCAGCCGCTCGGCCGGCAACTCGTCGCGCATGATGCTGATGCCGAGCGGGATCACGGCGGCGGACAGGCCCTGCAAGGCGCGGCCGACGACCATCGGGACGAGGCTGTCGCTCAGTGCGCAGACCACCGAGCCGCCGATCAGCAGCACCAGGCTGAGCAACAGCATCCGCCGCTTGCCGAGCATGTCACCGAGCCGTCCGACGACCGGGGTGGCCACCGCGGCGGCGAGCAGCGTGGCGGTCACCGCCCAGGCCGCGTCCGAGGCGGGGGCGTCCAGGAGCCTGGGAAGGTCCGGGACGATCGGGATGACCAGGGTCTGCATGAGCGAGACGACGATCCCGGCCAGGGCCAGTACCGCCACCACGGCGTTCGGCCGCGGCACGGCGGCCGTCTCGGCGCCGGTGGATCCGGCGGGGGATGCGGGCATGGAGGTGCCTTTCGAGCAACGAGCGGGGAACCGGAGCGCGACGGAGTTAAGAGTTAAGTCAGTCGCTTGACGTATCCTACGGGGTACGGAACGGGGCACGCCCGTCCGGGCCACGCACGGCGCCGGATCCGGTGTTGCGTAGGCTTCCGTGAGAACCCGCCGCACGTCGGCGGACCTGCGGCGACTTAGGGGACTGGCCGTCGCGGGCCGGCAGGGAAGTCCCGGTGCGGCGGTGATCATGGCGGGCAGGGCGGTACGGACGGAACAGGTCAGCGCGACCCGGCAGCTGATCCTGACCACGGCCGAGCGGCTGTTCGCCGAGCACGGGGTGTACGCGGTCTCCAACCGCCAGGTCAGCGAGGCCGCCGGGCAGGGCAACAACGCCGCGGTCGGCTACCACTTCGGCACCAAGTCCGACCTGGTCCGCGCCATCGTCCAGCACCACTCGGAGCGGGTCGAGGAGCTGCGGGCCCGGCAACTGGCCGCCCTGGACGACTCCGCCGATCTGCGCGACTGGGTGGACTGCCTGGTGCGGCCGCAGTTCGACCACCTGGCGGCGCTGGGCAGCCCCACCTGGTACGCGCGGTTCTGCGCCCAGGTCATGACCGACCCGGCGCTGCGGCAGATCATGGTCGACGAGTCCCGCGCCTCGGCCTCCCTGCGGGCGATCATCCGGGGGCGGAACCGGTGCATGCCCGCACTGCCGGGAGAGGTCGGGGCCGAGCGGGGCGACATGGCGCGCCATCTCATCGTGCACACGGCGGCCGAGCGGGAGCGTGCCCTGGCCGAAGGGCGCCCCACCCCTCGCGCCAGTTGGCAGGACGCCGCCGACGGACTGGTCGACGCGATCGTGGGCATGTGGCTGGCGCCCGTCACGCCCCGGGGCGGGATGTGACGGGCGCCTGTCGAGCGAAGGCCGACGGGCCGGGCGCGTACGCCCGCACGCTCACCGTGCGGGCGTACGCGCGGCCTGCGCCGTGGGCGGTGCGGGCGCCGGGCGGATGGCGGTGGGCGCGCAGGCCGGACGGCAGGTTCCGGTCGGGCCCTCGTGAGCCGGGCCCCCGCACCGGGGACTGCGCCTGGGCCGCCCTCCCCGTGCGGGGCGGGTCTCGCGCCCCGGGCGGCGGCACCACCGCCTGACCGATGTTCACCGCACGCCGCCGGGGCCGCCCGCCGTCGGCGTTTCGGGGGCGGGCTCCGGCGCGCACCGGCACGACGATCACCAGATCGTCTACGCTGCCCACCCCGGTCGCCCCCGGCCGCCCCCGGCCGGCGGCGGTCTGCGCGGTCATCCACGCGGACCCGGCCGACCCCCGCACCCTCGCCGCGCTCGGTGCCGCCACCGGGACCGGGGAGCGCGCGCTCAGCCGTCTCCTCCGCCGTGAGTTCGGCGTGACCTTCCCCCGGTGGCGCACGCAGTCCGCCTCCACCACGCCCTGCGCATGCTCGCCGACGACCTGCCCGTCACCACCGTCGCCCACCGTCGCGGCTGGTCCGCCGCCAGCGCGTTCATCGAGGTGTTCCGCCGCTCGTTCGGCTACACCCCCGGCACTCACAACCGCCGTACGTGAACCCGCCGCCGCCCATTCCTTACCGTCGAGTAATATCGCGTGGCAGGCCCCCAGAGGAGGAACCGTGTCCCGGTCCGAACGCTCACCCCTGCTGCTCGCCGGCCTGCTGGCCACCGCGGGCGTCGCCCACTTCGCCCGCCCCCGCACCTTCGACGCGATCGTGCCGCGCGGCCTGCCGGGTGCGGCCCGGACATGGACGTACGCCAGCGGTGTCGCCGAACTGGCGCTCGCCGCCGGCCTCGCGCTGCCGCGTACCCGAAAGGCCGCCGCGCTGACCACGGCCGCCTTCTTCGTCGGGGTGTTCCCCGCGAACGTCAAGATGGCCGTGGACTGGCGGAACCGTCCCGCACCGCAGAAGGCCGCCGCCTACTGCCGGCTGCCGGTGCAACTGCCGCTCGTGCTGTGGGCCCGCGGCGTCGCCAAGGGCAGCGAGGGCCGGTCGTGAGCCGGAACCCGGCCGTCGGCGACACGGTCGACGACTTCACGCTGCCGGACGAGACCGGCACCCCGCGCCGTCTGTCCGGGCTGCTCGCCGACGGCCCGGTCGTGCTGTTCTTCTACCCCGCCGCCCTGACCCCCGGCTGCACCGCGGAGGCCTGCCACTTCCGCGACCTCGCCACCGAGTTCGCCGCGGTGGGCGCCCGTCCCGTCGGCGTCAGCGGGGATCCCGTCGAACGGCTGCGGGAGTTCACCGGGCGCCACACCCTCGGCATGCCCCTGCTGTCGGACGTCGACGGCGCGGTGCGCGAGCTGTTCGGGGTGCGGCGGGGGTTCGGTCCGGTCCCCACCAAGCGGGTCACCTTCGTCATCGGACGGGACCGCGGCCTGCTGGAGGTCGTCCGCAGCGAACTGAGGATGAACGCGCACGCGGACCGGGCTCTGGCCGCCTTGCGCGCACACCAGGGGTAGCGCCCCGCTCTCGCTCCGTCGCGGTTGAAACCGGGCCGTAAAGGGTCAATCCTGGACGCTATGGAGCATCCCTCCGCTGTGGTGACCCTGGACACCCACGGCACGGTGACGGGGTGGAGCGAGGGCGCCCGGCAGCTGACCGGTTACCCGGCCGAGGAGGCCGTCGGGCGGGCCGCTCTGGAACTGCTGGCCGAGGACGTGCCGGCCGACGTCCTGACCGCCCTGTCCGGCACCGTGCGGATGCGGCACCGGGACGGAACCCTCGTCGCGCTCCGCCTGCGCGCCTGCGCCCTGACGGGCCCGGACGGCGGGCCGGCCGGATACGCCGTCAGCGCCGAACCGCCCGGCGGCGGGCGGACCTCGCTGGCCGAACTGGCCTTCGAGCAGGCGGCCATGTCGATGTCCGTCTTCGACACCCGCCAGCACTACCTGCGGCTCAACGACGTGGCCTGTCAGGTGATGGGCGTGCCGGAAGAGGCGCTGATCGGCCGCTACTTCCCGGACTCCGTCGAGGACGCCGAGCACAGCCAGGGCTTCCTGCGCCGGCTGCGCCAGGTCGCCGAGACGGGCAGACCGGCGCGCTACGAGAGCTTCACGGGAGCACCGGCCCTCAACCGCGACCACGCCTGGACCACCGAGATGTGGCCCGTCCGGGACGCCTCCGGCGAACTGCTGGGCACGGCCCTGGCGGCCTTCGACAGCACGGAGCAGTATTGGGCGCGGGAGCGGCTGGCCCTGCTGAACAAGGCGGCGGCAGCCATCGGCACCACGCTCGACCTGGTGCGCACCGCCGAGGAGCTGGTCGAGGTGGTGGTGCCGCGGTTCGCCGACTTCGCCAGTGTCGACCTGCTCGAATGGGTCCTGGGCGCGGAGGAGTCGCCGATGCCGTTCAGCGAGGAGGTCGCATTGCGCCGGGTCGCCCACCGCTCCGTCACCGAGGGCACCCCGGAGGCGGCCGTGCGCCTGGGGCACGTGGACGTCCACCCCGCCCTGTCACCGCCCGCGCGGGCGGTGCGGGAAGGCCGGACCCTGGTCAGCCAGGCGGGCGAGCCGTCCTTCGTGCGCTGGGTCGCCGAGCGCAACGCGCGCGGTCCGGAGGGACGCCCCTACCGCATGGGCGCCCACTCGATGATGGCGGTGCCCCTGCGGGCCCGTGGCGTCACCCTGGGTGTCGCGGTGGCCGTGCGCATGGAGCAGCCGGACGAGTACGGCACCGAGGACGCCGTGTTCGCCGAGGAGCTCGCCAGCAGGGCCGCGGTCTGCATCGACAACGCCCGCCGCTTCGCCCGCGAGCGTTCCACCGCGCTGACCCTCCAGCACAGTCTGCTGCCCAAGGGCATGCCTGGACAGGCGGCGGTCGAGGTGGCGCACCGTTACCTGCCCTCCGTGTCGGCGGCCGGCATCGGTGGTGACTGGTTCGACGTGATTCCGCTGGCCGGCAGCCGTGTCGCGCTCGTCGTCGGCGACGTCGTCGGCCACGGCATCCCGTCCACGGCGACCATGGGCCGTCTGTGCACCGCCGTCCGCACCCTCGCCGACGTCGACCTGCCCCCCGACGAGCTCCTCACCCACCTCGACGACCTCGTCACCCACCTCGTGGCCGGGGACTCGGGCGACGAGGTCGCGGAGCTGGGCGCCACCTGCCTCTACGCCGTCTACGACCCCGTCTCCCGCTGCCTGGCCCTGGCCGCGGCCGGGCACCCCGCACCGGCCGTGGTCCTGCCCGACGGCACCACGCGGCTCGTCGAGATGACCGCCGGGCCGCCGCTGGGTGTCGGCGGACTGCCGTTCGAGGCGACCGAGCTGGAGCTGCCCGAGGGCTCCGTCGTCGCCCTGTACACCGACGGCCTCGTCGAGGACCGCGACCGCGACGTCGACCACGGCACCGCGGAACTGTGCCGCGCGCTGACCGCGCCCGCAAGCTCCCTCGACGTCCTGTGCGACACCGTGCTCAAGGCCGTCATGCCGGAGGAGCCCAGTGACGACGTGGCACTGCTGCTGGCCCGCACCCGCGCGCTGGGCACGGAGCAGATCCGCACCTGGGACGTCCACCCGGACCCCGCGCACGTGGCCGCCACCCGGCGGTCCGTCACCGACCAACTGTCGCGGTGGGGACTGGACGAGGCGGCGTTCGTCACCGAGCTGGTCGTCAGCGAGCTCGTCACCAACGCGATCCGGTACGGCGAGCCGCCCATCCAACTGCGTCTCATCCGCGACAGCGCCCTCATCTGCGAGGTCTCCGACGGCAGCTCCACCTCACCGCACCTGCGCCGGGCCCATGCCTACGACGAGGGCGGCCGGGGCCTGCTGCTGGTCGCCCAGCTCACCCAGCGCTGGGGCAGCCGGCAGACGGGCACCGGAAAGACGATCTGGGCCGAGCAGCCCCTGCCGGCGGAGCCCTAGCCGGGGACTGTCCGGCGAATCACGCGGCGGACGCGAGGTCGCCCGGCTACGTCACCCGCCCGCGACCTCGGACCACAGACCTCGACCGTCCTCCGCGGCGACCCGCGCGAGGGCGCGCCCGGTGCGGGTGCCGACCGGGGCCGGGTACTCCCGTCAGAACTCCTCGTGCACCTCCGGGTCGCCGCCGATCCGCCGGTGCGCGCGGTCGGCGACCGCGCGCATCTGGCCCGCGTCCAGTTCGAAGCCGAAGACGTCGAGGTTCGCCCGCTGCCGGGCGGGGTCGGCGGACTTCGGGATCGGCACCGCGCCGAGCTGGATGTGCCAGCGCAGCACCGCCTGCGCGGGCGTCACTCCGTGCGCCTCGGCGACCGCGGCCAGGGCCGGATCGTCCAGCAGGTCGCTGCCGCGGCCCAGCGGGCTCCAGCTCTCGGTGCGGATGCCCTTGCGCTCGTGGAAGGCGCGCAGTTCCTCCTGCGGGAAGAGCGGATGCAGCTCGATCTGGTTGACGGAGGGCAGGACACCGGTCTCCTTCTCCAGCCGTTCGATGTGCCCGGCGGTGAAGTTCGAGACGCCCACCGAGCGTACGAGGCCGTCGTCGCGCAGTTTGACCATCGCCTTCCAGGAGTCGACGTACCTGTCCACGCGCGGCAGTGGCCAGTGGATCAGGTACAGGTCGACGTAGTCGACGCCGAGCCGGGCGCGGGACTCCTCGAACGAGGCGAGTGTCTCCTCGTAGCCGTGGTGCCGGCCGGGCAGCTTGGTCGTCACCACGATCTCCTCGCGGGGGACCCCGCTGCCGGCCACGCCGCGGCCGACACCGGTCTCGTTGCGGTAGTTCGTCGCCGTGTCGATCAGGCGGTAGCCCGCCTCCAGGGCCTGGCGGACCGCCCGCTCCGCCTCGTCGTCCGTCATCGGCCAGGTGCCCAGCCCCAGGGCGGGGAGCGGGGTGCCGTCGTCGAGCGTGTGCGTCGGGATGCTGTTCACCGGGGGACCTTCCCTAGACCGTGTGTACGGCGGTCTGCCGCCCGTCCAGCGTCTCCCACGGGGTGAGCGCTGATCAACCGGACGGCGCGGGAAGGGGTCTGCCACGATCTCCGATGCAGCCGACACGCACGACCGACCGGCCAGTGACCGACCGGCCAGTGACCGACCGACCAACGGAGCGCGCATGACGAGGGACAGGGCAACGGCACAGCGTACGGCGACCGAGGCCACGGGGATCGAACCCGCGGTGATCGAGGCCGCGGGGATCGAGGTCGAACCCGCCGCCGGGCACATCGGCGCCGAGATCCGCGGCGTCGACCTGGCCGGCGGCCTCGACGCGGCGCAGGTCGCGGCGATCCGGGCGGTGGTGCTGCGCTGGAAGGTGGCGTTCTTCCGCGATCAGCGCCTCGACCACGCCGGACACGTGGCGTTCGCGCGCCTGTTCGGCGAGCCGGTCGTCCTGCCCCGGCGCGGCAAGGCGTCACCGGCGGACTTCCCGGAGATCGAGACGACCGCCGACCGGCTGGAACTGGGCGGCCGGTTCGGGATGGACCACGACGAGTGGCTGCGTCGGCGCCGGCACACACTGCTGCGCGGCTGGCACTGCGACCACGGTGCCCGAGTCGACCCGCCGGCCGCCACCATCCTGCGCGCCGAGACGGTCCCGCCGTACGGCGGCGACACCACCTGGTCGAACCTCGCCGCGGCCTACGCCGGACTGTCCGCCCCGATGCGCGTGTTCGCCGACGGACTGCGCGCCGAACACCGCCTGGGCGTCGGCTACCAGCCCCGGCCGGGCGACGACGCCTATGTCCGGCATCTGCTCGACCACCAGACCGCGACCGTGCACCCGCTGGTCCGCGTCCATCCGGAGACGGGGGAGCGGGTGCTGTTCGTCAACGGCTACTACGTCGAGCAGATCACCGGCCTCTCCCGCCCGGAGAGCGCGGCGGTCCTGGAGCTGCTGCTGGAGCAGGCGACCCGCCCCGAGTACACCGTCCGCTTCCGCTGGGAGCCGGGCAGCGTCGCCTTCTGGGACAACCGGGCCACCATCCACCTCGCCCCGAGCGACAACGCCCACCTCGGACACCCCCGGATCATGCACCGCGTGATGCTCGCCGGCGACGTGCCGGCCGGGGTCGACGGCACTCCCTCCGAGGCGGTCGTCGGCAGCGGACCGGGACGTTGGTGAGCCGTCACACGAGCGGGATCGTCACCTCGTCCTCGACCGGCGGGTCCAGCTCCTGCGCCCGGTTGCCGGTGGCGGCGTAGCAGCGCAGCCGGACCGCGTCCGAGGCGACGTCCAGGCGCAGGAAGGATTTGAAGAAGGGCGGGTCGTACGTCGCCGAACTCGGCGAGAACAACCGCGTGTAGATCTTGCGCACGGGCAGCCGGAACCGCTTTTTGTGGTCGGGCCGCCGTCCGGTGCCCAGCAGCCCGGCGACCAGCCGGGTGCGCCGGGTGACCCGCGCGGCGGTGCCCTGGGCACGGGCCGGACGGATGCCGAGGCGTTCGGTGATCACGGCCGTCGCCTCGGCCTCCGTGAGGGTGAAGAAGCGGCGCATCCGCAGCCGGCGGCCGTACAGCCGGCTGTAGAAGGCGAGGGAGTCGCCGCGCAGCGGATAGCAGCGGAAGTCCTGCTCACCGACGCCGGCCACCGAGACGCGGGGGATGGTGTGGGTGGCGTGCATGAACGCCCCGCCGCCGCCCGCGACGACGTACTGGACGGTCCGGCCGTCCACGTCGACCGGATAGCGCTGGTAGTTGTGGATGTCGCCGCCTATCGCCGCGACGTAGTGGCTGCCGGGGTCGCGCACGATGTCGTCGACGGTGCCGCCGCCCTCGATGGCGCACGGGTGGTGCTCGCCGTCCACGTACAGGGGCGAGCCGGTCACCAGGATCTTCGGCCGCGGTCCCCGCGACACCTCGCGCAGCCACGCGCCCTGCTCGGCGTCGACCGTGCCCAGCAGCCCCGTGTCGATGCCGACGATCCGCACCGGGCCGGCGTCGATCGCCCAGTACGGTCCGGGCTGGGTGGCCTGCTGGGCGGGCGCGGACCGCATCGCGCGCGCCTCGTCCAGGTGCCGGCCGTCGTCCGGTCGCGGCCGGTGCCACAGCGAGGACCGCAGCCAGGCCGGGGTGAGAGGGCGCGGCGCGGGCTCCGGGGGCAGCGGCGGGGCGTCGCCGCAGAAGACCCGCATGAAGCCGCCGAGGTCCTCGTACCAGTCGTGGTTGCCCGGTATCGCGTATATGGGCCCCTGGTAGTCGCGGTACGGGCGGAAGAACTTCGTGCCGTAGTCGTCGGCGCTGCCCACCGGGTAGATCACGTCGCTGGCGACGATGGCGAACCGGGTGTCCCGACCCTCCTTCAGCAGGCCGGGCACCACGGCGTACTGGGGGTCGTCGCCCTCCCCGGTGTCGCCGACCACCAGGAAGGAGAACCGGTCGGGATCGTCCCGTCGGATCACCTTGTCGGCCGGGGCCCCGGCGGCCGTGCGCTGCGCCACCCAGCGGGCGCGGGTGCGGCCCGTGGGGTCCCCGAGCCAGGCGGCGAGCACGCCGTTGCGGGCGGCCCACAGTGTTCTCGGGTTGAGCCAGGACAGCTTCTCGGTGCGCTGCGGGACGAGTTCTCGGTAGGCGCCGCGCTCGGTGGAGCCCCAGCCGGCGCCTTCGGCGGTATCGCGTGAGGAGTCAGACACCCGGGCACGGTAACAACGCGCGGGGCGGGGGCGGGACGCGGGGGAGACCGTCAACTCCCGCCCCCATGACGCCGTTTCGGAGCCCTCTGGGTCAGAACGTCCGCTTCAGGAGGTCCAGCAGCGCCTCCCAGTGGCGCTCCGTCGCCTTCGGGTCGTACGCCGCGGTGTCGGCCTGCGTGTAACCGTGGGGGGCGCCTTCGTACACCTCGCAGCGGTGCCGGACACCGGCCGCGGTCAGCGCCGCCGCGAGGCGCTCCTGCTGCTCGGGTGGCATGGACCCGTCGTGGTCCGCGTGGCCGAAGTACAGCTCGGCGGTGATGTTCCCGGCCACCAGGTGCGGGCTCTGCGGCCCCTCGGTCGCCAGGTTCCCGCCGTGGAAGCCGGCCGCCGCGGCGACCCGGTCCGGATACGTGCCGGCCGTGCGCAGGGCGAGCCCGGCGCCCATGCAGTAGCCGGTCACCGCGACCGGGCCGTCGGCCGCCGCGGGAGCCTTGGCCAGCCACCGCAGGTAGGCGTCGGCGTCCCGCATCGCCCGGTCGGGCGTCAGCGACCGCATGACCGGGCCGAGGCGCTGGAAGATGTCCGGACGCGCCTGCGGGTCGATGAACTCGGGCAGCTCCACGACCGGCGCCCGCCCGTGCCGGTGGAAGACGTTGGGTACCAGGACCGTGTACCCGGCCCCGGCCAGCCGGTCGGCCATGTTCCGCAGTTGCGGGCGCAGCCCGAAGGCGTCCATGTAGAGCAGGACCGCGGGACGCGGGTCCCCGTCGGCGGGATGGGTGAGATAGGCGTCGGCGCTGCCGTCGTCGGTGGGGACGTCGACGGCGGTTCCCTGTACGTCGGTCATGGCGGGACTGTCTCTCTGTCTGGTCTCGGTGCCCGGCCCGTGGTCGTCCTGGCACGCCGGGCCGGAGGCGTGCCGTCGCCCCGGGCGGCCCGTTACTCGAACCTCGTCGTGTCGCCCGCGCCCCGTCGCACGATCTCCGCCTCACCGCCGGAGAAGTCGACGACGGTGGTCGGCTCGGTGCCGCAGTCCCCGGAGTCGATCACCGCGTCGAGCACATGGTCGAGCCGGTCCTTGATCTCCCAGCCCTGGGTCATCGGCTCCTCCTCGCCGGGCAGCAGCAGGGTGCTGGACAGCAGTGGTTCACCGAGCTCGGCGAGCAGGGCCTGGGTGACGACGTGGTCGGGGATGCGCACGCCCACGGTCTTCTTCTTCGGATGCTGGAGCATGCGCGGCACCTCCCTGGTCGCCGGCAGGATGAAGGTGTAGCTGCCGGGCGTCGACGCCTTGATCGCCCGGAACACGTCGTTGTCGATCTGTACGAACTGGCCGAGCTGCGCGAAGTCCTGGCACACCAGGGTGAAGTGGTGCCTGCTGTCCAGTTGCCGGATCGACCGGATGCGGTCGATGCCGTCGCGGCTGCCCAGTCGGCAGCCCAGCGCGTAGCAGGAGTCCGTCGGGTACGCGATCAGCGCCCCCGAGCGGACGCTGTCGGCGACCTGGGCGATGCTGCGCGGCTGTGGGTTGTCGGGGTGCACGTCGAAGTACTTCGCCATTCACCGAGCTTATGCCCGCCGGAGCGCGCGGACCGACAGGCCTGGTCGGCGGCTCGGTCGCCGACCGTGCCCGGATCCGCGCGCCCGCCGGAAGTGCCGGTCGGTCTCGGCCATGGGGTAACGTCCCCGGACTGGGCCGAGGCAGGGCGAGGACGAGGAGAAGGCCGACGTGGCGGGCCGAGAGGACGGGGCGGACGGGGCACGGCAGTGGGAGGCCGGAAGCGGGGGGCACGCCGACTGGGCGGCGGAACTGCTCGACCACCTGCGGCCGGCCGGACGCGACGTACGCAGGGTCGTGACCTGGCTGGGCCGCACCGCGCACGCGACCGTGTCGTTGCAGGACGGTACGGGCCGTCTGCTGGCCGGCGCCCGTACCCCGCTGGACGAGGACCTGGTCGCCGACATCACCTCCGGCCGGATCGCCTCCGCCGCCCTGGAGGACCGGGGCCGCCATCTGCGGCTCGTCCGCGTGGAGCGCGTCCATCCGGCGCCGGCCGCCGTCCTCGCGGTGGCCCGCGAGACCCCCTTCGACCGGCGGGTGTCCGACATCGTCACGCACACCGCCCAGGTCGTGGAACTGCTCCTGGCCGGCCACGAGTCGACCGCGGCCGGACACCGGCTGCGGCGGGCGACCTCCGACCTGCGCCTGGCCATCCTGCAACTGCTGATGGTGGAGGACACCGTCTCCGCCCGCCGTGTGGCCGCCGGACTCTGGCCGGGCCTCCTCGACACCGAGGACGCGTGCGTCTACGTCGTGGAGTGCAGCCCGGACGAGCGCGACCACCTCGCCGAGGAGTGCCTGTCGGTGACGGGTGAACGGGCGCTCGTCGTACGATGCCCGGCCATGGACGGGCACGTGATCGTCCTCACGCCCCGCGAGGCGGCGGGAGCGGAACTGCGCTCGCTCGCGGGCCGTCTCCCCGGCGTCTTCCTCGGCGGCAGTGCCCGGCAGAGCCTCGCCCGCACCGCCACCGCGTACGGGCAGGCCGTCAGCGCGCTGGCCGTCGCCCGGTTCCGCCCGGAGAAGGCGGCCGTGTACGCCGAGCGGACCCACCCCGAGCGACTGATGGACCCGGCGGCGCTGCACGGCTGGACGGTCCGCCTGCTCCGCCCGCTCGACGCCCTGCCGCACCACACCCGCGCCGAACTGCTCGCCACCACCCGGCTCGGCTTGGAATTCACCGCCGTCAACACGGCGAAGATCCTCGGCGTGAGCCGCAACACGGTCCGCGCCCGCATGGACCGGGTCGAGTCACTGCTGCGCACCGACTTCGACGACCTGACCGTCCGCGCCACCGTCCACCTCGCCCTGAACGCCCAGGCGGGCCTCGCCGCGCACCCGGCCGGGGGTGCCGGCCGGCCCGGCCCCGCCCGTCTCGCCGACCTGCTGGCCGGGCCCGCCCTGCGTACCTGGGCCGGCGACCTGCTCGGCCGCCTGGAACCGGACACCCGGGACCTGCGGCGCACGCTCCGCACCTGGATCGCCGTCGGCGGCAACGCCGAGCGGACCGCGCAGACGCTCGGCGTGCACGCCCAGACCGTGCGCGAGCACGTCCGCAGCGCGGAGCCCGTCCTCGAACGCCAGCTGCTCGCCGCGGGCAGCGACCTGTACGAGGTCGTGCTCGCCCATCTGGCGACGGGCGATCTCGACCTGCCACCCCTGCGCGGGTCGAAACCGGACCATCCGGACCCACCTGTGCACGGGTGAGTCCCCGCGGCCCGGCAGTGGGCACGGACGCGATTCACAACGGCCGAGCCGTCCACGTAGGTTCGACGGGCCGAGGGGGCACGACCGGAACGGGGGACCGGTCGCGCCTCCTCCGGCCTTTTCGCCACCGGGACGCCGGACCGGCTCAGCCGCGCGGCCGTACGGGAATCTCCTGCCGGCCGAAGGCGATGAACGACGGCACCTGCCGCAGCTCCCGCCGATCCACGGCCAGGCACAGCTCCGGAAACCTCTCGAACAGGGCGGGCAGTGCCGTCAGGGCCTTTGCGCGGGTGGGCGGAGCATCGACGCACCGGCGCACTCCGATGCCGACCGCCAGACCGGCCCGAGCGCGCGCGGCCCGGCGCTCCTCCCGGGGGCGTCGGCGCCGACCGGGTCGAGGGCGGTGCGGTCGGTGACGGCGAGGCGCAGCTCGTCCTCCCGGAAATGTCCCAGTGGGTCATGCGGCTCAACGGGACATGACTGTGGGCTCAGTCCGTTCCGGTCAGGCCGTGTGCCGTCTGGCGCCCCGGGTACCCGGCCCGCACTTCGGAAACGAACACCACCTCTGGGAGGAGGTCCGTATGGCCAGCGCCACGGAGACCGGCGGCGTGACCGGCACGCAGGACAAGGACTACAACCTGATCTGGTACGTCGAGTCGTGCCTGAACAACGCGCTGCGTCTGGAGACGTACATCCAGGACGCGGAGCGCAACAAGGACACCGAGGTCGCGGAGCTGTTCCGCAAGGCGCAGGCGGACAGCCGCAAGGGCGCCGAACTGGGCAAGGGCCTGCTGCGCGCACGGCTCGACGGCGGCTGAACACGACCGGCCCGCGATGGCCCGGACACCCCTGTGACACGGGTGTCCGGGCCATCGGCGTGGAGCTCGTCCAAATACCTGCAAATCGGTATGTGTCGGATGTCTCATCGTGGGGTACCCGGAGCGCCCATGTGCGCGGCCGACGGCCGCCTCGCAGCTCAGGGCCGCGTCCGAGGCCGGCCACGAGTCGAAGGAGCCCACGAAAATGACGGACGTATCGAGCCAGGGACCCGCCCCGGGCGACGACCGCAAGGTGCTCACCAACCGGCAGGGGCACCCCGTCTACGACAACCAGAACCAGCGCACGGTCGGCGCCCGCGGCCCCGCCACGCTGGAGAACTACCAGTTCCTGGAGAAGATCAGCCACTTCGACCGCGAGCGCATCCCCGAGCGCGTCGTGCACGCCCGCGGGGTGACCGCGTACGGCTACTTCGAGGCTTACGGCGCCTGGGGCGACGAGCCGATCGAGCGCTACACCCGGGCCAAGCTGTTCCAGGAGCGGGGCAAGCGCACCGACCTGGCCGTCCGGTTCTCCACCGTCATCGGCGGACGCGACTCCGCCGAGACGGCCCGCGACCCCCGCGGCTTCGCGGTGAAGTTCTACACCGAGGACGGCAACTGGGACCTCGTCGGCAACAACCTGGCCGTCTTCTTCATTCGTGACGCGATCAAGTTCCCGGACGTCATCCACGCCCTGAAGCCGGACCCGGTGACCTTCCAGCAGCAGCCCCGGCGCATCTTCGACTTCATGTCCCAGACGCCGGAGTGCATGCACATGCTGGTCAACCTGTTCAGCCCGCGCGGCATCCCGGCGGACTACCGCCACCAGCAGGGCTTCGGCGTCAACACCTACAAGTGGGTCAACGCGGCCGGTGAGACCAAGCTCGTCAAGTACCACTGGATGCCCAAGCAGGGCGTCCGCAGCATGACCGAGGAGGACGCCGCCAACGTGCAGGCGCAGGACCTCGGCCACGCGACCAAGGACCTCTACGACGCGGTCACGCGCGGGGAGTACCCCGAGTGGGAGCTGCTCGTCCAGATGATGGACGACCACGACCACCCGGAGCTCGACTTCGACCCGCTCGACGACACCAAGACCTGGCCCGAGCAGGAGTTCCCGGCCAAGCCGGTCGGCAGGATGGTGCTCGACCGGATGCCGGAGAACTATTTCGCCGAGAACGAGCAGATCTCCTTCGGCACCGGTGTCCTCGTCGACGGCCTGGACTTCTCCGACGACAAGATGCTCGTCGGCCGCACCTTCTCCTACAGCGACACCCAGCGCTACCGGGTCGGTCCGAACTACCTCCAGCTGCCCGTCAACCAGGCCAAGAACGCCGACGTGCGCACCAACCAGCGCGACGGCCTGATGGCCTACCACCAGGACGGCGGCGGCGAGAACCCGACCGTCAACTACGAGCCGTCGATCACCGGCGGCCTGCGCGAGGGCGAGTACCCCACGCACGACGAGCAGGGGCCGGAGATCCAGGGGCGGCTCACCCGCAAGCGCATCCCGCGCACCAACGACTACATGCAGGCCGGCCAGCGCTACCTGCTGATGGAGGAGTGGGAGCGCGACGACCTCGTGGCGAACTTCGTCGACCTCCTCTCCCAGTGCGACCGCCCGGTGCAGGAGCGCATGGTGTGGCATTTCCTGCTGGTCGAGAACGACCTCGGCCTGCGGGTCGGCGAGGGCATCGGCATCAGCCCGCAGGACGTGAAGCACCTGGAGCCGCTGGCCGGCCAGGACCTCACCGACGAGGACCGCGAGCGGCTGGCCAACCTCGGCAAGAACCCGCCGCGTGACGTGGAGGGCCTGACGATGACCCACTGCGTCCCGAACGAGCGGCACGTCGTGACGCGCTGAGACTCTCCTCCGGGCCGCCGCTCACCCCGGGCCGGCGCTCACCCCGGGCGTCGCAGCGCCGCCCGGGCCGCCGCGAGGGCCTGCTCGGCGTAGCCCCGCCCGAACAACACGGCGTGCACCAGCAGCGGGAAGAGCTGGTGCACGCCGACCCGGTCGGCCCAGCCGTCGGCGAGCGGCGCGGCCTCCCGGTAGCCGTCCATGACCCGGTCCAGGTGCGGGCAGCCGAAGAGGCGCAGCATCGCCAGGTCGGTCTCCCGGTGCCCACCGTGCGCGGCCGGGTCGATCAGACGGACCTGCCCGTCGGCCCCCCACAGCACGTTGCCGCTCCACAGGTCGCCGTGCAGCCGGGCGGGCGGCTCGGCGGGCCCCGCCAGCTCGGGCAGCCGCTCACAGACCCGCTCGACGTCGGTCGCCTCGGCGGGCCCGACGGTGCCGGCGTCGACCGCGCGGCGCAGATACGGCAGCACCCGGTGTTCGGCGTACCAGCTCGGCCAGTCGCTTCCGGTGACGTTGCGCATGGGGGCGAGCCCGATGTACGCGGCCTCGGGTCCGCCGGGGGGCGCGGCACCGAACGCGGGCGCCCCGGCGGCGTGCAGCGCGGCCAGGTCCCGGCCGAACCGGACCGCCGCCCCGGCACTCGCCCGTCCCTGTGCCACGTGGTCGGTGACCAGCCAGCGCGCGTCGTCGCCGTGCACCACCGGGACCCGTACCGTGCCGGCGTCCGCCAGCCAGCGCAGCCCGGCGGCCTCGGCCCGTGCCGCTCCGGCGCCGTCGCCGCGTTTGACCACCACCGTTCGCCCGTCGTCGAGGGTGACCTCGGTGAGCGCCCCGGACAGCGGGCGCTCACCGGTCACCGACCGGCCGGTGTACCGGGCCGCGGCGGCCGAGGGCGAGGTGGCGGGAGACACGGCCACCAGACTAGGGCCGGCTGCGGCCGACCCGGTGAAATACGCCCGGTACGCCGATCGAACGCCCCGGGCGCGGGGCAGCAGTGGGACTATGACCAGTTCAGCGTTCCATCGCACGATCACCCTGCCCGCCCCCGTGTGCGAACAGGCCGCGCACCATCTCGAGCACGCGGTCCAGAAGGCCATCGACGGCGCCGCGACCCCCTGGCGCGCCTTCCGGGGGGCCGACGGCGGCGACTTCGCGTTCTCGGTCCCGGTCGTCGAGCAGGCCGCGGGCTGCCTCCTGGTACTGGCCGCCGAGAGCGCCCAGAGCCTGCGCCCGTCCGCCCTGCGCGCGCTGATCACCGTCGCCCTGCACCTGAGGGACGCCGCCGAGGCCGTCCGCCGGCCCGTGCTCACCAGCGGTGCCTGGTGAGCACCGCTCCACTCCCACCGGGCCGCAAAACGGGGTGACCCGTTCCTGAGCGTGTGCTTGGCTGCGCGGCATGGATTTCTCCCGCTTCCTCGACTGCCTCGCGGCCGACTACGACCGGCTGCGGGCCGTCGTCGCGACCGACGCCGGCGCCGCGGTACCCACCTGCCCCGGCTGGACCGTCGCCGATCTGACCCGCCACGTCGGCGAGGTCTACCTGCACAAGACCGTCGCCATGCGGGCGGGCGCCGAGCCCGAGCCGTGGCCGCCGAAGGAGTTCGCCGAGGAGGAGCCGACGGCACTGCTCGACCGCGGGTACACCGCGCTGCGCGCCGAGTTCGCCACCCGCGCCCCCGAGGACCCGGCCGCCACCTGGTACGGCCCCGACCAGAGCGTCGGCTTCTGGATCCGGCGGATGGCCCAGGAGACCGTCGTCCACCGCATCGACGCCGAACTCGCCACCGGTCGGCCCGTCGCGCCCGTCCCGGCCGATCTCGCCGTGGACGGGATCGACGAACTGCTCAAGGTCTTCGCCGCGTACTCCGTCGCCGAGTGGGGCGAGTACTTCACCGACGTCCTGGCCCGCACGCCGGGGCACACGTACCTGGTGCGGGCCGGTGACGCGGCCTGGCGGGTGCGGACCGGCCCGGGGGAGTTCACCGTGACGGACGGCGTCGCCGGCGACGGCACGGCCGACGTGACGTTCAGCGGCACCCCGGAGGCCGTGCTGCGCCGGCTGTGGAACCGGGAGAGCGCCGACGGGGACACCGGGGTGACGATCGAGGGCGACCCGGAGGCGGTCGAGGAGTTGCGGCGCTGCATCGTCGTGGCGGCCGAGTGAGCGGACGCCCGGGTCCGGAGGCGAAGAGGACGGCCGTTCTCAGGGCTTCTCCCGCTCGGCGGTGACCGGCTGCACCCGGTGATCGACAAACGCCGTCCAGGACCGCCCCCAGAGGCGGAGCGGGCATGCACGTCGTGTGCCGCCGCCTGTGTCCCGGCCCCCGGTCTGCGCCGGGATGTGTCCGAGGCCACGCCACCGACGAGCGCCGGGCCATGGTCCGGGCCGGGGGCGCCGGGCTACGGTTTCCGCGGACCCCGTGTCCTCCACGACGACCAGACTCCCTGTCCCACGACGAGCGGTTCGGACGGCCCGGCAGTGCACGCAGATCTCTCCCCCGTCATCGCGGCGACCACCCAGTGGCTCACCGGCGCCTATCCGGCGTCCGGCGGTGCGCTGGCCTGCGCCCTGTGCGAGGTGCAGGCGCGCCAGGCCGTGACGGTCGCGGCCCGGCTGCGCTACCCGACCCCGATGGACGTGGCGCTGCTGGGCGTGGCGGGCCCGGGAGGCTCAGCCCGGCTGGACTGGACCACCGGCGCGGACGGTGCGACGGCCGCGGAGCCGGACGGGGACGCCTGGCGGACCTGGGTGGACGAGGTCGTGGCGAGCTGGGCGGCCTGCCTGCTGACCGACCCGGAACTCGCCGCCCTGGCCGTGGCGGCGCTGGCCGACGGCGGCCCCGCGGCGGGTACGCCGGCGGAGTTCCGCCGCCTGGTCGCGCCCGACGATCAGGACCGGCGGGCAGCGACGCTCCTGCGCCACCCCGACCTCGCCGCGCCCGTCGCCGCACTGCACCGGGCCCAGCTCGTCGCCCGTCTGAACCCCGGCCGGGCACTCGTCGCCTGATCCCGGCGCCGTTCAGGCAGCCGTGCCCAGCGCCGCCTGCCCGGGCACATCCGCGTCTCCGGCCCGCACCGCAACCGGCGCCGTGACCCGGCGCCGGCGCAGGAGGTGCCCCGCGCCGATGCCGCCCGCGATGATCAGGCCGCCCGTGACGAGCGCGCCGCGGGCACCGGCCAGCTCCATGAGCAGCCCGAGCGCCGGCGGACCGCCGAGGCTCCACACCGTGCCGATGCTGCCCCACACCCCGAGCACCCGGCCCCGCATGTGCGCGGGCGGGTCGGTCTGGAGTACCGCGGTGCCCGCCGTGTCGGACACGGACTCCACCACGGCCATCGGCAGCACCATCACCAGCAGGACGGCCAGCGACGGCGACAGGCCGGCCACCACCTGCAGCAGTCCGCCCGCCGCCGCCAGCGCACCCACGATCCGTACGGAGGGCCGGCGCAGCCGGGCGCCCAGGACCGCGCCGACGATGCCGCCGGCCGCCAGCACGGTGGAGACCGTGCCGAACGACCCGGCGCCGCCCGCGAGCGGTCCGGTGACGAGCACGGCCAGGGTGAGCTGGTAGTTGCGCCCGAAGACCGCGCTGACCCCGGTCACACCGGCCAGCGCCAGCAGCCGGGGACGGCGCGCGAAGAAGGCCAGTCCCTCCCGCACCGTCATGGTGTCCGCCGCACCGCGGCGCTTCGTGGCCGCGACGTGCTCGACCGCCCCGCGAGCCGGCCGCAGGAAGGGGATGACCGAGGCCACGAACAGGAACGACAGCCCGTTGGCGGCGTAGGCGGCGGCCGTGCCGAGGAAACCGACCGTCACCCCGGCCAGCGCGGCGCCCGTGAGCCGGCCCGCCTGGTGGACCAGCGCGCCCACTCCGATCGCGGAGGGCACGTCCTGAGGCGGGACGAGGTCGTTGCCCAGCAGTGAACACGCCGGGCCGTCGACGGTGGCGATGACGCCGGTGACGGCGGCCAGCACCATCAAGGAGGTCACGTCGAGCCGGTCCAGCGCCACCATGAGCGCCGTCACGAAGGCGACCGCGCCGAGCAGGGCCTGGCTGACCGCGGCGGTCAGTTTCCGCGGCCAGCGGTCGACGGCCGCGCCGCCGAACACGCTGATCAGCAGCGCGGGCGCAGCCTGGACCGACATCGACAGGCCCGTCGCGGCGGCGGATCCGGTGATCTGCAGGACCAGCAGATTCTGCACCGTGAGCTGCATCCACGTACCGGCGTTCGACACGAAGTTCGCGACCGACCACCAGCGCATACCGCGGTATCTCAGGGACCGCCACGGCGAACGGGACGCGGACGGGGGCGGTGCCGAGGCCGGGGACGGCGGGGCGGGGGCAGGGGAAGAAGACACAGTGCGCCACTCGAAGACGAGTCGTGAGACCCGGAAAGGGAAAGGGAAGGGAGCGAGAAGGCCGGCTGCGTTGCGCGACCACTCCACTGAGCCGGATGACGGCGCCGACCATCGTGGCAGAAGGGACCGGCGAGTCATCGCCGACGCCTGCCTTCGGACTCGGCCCGCCCGGCCCAAACTGCCCAAACTCCCTTGTGCGCAATGGACTTGCCCAGCCGAGTGGGCTTGATCACAGCCCCCGGCGCCGCACGTGCCGGGCCGGCGGCCGTGACGGGGACCACAGTGGGACGGCCGTTCGGCTGCCGGCCTGGGCCGCCGCCGAAGCGGTCGCGGCAGACGTCAGGGTATGAAAGCGACTCGGTGGGGCACCCGGGGCACGCTCGTCAGCGCTCCGTCAGGCGCTTCGCGGAGGAAGAGAGGTCGTCCTCATGATGCCGATGGCGGCGTTCAGCCCGCGGGCGGAGGCCCGTCCGCCCTGGGGCAGTGTCCTGGTGACCGGCGGCGCGGGGTTCCTCGGCTCTCATCTGTGCACCCGCCTGCTCGATTCAGGTGTCGAAGTCAACTGCCTGGACAACCTCTCCACGGGGCGGGCGGAGAAGGTGGCCCACCTGGCCGGCCGGCCGGGCTTCCGCTTCCTGGAACGCGACATCTCCGAACCCGGCTGCCCGGACGCCCTCACCGGCCCCTACGACCTGGTCCTGCACCTGGCGGGCCCCGCGTCCCCGGCCGCCTGGCCGGACCGGCCCGTGGAGATCCTGGAGGCGGGCAGCCTCGGCACCCGTGCCGCGCTGGCCGTCGCGGACCGGGACGGCGCCAGATTTCTGCTCGCCTCCTCGCCGCCGGTACTGCCCGACGCGCCGTCCGGCGCCGACCCGGTCGGTCCGCACAGCGCCTGTGCCGAGGCCGTCCGGTTCTCGGAGGCCCTGGTCGCCGCGCAAGCGGCCACCCACGGCTCGAACGCCGGGATCGTCCGGCTGTTCACCGGCTACGGGCCCGGCATGCGCACGGACGTCGGAGGGATCCCGGCCCGCTTCATCGAGCAGGCCCTCGCGGGCCGGCCGGTCACCGTGGCCGGAGACGGCAGCCGGACGCACCCCCTGTGCTACGTCGACGACATGGTCGACGGCGTGCTGCTGGTCGCGGCCGGCCGGTCGGTGCGGCCCGTGGACATCGGCGGCGACCAGGAGCCCACGGCCGTGGAGATCGCCCGCCGGGTGATCGAGCTGACCGGCTCCGACTCACCGCTGGCCTTCGTCGACGGGACGGGGGGCCTGCCCGCCGAACCCCGGCCGGTCACCGGCTTCGCCCGTGAGATCTTCGGCTGGCTGCCGAGCGTCACCTGGCAGGACGGCCTGGAACGCACCGTCGCCTCCCTCCGCGAGCGGCCCGATCCGGTCCCGACGGCGACGACCGGGCGGGTGGGGGAGTGGTGGGTGTGATGTGAGGAGAGGAACACTCCGCACGCGCCGCGGTGCGTGTGAGTCGCGGTGCGTGTGAGGGGCGGTGCGTGTGAGGGGCGGTGCGTGTGAGGGGCGGTGCGTGTGAGGGGCGGTGCGTGTGAGGGGCCCGTCGCCACGGCGACGGGCCCCTCACACGGGATGCGGACGGGCGTGCTCAGTCGGGCTTGCCCCGCCCCGACATCGCGTCCCGCACCCGGTCGACCATGCCCGCACCGGGCGCCAGGAGCTTGTTCATCGGGGGCTTGTCCGGCGCGGACGGGTGCGGACGCGTCGGAGCCGTCTTCTTCGCCTGGCGGACCTTGTCGCCCAACTGGTCCAGGGCGTCCGCGGGGCACGCCTCGCGGAGCCTCGGGAAGAGGTTGCCCTCCTCGTCGGCGACGTGCTCGCGGATCTCGCTCATCAGCTTGCCGATCAACCGGTCGAACTCGGCGTCGTCCGACGCGCAGCCCTCCAGGTCCTTCATGATCTGCTCGGCCTCGGCGTGGTCCTCGAGCTCCTTGTCCGCGAGGGCACCCCCGTTCGCCACGTGCTCACGGACGGCCGGGTAGAGATACGCCTCCTCTGCCACCGAGTGCCGGATCAGCTCGATCGTCGCCTGATCGGCGTAGAGCTTGCGGTCCTTGTGACCGGACGGCAGCGCCTCGATCTTGCCGAAGAGCTCCTCGACCTCACGGTGATCGGTCGTCAGCTCGTCGATGACGTTTCCTCCGTGTCCCATGTTTCACCTCCAGCAAGGTCGTGGCGGTCGTGGGACAGACCCGCCACGAGCGTCGGGTCCCCCCACACTCATTGGGCTAACGCCGAATTCAGCTGCCCAGCCTGGCCCGCACGCCGCCCGCCGTCGCCGCGGGACGTGCCGTGGCCCGGACCGAACGGCGCACCAAGTGGGCGTCGTGCCGCAGTCCTCGGGCCGCGTGGCGTCCGCGCCACAGCATCGAGGGGGCACCGCCGGTGTCGTCGGCCGCGATCAGCAGGCCGCCCATCATGGACAGGTTCTTCAGGAAGTGGATGCGCTGCTGGGCACGGTCGGACGGGTCCTCCGCCTCCCAGTAGCGGTGCGCCGCCAGCGTGGTGGGGACCAGGCTCGCCGCGAGGGCCAGCGCGGCCAGCCGTGGACAGCGGCCGAGCCCGAGGAGGACCCCGCCCACCACGTGGACGGCGCCGTTGAGCCGTACGAGTTGTTCGGTGTCGTCCGGCAGCACCGCCACGCGGTCGGCCACCGGCCGCACGACCGGTTCCGCCGCCGGGGCCACGTCCGAGGGGCGGCGCAGGGAGTGCAGACCGCCCGCGACGAACATCGAGGCGAGCATCGGGCGGCCGGCCATACGCAAAAGACTCATGAGGCTCTCTCGCTTCTTTCCGTGGGTTCCGGAGGACCATCGTGTGGTGCCTACTGGGATCATCAGGTGCCCGGACCGGGCGGCGCCATTCGGCGGTCGGCGCGCTGTCGGCGCGCGTCGGCACCGCGTCGCGCGGTTGGTGCGCAGGTCACAGGCTGGTGAGGAGCTGCGGCGACAAGTTCTTGATCATGGTGTTGGTCCAGCGCATCTGGCGCAGCGTCTGCGGGTGGCAGGCGGAGGCCAGCTCCAGCAGCTCGCTGTCTCCGGCCGCCTGGGCCGCCTGGGCGAGCATCTCCCAGTGCAGCGAGTTCTCCGCGGCGGCGACGTGCAGCTCCCGCAGGTGGCGCAGGAGCAGCAGACCCGGCTCGGGACGGTGCACCACCGCCTCCGCCGCCTTCTTCCGCAGCGTCGCGAAGGCGCCGTCCGGGGAGTGGTCCGGCGGGTCGCCCAGCTTCACGTCGTGGCGCGCGGCGACCTCCGCCAGCCGCCGGACGTGTTCGCGGGACCAGAGGGCGAGGTCGGTGGCGACGTGATGGACCTCGTGCTCGGTACGGTGCCGCTCGGCGACGGTCACCAGGTCGTGCGACAGGTGCCGTTCGCCACGGTGCAGCGTGCGCAGGGTCAGGGTGATGCCGTTCACTGGGCGCCTTCCTCACGGCCGTGCGGGAACTCCGCCGGCGTCTGCGTCGTGTGCGCCGCCGGTCCGCCCGCGGTGGGCCGGGCGGCGCCGGCGGTGGCGGGTGCCGAGGCGGTGGTGGTCGGCGCCGGGGACGGCCCGCCGTCGCCGCGCTCCACGAGGGTGACGGCGGCCGTGGCCGTCTTGAACAGCGGCTGCTTGGACGCCGGGTCCCAGTCGGTGACGGTCGTCTCGTTCGCCGCCCGCCCGGGCGTGTCCGGACCCGGCCCCGACCCGTCCTCGGTGTCCCAGTAGCCGTAGTGGAACGGTACGAAGAGCAGGCCCGGCCGGATGCCGGTCACCCGCAGCCGCCCTCGCAGGGAACCGCGTTCGCTCCTCACGTCGACCAGGTCGCCCTCGCCGAGGCCGAGCCGGTCCGCGTCCGCGGTGGACATCTCCACCCACACGTCGGGAGCGGCGGCGTCGAGCTGGGGTGCCCGCCCGGTCTTGGTACGGGTGTGGAAGTGGTAGATCGTCCGGCCCGTGGTGAGCTGGAACGGGTACTCCTCGTCCGGCTCCTCGTGCGGCGGCCGGTAGGCGGCGGCCTTCAGCATCGCCTTGCCGTCGGGGTTGAGGGAGCGGTACTCCACGACCTCGTTGGACGCCCCGGTCTCCAGGTCCTTTCCGTAGCTCTCGCACAGGTCCGGGTGGGCCCAGCCGATGCCGTCGGTGTAGAGGCGCGCGGTGCCCTCGGGCGACTCCTCGCCGCAGGGCCACTGGATGCCGCTGGTGTCGCGCAGTCTGGCGTAGGACAGGCCGGTGTAGTCGCAGGGGCGGCCCGCGCTGCACCGCTTCCACGCCTCGAACGCCGACTCGGGGCCGTCCCAGGTGATCAGCGGGCCGCCGTCCTTGTCGCGGAAGTCCATCCGCCGCGCGTAGTCCAGGAAGATGTCCAGGTCGGGCTTGGCCTCGCCGGGCGGTTCGACCGCCTTCCGGGACAGGTGCACCGTGCGGTCCGCGTTGGTGAGCGCACCGGTCTTCTCGCCCCAGGTCGCGGCCGGCAGCACCACGTCGGCCAACTGCGCCGTCTCCGTGAGGAACAGGTCCTGCACCACCGTGAACAGCCGCTCCTGCGCCAGGATCGAGCGGATCCGGGAGAGTTCGGGCAGCGAGACGGCGGGATTGGTGCCGCTGATCCACAGCATCCGGATCGAGCCCTGCTCGGCGTACCGGTACATCTGCATCGCGTGTGTGGGCGGCGCGTAGTGCGGGATCTTCTCCGGCTCGACGTTCCACACCCGCGCGAGGTCGGCGACGTGGGAGTCGTTCTGCCAGTTGCGGAAGCCCGGCAGGTCGCCGTTGGCGCCGCACTCGCGCGTGTTCTGCGCGGTGGGCTGGCCGTTCATCTGGAGCAGGCCGGCCCCCGGGCGCCCCAGCATGCCCCGGATCAGGTGCAGGTTGTTGATCTGCACCGCGGCGGCCGTGGCCTGGTGGGACTGGTAGACGCCCTGGAGGACCGTGGAGACCAACGCGTCGGTGGTGCCGACGAGTTCGGCCGCCTCCTCGATCCGGGCGGCGGGGACGTCGCAGATGTCCGCGGCCCACTCGGGCGTGCAGTCGGCCACCCGCTCGGCCAGCTCCTCGAAGCCGACGGTGTGCGCGTCGATGAAGTCGCGGTCGATCCTCTCGTGCCGGATCGTCTCGTGCAGCAGCGCGTTGAGCAGGGCCACGTTGGTGCCGCCCCGGGGCGCGAGGTGCACGGCGGCGTGCCGGGCGACCCGGGTGGGGCGGGGGTCCACGCACAGCAGTCGCGGCGGGTCGGCACCCTCCATGCGGTCCAGCAGCCGCATCCACTGCACGGGCTGCGTCTCGGCGATGTTGTGGCCGAACAGCGCGACCACGTCGGCGTGGTCGAAGTCGTCGTAGCTGCCGGGCTGCCCGTCGCAGCCGAAGGTCTCCTTCAGCGCCTCCGCGGCCGTGGCCGTGCACAGCCGGGTGTTGCCGTCGAGGTGGTTGGTGCCGATCCCGGCCCGGGCGAGGACCGCGAGCGTGTAGTACTCCTCGAGGAACAGCTGGCCGGAGGTGTAGAAGCCGATCGAGCCCGGCCCGCGCTCGTCCAGCAGTTCGCGGGAGCGGTCGGCGACCAGGTCCATCGCCGTGTCCCAGTCCGTCTCCACCAGCCGCCCGTCCCGCCGCACCAGCGGCCGGGTCAGCCGGTCCCGGGAGGCGTTCGCCTGCCACCCGAACAGGTCCTTGGGGCCGAGGCGGCCCCGGTTGACCCGGTCCACGTCCCGGCCACGCACGCCCACCATCCGGCCGTCGGCCACCGCGATGTCCATGGCGTCGCCGTCGGAGTGCAGGATCGACGCCGACTGAACCCATCGCTGCACCGCCTCGGGCTCCACCCCGTCCGCGAGGAACGTGTCCACCCGGGCCGGCCAGGTCTCGTGCCGTCCGTAGGGCGCCCTGCCGCCCCACGGCTGCGCGATCCGGTCCGCCGTGTCCTCCATCGCCGGCCTCCCGCCAGGTTCCGTGCCACTGCCGGCCGCCGGGTACCCGGGTGCCTCGGACCGAAGCGGACCACTTGTGGGAGCGCTCCCAGCCGGGCAGGATGCTGCGGTGACCACGACTGCCGCCGTACGCCCGTACCGTTCCGCCGACGCCCCGGCCCTCGACGACATCTGCATCCGCACCGCGCACAACGGCCAGGATGCCCGGCCCGGGTACGCCGACCCCGCCGTCCTGCCCGCCGTCTTCGCCGCGCCCTACGTCCACCTGGACCCGGATCTCGCTTTCGTACTGGACGACGGGCGGGGCCGGGCGGTCGGCTACATCCTCGGCACGTCGGACACCCCGCGCTTCGCGGAGGAGTTCCGCGCCAAGTGGCTGCCGAGGGTCGCGGACCGCTACCCGGCACCGGACGGCCCGCCCGGCACCCCGGACGAGGTCATGGCGGGACTGCTGCACGACCCGGAACGGATGGTCGTCCCCGAACTGGCCGCGTACCCGGCGCATCTGCACATCGACCTGCTGCCCGAGTGGCAGGGCCGCGGACACGGCCGGGAGCTGATGCGCACGTTCTGGCGGGCGCTGCGGGAGCGCGGCGTACCGGCCGTCCATCTGGTCATGGCGACGGCCAACACGCCGGCCAGGGCCTTCTACGACCGTATGGGGTTCCACGTGATCGAGGCGGCGGGCCTGGACCTCGCGGACGTCACCTGCCTCGGGCGTACGACGCGGGACGGCGGCCCGGCCTGACCCGGCGGGCGGTGGTCAGCCCACGCCCAGCCGGTAGACGTTGAAGGCCCGGCGGATGACGGGCTGGGCCACGTTGCGCACCCGGACGCCGCCCGCCGTCATCCCGTGCTCCGAGCCCAGGTGGGCGTGGCCGTGCACCGCGAGGTCCGCGCCGGCCGTGTCGATCGCCTCCGCCAGCAGATAGCTGCCGAGGAACGGGTGGATCTCCAGCGGCTCCCCGGCGAGAGTGTCGGCGACGGGGGAGAAGTGGGTCAGCGCCACCCGGGCCGCGCAGCCCTCCTCGTCCAGCTCCTTCAGCGCGGCGTGCAGGCTGTCCGCCGAGCGGCGCGTGGTGCGGACGAACTCCTTCATGACCGGCTCGCCGAACTCTCCGGCACTGCGCCCGACGAAACCGCCGCCGAACCCCTTGGTCCCGGCGATCCCCACCCGGGTCCCGGCGCACTCCACGACCGTCCCCTCGCCCTCCAGGACCCTCACGCCGGCGTCCCGGAGCAGGGCGGCGACCTTCTCGGGCTGCTCGTCGTGGTGGTCGTGGTTGCCGAGGACGGCCACCACCGGCACCGCCAGGTCGCGTACCTCCCGGGCCACCACGCGCGCCTCCTCCGGCGTGCCGTGCCGGGTGAGGTCCCCGGCGAGCAGCAGCAGGTCGGCACAGTCGGGCAGGGTCTCGAAGGCGGGTCGCAGCAGTCCCTGGCTGTCCAGCCCCATGTGGATGTCTCCGACGGCGGCGACGCGGATCATCACAGCTCCTCCGCATGGTCGGGGCCGGCCGTCTCCGCCACCACGACGTCGGTGTGCACGGTGAGCCCGGCCAGTTCCTCGTGGGCGATTCGCAGCAGCGTCTCGCGGCACTGCGCCGAGGGCACCGTGCCGGTGATCACGATCGCGCCGGCCCGGATCTCCGCCCGTACGCCGAGCTCGCCGAGCTCCTCCGCGGCGAGCCGGTCGTGCAGGTGGGCCACGCGGTACTCGACGTTCCCGGCCGCGGCCGCGGTGTCGCTCGCCGCGGGGCCCTGGTGTGCGACGGGGTCGCTCATCGCCGCTCCTCCTTCGGGGAACCGGCCGGGGTACCGGCCGGCGAGATGATCTCCAGCCGTTCGAGGATGTAGAAGAACGCGGCGGGCATCGGGGCGTCCCCGCAGTCGCGGCGCAGCTCGTCCCAGTCGATCTTCTCCCGCAGCGTGCGGGCGATCGGCAGCACCGCCCCGAAGTCGCAGTGGTGCTCCGAGAAGGCGGCCAGCAGGCCGCGCAGCAGATCGGTCGGCGACAGGACCGGCATGAGCACGGAGTCGACCGAGAGATCCTGGGCCCGGGCCAGCAGCTGTGTGGTGACGGGCTCGTGCGCGAGCTCGAAGATGAGGTCCACCTGCTGGCCCAGGCAGTTCGCCTTCAGCAGCCAGTCCTCGGGCGGCGTGTACACCGCCAGGCCCGCCTCCCGCAGAGTCGCGGCGACGGCCTCCGCGTCGTCGGGCCGGATGCAGAAGTCGACGTCGTGCTGGAGGTTCTGGGTGCCGCCGTGCGCGTACACGGCCACGCTGCCGGCCAGCGCGAAGGGGTGCTCCTTCTTCTTCAGGATCGAGCCCACCTGCTTGGCCGCCTGGAGGATCGCCTGGTTGCGGTCGAGGGGGAGATCCTCGTGGCGTGCGTCGTTCGGGGGGACCGGTTCCGGGTCCCCCGCTGCCAGACGGAGCTCGGAAACGCCGGCGCGCTGGTCGAGAGCGCGGTCGTCGGCGTGCTGCGTCATTGCTGTCCCCTTTCCGGGCCGTCGCCTGCCGGGGCGGACCCGACCGGCCCTCCCCTGGGCTTTCGGGTACCCGGCGCGCTACCGCCGACACGACGAGGTCGTCATCGAGGTGAGGTGTTCCGGCCATGGTGGGCACTCGGGCGGCATGAACGACGAGCACGGGCAACAGCGGACCGGTCCCGAGGAGCGCCGCACGGTGGAACGGCTGGTGGCGGCCTGGCTGGCGGAGACCGAAGACCACGACCGCGCCGCGGCACACGAGGCCCGCTCCGGCTGGGAACGGGGTGCCCTGTCCGAGCCGGCCGCCCAGGACCTGGCCACCTGGGTCACGGCGAGGGTCACGGACACCGGTTTCACGGAGGACGAGGGCCCTTATGTGGAGGGACCCGTCCGGATCACTCCGTCGGACAAGGACGCCGTGCACGACTGGCTGCGTGCGCGGGGACACGGGGTCTAGGGGTACGACCCGCAGGGTCGTTCACGCGGCTGACCGGTGGGCGGCCGCCGAGTGCGGTGTGGCAGCGGTGGTGGTTTCAGGTGTGCGGGAAGTCCGCCGGGGCTGCTGTTCCTTCGGCGTCGCTGGTGTGGGGCCGCAGGCAGGCCCTGACGGGCCGGCCGCCGCGGTGCCGCCGCGTCAGCAGACCGGCGGCCGCCATTCGAACATCAGGATCGTCGCGTCGTCCCGCAGCTGACCGCCGGCCTGCGAGTCCAGAATCGAGTGGATCAGGCGCCGCAGCGTCTCCGGGGCCAGCTCGCCGCCGGCCGTGGCCCGGATGACGTAGTCCGCGAACCGTTCGAGCCCGAACAGCTTCTCCTCACGGGTACGCGCCTCGGTGACCCCGTCGGTGTACATCAGCACCCGGTCACCGGGCTCCAGCCTCATCTCGTGCAACCGGCGCGGGTCGGGGGAAAGGCTCGCCGGCACGCCCATCGGAGGGTCGGCTTCCCGCTCCAGGGCGTCGACGATCAACTGCTCACCCCGGATGAGCAGCGGCGCCGGGTGGCCGCAGTTGCTCCAGCGCAGCAGACCGGTCTCGAACTCCAGCTGGGCGAGGATCGCGGTGCAGTACTGGTCCGGCAGCCAGCGGGCCAGCGCGTCGTCGACGCACGCCACGAGGGCGGGCAGTTCGGCCCCGTTGCGCCGGGCGTTGCGGCAGGCGGCCAGCGCCACCGCGCTGGTCAGTCCGGAGGCGAGGTCGTGCCCCATGGAGTCGATGACCGAGACGTGCAGCGTCGTCTGGGTGAGCGAGTGGTCGAAGGCGTCGCCGCCCAGCTCGTAGGCCGGTTCGAGGACGGCCGTCGACACCACCTGGGCGTTGCCGATGGTGCGCGGGGGCAGGAAGGCACGCAGCATCTCGGAGGGGAGATGCATCGGCTCGGTGCGGGTGTGCCGGACGAAGGAGTCCTCGAAGGCCCGCTTCGAGGTGATCATCATGGCCAGCAGCGAGGCCAGCGCCCGGCCCCGGACCAGAGTGGCGGAGGTCAGCGCCGACGAGTGCACCGCCAGTACCCCGAGCCGCTCCGCACCGTCCAGCAGGGGCAGCCACGCCGTTACGCCGCCGGTGTCGGACTCCTCCACGCGCAGCGCCTGAGTCCGGTAGGCCCAGCCCGCGAGCGAGCCGTCCACGGGGATGGCCGACGCCACGTCGGTCTGCGGTACGAGATGCCGTTGCTGCAGGTCGACGAGGTAGACCACCGCGTGCTGGAGATCCAGCGCCTTGGCGCACCTGGCCACCGCGGTGGCCAGGTCCAGCGTCAGATGGGCCGGATCGGCGAGGAACTCCTGCAGCAGCGCCTCGCTCGCCTCTGACGTCGACACCTCGTCTCCCCTCGTCGATGAACCGTCGTGACGGGGCGCACTGCGCAGCAGTCTGGCACCCGGTGCCCCGCCCCGCCCGTCGAGCGGATCACCCGCGGAGCGCTTCGGACCGGGCAGGAAGGGCACGCGTCACGTCGTACGACACCGAGCGCAGTCGTACGACACCGAGCGCACAGGAGTGGTGCCACATGACCGAGTACGAGCGTTCCCGCACCATGCCCGCCCGGCCCGAGCAGGTCTTCGACCAGGCCGCGAACGTCGGCCGGCTGGACACCTGGCTGCCCCGGGACCTGCACGTGGAGCTGGAGGACCCGCCCGCCGTCACCGTGCACGAGGACCGCACCGACCAGGACACCTCCGCACTGCTGAGCGCCCGGCCCGAGCAGATGCGGCTCGAATGGGGCACTCGCGACCAGGGCAGCTACGCCGGCTGGCTCCAGGTCGCCGGACTCGGCAGCGGGGCCAGTGAGGTGACGGTGCACCTGTCGTTCTTCGACGAGGGCCACGACCCCGGGCAGCCCGCGGTGGCCGACGCCCTCGACAGCAGCCTGCGGCGGCTGGAGGAGCAGGTGAGGATGCGCACCGACAACGCGGCCGGCTGACGGGGGCAACCCATGAGGGTCGTGTCGTGTCGTAAAGGAAAAGCTTCACCGAACCGACAGCGACACCGACAGACCGACATGGGGGAAACATGTACATCCGTGCCCGAGGGCTCCGCGCCGCCGTGACCGCGCTGGCGGCCGGTGCCGCGGTCGCCGTGGCCGCCGTCCCGGCGACCGCGACGCCGCCCGAGTCCGGCCCGCCCGCCTACCTGGAACCGGCCGAACTGCCGCCGCACCCCACCTCCGACTGGTACGCCGGAACGGTCACCGCAGGTCAGCCGGACCCGCTGCCGATGTGCGTGGGCGAGGCCCTGCCGTCCACCGCCTCCCACCGCCGGTACTGGACCGAGTACGACACCGGCGCCCTCCAGGTCACGGTCGTCGAGCGCAGCACCCAGCGGGCCAGGCAGTTCGCCGCCCTGCTGCGCGAGGACCTCGCCGGCTGCGCGCGGAAGGTGATGGAGCGGTACCCCGACATCACCGCCACGCAGCGGTACTACGGCCGCGTGAACGTCGAGGAGGGCGCCCACGTCTACGGCGTCCACACGGCCGCCGAGTGGGGCGCCTCCGACATCGGCCTGTTCTCCGTGGGCAGGGACGGCAGGGCCGTGACGGTCGTGCAGTGGGGCCAGATGGGCACCTTCGCACACGCTCGGGTGGCCGACTTCAAGGCCACCACGGTCACGGCCGTCGGCAAGCTGTACTGAACGGCCGCGGCGGCCGGGTCGTGCCCCGGCCGCCGCACGGGCCCGGGTGTCCGCGCGGCGCACCGGGGCACTCACCGGCCATGGACGCACACCGCCGCCCGCTGATGGACCGCACGCTGCCCCTGCTGACCCAGGGGTACGCCTGGCTGCCCAACCGCATGCGCGAAAGCACCGACTCCGTGGTGCGCACCCGACTGCTCGGCAAGCCCGCGCTGGCCGTGCGCGGCCCGGAGGCCGTGCGCTTCTTCTACGACGAGGGTCACGTCCACCGGCACGGAGCCATCCCCGCTCCCGTGCTGGACACCCTCTTCGGACAGGGCGCCGTCCACACCCTCGACGCGGACGCCCACCGCGCCCGCAAGGAACTGTTCCTGCCACTGCTCGACCCGCACCGCGTCGCCGGTCTCGCCGAGTCCGTCACCACGGCCTGGGACGAGGCCGTGCGCTCCTGGAGCCGACGCCCCCGCGTCGTGCTGTTCGACGAGGCGGGCGTGGTGCTCACCCGCGGAGCCTGCCGGTGGGCCGGACTCCCCGAGGAGGCCGTCGACGCGGAGCCGCTGGCGCGGGATCTGATCGCCATGGTCGACGGCTTCGCGGCCCTCGGGCCCCGTCATCTGCGGGCCCGCCGGGCCCGCGCCCGGCAGGAGGCCCGCATGGCGCGCCTGATCGAGGACGTACGGTCCGGTAAGGTCTCCGCCCCCGCGGACTCGGTGCTCGAACGGGTCGCCCGGCACCACGACGAGCCCGACGAGCCGCTGGAGGCCGGGACGGCGGCGGTGGAACTGCTGAACGTACTGCGCCCCACGGCCGCCGTGAGCTGGTTCGTGGCCTTCGCCGCCCACGCCCTGCACCGGTGGCCGGCCCATCGGGAGCGGCTGCGCGCCGGTGACGGCGCGTTCGCGACGGCGTTCGCGCACGAGGTCCGGCGGTTCTACCCGTTCGCCCCGTTCCTCGGCGGCCGGACCGTCTCGGAGCTGACCTGGCACGGCGAGTCCGTCCCGGTCGGCGGGATCCTGCTGCTCGACGTCTACGGCCAGAACCACGACGAGACACTCTGGGGCGACCCCTACACCTTCCGGCCGGAGCGCTTCCTGGACCGGCCCGCCGACCCCGACGAGCTGATCCCGCAGGGCGGCGGCGACCCGGCCACCGGGCACCGCTGCCCCGGCGAACGCGTCACCGTCGGCCTGCTGGAGGCCCTGGCGGTGCGGCTGGCCCGCCTGGAGTACACGGTCCCCGAGCAGGACCTGCGCATCCCGCTGCGCCGCGTCCCGGCCCGCCCGCGCAGCGGCTTCGCCGTCACCGGCGTACGCGCGCCCTGACGCGCGTCAGGACGTACGGTCGCCGCCCTTGTGTCCCTCGTCCGGCTCCACCGCGTCGCGCCGCCCGGTCTGCTCCGCCTGGTCGAGCCGGGCGAGGCCGGGATGGTGCAGGTCGAAGGCCGGCGACTCGGAGCGCACCCGCGGCAGTTCGCGGAAGTTGTGGCGGGGCGGGGGACAGGACGTGGCCCACTCCAGTGAGCGCCCGTACCCCCAGGGGTCGTCGACCTCGACCGGCCGCCCGTACCTGGCGGTCTTCCACACGTTGTACAGGAACGGCAGCGTGGACAGGCCCAGCAGGAACGCGCCGATGGAGGACAGGGTGTTGAGGGCCGTGAAGCCGTCGGCGGCCAGATAGTCGGCGTACCGGCGCGGCATGCCCTCGACGCCGAGCCAGTGCTGCACCAGGAAGGTGGTGTGGAAACCGGCGAACAGCGTCCAGAAGTGCACCTTCTCCAGGCGGTGGTCGAGCATGCGGCCCGTCATCTTCGGCCACCAGAAGCTGAATCCGCCGAACATCGCGAACACGATCGTGCCGAACAGGACGTAGTGGAAGTGCGCCACCACGAAGTACGAGTCGGTGACGTGCCAGTCCAGCGGCGGCGAGCCGAGGATCACCCCCGTCAGCCCTCCGAACAGGAACGTCACCAGGAAGCCGGCCGCCCACAGCATCGGCGGCTCGAAGGACAGCGACCCCTTCCACATCGTGCCGATCCAGTTGAAGAACTTCACCCCGGTGGGTACGGCGATGAGATACGTCAGGAACGAGAAGAAGGGCAGCAGTACGGCACCGGTGGCGAACATGTGGTGCGCCCAGACCGTGGCGGACAGCCCGGCGATGGCGATGGTGGCCCCCACCAGTCCCATGTAACCGAAGATCGGCTTACGGGCGAAGACCGGGATGATCTCGGTGATCACCCCGAAGAACGGCAGCGCCAGGATGTACACCTCCGGATGGCCGAAGAACCAGAACAGGTGCTGCCACAGGATCGCCCCGCCGTTCCCGGCGTCGAACACGTGCGCGCCGAAGTGCCGGTCCGCCTCCAGCACCAGCAGCGCCGCCGCCAGCACCGGGAACGCGAGCAGCACCAGGACCGAGGTCAGCAGTACGTTCCAGACGAAGATCGGCATTCGGAAGATCGTCAGGCCCGGGGCGCGCATGCAGACGATCGTGGTGATGAAGTTGACCGACCCCAGGATGGTGCCGAACCCGGACAGCGCCAGCCCCATGATCCACAGATCCCCGCCGAGATAGGGGGCACGGAGCGGGCCGCTGAGCGGTGTGTAGGCGGTCCAGCCGAAGTCGGCGGCGCCCTGCGGGGTGAGGAAGCCGCCGAGGACGATCAGACCGCCGAAGAGGAACAGCCAGTACGCCAGCATGTTCAGCCGCGGGAAGGCCACGTCGGGCGCGCCGATCTGCAACGGCATGACGGCGTTGGCGAACCCGGCGAAGGTCGGGGTCGCGAACAGCAGCAGCATGATCGTGCCGTGCATCGTGAAGGCCTGGTTGTACTGCTCGTTGGAGAGCATCTGGAGACCCGGCCGGGCCAGCTCCATCCGGATGAGCATCGCCAGCACCCCGGCGATCAGGAAGAAGCCGAACGACGTGATGAGGTAGAGGTGACCGATGCGCTTGTGATCGGTCGTGGTCAGCCAGGAGACGACCACCCGCCCCTTGCCGCGGTGTTCCGCCGCCGGGGCCGGCACGGTCGGTTCGGTCTGTGTCGCCATCCGCCCAGAGCAGCCGACGCCCGGCCGCCTGCGCCGACGCCACGTCACGCGCCCACCCGGGTAGGGCCGATTGGCTGATCGTTTCTATCCGTCCGGGTGCGTCGGCACCTCGGAGGGACGCAGCGGCCGTCACCCGAATGGCCCCCGCACAGTACTGGTGAGGCCCGATCCGGTGTCTCCTGGAGTGTGTCAGCGGCGTCCAGGCTGGGAGGCCGATCATGTACGAAATGTGCGTGGGCCCGGAGAAGGCGGGCGGAGCGTTGGTGTGGCACGTGATGGCCAAACAGGCCGCGGCCACCCTGTGCGGACAAAGGCTCCGCGAACGTATCGAGGCATCCGACGGCGAACGGGCACGTCACTGCCCGGACTGCATGGCTTCGTTCGAGAAGTTGATGACAGCCACGCCGTGCTGACGGACCGTCCGCAACCGTCCGCCCCGTCGCATCCCGCGGCGGGGCGGACGGCATACGGCGGCGCACGGCGCTCGTGGTGGGCGGTCGGCGTGATTGTCGGCTGGGCGCATGGTCATGGAGCTGGGCTGCCTCGGTGATCTTTCGCCGGGTGGTGCGCCGCGGCGACTCCCCGCGGTGCGGTAGCCGATTGACTGGCGGTGCGGCCGGCGCGGCACGGTGCGAGCGCCCTCGGTTCCCCCTACCCGTCATCGTGTCCGACCGTCGATTCCCGTCATCGCCCTTGCCATCGTGAGGAGTAGTACGTGTCGCAGATCACCGACTCGCCCCCGGTGGGCGCCTTTCCGCGTCTGGACTGGGTCGACGACGTGTTCTCGCCCGCCCTGCGGGCCGCGGTCGAGTCGCTGCCGGCCGCGGAGAGCCTCGTGGCCCGCTACCACCGGGGCTGGTGCGAGGCCGACGGCGCGCCGCGCGCGGACGCGTCCGGCGGCGGCAAGGCGGTGCGCCCGGCACTCACCCTGCTGTCGGCGGCGGCCGTCGGAGGGAGCCCGTCGGCCGCGGTGCCCGGCGCCGTGGCGGTCGAGCTGGTGCACGACTTCACCCTGCTGCACGACGACGTCATCGACGGCGACGCGCTGCGCCGCCACCGGCCCGCCGCCTGGTCGTTGTTCGGGACCCCGGCGGCCGTACTGACCGGAGACGCGCTGCTGGTCGCGGCGCTGCGCGCACTGGCCCAGGCCTCGCCGACGCGGGCCGGGGCAGCCGTGCAGGAACTCGTGGGCGCGCTCCTGGAACTGGTGGAGGGGCAGAGCAACGACGTCGCGTTCGAGAAGGCCCACGAGGTGTCTGTCGCGGACTACCTGGCCATGGCCGCGGGCAAGACGGGCGCCCTGATCGGCTGCGCCTGCGCGCTGGGCGGCGTGCTGGCCGGAGCGGACGACGTCCGGGTCGGCGGCCTGCGGGAGTTCGGCCGGCGACTCGGCGTGGCGTTCCAGTGCGCGGACGACATCCTCGGCATCTGGGGCCGCACCGCGCGCAGCGGCAAGCCGGTCGGCGCGGACCTCGCCGCGCGCAAGAAGTCACTGCCGGTGGCGGCGGCCCTCGCGGCCCCGGGCGCGGCGGCCGAGCGGCTGCGCGAGCTCTACCGCGCACCGCACCCACTGGACGAGGACGACATCGACCTGGCGCGTCACCTCGTGGAACAGGCCGGCGGACGGCAGGCCGCCGAGGAGGAGGCACGCCGCCAGATGGCGGCCGCGCTGCGGTCCCTGTCACTGGCCCGGCCGACCGCCGACGCCTACCGCCAACTGCACGACATCGCCTGGGCGATGACCCGCCGCGAATCCTGACCCGCACCACCATCCCACCATCCCACCACCAGCTCACCGGCCGGAGCGAACGTCTCCGCCGCGTGACCCGGAGCCGGGCGGACCGTTGTCCTGACGACGACCGCCCCGTCCCCTCGCCCCGGCCGCGCCGCGGCCGACCGCCGAGGCTCCGATCCGACGAAACACAGTGGAGCCGTGCAGCACACCGAGCACAGCGCAATGCCTCCGGGCGACCTTCCGGCCGTGGCCGCCTACGGGCTGCAGGTGGCCCGCGGCGCCCAGCCGGTGCTGCGCAACGTCAGTTTCACCATCCCCCGCGGCCGCATCGTCGGTCTGCTGGGCCCGAGCGGCTGCGGCAAGACCACCCTGCTGCGCTGCGTCGTCGGCGTGCAGCAGCCCGGCGCCGGCCATGT
This sequence comes from Streptomyces sp. NPDC028991, assembly GCF_055564775.1. NCBI lineage: Bacteria > Bacillati > Actinomycetota > Actinomycetes > Kitasatosporales > Streptomycetaceae > Streptomyces > Streptomyces sp. NPDC028991. The sequence goes on along the minus strand of NZ_JBVHVP010000013.1, from coordinate 171,598 downwards.
CCAGGTGCTCGGCCACGCGGCGGGTGCCTGGCCGCTGCGCACCCGCGTCGGCTACGTCACCCAGGCACCCTCCGTGTACGCGGACCTGACGGTGCTGGAGAACCTGCGGTACTTCGCCGCCGCCCTCGGCCTGCGCGGCTGGCAGCGGGAGGACGCCGTGGTCCGCGTCGTGAAGGACGTGGACCTCGTGGCGTACGCGGACCAGCCGGTCGCCCGGCTGTCGGGCGGTCAGTACTCGCGGGTCTCCCTGGCCGTGGCCCTGCTGAACCGGCCCGAACTGCTGGTGATGGACGAACCGACGGTCGGCCTGGACCCGATGGTGCGCCGGGAGCTGTGGCTGGTCTTCCAGCGGCTGGCGGAGGAGGGCACCACGCTGCTGGTCTCCAGCCACGTCATGGACGAGGCCGACCGCTGTGACCGGCTGCTGCTGATGCGCTCGGGCCGGCTCCTGGCCAGCGCCGACCGGAACAGCCTGCTCGAGCACACCGGCTGCGATGTGGTGGAGGAGGCGTTCCTGCACCTCGTCAGGGCCGCGGCGGCGGCCGAGGCGCGGGCCCGGCAGCACACGGGTGTGGACGGCCTCTCCCCCCACCTGCTCGACCAGCCGGGCGCGCCCGACGCCGAACGCACCTTCTTCGCTGCGGACACCCTCACATGACTGTCACCCAATTGGCCGACCGGCTGCCGTTCTCACCCGGCATCACCTCCGCGACCGCGGTACGGGTGCTGCAGCAGATCTCCCGCGACCGCGGCAGCACCGCACTGCTGCTGGGCATCCCCTGCATGCTCATGGTGCTGCTCAAGCTGATGTTCCACGACTCGGAGGAGACCTTCGAACGGGTCGGGCCCCAGGTCTTCGGCATCTTCCCGGTCATCGTGATGTACCTGGTGGCCTCCGTGTCGACGCTCAGGGAACGCACCTCCGGCACCGCGGAGCGGCTGCTGACCATGCCGGTACGGCGGCTGGACATCGTTCTCGGGTACAGCCTCGCGTTCGCGTTCCTGGCGCTGCTCCAGGCGGTGCTGTCCACCCTGCTCGCGGTGGGCCCGCTGGGCCTGGACATCGAGGGCCCGGCGTACCTGCTGATGGTCATCGCCATGCTCGGTGCCCTGCTGGGCCTCGCCCTCGGCCTGCTGGTGAGCGCCTTCGCCCGCAACGAGTTCCAGGCGGTGCAGTTCCTGCCGGCCGGGGTCCTGCCCCAGTTCCTGGTGTGCGGGCTGTTCGTGCCCCGCGACGAGATGCACGGCGCGCTGGCGGCCCTCGCCCGGGCGATGCCGATGACGTACGCCGTGCAGGCCGCGGGCGAGGCGGCCGCACACACCGGTGTCACCGGGCTGTTCGTCCGGAACGCGGTGCTGATCCTCGTATGCGTGGTCCTGGTGCTCGTGGCCAGCGCCGCGACGCTCAAACGTCGATGAGGGCCGCCCACCGACGGCCCTCATCCGGTAACACCTGCTGCCCGGTTCGGCTAGCGCGCCAGGCCCCAGGAGAAGCCACCGGAGACACTGCCGAACTTCGGGATCTCGAACGGGCCGAAGTGCATGGGCGGCTCGTGGCCGCCGTTGAACCCGCCGCCACCACCGCCGGGGCCGGGCGAGGCGACGGCCGGGGCCGACACCGGAGCGGCACTGGCGGCCGGCACTGCCCCGCCTGCCGCGAGGGCCAGAGCGGCCAGCGACACCACGACGGCGCGGCGCAGCGACAATGACATGAAAACCTCCGAAGCGAATTAAAAGAAAGAGGAGATGTGGGCGAGTGCAAGCCTAGCCAATCGAACTCCCCCGTACCGGCAGTGAAATGCTGATTTCCCCCGAACGAATCGGTGGATACACCAGCAGAAAACGCGATGAACGTCAATGAAGAAGCAAGTGGAAAAGGAAAGGTGAAAAACAATATGACCGGGATGCGGCGGACGGTGCTCGCCCTCTGCGCGGCCCTCACCGCCCTGCATGTCGTCGCGGTGCCCGCCTGGGCCGGTCCACCGCCCCCGCCGGCGCCGCCCACCCCCTACCGGGCGCCCCTGTGGCCCGTGCCCGAGCCGGGTCGGTGGGAGTCCGCACCGGGTCCGGCCGCCTCCCAGGGCTCCCGCCCACCGGCCGCGGGCTCCACCGCGGCGGACGACCGCATGGTCGCCGCCGTCAACCGGCAGCGCAAGCAGGCCGGCTGCTCCTCGGTGCGGCTGCACCCGGCGCTGAGCCGGGCCGCCCGGAAGCACAGCGCCGCGATGGCGCGCAGCCGTCGGCTGACCCACACCGGGGCCGACGGCAGCAGCCCCGCCGACCGGATGCGGGCCGCCGGATACCGGGTCGGCTCCGCCGGCGAGAACGTCACCGCCGGATCCGGCACCGCCGAGGCCGCCGTCGCCGCGTGGACGCGCAGCGCCCCGCACCGCGCCATCCTCCTCACCTGCCGCTACACCCACGCGGGCGTCGGCAGGGCGAAGGGTCCCGGCGGCCCCTGGTGGACCCTCGACCTGGCCTCGGGCCGGTGAGGCGTCCGCACGTGCCGAGGCGTCAGGCGAGGTCCGGGTCCCACCACCAGGCGACGGACGGGGCGCCCTCCACCGGCCCGGGACGGGCGTCGGAGGGTTCGTCGGCCCAGGACAGGAGTGTGTCGTCCATCTCGTCCGGCCACTGCCCACCGCTCAGGTAGCGCGGCACCCGCAGCCCCCACTCGTTGTTGCCGCGAACGCCGTACCGGAGCCCCTGGAGATAGCCGGCGAGTTCGACGCTCGCGGTCGGCCGGACGCGGTCGTGGAGCCGCACGAACCGCAGCAGGACACGGTCGCGCAGCGCGGTGCCGGCCGTCACCGCGTCCCGGAGCGGGCAGGCCCGCTCCTGCATCAGCACCGTGTAGATGTTCTGGTCGGCCTGACCTCCTGACAACTCCTTGTGCAGCGAGTGCCGGTCGTTGTCCAGAGCGGCCACGAGGACGGCCATCTCGGTCAGCGCGCGGACGGCGGGCCGGTGCAGTTCACGGTCGGGGACCTCGGCGCCCGTCGCCAGTTCCAGCAGGGCGAAGGTGGGCTCGCCGCCCGACGACAGCAGCCGCATCGCCAGGAAGTCGTCCAGCCCCGGCATACGGCCGGCCGCCTGGTTGCCGATCTGCCAGGCGACGCCGGACAGCCAGGCGCGGTGGGCGTGCACGAACCGGGCCACCTGCGTGGGCGGGGCGAAGCCGCGAAAACGGCGCATGATGTCCTGCAAGGCGCCGACGAAGCGGTCCGTGCCCGTGGCCGAGTCCGTCTCGCAGGCCCGCTGCACCTGGCCGGCCAGCGCGTTGAACTGCGCCGGCCGGCTGCTGAGCGGCCCGGTGTCGCAGCGTGCGTCGTCGAAGGCGAAACCCCAGTAGACCCACAGGGCCGCCGCCAGCAACCGGTCCTCGTCCGCCACCGGGGCGAACCGGGCGAAGAAGTCGGCGCTGTGCGTCGCCACGACCCAGGCCCGTTCCCGTTCGGTGTCACACAAGCCGCTGTCGCCGATCCATGCCACGGCTTGTTTCTCGACCTGCCGGACACGGGGATGAACAGCGGACTCGAAAGGACAGAAGATCGGCGGCAATTCCACGCCGGATACGCGGGACGCGGGGGATCCCATGGCAACACGCACCTTCCGGATAATGAGGTTGGCCCAAGGGTTCGGGGATTCGCTCACGATCATGGAGAACCGGTCGGTCCAATGGCGGCAGGCCATGCCCGCCGGACGGCGGCAGTCAGCCGAAAGGGTTGGCGCCGCGCGACGGTTGACCGGCCGCGACCATCACTCGCCTGGTGCAGTGTCACGGTGCCGACCCGGGGAAGTCGCACGTCGTGCCCGGGTGCGCAGTCCTCCCGCACCGGGGCGGCAGGGAGTGCCGCGGCCGGGATCCCCGAGTCGGCCGCGGCACCCCCTCATCGCTCGCGCGGCGGTGACCTCCTCGGCCGCCGAGCGGCGCGCGTCCCAGGCCGGCATGTGACCGTCGAGCGACGCCGCGCCCCGGTGGACGTCGAGGAGGAGCCCGGCCCCACCGCCCGCGCCCGCAGCGGCCCGGCCGGCGCCCCGCTCGGCTCGGGGAGTGGTGTCACCGCACGGCTTCGGTCAACTCACGGTGGTATGGCGGTGAGCCGCGGGCACCGCCCCGGTGGGTACGTCGCTCCGCGCCCCGGCAGGTACGTCATACCGCGCCCCGGTGGGACCATCTGCCCGCAGGCCCGGTGTCCGTCGGCGTGGTCGGAGCCGTCCGGGACCGGAAGGAGCCGTCAGCGTGATCGAGTGGGTGTCCCTGCCCCCGCCCCTGGGCAGCGGTGCCAGACCTGTTCCCCGGCCGGTCGCGGCTGCGCTCGTGTGGGCCGGCCGACGGGACCCGTTCTGGCTGACCTGACTGCTCGGTGCGGCCCTGGTCGGCACGGCGCCGGCCCGCCTGACCCATGCCCGGGCCGCCTACCGGCGGGTGGCCGCGGCGACCGGACCGTAAGGCTCCGAGCAGGGTGCAGCCGGGGCCGGCGACTTCTGACGACGCGTGACCGAAGGCCGGGGCCCGCCCTCTGTCGACGGACGGGTCCGCCCTCTGCCGACGGATGGGACGGGCCTCCTGCCGACGGACGGGGTGGGCCCCGGCCGGCGGTCGGGTCGGGTCTCCTGCCGGCGGTCGGAGGGGGGCCTCGACCGGTGATTGGGGGAGGACCCTGACCGTCGGTTGCGGGACGGACCCCGCCGGGTCACCCGGCGAAGTCCTCCCCGCCCCTCCGGGATCAGGCCGTGTGCAGGGTCAGTCCGTAGCGGTTCAGGATCTCGTTGACGGGCTGGAACCAGGTCTCCCCGCCGCTGGAACAGTTGCCCCAGCCGCCCGAGGTGACGCCCTGCGCCTGGTCACCGCTGATGAAGGAGCCGCCCGAGTCGCCGCCCTCGGCGCAGACACTCGTCTTGGTCATCTGGTGCACCGCGCCCTGGCTGTAGTTGACCGTCTCGTTCTTGGCCAGCACGGTGCCGCAGTGCCAGTGGGTGGTGGAGCCGGAGCGGCAGATCGAGGCGCCGACGGGTGCCTCGTTCGAGCCGCGCACCAGCTGGTCGGAGACCGTTCCCCAGCCGAGAACGACCGGTACCGTCCACCAGCCGCTGCCGACACTGACCCAGGCGTAGTCGTTGCCCGGGAACGACGAGCCCTGGAACGTGCCGATGTGCGAGCCGTCCCAGCCTCGGACCGCCCCTCCCACACCGCCGCAGTGGCCGGCGGTGACGAACCCGCCGTGCACCGAGAAGCCGATCGAGCAGCGGACGTTGCCGGTGTAGTACGGGTCCCCGCCCACGGTTCCCGCCGCGAAGGTCTGCGGAGCGGATTCCACCGTGCGCACCGTGACGGGACCGGCCTTGCGGGCCCGGTTCACGAAGTGCCGGACATCGTTGTCAGCGATCTCGCCCCGGACCACGTCGACGACCACCGTGTTGGCGGCCGGGTCGACGTGCCAGCTGCTGACGCCGGCGGGTGCGTCCAGGCGGTCGATGCGCGCCTTGGTGGCGTCGAGCCGGCGCGCGCTGTGCTCGACGGTGCGGACGTGCGCGCCGGTGGCGCCGACGGCTCGGACCGTCTCGGGTGCGGCCTCCGAGGTGACGGCCACGGTCAGTTGCCCGCGGTCGGCGTCGAACCAGGAGCCGCCGAAGGCGTCCCCGGCGGCCTTGCGTGCCGTGGGCGCGAGGCCGGTGGCGCGGCGTTCTGCCGCGAGCCGGTCCTCGGCCGCGGCCCGGGTGAGGCCGAAGTCCCGCTGCATGGCGTCCAGGAGACCGGCGGAGGCCGGTTCCCCGGCGGAGGCGGCGGAGGTGGTGGGGGAGTCGGCCGCCGAGGCCGGCAGCGTGCCGACCGCGGTGAGACTGCCGAGTACGAGGAGGGTGGCCAGGCCGAGGTGCCTGAGTCTGCTGCGTCTCACGGAGTTGCCCTTCGTCGTTCCAACGAGGTGGGGGTGGAACAGATGGGTGGAACAACCGCAGTCTGAGAGCGCTCTCATCGAGGTTGGTTCGAGCTTAGTCAGAGTGCAACGTCAGGTCCATGCCAATGCGGGGCTTTTCCGGTGGGGATCACGCGGACTGCGAGACAAGACGGCGAGACGGCGAGACGGGATGGCGAGACGAGACGGCGAGACGGGACGGCGAGGTGAACGGTCGCGGTCCCTCTGGGGGTCCCTTACGCCCCGATTGGCCGGTCCCGGACGGGGCACTCAGTGCTGCGTCCTTGCAGTGACGGCTTCTGGCACAGGGAGGCAGTCGTGGCGGTTCGGCATCGGCTGATCCAGGCGAGCCCGCAGGCGGTGTGGGAGGTGCTCGCGGACGGCAACCAGTACGTGAGGTGGGTGGTGGGCCCGTCCGAGGTCACCCCCAAGGCCGGACGGTGGCCGCAGGTCGGCGCGACGATCGCCTACGAGGTGCGGCTCGGGCCGGTGCGGCTGAACAACGAGTCGGTGGTCCGGCACTGCGTGGAGGGCTCCGTACTGGAGCTGGAAGCCAAGGCGGGCAGGCTCGGCACGGCCCGGATCGCCATCGAGCTGCGCCCCTGGGGCGAGCAGTGCCTCGTGATCGTGGACGAGCACCCGCTGCGCGGCCCGGGCGGCCTGCTGCACAACGTGGGCGTCGAGGCGCTGATCCAGGTACGGCACCGCGCGATGCTCTCCCGGCTCGCGGGACTGTGCGAGGCCGAGGCCGGGGACCAGTGCCGGCCGGACCCGGCGGAGCCGCCCGGTTCCGTGGCCTTCGGACCCGGCCCCGGAGCCGGCCGTGCCTGACGCCGTGGTGGTCGGGGCCGGCCCCAACGGACTGGTGGCGGCGAACCTGCTGGCGGACGCCGGCTGGAGCGTGGAGGTCCTGGAGGAGCAGCCCGAGCCCGGCGGGGCGGTGCGCCACGACAGCGAGGTCGCCCCCGGCTTCGTCAACGACCTGTTCAGCTCCTTCTACCCGCTCGCCGCGGCTTCCCCGGTCCTCGCCGGACTGCGGTTGGAGGACCACGGACTGCGCTGGGCGCACGCCCCCCATGTGCTGGCCCACCCCCTGACCGACGGCACGTGCGCCGTCCTGGACCGCGACGTCGGGACCACCGCGGCCTCCCTCGACGCCTTCGCGCCCGGAGACGGAGCCGCCTGGGACCGCCTGCACGAGGTCTGGGACCGCTACCGGGCCGACATCCTGGACGCCCTCTTCACGCCCTTCCCGCCGGTCCGGGCAGGCGCCCGCCTCGCCCTGCGGCTGCGCGGCGGCGGAGGACTGAGGCTGGCGCGCACCCTGGTGCTGCCGGTGCGGCGCATGGGCGAGGAGGAGTTCTGCGGCGAGGGCGGCAAACTGCTCCTGGCCGGCAACGCCCTGCACGCCGACCTCGCACCCGAGGCGGCCGGAAGCGGCGGGTTCGGCTGGCTGATGTCCATGCTCGGCCAGACCTACGGCTTTCCCGTGCCGGTCGGCGGCTCCGGTGCCCTGACCGCTGCCCTGGTGCACCGGTTGCGGGCCCGCGGCGGCACCCTGCGCTGCGGGCGCCGCGTCGAGCGGATCCTGGTCCGGGACCGGCACGCGGTGGGCGTCCGCACCGCCGGCGGGGAGACGGTCGCCGCCCGGCGCGCCGTCCTCGCCGACGTGTCCGTGCCCGCCCTCTACGGCGATCTCGTCGCCCCCGAGGACCTTCCGGACCAGGTCCTGGCCGATCTGCGGCGCTTCCAGTGGGACTTCGCCACCTTCAAGGTGGACTGGGCGCTGGACGGCCCCGTGCCCTGGCGGTGCGAGGACGCGGCCCGGGCGGGGACCGTGCACCTGGCCGACGGTCTCGACGAGCTGACCCGGTTCGCCGCCCAGATCGCCATGCGGCAGGTACCCGACCGTCCCTTCGCGCTGTTCGGCCAGATGACGACCACGGACCCCTCCCGCTCACCGCGCGGTACGGAGTCCGCCTGGGCCTACACCCACGTCCCCCACGACATCCGGTCCGACGCGGGGGACGAGGAGATCACCGGCAGCTGGGACACCAAGGAGCAGGAGCTCATGGCCGACCGCGTCGAGCGCCAGGTGGAACGCTTCGCGCCCGGCTTCCGCGGGCTGATCCGGTCCCGGCGCGTGCTGGCCCCGCCGACGCTCCAGGCCATGAACGCCAACCTCGAGGGCGGCGCCATCAACGGCGGCACCACGGCCATGCACCAGCAGCTCGTCTTCCGGCCGGTGCCCGGCACCGGGCGGCCGGAGACACCGGTGGCCGGCCTCTTCCTCGCCTCCGCGGGCGCCCACCCGGGAGGCGGGGTGCACGGGGCGCCGGGCGCCAACGCCGCGCGCGCCGCCCTGCGTCAGCACCGGTTCGCCGGCCTCGCGCGGGTGCAACGCGGCCTCACCCGCCGCGACCGCTCCGGCGACAAGCGGTGACCTTCCGCCTGCGACCGTCCGTGCCGCGACCGGTCGCGTGTGGCGTCCGCGTGTTCTCCCGAGGAAGGGCCGACCGGTGACAGACAGCCCCCTGCAGAACCGCACCGTCGTCGTGACCGGCGCCGCGCGTGGGCTGGGCGCCGCCCTCGCACGCGCGTGCGCCCGCCGTGGCGCCCGGCTCGCGCTGATCGGCCACGAGAAGTCGCGACTGGACGCCGTGGCGGCAGACCTGCCGACCGACGCGTTCGCCGTCGAGGCCGACGTCACCGACCCCGCCGCGCTGGACGACGCGGCCGGTGAGGTCCGCGGACGCCTGGGGCCGCCTTCGGTCGTGGTGGCGAACGCCGGCATCGCGGAGGGCGGCCCGTTCGCCACGTCGGACCCGGACGAGTGGCGCCGCGTCGTGGACGTGAACCTGACCGGCAGTGCCCACACCGCCCGCGCCTTCCTGCCGGACCTGCTCCGCACCGCGGGATACCACCTGCAGATCGCCTCGCTGGCCTCGCTCGGCGCCGCACCCATGATGAGCGCCTACTGCGCCTCCAAGGCGGGAGTGGAGGGCTTCTGCCACTCGCTGCGCGCCGAGGTGGCCCACCACGGGATCGCGGTGGGCATCGCCTACCTCAACTGGATCGACACCGACATGATCCGCGACGCCGACCGGTACGCGGTCCTGCGCGAGTTGCGCGCCCACATGCCCGCGCCGGCCCGTCGCACCACTCCGGTGGACGATGTCGCCGCCCGCCTGGTACGAGCCGTGGAGCGCCGCCGTACCGCCGTGTACGTACCCGGCTGGCTGCGCCTGGCGCAGGTGGGGCGTACGGCCCTGCCGCCCGTGGTGACGCGGCTGTCCCGCCGAGAGCTGCCCCGGCTGGAGGCGGAGGGCGCCCTGGACGCCACCGGCCCGCTCGGTGCGGGCGGGCGTGCCGACCACGCGGTGGGGGAAACGGGAGGCGTGGAGCCGTAGCGGCTGCCCGCTGCCGCGCCCCTGGCCCGGGCGATGGCATGTGGCGTGACCCGGCGGACCGCGCACCCGGGGACCGCGGAAACGGTCTCGGCTCGCGCGCCAGGGGCGTGGGTGTCAGCGCGGCCCGAATCGTCGCGCCACTGCACGCAGCACCGGCGACCGGCCCCGGTCCGGCACCGTCCACAGCGTCTCGCCCCGCACGCCCCACCTCGCCAGCAGGGCGTTGGCCGCGAGGAACCCGGAGGTGGCGGCGCGTTCCATCAGGGCCACGGGCAGACCCGTACGGACCAGGTCTCCGGCGACGACGACGGCCGGGTCGGGTGTCCGGACCGTCGGGCGGTCGCGGTAGCCGCCGACGGTGAACAGCGGGCAGTCCGCCCGCCACTCGTGCCGCGCGGCCACGACGCGGGCCTCACGGGTCTCCGGGTACACCTGGTGCAACCGGTCGACGAGGCGCTTCTCCTCGACCTCCCGGACGGCCGTCGGCGGCAGGGCGTAGGCGTGGAGTTCGACGACCGACCCTCCGGTGCGCGCCGCCCAGCGCGCCGCCTCGCCCTCCCAGTGGGACAGCACGCTGACGTTGTCCAGCGAGCCGTAGCCGCTGGTGCCGAGGAAGCCGGGCCGGCCGGTCGCGACCGGACGGTCCAGCCAGAGCCGGGAGACCAGGAACGGCGGGGCGGTGCGCAGCCGGGCCACCCGCTCGCGCCACCCGGCGTCCCCCAGGTGCGGCGAGCGGCTCACCAATCCCTTCAGACCACCGGTGTCGAGGGCGAGTACGACGGCGTCGTACGGCCGGGCACCGGTGGCGTCGACCACCAGGTGGCCGCCGGACGGACCGGGCCGGACGGCCTCGACGGGCGTGCTCGTCCGCACCTCGGCCCCACGCCGCGTCAGTTGGCCCGTGAGCGGATCCCACAGTGCCTGCGGGAACGGTTCGCGGGGGACGTCGAACAGCAGTCCCTCGCTGGAGCCGAGGAAGTAGATGTGGAACATCAGCGCCATCTCCGCGGCCGACAGCTCCCGCGGGTCAGCGAAGAAACTGCGGGAGAACACCTCGAAGGCCAGATGCCGCGCGGCGGCGGGGAAGCGCAGGGCGTCGAGGAAGTCCTGGGCGCTGACGTCGTCCAGCTGTTCGTGGACGCGGCGGGTACGGACGTCGAGGAGCGGCAGGGCCGCGGCGGGCCGCATGGCCAGCAGATCGCGCGGACGGAAACTGGGGCTCAGGGCGACGAAGCCGAGGGCGCTGAACGGCGGCGTGCGCGGTACCCGGCGGAAGCCGTCACGCAGGCCGCTGCTGTGCCGCAGCGGATAGTCCGGCAGGCCGGTCAGCATGCCCAGCCCGGGATCGGAACGGCGCAGCAGATTCCGCAGGTTGTAGTACTGCCGGAAGAAGGCGTGGAAGCCCCGGCTCATGGTGGCGGACGTGCCGTCGGGCAGGTCGACCGGCCAGCCCGCGACCCGGCCGCCGAGCACACGCTCGCGCTCGTGCAGCACCACGCGTACTCCGCGCTCGGCCAGCACGGTCGCCGCCGCCAGCCCCGCGATGCCGCCGCCGATCACCGCCACGGACGGCGGTTCTCCGGCCGCCCTCTCCCGCCCCGCCCGCGGGGCGATGGCCCGCGCCCGCCGGTCCCGCCCCGGGGCCCGCGCCCCGCTCCGCCGGCTCACCGGGCACCGCCGGTCCACGCGCCGCCGCCCTCCGCCGGGCCCGGCCCCGCCCCGGTGCGGTGGGCGAGGAAGGTGTGGGTGATGCCCGTCTGCCAGCCCGGCAGTGGCAGGACGCGGACGCGTGCGAACCCGGCCCGGGCCAGCCGCGCGCCGAACGCCGGCGCGGAGTCGAACGCCAGGACGCTGCGCCACAGATGCCGGTAGAGGTCCCGGTCACCGGTGGCCGTGCCCAGCGGCAGGACGACGCCCCGGCACACCGCGGCCCACACCAGTCGGTCCACGCGCCGCCCGCCGAGCGCGTACTCGTGCACCGCCAGCCTGCCGCCCGGGACCAGCATCCGGTGCACCGTGCGCAGGACGGCGTCGGGATCGGTCAGGTTGCGGAACAGGTAGGCGGCGAGGACCGCGTCGAAGGGCCCGTGCGGCTCGGCGCGGTGCAGTTCCTCCGCCGGGGTGTGTACGAAGCGCACCCGCGACGGCCAGCGTTTGGTCCGGGCCCGGTCCAGCATGCCCGCCGAGGCGTCCACCCCGACGATCTCCGCGGCGGGGAAGGCTGCGGCCAGCGCCGCCGTCGACGCGCCCGTGCCGCAGCCCAGGTCCAGCACCCGGCGTCCGGCGCCGCCGTCCGCGAGGCCGAGCCGGCGGGCGGAGCGGCGCAACTGGGCGTGGTAGCCCGGGTTGAGAGCGACCAGGCGGTCGTAGCGGCCGGCGCCGTGGTCGAAGGCGGCGGTCAGCGCGGCGTCTCGCAGCAAGGACGGCATCGGGGCTCCTGGGGGCAGATGACTCACGGGCGGGTGTCGCTCGAGGACCGGTGTTGCTCACGTGCGGGTGTCTGGCCGAAGGGCGGGTGTGCTGCTCGCGGGTGGCCGTGCTGCCGGCGGGGCGGGGCACTCGCCGACGGTCTCCGGTCAACGGACGGGAACGTGGCGGCGCGGCAGCCACGGCAGTTCGGCCGCCGTGCGCAGCATCGGCAGGGCGGGGGCGCGCACCCCGACCGCCAGGTCCTCGTACAGCCGGGAGCGCCCGTCGAGGAAGCGCAGCAGCCGTCCGGCGGGTACCCGGTCGAACAGCCGGAAGAAGAGGTCGGGGCCGTCCACCCGGCCGGTGTCCAGCGCGCGGAGCAGCACCGCGTCCATCAGCCGCGCCCGCGCCGGGTGCGGGGGCGGCGGCACCGGGCGGCGCCCCGCGCGTACGGCGTGGGCGACGGCGGCGGACTGCCGCTGCACGGCGGCGAACGTGTAGCCGGTGGAGGGGCGCGTCGCCCCGCCCGCCATCCCGATGCGGAAGACGGCACCGGAGCCCTCGGCCCGCCGTTCGAACACGGCGTCGGTCATCGGGATCACCCCCTGCTCCGCCGACAGGATCTCCGTGGCGCCGGTGCGCAGGACGCGGCGCGTGTAGTCCTCCAGGGCGCCGTCGTACGCGGCGGACGTCAACGGTGCCGGGCCGAACTCGGTGTACTCGACCAGCGCGGTGTGCCGCCCGGTCGGGAGCACGTAGCCGAAGGACAGGCCCCGCTCCGGTTGTCCGGTGCGGAAGTCCATCAGGTCGACCACCGCCGGGTCGAAGACCGGCCGCTCGGTGCGGACGAACCAGCCGCGGAAGTGCTGGAGGAGGCGGGTGCGGGCCGGCGGCAGGCGGAGTGGCGGGCGGGAGTCGAAGACCCAGCGGGCCCGCAGGTCGACGCGGGCCCCCGTCGCGTCCGCGGCCGTCACGCACGCGGTTCCGTCCGCCCGCGTGGTCACCGTGCCGACGGTGGCCTCCAGACGCCGCAGCCCCGGCCGCTCCCCGAGATCGCGGTCCACGAGCGCCTCGAAGTCGTCCGAGCGGATCATCTTGTAGCGGGCGGGCGCGATGTGCCGCAGGACGACCGCCCCGTCCCGGCTCCGCACCCGCAACCACTCCCACGACGCCGTCGTCGCCGCGTCGAAGCGGCCGGGGCCCGACTCCCAGAAACACCAGGTGCGGCGCGGTGCCCGCAGCGGACCGGGCGGCGGATCGACCAGGACGACGGAGGGCGCCGCGCCGCGTGGCGCGTCCGCCGGGAGCCGGTGCGCCAGGGAGAGACCTGCCGCCCCGGCACCGATGACGACGATGTCCGCCTCGACCACCGCCACCTCCTTCCGCCTGTGTGCGCGACGAGCGTGCGATGGCTCGGTTCCGGCGGAGTATTCCGCCCCCGTGCCGCCCCCGGACGCACGGCGCGCTGGACCGCCCGGGGCGGGTGCCCGCCGCACGGGTGACAGTCGGGCGTGAACGGCTCCGGGGTGGCGTCGTGCGGGAGGTGAAGGGGGAAGGCATGACGCCGAGTCACCCCCGTCGGACCGTGGCCGACGCCGGACGGCGCATCCACCGTGCGCCGTCCGGCCGGAGCAGCCGCGGCGGCCGACGTGTCCGACACGGCCCGGCACCGCGGCCGACGACGAGAGGACCCGGGATGCGCCCCAGCACGGCCGACGACGGCCGGGAACAACTGCGGGACCTGCCGCACGGGGCGGGAGGCTCGCGATGACGCGGACGGTGACCGGTCGCACCGACCACGTCGTGGTCGTCGGGGCGGGGCTCGCGGGCCTGTCGGCCGCCCTGCACCTGCTGGGCTCCGGGCGGCGGGTGACGGTCGTGGAACGCGACCCGCTGCCCGGCGGCCGCGCCGGACGACGCGAGCTGGGCGGGTACCGCCTCGACACGGGCCCGACCGTGCTGACGATGCCCCATCTGGCCGACGAGGCGTTCGCCGCCGTCGGCGACCGGCTGGCCGACCGCGTCGAACTCCTGCCCCTGCACCCCGCCTACCGGGCCTGCTTCGCCGACGGCGGCACCCTCGACGTCCACACCGGGGCGGACGCGATGGAGGCGGAGGTCGAACGGTTCGCCGGGGCCCGGGAGGCGGCCGGGTACCGCCGGCTGCGCACCTGGCTGCGACGGCTGTACGAGGTGCAGATGCGCCGGTTCATCGACGCCAACTTCGACTCGCCGCTCGGCCTGCTCACCCCCGACCTGGCCCGGCTCGCCGCCCTCGGCGGCTTCGGCCGGCTGGACGCGCGCATCGGGCGGTTCCTGACGGACGAGCGGCTGAGGCGCGTCTTCTCCTTCCAGGCCCTGTACGCCGGTGTCGCACCGGCCCGGGCCCTGGCCGCCTACGCCGTCATCGCCTACATGGACACCGTGGCCGGCGTGTACTTCCCGCGCGGCGGCATGCACGCCCTGCCCCGTGCCATGGCGGACGCCGCCGCCGACGCCGGAGCCGACCTGCGCCTCGGCCGGGACGTCACCCGGCTGGAACGCTCCGGCAACCGCGTCACGGCGGTCGTCACCGCCCACGAACGCGTCCCGTGCGACGCCGTCGTCCTCACCCCCGACCTGCCCGTCGTCCACCGGCTGCTGGGCCGCCGTCCGCGCCGCCCGGTCGGGCTGCGGCACGCGCCCTCCGCCGTGGTCCTGCACGTGGGCACCACCCGCACCTGGCCGCACCTGGCACACCACACGCTGTCCTTCGGGTCCGCGTGGCACCGGACCTTCGACGAACTGACCCGGACCGGCGCCCTGATGACCGACCCGTCCCTGCTGATCACCCGGCCCACCGCCGCAGACCCCTCCCTGGCGCCCGAGGGACGTCACCTCCACTACGTCCTCGCCCCCTGCCCCAACACCGACATCGGCCCCGGCGCCCGGGACTGGGCCGACCTCGCGCCGCGCTACCGCGACCGTCTGCTCACCACTCTGGAACGCCGGGGACTGACCGGCATCGCCGCCGCCATCGAGGAGGAGTGCCTGGTGACACCCGCCGACTGGACCGCACAGGGGCATGCCGCGGGCACGCCGTTCTCCGTCGCCCACACCTTCGCCCAGACGGGACCCTTCCGCCCCCGCAACCTGGTGCGCGGCACGGACAACGCGGTCCTCGCGGGCTGCGGGACCACCCCGGGAGTGGGCGTGCCGACCGTGCTGATCTCCGGGAAGCTGGCCGCCGCCCGCATCGCCGGACCACCGGCACGCCGTTCGCCGGCGAAGGGCGGGCGCCGATGACCCGGCGCGAACTGGACGCCGCGGGCATCACCGACCCGGCCCTGCGCGCCGCCTACACCCGGTGCCGGATCCTCAACGCCCGCCACGGCCGCACCTACTTCCTCGCCACCCGCCTCCTGCCCGCCGACCGCAGACCGGCCGTGCACGCCCTGTACGGATTCGCGCGGTGGGCGGACGACATCGTCGACGACATGGGTGCCGAGGCGACGACCGCCGACCGCGCGGCCGCCCTCGCCCGGCTCGAGGAGCAGCTGCGGCAGGCGCTGACCGGGGCCGGGCCGGCCGGTGAACCCGTGGTGGCCGCCCTCGCCGACACCGCCGCCCGGTACGCCATCGACCCGGCGCACTTCACCGACTTCTTGGCCTCGATGCGCAGCGACCTCACCGTCACCGACTACGCCTCCTACGACGACCTGCGCGCCTACATGCACGGCTCGGCCGCCGTCATCGGCCTGCAGATGCTGCCCGTGCTCGGCACCGTGACCGCCCGCGTCCGGGCCGCGCCGCACGCCGCCGCGCTGGGCGTCGCCTTCCAGCTGACCAACTTCCTGCGGGACGTCGGCGAGGACCTCGACCGGGGCAGGATCTACCTCCCGGCGGACCTGCTCGCCGCGCACGGCGTCCACCGGGACCTGCTGCTGTGGAGCAGGCGCACCGGCCGCCCCGACCCCCGCGTCACCGCCGCGCTGCGGGCCGCCGAGGACCTCACCCGCGCCGTCTACCGCGAGGCCGCCCCCGGACTCGCCATGCTGGACCCGGTCGCGCGCCCCTGCATCCGTACCGCGTACGTCCTCTACGGCGGCATCCTCGACGCCATCGCGGACGACGGATACGCGGTACTGCACCGGCGTGCGGTGGTGCCCCGCCGCCGCCGCGCGGCCGTCGCCGCCGGCGGACTCGTCCGGGTGCTGGCCGCCAGGCTGGGGGCGCGTGGCGCCGCCGCGCACGGGATGCCGCCGGCGCCGTGCCGGAAAGACACCCACTCCGTGAAGGAGGCCGGATGAGGCAGCACCCCCACCCCGGCCGGGGCCGCTACCCACTGCGGCTGCGGCGCCGCCCCGTCCCCTGGCGGAACCAGCGTCCGACCTGGCGCGAGGCACGCCCCGCCCTCATCGCCGGAGCCCTCGAGCGCGCCCGGGCCCGCCCCTCCGGCAACTGGTACGTCCTCGGCGCGAGTACGGACGCGGCGCCCACCCGGCCGCTGTCCGGCACGGTCGACGGCGTCGAGGCCGTCGTCTGGCGCGACGCGCGCGGGCGTCTGGTGGGCGGGCCCGGCGCCTGCCCCCACCTCGGTGCCCCCTTGGCCGACAGCCCGGTGCGGTGCGGCACGCTGGTGTGCCACTGGCACGGACTGGCCCTGGACGGCGGTGCGTTCGCCGGCTGGGAGCCGCTGCCGGTGCACGACGACGGCGTCCTGGTGTGGGTACGGCTGGACGCGGTGGGGGAGGAGACGCCGACGCCCGCCCCCGTCGTACCCGCCAGGCCACCGCGCAACGCGGCCCTGACATCCGTCTGGCGCGGGGTCGGGGTCTGCGAACCCGAGGACGTCGTCGCCAACCGGCTCGACCCGTGGCACGGCGCCTGGTTCCACCCGTACTCCTTCGTGGACCTCACCGTCGTCGAGACGCCCCGCCAGGCCCCCGACGCCGGCGAGGACGACGACCGCTTCGTCGTGGACGTGTCCTTCCGGCTCACCGGCCGGCTCGTCGTGCCCGTACGGGCGGAGTTCACCGCCCCGGAGCCCCGCACCGTCGTCATGCGCATCACCGGCGGTGAGGGCACCGGATCCGTCGTGGAGACCCACGCCACGCCGCTCGGCCCGGACGAGGCCGGCCGGCCGCGTACCGCGGTCACCGAGGCGGTGCTGGCCACCTCGGACCGGCCGGGCTTCCCCGTGGTCCGGCGCCTGGCCCCGGCCCTGCGCCCGCTGATGCGGGCCGCCGCCGGCCGCCTGTGGCGCGACGACCTCGCCTACGCCGAACGCCGCGGACACCTGCGCGCTCGCGGCAGGTTTCCCGGCTAGAACGGAGCAGGACCGGCATGCAGACCTTCCTCCCCCACCCCGGGTTCCGGGAGTCGGCGCTGACCCTGGACCGCCGCCGGCTGGGCAAGCAGCGGGTCGAGGCACTCCAGGTGCTGCGCGGCCTCACCGTGCCCGGCTACGGCTGGCGCCGGCATCCGGCGGTGCGGATGTGGACGGGCTACGAGGAGGCCCTCGTCCGGTACGGCCTGGAGGTCTGCCGGGTCTGGCGCGAGCGGGGCCACCAGGACAGCTGCGCCGCGTCCCTCGTCGCCGGGCTCGCCGCGAGCCGCCCGCACGAGCCGGTGCGGGACCAGTCCGAGCTGGCGGGCGCCGGGGAACTGCCGCCCTGGCTCGGGGACGACGCCTTCCACCGCAGCCACCGGTCGGCGCTGGTGCGCAAGGAGCCGGAGGTGTACGCCGAGCTGTTCCCCGGGGTCCCGGACGACCTGCCCTATGTGTGGCCGGACTCGGACCGGGAGCGCGGCGAGGCGGGGAGCGGTACCCCGTAGGGTCAGGCCCGCTGCTCGCCGGCCAGTTCCTTCATGTCGACGGTCTGGTCGGCCGGCGGCTGCTCGGGGCTCACCGGCTCGTCGTACTCGCTGAAGGTGACGCTGCCCGGGTTCTCGCCGCCCTCGGTCGTGGTCTTGAGGATGTACGGCTTGCCCTCCGTGGCGACGTACAGGGCGAGTGTCTCGCCGGAGGAGCTCTCCTTGGTCAGCTTCAGGGCCTCCTCGCCGTTCACCTCGGTCGTGTCGCCGCGCTTCATCCCCTGGCGCTCGGACTTGTCCTCGTCCATGGCGGCGATGAAGCCCTGCTTGTCGCAGACCCCGGCGGTCGTGGCGTCGTTCGCCGGCATCTTCACCCACTTGTCCCGCAGCTTCGGCACCATCTTCCGCGCCGCCTCGGGCTGCTGTTCGAGGGCGTTGCGCCAGTACTGCTCGTCACCGCGCAGATAGAGCGTCGCGTCGGTGTGCCGCACGTCCGCCGTGGACTCGCCGGTGCCGATGGTGCCCTGGCAGTTCTTCTCCTGGTCGACCGAGACGTCGATGGTGACGGTGCTGCCGTCCTCCTGGCGGGTGTCGCCCTTCATGTGCAGGGACTTCGCCTGCCGCGTGGCCTCGACGGCCTTCGCGGCGATGTCGTCGGCGCTCTGCCCCTCGAAGGGCTTGCCCTCGTCACCGGAATCGCCGCCGCAGCCGGCCAGTAAGGCGAGGGAGACGCTCGCGGTCGCCACAGCGGTCGCCACTTTGATGGTGCGCACTGGCAGTTCCTCCCAGATCCGTTGATGCCCGTCAAATCCCTTGACTTTCCGATGTGTTGACACCGGGACGTTCCGACTACCCCGTATTCCTCCGACATGCGCGCGATGGAGAAGCCGTGACGTCCGTGTGCGGGCGGTGGCCGCGGATTGGTCCCCGACGACGCCCGTGAAGTGGACCCCGTGCCGGGCCGCTGCGCTTCCTAGCGTCATGGCCATGAACGCCACCACCCTGCGCGGCGCCCTGCTCGCCGCGTTCGCCTGTGTCCTCGTCGGAGGATCCTTCACCGCCAACAGCCTGCTCGGCGACTACCCGTACGCGGGCGGCCAGTTCCTGCGCTACGGTCTGGCCTTCCTGCTGCTCGTCCCGCTCGCCGGACCCGGCGCGACGACCCGGCTGCGCACGCTGGGAGCCGGCCGGTGGCTGCGCCTCGCGCTGCTCGCCGCCGTCGGCATGGTCGGCTTCAACCTGGCCGTCCTCGCCGCGGAACGCACGGCGGAACCGGCGGTCCCCGGCGTCTTCGTGGGCTGCGCGCCGGTGGTGGTCGCCGTCCTCGTCCCCGTCCTGGACGGGCGGCGGCCGCAGCGCGCCGTGCTGTACGGGGCGTTGTTCGTGGCCGTGGGCGCCTTCACGGTCCAGGGCTGGGGGCGCACCGACGGCGCGGGCATCGCCTTCTCCGTGTGCGCCCTGGTCGGCGAGGTGGGATTCGCGGTCCTCGCGGTGCCCGTACTGCGGCCCCTGGGCCCTCGGCTGCTGTCCACCGTGGTGTGTGGTGTGGCGGCCGTCGAGTCGGCGGCGGCCGGTGTCCTGGCCGACGGTGGCGGGTGGCTGCGGCGGCCGGACGCGGTCGAGGGCGGGGCGCTGCTGTGGCAGGCGGCGGTGGTCACCGTCATCGGGTTCGTGTGCTGGTACATGGGCATGCAGCGGATCGGGGCGGAGCGGGCCACACTGTTCTCCGGCCTGATCCCGGTCGCCGCCGCCTGCACGGCACCGCTCGTCGGTACGGGCTCCTACGGCGCCGCTCAGGCCGTGGGCAGCACCCTGGTCTGCGCCGGGGTCGCCGTGGGTTCCGGTGCCGCGTCGCTGCCGTTCGCGCGCCGGGGCCGGGCGCCGGCGACGCGGCAGCGGACCCCGGAGCGCTCCTTGGAGAAGCCGGAGAGGTCCTTCTAGGTGTGGTGCCCGGGTTCACGCGGGCCGGGCACAGGGTCCCGCGGACGTCCACCGGGACCCTGTGCTTCGTCCGGTACGGCTCAGGGCTGTACGGGCATGCTCCAGCAGTTCGAGCCGGCCGGCTTGCCGGAGAGCCGGTCGGTGAGCCAGGAGATGGCCTTGCCCTGATCGGCGAGCAGCGGGGCGAAGTGGTTGAGCAGGCCACTGCCGACACCGGGCAGCAGGACCGGGTCGTAGGTGACCTTCGCGCCCTTGCGGCACCAGTCGACGGCCAGTTGCCGGGACTGTTCGTGGGGGACCAGGTCGTCGGCCACCCCCGTGGCCACGCGGACCGGACCGGTCGGCTTCAGCGCGCCGATCCGCTGCTCGGCCAGGAAGGCCCGCAACGTCGGCTCGGCCCGGATGATGTCGCCGAGCGACTGCCCGGTCCTGGTCCAGGCGGTGCTGCTGTCTCCTCCGTACGCGAAGAGGGCGTCGCCGACGCACATGGTCGACAGATCCTTCAGCGCCTCCTCGCCCGCCGTGTCGACGTACCGGTCGGCGATGGGCCGCAGGGCCGGCTCGCTCTGCAGGAAGCCGTTGAGCGACCAGCCCAGCGCGCCCGCCAGGTCGCCGCCGTCGATGGCCTCGGTGACCTCGGTCAGGTCGGCGGGCGGAGCGCCGGCGTAGGTGCCCGCCAGCTCGACGTCCGGGGCGTAGGTGGGCTGGAGTTCGGCCGCGGCGGCCGTCGCCCCGCCGCCCTGGCTGTAGCCGAACAGACCGATCCGGGAGTCCGGGGTGACCGACGCCGAGTCGAGGGAGCGTGCGGCGCGTATGGCGTCCAGTACGGCGTGGGCTCCGTCGACGCGGTTGACGTAGGTGTGCAGCCGGTCGGTGGTGCCGAGCCCCACGTAGTCGGTGACGACGACCGCGACGCCGCGCAGCAGCAGCCGGTAGACGGACAGGTCCTCGTAGCCCACCGACACCGTCTCGCCGTTGAGCAGCAACGGGTGCTCCAGTGCCATCGAGGCGGCGCACTGGTCGCCCTGGCCCATGGTGCCGGGCGCCACGGCGACCAGGGGCCGCGGTCCGTCGCCGCGCCACTTCGCGGTGGGCTCGATGTAGGCGCCGGTCACGGCGACCGGTTCGCCGTTCGCGTCGGTGGACTTGTACATCAGCCTGGTCGCACGTCCCGGAAGGGGGCCGCCGAGGGTGGGCAGACTCAGGGCGAGGCGCAGCGGTTCGCTGCGGATCAGCGCGCCGTCGGTGTCGGGCAGCGTGGACGGCGGGGAGTAGAAGGCGGGGATCTCGACGCCGCGGGAGACCTCCGTGGCGGAGCCGGTCGCCGGACCGGTGGCGGCGGCCGGGACGGCCTGCGCACCGAGGGCGAGCGCGACCGTGACGGCCGCGGCGAGCGTGCGTGGGCGTGGGGGCATGGCGAACCTCCTGGGGAAGGGCCGGAACCGGTCGTCCGCGGTCCAGTGGGGTCAGGGCCGTGGCCGCGCTGCTCCTGTGAGGTGACGGGACCGTAACCGACCAGGGGTTAC
This sequence comes from Streptomyces sp. NPDC028991, assembly GCF_055564775.1. Lineage (NCBI taxonomy): Bacteria > Bacillati > Actinomycetota > Actinomycetes > Kitasatosporales > Streptomycetaceae > Streptomyces > Streptomyces sp. NPDC028991. The sequence goes on along the minus strand of NZ_JBVHVP010000013.1, from coordinate 150,598 downwards.
CGGGGGTAGCACCATGCTCATTACGGTTCAGTAACTTGACGCGCCGTCTGACAGCGGTCCCGTCGCGAACCAGGAGGTGCCGAAGCGCGGAGGGGGAGCGGTACGGCCCGCCGCTCCGTCGGGCAGCGGGCCGGGCGCCCCGGTTGTTCCGGCCGGGGCACGCGTGCCTACCGGCGGCTGCGCACCAGCAGATACAGGAAGTACGGCGTACCGATGACCGCCGTCATGAGCCCGGCGCCGAGCTGGGCCGGGGCGATCACCGTGCGGCCGATCAGGTCGGCCGCGCACACGAGCGTGGCCCCCAGGAGGAGCGCGACCGGCACGACCCGTACGTGCCGCCGGCCCACGAGCGCCCGGGCGGCGTGCGGGGCCACGAGCCCGACGAACCCGATGGTGCCCGCGCAGGCCACGGCCGTCGAACTGAGTACGACGCTCAGCACGAGGAACCCGAGCCGCCCCGCCCCCAGCCGCAGGCCGAGCAGCCGCGGTGTGTCCTCGTCCAGTGAGATCAGGTCCAGCTCGGTGCGCCGGGCGACCGCGACACCGATGCCGACGACCAGAGCCAGCGCGACCGGCACGATGTCCGGCATGGTCCGCCCGTAGGTGGAACCCGACAGCCAGGTCAGCGCCTTCGTCGCGTTGAACGGGTCGGTGAGCACGATCAGCAGGCTGATCAGCGCGGTCGTCGCGGCGGCGACCCCGATGCCGACGAGGACCAGCCGGTTCTGCCGGAAACCGCCCCGGGCGGCGAGCCCGAAGACGAGGACCGCGGTGACGGCGGACCCCGCGAAAGCGGCACCGGCGACACCCCACGTCCCGGCCACCGGCGCGGTGGTCACCAGGACCACGGCACCCAGCGCGCCGCCGCCGGAGACGCCCAGGACGCTGGGCTCCGCGAGCGGGTTGCGCGTCACGGCCTGTACCAGCGTGCCGGCCAGGGCGAGCGCCGCGCCCGCGCCGAGCGCCGCGAGCACCCGGGGCACCCGGGTGTCCAGGACGAAGGAGACGGTCCGCCCCGCCCGGCCCTGCGCCCAGTTGAGGACGTCACCGAGCAGCAGCTTGCTGTCGCCGACCAGCACGGCGGCGATCACGAGGCCCACCAGGACGGCGACCAGGACGGCCAGCGTGGCCAGGAACACCGCCCGGCTCGGGATGCGCAGCCGGTCCGGCGCCCCGGCCCCGGCCGTGTCCTTCAGGCGCAGCGCCATGACGACAAGGAAGACGGCACCCACCAGGCTGGTGACGACACCGGTGGGCACGGCCACCGAGAGGTCGTCCGCGACGAAGGTCCGCAGCAGCACGTCCGAGCCGAGGACCAGGGCCGCGCCGGTGAGCGCGGCCGCGGGCATGGCCGTACGGGACCGCGCGAAACCGCGGAACCGGCGGGCCAGCGGGCGCACGAGGGCGGGGGCGCACAGGCCGACGAATCCGATCGGCCCGGCGAGCGTGACCGCGGCGGCGGACAGCAGCGCGGCCAGGACGACGACCGTGACCCGGGTGGCCCGGACCGGGACGCCCAGTCCGCGCGCGGCGTCGTCGCCGAGCGCGAGCGCGTCCACCCGGCGGGCCGTCAGCAGCAGCCCGACGAGCCCGGTCAGGGCGATGGGCAGCATCTGCAGGATGCCGTCGAAGCCGTTCTGGGCGATGCTGCCCTGGTTCCACTGGTAGAGACCGTCCGTCTGCTCGGGGAAGAGCAGCAGCAGTCCCTCCGTCATGGAGTTCAGGCCCAGCATCAGCGCGGTGCCGGCCAGCACGAGCCGGACGGTGCCCGTGCCGAGCCCGGACAGACCGAGTACGACGGCCGCCGCGGCCAGGCCGCCGGCGAAGGCGACACCGGAGGAGGCGATCATCGGGAGCGAGACGCCGGTGGCGCCGACCAGTCCGAGGGCCAGGTAGGAGCCCGCGTTCACGGCCAGCGTGTCGGGCGAGGCCAGCACGTTGCGGCTGACCGCCTGGAGCACGGCACCGGCCATACCGAGGACGGCGCCGACCAGGAGGCCCGCGGTCATGCGGGGCAGCCGGGACGCGATCACGACGGACGCGTCGTCCGGACGGGCCTGCCCGGTCAGGGCCTTGAACACCTCGGCCGGTCCGACGGCGGCGGTGCCCTGGGTGATGTCGACGACGGCCAGGACGGCGACCAGGAGGACGAGCCCGGCCGTCACCGCGGCCGCGCCCGGCCGGGACGTGGGTGCCGTCGACGGACGGGCGGCGGGCTTGGTTGCGGTGACGGCCATGACCCCGCTACTTCGTCAGTGCGCCGACGATGGAGTCGATGTACGCCTCCATCGACCGGGGACCGCCGAACATCCAGATGCCGTCGTTCAGCCGGTGCACGTCGCCGGCCTTCACGAACGGCAGGGACTTCCACACCGAGTTCTCGGCCAGCGCGCCGGTGAACGGGGTGCTGTTCTTGTCCTCGTCGCTGGCGATGTAGGCGAACTGGACGTCCTTCGGCAGGGCGGTGAGGCCCTCGACGTCGGTGGAGGCGAGGCCGTAGGCCTCGTCGCCCTTCATCTTCCAGGCGTTCTTCAGGCCGATCGCCTCGTTGACCTCACCGATGAGGGAGGTCGCGGTGTAGGGGCGGATGGAGACCTGGTTGGACGTCACGTAGCCGTCGGCGAAGGCGATCTCCTTGCCGGCCATCTTCGCGTCGGTCAGGGCCTTCTTGCCCTCGGCGACCTTCGCCTCGAAGCCCTCGCGGATCGTCTCGGCCTTGTCCGTGGTGCCGGTCGCCTTGGCGATGAGGTCGACGTTGTCGAGCATCTGCCCGATCTGGTCGGTGCCGTCGGCGGACTTCACCTCCAGCACGGGGGCGACCTCGCGCATCTGCTTCACGGCGGCGGGCGGCAGGTCCGTGGTGGCGACGATGAGGTCGGGGGCCAGGGAGGCGACCGTGTCCATGCTCGGCTCGCCGCGCGTGCCGATGTCCTTGGGCTCGTTCTTCAGCGGGGCGGACGTGTCCCACGTCGTGTAGCCCTTGACGTCCGCGACGCCGACCGGGTCGACACCGAGCGAGACGAGGCTCTCGACGACGTTCCACTCGGTGGCGACGACCTTCTTGGCCGGGCCGTCGAGCTTCACCTCGGTGCCCTTGCCGTCCTTGAGCGTGATGGCCTCGGAGGCCTTCTTCTCGGACTTGTCGGCGGCGGGCTCGGTGGTGCCGCAGGCGGCGAGGGTGAGCGCCGCGGCGGTGGTGGCGGCCGCGGTGAGCAGGAGGCGTCTCATGAGGTGGTGCCGAGCCTTTCGGTTCGTATGTGGTGGCGGCCGATCGGGCGGGTGCGCAGCCGGCCGGTCAGGGGGTCGGTGTCGACGTCGATCCGGATGCCGTAGACGGCGGTGAGGCGTTCCGGCGTCAGCACGTCCTCGGGTGGGCCGTCGGCGACGATCCGGCCCGCTTCGAGGAGCGTGATCCGGTCGGCGACGGCCGCCGCCTGGTCGAGGTCGTGCAGGACGACACCGACGGCGATGCCGTGGACGTCCGCCAGGTCGCGGATGAGGTCGAGGAGTTCGATCTGGTAGCGGAGATCGAGGTACGTCGTCGGCTCGTCCAGGAGCAGTACGCCGGTCTCCTGGGCGAGGCAGCTCGCGAGCCAGACCCGCTGCAACTGCCCGCCGGACAGGTGGTCGGCCCCGCGGTCGGCGAGGTCGTCGACGCCGGTGAGGGCGAGCGCCCGGTCGACGGCGGCGGGGCCGTCCGGATCCGGCCGCCCCCAGCGGCCCCGGTACGGATAACGGCCGAACTCGACGACGTCCCGCACGGTCAGCCCGCCGGGCGTCGGGCGTCCCTGCGTCAGCAGGGCGACGTACCGCGAGAAATCACGGGACGTCAGCGCCAGTCCGTCGGTGTCACCGTCGATCCTGAGCGTGGCGGCGCGGGCGCGTTGCAGCCGGGCGATGGTCCGTAGCAGCGTCGACTTCCCGCTGCCGTTCGGACCCACCAGGACGGTCACTTCACCGGGCCTGAGCCCGACCGCCGCGTCGTGCACGACATCGACACCGTCGTACGACACGGTCACACCGGCCGCCGACAGTTCATGACCGCGCAGGCGCGGGGTACCGGCTGCGTCTTCACCAGATCTCACGTGGCGAAGGTTAGCCTAACCTAAAAAGCGCTGGTAGAGGCGGGGCTCGCACAGTGCGGGGGGAGGCCGTGCCGTCGCGGCCTCCCCCGACTGGGTGAGGATCTCAACTCGCCTGCCACGACTGGGGTTTCCACAGACCGGACCGGTTCAGGGACTGCGGGCAGTGCAGATAGATCTCGTCGATTTCCAGCAGCAGGGCGAGGGCCGGACGCCGGCCGTCCCGTGCCATCGCGTCGAAGAAGGGCGCGTCGGTGAGGAGACGGGCCCGGCCGTTGACGCGCAGTACCTCCTTGCCGCCGGGAACCAGGTAGAGCAGTCCGGCGTGCGGATTGTCGAGAATGTTGTGGAAGCTGTCCCCCCGTCGGTTTCCCGGCCGGTCCGGCAGGGCGAGGGTGCCGGGGCCGAGGATGTGCGTGAACCCCGGGGCGTCACCGCGCGGCGAGACGTCGCAGTTGCCTTCGGTGTCGGACGTGGCCAGCAGGCAGAAGGGGGAGCGGGCGAGGATGTCCCGGTCCTCGTCCGTGAGCCGGTCGTGGACCTTGTCGATGACGATGGGCCAGGGCTCGCCCAGCAGCTCGCGCAGTTCCGCGCGCGAGCCGAGCTCGACCCAGCCCTCCTCGGTGACGGCGTCCGGCCGGGCGCCGGCCGTGTCGATCGTGTGCGGCAAGGCCGGCTCCCCAGGTGTGTGCTCGGCGGAAGCGCGGGCTTCCGGCGGATGGCTGCATCCAGCACATTATCTGATGTTAGGTTCGCCTTACCTGGCGGCTCGGGAGTGACGCGGAGGACGGGCGGCGCCGACCCTCAGAAGGCGTACCGGACACGGAGCCAGGGCGCATGGGCGGCGACGAGCTCGCGGAGCCGCTCCACCGCCCCGGCCTTGACGCCGCTGCGGTAGCGCACGTTGAGCGCGCCGTTCTCGGAGCGCTTGGCCTGCTGGATCTCCGGCCGCCACAGCACCTCCTCGGCGCGCGGATGCCAGCCGAGGTTGACCTCGTGCAGCTCCCGGTTGTGGGTCAGCATGATCACTTCGGCGGCGGCCTGCCGCTTGACCCGGTCCGGCAGGACGTCGTCGAGGTGCCGCAGCAGCTCCGCCCAGGCCTCCTCCCAGCCCGGACGCAGCACCACGGGGGAGAGGTTGAAGTGCACCTCGAAGCCGGCGTCCAGGAAGTCGCCGGCCGCGGCGATGCGCTCGGCGACCGGTGAGGTGCGCACGTCCAGCAGCCGGGAGTCGTCCGGCGGCATCACGGAGAAGCGGATCCGGGTCCGGCCGCGCGGGTCGAGGGCGAGCAGGTCCGGGTTGACGTACTTGGTGGCGAAGGACGCCTTGGCGGTCGGCCACTGCCGGAAGGCGTGCACCAGATCCGCGGTGTTGTCGCAGATCAGGGCGTCCACCGAGCAGTCGCCGTTCTCGCCGACGTCGTAGACCCAGGCCTCGGGGTCGCACTGGTTCGGCTCGGGCTTGGGTCCCTGCCGGGCGATGTGCCGGCCCAGGTGAGCGATGACCCGGTCGATGTTGGTGAAGACGGTGATCGGGTTGGCGTACCCCTTGCGGCGCGGCACGTAGCAGTAGGCGCAGGCCATGGCGCAGCCGTTGGAGACGCCGGGGGCGATCCAGTCCGCGGACCGGCCGTTGGGGCGGGTGGCCAGCGTCTTCCGCTCGCCCAGGACCAGCGTCTCGCCCTTGATCCGCACCCAGCGCTCGACGTTGCCCTCGTTGCCGTGCAGCCCGGGGACGCGCCAGTGCGAGTCGACCTCGATCACGCGGGCGCCGGGGAAGCGGGCGATCACCTGCCGGCCGCGTGGCGAGGCGGCCGCCGCCGGCTCGGCGTGGATCTCCCGTACGGGCAGCAGGCGGCGGGCGGCGGCCGAGTCCCGGAAGAGCGGTCCGCCGGCGGGCGCGGGGGCCGGCGGAGCGGGCGTCAGGGCATCGAGGCCGAACAGGGTGCCGGAGCCGTCGTCCGGCGCGGTGGACGGGTCGTGCATGGGGTGCTCCGGTGCGCGGGTGCGGGACGGACCGTCGCGGCCTCGGTGCGCCGCGGACGGTCCCGGTCCCTCCACTGTACGAAGCGCGCGGTGCCCGGTGCCGTGTCACGCGTCCCGTCGGGGGCATACGCGTGACACGGCACCGGTGCGGTGCCGCCGACCGAAGGGATGTACACCGTGCTTGCCATCATCGCGGCGGTCCTGTTCCTGATCGCCTGGCTGATCAACGCGGCGGAGGTCTCGACCAACGACATCTTCACCTCCACCAACGTGATGCTCGCCGGCCTCGCCCTGCTGGCCCTGCACGTCGCCGGCATCGGCAGCGGCTGGGCGGCACGCGGGCGCCGCCGCTGAGCCCCCCGCCCGCAGCCCCGGTTCCGCCCCCGTCAGGGGACACGGGCCACGCCCGCGTAGATGCCGCTCTCCTCCCGGGCGGGCGGCTCCTCGTCCCCGCCGTACCACTCGGTGGCCGTGACCAGGCCGGGCGGAAGCAGTTCCAGTCCGCCGAAGAAGCGGGCCACTTCCGCCCGGGTACGGAAGCCGAGCCGGATGCCGCCCTCGGCGTACTGGGCGATCACCTGCTCCGCCAGCTCGGGGAAGAGGTCGATCGCGGCGTGCGACAGGACCAGGTGGCTGCCCGACGGGAGGGTCTCGACCAGACCGCGGACGATGCCGTGGGCGTCCTGCTCGTCCGGGACGAAGTGCATCAGCGCGATCAGCGACAGCGCGACGGGACGGTCGAAGTCCAGGATCTCCCGGGCGCGCCGCACGATCTCGTCCGGCTCCCGGACATCGGCCTGGATGTAGTCCGTGGCCCCCTCGGGGCTGCTGACCAGCAGGGCCTCCGCGTGCCGCAGGACGATCGGATCGTTGTCCGCGTAGACGACCCTGGCCGAGGGAACCGTTCGCTGGACGATCTGGTGGAGGTTGGGCTCCGTCGGGATGCCCGTGCCGATGTCCAGGAACTGGTCGACGCCCCGCGCGGCGAGGTGGGCCACCGCACGGTTCATGAACGCGCGGTTCTGCCGCGCCGCGTCCCGCGCCTGGGGCGGCAGTTTCTCGCCCACCGCCTCGTCGACGGGGTAGTTGTCCTTGCCGCCCAGCAGCCAGTCGTAGACACGCGCGGGGTGGGCCCGGCCGGTGTCGATGTGGGGAGGCCGGGAATGGTCCGTCGTCATGGCAGGCTCCGTGGTCAGGGAGGTGACGCTCCACCGCAGTTCCCGATCATCGTACTGCTCCGCGGCCCGTGCCATGTTCCGGGCCGGCGACGGGAGTTGCCGACCGCTCGACGAGGGTCACCCGACGTCCCGGCGCGCGGTGCGGGGCGGGCGGTGGGCTCACTCCCGGTCCGCGTCGGTGATCTCGCGGACGACCCGCGCCGGTGTCCCGGCGACGACCACCATGGGCGGCACGTGCGCCGTCACCACGCTGCCCGCGCCCACCACCGAACCCCGGCCGACGTTGACCCCCGGCATGATCAGTGCGCCGGCCCCGATCCACACGTCGTCCTCGATGCGCACCGGCGCAGTCCGCACCACCGCCGCGGCGGTGGTGCGGACTGCGCCGATCGGTCGTGCTGGGGTCAGCTCGCGGACACGTCCGTCACCGTCCAGCGCTGGTTGTCGCCGGAGTTGGGCGGCCACGTCGTGACGGCCGCGCCCTCGTGCGTCGCCTGGCCGCCGACCTCGAGCAGGCGCCCGGTGGCCGCGTTGACCAGGGTCCAGGTGCCGTCGCCGGTGGTCGACACGATCCACTCGGCGGCCTTGTCGCGCTTGCCGGTGTCGGGCTCGGCCACCGGGACGTCGTCGCGAACGGCCAGTCGTGTGCCGTCCTCGGGATCGGTGAAGACGTGGCGGTCGCGGACGCCGCTGTCGTGGCGTACCGCGCTCAGCCGCCACTCCTGGGCGCTCGTGCCGGCCTCGGTGCCGAGGACCAGACCGGTGCCGTCCGCCGCGACGGTGACGGCCTTGCCGCTCTGCACGCCGGTCAGCGTGTAGGTGTGGCCCTTGCGCAGGGCGGCGGCGTCCTTCGCGACGCCGGAGACGCCCTTGATCTCGAAGGAGGTCACGGACTGCGCGGGCACGGTGAAGGTGGCCGCGCGGTCGCTCACCCTGACCGGGGCCTGCTGCTCGAGCTTGCCGTCGGCGCTGGTCACGACCGGGGTGACGGTGGCCCTCCGGCTCACGTCGCGGAACTTCGCCAGGTCGATGGTGACGGTACGGGGCGCGGTCGTCCGGTTGACGTGGACGAGCGAGGCACCCTTGCCGTCGCGGGTGACGGCGGCGGCGCTGGAGGTGTCGTCCGTGTTGATCAGCCGGTCGCCGGGCCGGATGAAGTGGGTGAAGTTGCGGGCGGTGTCGAACTTGGTGTTGGTCCGGATCGGGCAGGTCTCGAGGGTGTCCCCGGCGGTGCAGCCGAACGGGATCTGGATGCTGCCCCAGTTGCCGCCCTCGGCGGACTCGCCGCCGGGCTTCATGTTGTCGTAGTCCTCGACGGGCTGCCAGAACACCCAGGCGCGGGGCTCCAGTTCGCGCAGGTCGTCCACGATCTGCTGGGCGAGTCCGAGGCCGGGCCGCATGTCCTCGAAGTCCTGGCCGTCACCCCAGTCGCCGCCGACCTCGCTCATCCACAGCGGCTTGTCCGCGGCCTTGGACAGGTCCCGCACGGTGGTGCGCTGCCCGGTGCCGTAGGTGTGGACGTTCATCTGGCCGACGAGGTCGCGGTCGGCCTGCGAGTACGCGCTCCAGTTCTTCGCGAAGGTCCCGGGGTTGGTCTCGTCCATCGCCGAGATGTCCGCCTTGACCTTCGCCTTCTTCAGCGCGGGGGCGAGGGCCCGCAGGACCTCGCGCTGGAGCTCGGGGCCCATGTGGGCCCCTTCCTGCCGGCCGCCGACGGGTTCGCCGTCGGCGCCCAGCCGCGTACCCCAGTAGGGGGTGTTGGGCTCGTTGAACGGGTCGACGGTGTCGACCTTGATGCCCTCGGCCTTCTCCAGCCGCTTCGTCGCACCGGCCACGTAGGCGGCGAAGTCCCCGACCGACTCGGACTTGAGCTGGTCGGCGGAGGAGTCGAAGCCGCCGGAGACGTAACCGCTGACGGTCATGAACCAGGGCGGGGAGTTGCTGAACGTCTCCCAGTGGTCGATGTCGTCCTTGATGCGCTCGACCCACCAGCGCTGGGCGGCGTCGGCGTCCTCGTTCCAGTCGGCCGGGTCGTCGGCGCTCCACCAGTCGGTGTCCTCGCGGGTGGTGCCCGCGGGCGCCTGCCACCAGCCCTCCACCGCGCCGCCGGCGCGCAGGTAGTCCTTCACGTCCGGTGCGTTGCCGCCGCCGATGTTGTAGCGGGCGATGTTCAGCCCCAGGCCGTCGTCGCCGAACAGGAGCCGGGCCAGCTTCTCGCGGATCTCGGGCGGGTAGCCGCCGGTGGCGTTGGCGAACCAGACCAGGCTGGTGCCCCAGCCCTCGAACTCCTCCTGCTGGTACGACGGGTCGGGCCGCACGGTGACGGAGGCGGCGGCCGCGGCCGGTTCGGCCTGGGCGGGAACGCTGATCAGTGCGGCCCCCGTGGCCAGGGCGGTCAGGACCGCTGCCCCCAGGAGGCGTCTGCTGCGGGTACGGCGTGCCATCGTGTGCTCCCAACTGAACGGTGTGGTCGCTGCGGTGGCCCCTCCGCCCTGGTCCGGGCAGGAGGGGACGGCCCCGGAGCGGGTGCGTGCCGCTCCGGGGAGTCGTGGGTGTGGTGCGACGGTGCCTGGAGGGCGCCGGTGCCGTCTCAGTCCGTGGGCGTGCGCAGGACGGCGACGTCCCTGGGCGCGAGGGCGACGGCACCGTCCGCGTCGGTGGTGCCGGCCAGAACCTCCCCGGCGAGGCCCGGGACGGTCACCGCCTCGTCGGTCCGGTTGACCAGGAACAGGAAGCGGCCGCCGGGGCCCCGGCGCACGGTGGCCTCGACCGATCCGCGCACCTCGGCGGGCAGTTCGCTCGCCACGCCCGCCGGTTCCAGCAGCCGCGGCAGCAGCGAGGCGAGCCCGTCGGCGCCGAGCCGGGTGGAGACGTAGGCGGCCGAACCGCTGCCCGTGGGGCGCCGGGTGACCGCCGGGCGGCCCGCTTGCGGACCGGTGCGGTAGTGGGCCAGTACCTCCGTGTCCGGAGCGGTGACGGTGATGTGGTCGGTCCACAGCCCGCCGGTGCTCGCGTCGTCCAGTTCCACGGTCCGCTCGGCGGGCAGCGGGCCGAACTCCTCGACACGGATGCCGAGCAGATCCCGCAGGGCGCCCGGGTAGCCGCCGAGCCAGACGTGGTCGTTCTCGTCGACGACACCGGAGAAGTAGGTGGTGACCAGGTGCCCGCCCTGCTCGGCGTAGCGGGTGAGGTCCTTGGCGAGCTCGGCCGGGACCAGGTGCAGCACAGGGGCGATCAGCACCCGGTGGCGGCTCAGGTCGGCGCCGGCGGTGACCACGTCGGCGCGGATGCCGAGCGCCAGGAGCGCGGAGTACCAGTCGAGCGCCTCCCGGTGGTAGTCGAGCAGCGACGTGGGATGCGAGTCCTGCTCGCTCGCCCACCACGACTCCCAGTCGAAGAGGATGCCGACCCCGGCGGGCTCCCGCTCGCTCCCGGCGACCGGCGCCAGCGTCCTCAGCGTGTCGCCGAGCGCGGTGACCGCGCGGAACAGGTCGCTGTCGGCGCCGGCGTGCGGGACCATCGCCGAGTGGTACTTCTCGGCACCGGCCGCCGACTGGCGCCACTGGAAGAAGCAGACCGCGTCGGCGCCGTGCGCCACGTGTGTCAGCGAGTCCCGGGCCAGCTCGCCCGGCCGCTTGGCCAGGTTGACGGGCTGCCAGTTCACGGCACTCGTGGAGTGCTCCATCAGGAACCAGGGCCGGCCGCCCGCGATGCCGCTGGTGAGGTTCGCGGAGAAGGACAGCTCGTCACGGGCCTGGGGGCTCGGCACCACGTAGTGGTCGTTGGCGACGAAGTCCACCTCGCCGGCCCAGTCCGCGTAGTTCATGCCCTTGGTGCCGGGCATCACCATGAAGTTGGTCGTGACGGGGACGCCGGGCGTGACCTCCCGCAGGATGGCCCGCTCCGCCCGCAGGTGGTCCTTGAGCGCGTCCGACGAGAAGCGTTTGAAGTCCAGCTGCTGGGTCGGGTTGGGGTGCGAGGCGGCCAGCCGCGGCGGCAGGATCTGCTCCCAGTCGCTGTAGCGCTGCGACCAGAACGCCGTGCCCCAGGCGTGGTTGAGGGCGTCCGTCGTGCCGTACCGCGCGCGCAGCCAGTCGCGGAACGCACGGGCCGCGTCGTCCGAGTAGTCGTAGACGTTGTGACAGCCCAGCTCGTTGTTGACGTGCCAGGCGACCAGGGCCGGGTGCTCCGCGTAGCGGGTCGCCAGCTCCCGGACCAGGCGCAGGGCGTGCTCGCGGAAGACGGGCGAGGTCGGGCGCCAGTGCTGGCGCGCGCCCGGCCACAGCGTCTCGCCCCGGTCGGTGACCGGGAGGATCTCCGGGTGCGCGGTGGTCAGCCAGGGCGGTGGGGAGGCGGTGGCGGTGGCCAGGTCGACGCCGACGCCGTTGTCGTACAGGAGATCCATGACCTCGTCGAGCCAGGCGAAGTCCCAGGTGCCTGGGCCCGGCTGGAGGCGGGCCCAGGAGAAGATGGCCAGCGACACGACGTTGACGCCGGCCTCGCGCATCAGTCGTACGTCCTCCTCCCACACCTCCCGGGGCCACTGCTCGGGGTTGTAGTCGGCGCCGAAGAGGAGACGGGGGGCGGGCGCACCGTCCGGCCCGCGCTGCAGGCGGGACAGGAGGGTGGAGATCATGACGGTCCTTCCGGTGTGGTGCGTACGGTGCGGGAGCGGCGGTGCGTGAGTCGCGCCGCCGCCCCGCGGGCCGCCGCGTCGTGTGCTGCCGGTACTGCTTCCCGACTGCTACTTCTCGACGGTGAAGCCCTGTTCGGTGCCGTACTCGACGGAGGCCTCCTGCCAGGACTTCAGGCCCTCGACCAGCGTGGTGTCCGAGACGTAGGCCTTGCCGACGGTGTCGTTGAAGATCGAGTTCGCGTACACCTGGTAGGGCAGGTACGACCAGTCGTCGGCGACGTTCGCGGCCGACTCGGCGAAGACCTTGTTGGCCTTCTGGCCGCCGAAGTAGGGGAACGCGGTGTCCTGGAACTCGGTGGACTGCAGGTCCGCGGTGGTCGCCGGGAAGGCGCCGTTGTCCAGGCGGGTCTGCACGCCCTCACCGGCGTTGGCGTACTCGACGAAGGCGTACGCCAACGCCTCGTTCTTGCCCAGCTCCGGCAGGGCCAGCGCGCTGCCGCCGTTCTCCGCGCTCGCCTCGGCGCCCGCGGTCCACTGCGGCAGCGGGGCGACGCGCCAGTCACCGGCGGCGTCCTTCACGCCCGAGGCGAGGTTGGCGGGCATCCAGGCGCCGGTGGCGAGTGTCGCGATCGTGCCGTCGCCGAGACCCTTGTACCAGTCGTCGGTCCAGCCCGTGACGGGGGCGAGCAGCTTCTCGTCGATGAGCTTCTGCCAGGTGTCGGTGAACGTCTTCGCGCCCTGGTCCGAGAAGTCGATCTTCACCTTGGTGCCGTCGACCGTGTAGGGGCGTGAACCGGCCTGCCAGAGCATGCTGGTGGCGAACCCGGCGTCGCCGGTGTCGGCGGTGATGTACGCCTTCGGGTCGGCCTTGTGCAGGTCGCGGGCGGCGTCCAGGTACTCGGCCCAGGTGGTGGGCACCTTGATGTCGTACTTGTCGAAGACCTTCTTGTTGTAGAACAGCGCCATCGGACCGGAGTCCATCGGCAGCGCGTAGACGCCGTCCGAGCCGGCCTTCACCCCGTTCCACGGGCCCGGGGAGAACTTGGCGGAGAGCTTGTCGGCGCCGAAGCCCTCGAGGTCGGTGAGCTGCTCGGTCAGGGCGTACTGGCCCATCGCGTAGTACTCGATCTGCGCGACGTCCGGGACGCCCTTCTTCGCCGATATGGCGTTCTGCAGCGCGGTGTACTGGTCGGCGTTGGTGCCCGCGTTGACGAGGTCGACCTTGACGCCGGGGTGCTTCTTCTCGAAGTCGGCGGCCACCTGCTTGAGGGTGGGCTCCCATGCCCAGACCGTGAGGGTGCCGCCCTCGTCGAGGGCCGCCTGGATGTCCGCCTCGGAGACCGCCTTCCGGCTCGATCCCCCGTCGTCGGAGTCGCCGCAGGCGGTCGCCCCCAGGGCGAGGGCGCAGACGAGGCCTATGCCGCGCAGTATGCGGCGCGAGTGCTTGGGCATGGGATTGCTTCCACTTCTTCGTGGCCGGAACCGGCACCGTCGAGGGTTGGAGGGGCGTTGGGGGAGGGGGGAGAGGGTGGGGGCTACTCCTTGACGCTTCCGGCGGCGAGGCCGGACTGCCAGTACCTCTGGAGCAGCAGGAACGCGGCGATCAGCGGCAGGATGGTGATGAGCGACCCGGTGACGACCAGGTTGAAGACGGCCTCGCCGCCCGCGGTCGCGGCCTGGGCGTTCCAGCTGTTCAGACCCAGGGTCAGCGGATACCAGTCGGGGTCCTTGAGCATGACCAGCGGCAGGAAGTAGTTGTTCCAGGTCGCGACCATGGTGAACAGCAGGACGGTGACGATGCCGGGCGCCAGCAGCGGCAGGGCGACCTGGAAGAAGGTGCGCACCTCGCCGGCGCCGTCGATGCGTGCGGCCTCCATCAGCTCGGCCGGGACGGCCTCGGTGGCGAACACCCACATCAGATACAGGCCGAACGGCGAGATCAGGGACGGGATGATGACCGCCCAGGGGGTGTTGGTGAGCCCCATGTTGCTGAACATCAGGAAGGTCGGCACCGCGAGGGCGGTACCCGGCACGGCCACCGCGCCGATGACCACGGCGAAGACGGCGCGCCGCCCGGGGAAGTCGAACTTGGCGAGCGCGTAGCCGCCGAGCACGGCGAGGAAGGTGGCGCCTCCCGCGCCCAGACCCACGTACATCAGGGTGTTCAGCAGCCAGCGGGTGAAGACGCCGTCGTTGTAGGTGAACGTCTCGCTGATGTTGTCCCACAGCGCGAAGTCGCCGTCGAACCACAGGCCGAAGGAACGGGCCAGCCCCTCCTGCGTCTTGGTGGCGCTGACGGCCAGCCAGATCAGCGGCACCAGGCTGTACAGCAGCACGAGCCCGGTGAGCACGGTCAGCAGGATGCTGCGCCGGGGCTTGTCGGGGGAGTGGCGGCGGCGGGACGTACGCAGCCGGGGCACGGAGCCCGAGGTGCCGGACGGGGCGGTCGCGGAACGGTCGGAGACGGTGACGACAGGACTGGTCATCGCTGCTTCACACTCCCTTGCGCATGCCGCGCAGCTGGACGACGTAGGCGATGACCATGGTGATCAGCCCCATGACGATGGCGACCGTCGCGGAGTAGTTGTGCTGCTGGCCGTTGAAGGAGAGCGAGTACGTGTAGTAGTTCGGCGTGTAGTCGGTGGTGATGGCGTTGGGCGCCAGCGGCTGGAGGATGCTGGGCTCGTTGAAGAGCTGGAAGCTGCCGATGACCGAGAAGATCGTCGCGATCACCAGGGCGCCGCGGATGGCAGGGAGCTTGATGGCGGTGATCACGCGGATCTGCCCGGCGCCGTCGATCTGGGCCGCCTCGTACAGCGAGTGCGGGATGACGCGCAGCGCCGAGTAGAAGATCAGCATGTTGTAGCCGACGAACTCCCAGGTCACGATGTTGCCGATGGAGGCCAGCACCAGGTCCGGGGAGAGCGGGTCGGGCAGGGAGACGCCCAGCGCGCTGTTGACGTCGCCGACCAGACCGAAGCGGGTGCCGTACATGAAGCCCCACATCAGGGTGGCGACCACGGCGGGCACGGCGTACGGCAGGAAGATCGAGATGCGGAAGAAGTCCCGGCCGTAGAGGCGACCGCTGTCCAGGGCCAGTGCCACCAGCAGGGCGATGCCGAGCATGATCGGCACCTGTACGGCGAGGAAGAGCGAGACCCGGCCGAGCGAGGCCCAGAACCGGTCGTCCTTGAGCGCCTCGCCGTAGTTGTCCAGGCCGACGAAGGTGGTGCCGCCGATGAGCTGGTCGCGGAAGAGGCTGAGGTAGACGGAGTACGCGATCGGCGCGAGGAAGACCAGGGCGAAGACGGCCACGAAGGGCCCGAGGAATCCCCACCCCGCCCAGGAGCGGCGCTCTTGCCTCGCCGGGGGTGGGGCGGGCCGCGGTGCGGCGGCGGCCGGCGGTTGCAGCGTCGTCATGTCGTTCCTCGCTCGTCCACGTCCTGGAGCCTCACCATGTTTGCGTAAACATCCAGCAGCCGCGGAAGTGCGTTTCTGTTGATCGGTGAGCTGTTATGTTTACGTAAACATTTAATGGCGGCATGTCTACACTGCCCCGGGGACGACGGTCAAGGGTCCTTCGGAGCCGAGGCTCGGACGGTTGCGGAGAGGTGGCGAACGGCAGTGGACACCGCTGAGGAAGCCGTGGACGCACGGGGCGCGGTTCCGCGGCTCCGCCGCGGCGGCCGGGCGCCGACGGCGTCCATGGCGGACGTGGCCCGGCTCGCGGGAGTCTCCTCGCAGACCGTCTCCCGTGTCTCCAACGGCTACGCCGGCGTGACGGAGGAGACCCGGCAGCAGGTGCTGGCGGCCATGAAGGAGCTCGGCTACCGGCCCAACAGCGCGGCCCGGGCCCTCAAGCGCGGTGAGTTCCGCACCATCGGCGTCATCACCTTCTCGCTGGCCACCACGGGCAACGTGCGCACCCTGGAGGCCATCGCCACCTCGGCGGCGAGCGAGGGGTACGCGGTGACGCTGCTGCCGGTCGCCGTCCCCACCCAGGACGAGGTGCGGGGCGCGTTCTCGAGGCTGGAGGAGCTCGCCGTCGACGCGGCGATCGTCATCATGGAGGTCCACCTCCTGGACGCGGCGACCCTCAAACTGCCGCCTCACGTGCAGGTCGTGGTGGTCGACTCCGACGCGGGCGACCACTACACGGTCGTCGACACCGACCAGGCCGGCGGCAGTCGTGCCGCGGTGCGTCATCTGCTGGACCTGGGTCACGACACGGTGTGGCACCTCGGCGGACCCGAGGGCTCCTTCGCCGCCCAGCGCCGCACCGACGCCTGGCGGCGAACGCTCACCGAGGCCGGCCGCACGCCGCCGCCCCTCACCCGGGGCGACTGGTCGGCGGAGTCCGGCTACCGGGCGGGCCTGGAACTCGCCGCCCGCCAGGAGTGCACGGCCGTCTTCGCGGCCAACGACCAGATGGCCCTCGGCCTGATGCGCGCCCTGCACGAACGCGGCCGGCGCGTACCCGAGGACGTCAGCGTCATCGGCTTCGACGACATCGCCGAGGCCGGTTCCTTCCTGCCGCCGCTGACCACCGTCCACCAGGACTTCGCCGAGGTGGGCCGGCTGTGCGTGGAGGCCGTGCTGCGCAAGATGCGCCAGGACGGCCCGGAACGGGGCACGACGCTCGTGCCGACCCGGCTGGTCACCCGCGCGAGCACGGCGGCGCCGCCGGAGTAGGGGGCGCGGGTCCGGGGCGCGGCCCTGCCCGGTTCCCGCTGTGGGAGCCGTACCCGGCGGTGCCGTCCCGCGGCCGACGCGGCACATGGACACCGCGGGACCGAGTCCCGCGGATACCGGTTTCCGGCCGAACGGGTGAGTACCGACCGGTTTACGGGCTGCCGGGGAAGGCAACTCCACAAGCCGAACGTCGTCCCCCCACGCCCGGGAGAGCTTCATGACCCAAGTCGCCGACTATGTGCTCCAGCGTCTGTCCGAGTGGGGCGTCCAGCGGGTGTACGGCTATCCGGGTGACGGCATCAACGGCCTGCTCGGCGCCTTCGACCGGGCCGACGGCGACCCGGAGTTCATCCAGGCGCGGCACGAGGAGATGGCCGCGTTCATGGCCTGCGGGCACGCGAAGTTCACCGGTGAGGTGGGCTGCTGCGTCGCGACCTCGGGGCCGGGTGCCGTTCACCTGCTCAACGGCCTCTACGACGCCAAGCTGGACCACCAGCCCGTGGTGGCGGTGGTGGGCCAGCAGAAGCGGCTGTCGCTGGGCACCCATTACCAGCAGGAGATCGCCCTCGACCGGCTGTTCGCGGACGTGTCCGAGTACTGCCAGATGATCGTGCATCCGGGCCAGGCCCGGCACGTGATCGACCGGGCCTTCAAGACCGCGCTGACCACCCGGGGCGTCGCCACGATCATCATTCCGAACGACGTGCAGGAGGAGGAGGCCCAGCCCTCCCCGCCCAGGGAGCACGGTTCGGTGTTCTCCAGCGTGGGCTGGAGCCGGCCCCGGGTCCTGCCCGACCTGGACGAGTTGCGCAAGGCCGCCGACGTCCTCAACGCGGGCGACAAGGTCGCGATGCTGGTCGGCCAGGGCGCGGCGCATGCGGAGGCGGAGGTGATGGAGGTGGCCGAACTGCTCGGCGCCGGCGTCGCCAAGGCGCTGCTCGGCCGGGAGGTCCTGCCCGACGACGTGCCGTTCGTCACCGGCCCCATCGGCCTGCTGGGCAGTAAGGCCAGCGACAAGATGATCAAGGGCTGTGACACCCTGCTCATGGTCGGCAGCAGTTTCCCGTACTCGGAGTGGCTGCCCGAGGAGGGGCAGGCCCGAGGCGTCGAGATCGACATCGACGGCCGCATGATCGGCATCCGCTATCCCATGGACGCCCACCTCGTCGGCGATTCCAGGGAGACCCTGCGCGCCCTGATCCCGATGCTCCAGCGCAAGGAGGACCGCGGCTGGCGGGAGAGGATCGAGAAGGACGTCCGGGAGTGGCACGACCTGGCCGACCGCTGGGCGGGTGAGCACTTCGGCAAGACGATCAACCCCCAGGCCGTCGCCGCCGAACTGTCGCCGCGGCTGCCCGACGGAGCCATCCTCACGGCGGACTCCGGCTCGGGCACCAACTGGTGGGCCCGGCACCTCAAGCTCCGCGAGGGCATGCGGGCCTCGCTGTCCGGCACGCTGGCGACGATGGGCCCGGGGACGCCGTACGCGATCGCGGCCCGGTTCGCGTATCCCGGCCGGCCGGTGATCGCGTTCGTCGGTGACGGCGCGTTCCAGATGAACGGCATGAACGAGATGATCACCGTCAAGCGGTATCTGGACCGCCTGACCGGGCCGGCGCCGTTCGTTTTCTGCGTGTTCAACAATCAGGACCTCAACCAGGTCACCTGGGAGCAGCGTGCCATGGCCGGTGATCCCAAGTATCCCGGTTCGCAGGACATCCCCGATGTCCCCTACGCCGCCTACGCCGAGCTGCTGGGCCTCAAGGGCATCGTCTGCGACGACCCGAAGAAGGTCGCATCCGCCTGGGAGGAGGCGCTCGCCGCGGGCCGGCCGGTGGTCCTGGAGTTCAAGGTGGACGCGGAGATCGCGCCGATCCCGCCGCACATCATGAAGGAGCAGGGCAAGAAGGCGGTCAAGGCGGCGCTGCACGACCCGGAAGCCACCGGTATCGCCACCAAGGGCGTACGCCAGAAGCTCACCGAGTACGCCGAGCATCTCCCCGGACGGGGGAAGAAGTGAGCGGCGGGCGGCGGGCACGGCGAGCCGGGCGGCACCGCCGGGCGGACGGCAGTGAAGTCGTGGTCGTCACCGGGGCGAGCGGTGGCGTAGGCCGGGCCACCGCACGGGCCTTCGGCGCCCGGGGGAGCTCCGTGGCCCTGCTGGCGCGCGGCGAGCACGCCCTGGAGCGGGCGGCGGAGGAGGTCCGGGAGAGCGGCGGACGGGCGCTGCCCCTGGTGGTGGACGTCGCCGACGCGGCGGCCGTGGACGCGGCGGCCGCCCGGATCGAGGAGGAACTCGGCCCGATCGACGTCTGGGTGAACGCGGCGTTCGCGACCGTCTTCGCACCCGTGCCGGAGGTCAGGCCCGAGGAGCTGAAACGTGCCACGGAGGTGACCTACTTCGGCTTCGTCCACGGCACCCAGGCCGCCCTGCGGCACATGACGCCGCGTGATCGCGGCACCATCGTCCAGGTCGGGTCGGCCCTGGCCCAGCGCAGTGTCCCGCTCCAGGCGGTGTACTGCGGGGCCAAGCACGCCATCCAGGGTTTCACCGAGTCCCTGCGCTGCGAGCTGTTGCACGACCGCAGCGGGGTGCGGGTGACCATGGTCCAGATGCCCGGGCTCAACACGCCCCAGTTCAGCTGGGTCCTCACCCGGCTGCCCAGGCATCCGCGCCCGGTGGCTCCCGTCTACCAGCCCGAGCTCGCCGCCGAGGCGGTCCTGTACGCCGCCGACCACCCCGAACGGCGTGAGTACTGGGTCGGCGGCTCCACCGTCGCCACCCTGCTCGGTCAGAAGTTCGCCCCGGGGCTCCTGGACCGCTACCTGGCCCGGACCGGCTACGACTCGCAGCAGACGGACCAGCCCGTCGACCCGTCCCGCCCGGTCAACCTCTGGAAGCCGCCGGACGAGACCGCGCCGGCCGACTACGGAGCACACGGCGACTTCGACGACGAGGCCCACGCGCGCAGCCCCCAGTTCTGGGTCTCCCGCCACCGCCGGCCGCTCGCGCTGGCCGCCGCCGTGGCCGGAACGGCCGCCGCCGCACTGGCCGACGGCATGCGCCGACGCGCACGGGCCGGTGGGGCGGCGGCGTCGGTGCGGCGGGCCGCGCACTCCGTTCCCAGGCCGTGGGCGTAGTCGGGGGACCGTAGTCGGGGGATTCGCCGCTGCCGTCGCGAAGCGCCTCCGCGACCGGCTCCTCCCCAGGTGTTCCAGGGCTCAGACCGGCGAACCCGTCCGCCGGTCGAGCACGTCCTTTGTCACGGCGTCGACCAGGTATGTCTGCGTGTCGTCCCGCCGGACGGTGGTGACGTCCACGGACCACACGGTCTCGTCCCGCCGGTCCTTCTCCAGCCGGAGGCCGGTCACCTTCCCGAAGTCGGGGCCCTTCACCTGCTCGACGGCTTCCTCGGGCAGCACCCTCGCCGAGGCGACCAGGGCGGAGACCCGCTCTTTGGCCGCGGCCGACTGCCCGTCCGGTACGACGGTGCCGAGGAGCCGCCCGTGCACCGCCTCGACGCGGACCACGTGCACGGTTCCGTCCCGGGCCGCGACCCGGGTGGACCAGACGGGCTGCGGGTCGGAGACCCGGCGCAGCGCCACGGAGAGCAGACGGCTGCCGGGGACCTCGTCCAGCGCCTTGCGGAGGGCCCGGTCGTAGGGCGCCTCGACCTGCGGCAGCACCTCGGGACGGGGCGAGGGCGGCGGGCCGTCGCACGCGGCGCCCGTGGTGAACAGAGCGCCCGCCACGACGAGCGTGGGCACACCGGTACCGCGGGCACGACGTCGGACCGTCGTGCTCCTGAGCGGGCGGGTCATGGCTGTCTGCCTTCCTGAGAGCTGGTGCGGAGGGAGAGGGCGGCGGCGGGGAAACGGATCACTCACGGTCGATGTTGCGTGTCCACCAGTGGTGCTCGCAGAACCAGTGGCCGACCATCGCGCCGCCGAAGACGACGAACCCGACCCCGATCAGCCACGACTCCACCACCAGCACGATGCCGACCGTTCCGTAACTGATCGCGTTGTCGAGGATGAGCGGTGTGAACACGAGGTACGAGAAGCCGCGCAGGCCGATGAGCCCCGCCATGGTCGCGATCGCCCCCGGCAGCAGGTCACGCCAGCGGACCTGGCTGCCCAGCAGGAAGTGCTGGCCCCACCAGAAGAACAGCATGCCCGTGGCCGTGGACAGCGCGATCCGCAGCGACCCGTGCAGCGCGGTCCGCGTCTGTACCTCCTGGTAGAGGTAGGCGGTCAGCATGACCACCCAGGTCAGCTGGCGCCAGACGCGGTGCCACGGACCGGAGGGCAGTTCCCAGATGCGTTCGTAGCCGTTCTGCACGCTCGCCGCGAAGGACACGCCGAACACGGCGAGCGCGATGCCGCCCCACACGCTCGTGGTGCCGACGATCTTGGTCGGCGGACTGATGATGTCGGTCAGCACCCGGGCGGACCGGCCGGACAGCCCCATGCCGTCGGCCAGCCAGGAGGCGAACCCGCCGCGCGCCCCCAGGGGGTCGAAGGCGGCCACCACGATCAGCAGCGGCGCCAGCGTGACCAGGGCGAGCGTGGCGAACCCCATGGCCCGGTGCATCAGCTCCAGGTCCCGGCCGCGCCGCACCAGGGCGGACGCGGCCAACCGGTCCCACACCCGGTGGAACGGCTGCCGGAAGCGGTTCACGGGATGCTCCTCGGGCGGTCCCCTCGATGGCTCGCGGATGCGGAACTGAGTGACCCGTCGGCGGGCCGGACAAACGTCGCGCCACCCGGACGCCCGCCGCCTGCCACCCGGACGCCCGCCACCCGCCCCCTGGACGCCCGCCACCCGCCCCCTGGACGCCCGCCACCCGCCCCCGGACGCCCACAGCCCGGACGGCCTTCGCATGGGCCGAACGATGCGGGGAACCGGCTCCGGGAAGGTGAGCCGAGAGGATGTGCATCATGCGCGCACTGACCGTCCGTCCCGGCCGGGACGGCTCGCTCGGGGTGGAGGAGACCGGGGAGCCGAAGCCGGCCGCCGGTGAGCTCCTGGTCCGCGGACTGGCCCTGGGTGTCTGCGGCACGGACCGGGAGATCGCCTCCGGCGTGTACGGCCAGGCCCCGCCGGAGCACGACCGGCTGATCGTCGGCCACGAGTCACTCGGGCGCGTCGCCGACGCGCCACCCGGCAGCGGATTCGCCGTCGGCGACCTGGTGGCCGGCGTGGTGCGGCGCCCCGACCCGGAGCCCTGCGGCGCCTGCGCGCACGGCGAGTTCGACATGTGCCGCAACGGCCGCTACCGCGAACGCGGCATCAAGGAACTCGACGGGTACGGCGCCGAGCTCTGGTGCGTCGAGACCGACTACGCCGTGCGCGTCGACGCGGGGCTGGGCCTCGCGGGGGTGCTCATGGAGCCGACCAGCGTGGTGGCCAAGGCCTGGGAACAGATCGAGAAGGTGGGCGACCGGGCCTGGTTCGAGCCCCGCAGCGTGCTGGTGACCGGCGCCGGCCCCATCGGTCTCCTCGCCGCGCTGCTCGGCCGGCAGCGCGGCCTCGACGTACACGTCCTGGACCGGGTCACGGACGGACCCAAGCCGGACCTCGTACGCGCCCTCGGAGCCACGTACCACAGCGGCGCGGCCGACGACGTGTTCGCCGCCGTACGTCCGGACGTGGTGGTGGAGGCCACCGGGGCGGGCCGGCTGGTGTTCGACGCGATGCGCGGGACCGCGGCGTACGGCATCGTCTGCCTCACCGGCGTATCGCCCGCCGGACGGAGCCTGACCGTCGACGCGGGCACGGTGAACCGGGACATCGTGCTGGAGAACGACGTCGTGGTGGGTTCCGTCAACGCCAACCTCCGCCACTTCCGGCAGGCCGCCGACGCCCTGGCACGGGCCGACCGGGACTGGCTGCACCGGCTGCTCACCCGCCGCGTGCCGCTGGAGCACGCGACACGGGCGTTCGAGCGGAGCGCCGGCGACATCAAGACGGTGATCATGCTGGAGGGCGGCGCGGACTGACCGCTCGCCGCACGAGCCGAGGGAGTACGCGATGACGCCGGCGACCGGCTTCGACGCGAGGACGCTGGACGAGTGCACGGTCGACTCGGTCGACGTGCACGCCTTTCGGGTGCCCACCGACGGGCCGGACGGCCGGGAGCAGGACGGCACCCTGGAGTGGGACTCCACGACCGTGGTCCTGGTGCGGGTGCACGCCGGCGGCCGGACCGGTCTCGGCTACACCTACGGCGACGTGTCCGTGGCGACCTTCGCGCACTCCGTTCTGGCGCCGGTGATCCAGGACGGCCCGGTCTCCTCGCCGCCGGCGCTGTGGGAGCGGATGGGCGAGCGGATGCGCAACGCCGGCCGCCCCGGAGCCGGAGCCATGGCCCTGTCCGCCGTCGACGTGGCGCTGTGGGACCTCAAGGCGAGACTGCTCGGCCTCCCGCTGGTCCACCTCCTCCCGGCCCACCACGCCCGGGTGCCGGTCTACGGCAGCGGCGGCTTCACCAACTACTCCCTGGACCGCCTCACCGAGCAGCTCACCGGATGGGCCGAGCAGGACATCCCGCGCGTGAAGCTGAAGACCTCGCGGGAGCCGGCGGCCGACGCGCGGCGCCTGACCGCCGTACGCCGGGCCGTCGGCGACGGGGTGGAGCTGTTCACCGACGCCAACGGGGCGCTCGGCCGCAAGGAGGCCCTGTACTGGGCGCACCGGTTCCACGACGAGTGGGACGTGCGCTGGTTCGAGGAGCCCGTGAGCTCCGCCGACCTGGCGGGACTGCGGATGCTGCGCGACCGGGGCCCGGCCCGGCTGGAGATCACGGCGGGGGAGTACGCCTTCACCGCCCAGGACTTCGCCAACCTCGCCGACGGGCCGGCCGTGGACTGCCTCCAGGCCGACGTCACCCGGTGCGGCGGCATCACCGGCGTGCTGGAGGTGGCCGGTCTGTCGGCGGCCCGGCACCTGGACCTGTCCGCGCACTGCGCCCCCGCCGTGTCCGCCCACGCCTTCTGCGCCGTGCGCCGGCTGCGGCACCTGGAGTACTTCCACGACCACGTGCGCGTCGAGCGGCTGCTCTTCGACGGCGTCCTGTCGCCCGACGGCGGGGACCTGTGCCCCGACACGGGCCGTCCGGGGCTCGGCCTGGACGTCAGATGGGCCGACGCGGAGCCGTACCGCGTGTACGGTACCCGCCCGGCCTGACCCCGACCGGGACGCGGACGCGGAGCGGCGACGGGCTCACGGGGTCCGCCCGCGCGGGTTCAGGGGTCCATGCGCTGCTGCTCGCGCATGCGCTCGTTGTGCCAGGCGATGGCGGCGCGTATCTGCGGCTCCTGGAGGCCGGTGCGGCAGCCCAGCTGGTCCATGGAGAGCGCCGTCGCGCCCGTGGTCAGGGCGCGGGTGAGCTTCGCCGCCCACAGCTCCTCCTCCACGAACGGCCGGTGCGCGTAACCGTCCTTGATCACGTCGAAGTGATCGTCGCAGCACGCGGTGATGAGCCGCAGCCCGTCGAACCATTCGTTGGTGAGATGGGCCGCGGAGGAGTCCGGCACGTAGCCGCTCACGGCCTCGTCCTCGGGGAAGACCCTGGCGCACAGGTCGCACAGCTCCATGGGGACCGGCTTCGCGGCCCGACGGCCCTTCCTGCCCTTGCGCTTCCACATGGCGACTCCCGGGGATCGGCGTCCGGAATGCCGGAGTTACCCGCAGGGCGAGGAGCAAACGCCCCGCGGGCGAGGGGACCGTCGTGGTCCCGGCCGCTCCGGACGCCGTTACGCCAGCCTCACCGGCAGCTCGAAGAGGTCGTTCTGCGTGACCACCGGCTTGTTGCGCAGGTCCGAGGCCGGTACCGCCAGGTCCAGGTGCGGGAAGCGGGCGTAGAGCGCGGGGAGTGCCACGCCCGCCTCCAGCCGGGACAGGGCCGCGCCGGGGCACACGTGCGGGCCGTGGCCGAAGGAGATGTGCCGGTTCTGCGAGGTGCGGGTGATGTCGAACCGGCCCGCCGTCGGGCCGTGCGCCCGCTCGTCCCGGCCCAGCGCGCCGTACGACACGATCAGCGCGTCCCCGGCGGGTATCACCCGGTCGCCGACCGGGACGTCCTCGGTCGCGAAGCGGACCAGCACGTGCGAGGTCGGGGTCGAGTAGCGCAGCGTCTCCTCGATCACCGCGGACCAGTCCGCCTCCCCGGCGAGCACCAGGGCCCGCTGCTCGGGATGTGTGGACAGGTTGACGACGGAGTTCACGATGAGGGAGATCGTGGTCTCGTGGCCGGCGGCCACCATCAACTGGAGCGTGGAGACGATCTCCGCGTCGGTGAGGTGGTCGCCGTTCTCGGAGGCCTGGATCAGCGCGCTGGTCAGGTCGTCGCCGGGCGCGGCGCGCTTCGCGGCGACCGTGTCGGCCATGATCCCGGCCAGCTCGGTGAGGGTGGCGACGACCTCCTCGGGCGGCGTCTGCGTCGAGAAGAACTTCTCGAACAGCACCTTCAGCCGCGGCAGCCTGGTCTCCTCGATGCCCATCAGGTCGGCGATGACGTACATCGGCAGCGGATAGGCGAAGGCGGCCTTGAGGTCGACCACGCCGCCGTTCGTGGGTAGCTCGTCGAGCAGCCGGTCGGTGAGCTCGGTGATCCGCCCCCGCATGTGCTCCACGCGGCGCGCCGTGAGCGCCTGTGCCACGAGGGTGCGCAGCCGGCGGTGCTCGGCGCCGTCCACCGTGAGCATCGAGCGGCCGGGGTTGGCCAGCCCGATCAGCGGCCAGTCGGCGGGGATCTCGCCACGCTGCCACGCGCCCCACACGTTGATGTCCTTGACCAGGCGGGGGTCGGTGAGCAGGGCCTTGGCCTCCGCGTGGTGGGTGACCGCCCACACGGGGACGCCGCCCGGCAGCTCCACGGCGACGAGCGGCCCGGCCGCGCGCAGCCGGGCGCTCTCGCCGTCCAGGTCGGTGACGAACGGGTCCAGCGGAATCCGGGCCTCTTCGGTGCCGGTCGTCATGCTGACGTGCCTCCCAGGGCAGTGGTCGGGGTGAACCGCACGGGCAACTCGGTCAGCCCCCGCAGCCACGGCGAGGGGCGACGGGTGAGGGACCCGGCGGGTACGGCCAGGTCGATGTCCGGCAGCCGGTCGAGGACGACCTCGATGCCCGTGCGCGCGACGACCTCGGCGACCTCCTGCGCGGGGAACGGGCAGCGGTGCTCGCCGTGGCCGAAGGAGAAGTGCGCGTTGTTGCCGCCGGTGAGCGCGGACCCGTCGGTACGGACCTGCGGGTCGGAGTTGGCGCCCTGCAGACCGAGCAGCACCAGGTCGCCGGCGCGGACGCGGCGCCCACCGAGCTGCGTGTCCCGGGAGGCCCAGCGGCCGGCCACGTTCTGCGTGGGCGTGTCCTCCCACAGCACCTCGTTCATGGCCTCGGCGACACTGTTGCGGCCGCCGAAGAGCGAGGCGGCGAAGCGGTCGTCGGTGAGCATCAGGCGCAGCGAGTTGCCGATCCAGTCGGCGGTCGGCTGGTGGCCCGCGGCCATCATCACCATGAGGTCCTGGGCTACCTCCTCCTCGGTGAAGCCGCTGTCGTCGGCCAGCATCCGGGAGGCGACGTCGTCGGCGGGCGCCGCCTTCCGGTCGGCGAGGAGCCGGGCCATCGACGTGGCGAGGTGCGTCTGGCCGGCGATGGCCCGCTCCCTGCCGTCGATCATGTCGTTGAGGGCGGTGACGAGCGCCGGGCCCTGCTCGTCCAGGAAGCCGTACAGGCGGGCCAGGACCCGCACCGGCAGCAGCATGGCGTAGTCGCCGACCAGGTCGGCCTCGCCCTTGGCACACAGCCGGTCGACGAGTTCGTCGGCGAACCGTTCGGCGTGGCCGCGCAGGACGTGCGGGTCGACGGCCTCCAGCGCGTCGCTGATCATGGCGGCGCGTTCCCGGTGCCGCTCGCCGACCGTGTAGAGGATCGATGGCTGCCTCCGGCCGATCATCGGCAGCAGCGGCCAGTCGCCGGGGATGTTCTCCCACTGGTTCCACAGGTCGGAGTCCCGGCTGAACAGCACCGGATCGCCGGTCACCTGGTGCAGTTCGCGGTAGCCGAGCACCAGCCAGGCCGGGATGTCCCCGTCCAGCAGTACCGGGGTGACGGCACCGTGCTCGCGCCGCATCTGCCGGTACAGCAGGGCGGGTTCGGTCTGGAAGCGGGGGCCGCTGAGCGGTACCGCGTCCGTGACGTCGGTGGCGTCGGTGCTCACACGAACTCCTGTCGGGGCCGGGCAGCCTGGCCCGCGTAGTGGGCCTGAAGGTGCTCGACGAGCGCGATCAGCACCTGCTTGCTGGACTCGCGGGACCGGGCGTCACAGGAGACCAGCGGCACCCGCGGGTCCAGGTCGAGGGCCTCGCGCACGGTCTCGGGCGGGTGCTCGGGACCACCGAAGTCGTTGCAGGCGACGATGAACGGCGTGCCGTGGTGCTCCAGGCGGTCGATGGCGTACCAGGAGTCGTCGATGCGGCGGGTGTCCACCAGGACCACCGCGCCGAGCGTGCCGGAGAACAGCCGGTCCCACAGGAACCAGAACCGCTCCTGGCCGGGCGCGCCGAACAGGTACAGCACGTTGCGCGCGTCGAGGCTGATGCGGCCGAAGTCGAAGGCCACGGTCGTCGCGGTCTTGCCGCGCACCTCGCTGATGTCGTCGACGGCCTCGCCGGCCTGCGTCATCGTCTCCTCGGTGTTGAGGGGGCGTATCTCGCTGACCGAGCGGACCAGGGTCGTCTTGCCGACGCCGAACCCGCCCACGACCACGATCTTCAGGCCGTTGTCGGCGGACGCGCCCAGGGGAGGGCGCGCGGGAGGACGGGCGTCAGAGATTGCGGAGTCCAACGAGCACCTGCTCCAGGATGTCGGGATCGGGGACGGCCGCCGTGTGCGGGTGACGTGCGCTCACCCGGCCGGCGGCGTGGAGGTCGGAGAGCAGGATCCTGGTGATGCTCACCGGGAGCCGCAGTTCGGCGGCGATCTCCACGACGGCCGTGGGGGCCTCGGTCATCCTGAGGATCGCCGTGTGCTCCGACTGCATGCCGGGCCTCGGCTCGCACTCGGCGACGACGAGGGTGACCAGGTCGAAGGGGTTGCCGGGGTCCGACCGGCTGCGGCCCTGGGTGACGGTGTACAGGCGGTCGGGCGCGTCGTCCCTGCCGGGGCGGCTCATGACGTACGGGGCCGCGCGGTGAGGTGCTCGCCGAGCTGCTCGACGAGCTCGCTCATGTTGTGCCCGACGAGCCCCGCGTCCGCGTCCTCGGAGGTGACCACGGCGAGGTGCGCGCCCTCACCGGCCTCCACGATGAACAGGATGCCGCCGTAGAACTCGGTCATGGCCGAGCGCACCCCGCCGCTGCCGTCGCCGAACTCCACGGACGCGCCCTGGGACAGCGACTGGATGCCGGCGGCGATGGCGGCCAGTTGGTCGGCCTGGTCGACGGAGAGCTCCGGGGTGCGGCACAGCTTGAGTCCGTCGCGGGACAGGACGAGCGCGTGCCGCGCGCCCGGCGTGCGCTCCAGGAGGCCCTCGATGAGCCAGGTGAGCTTCTCGTCGGCGGTGGTCGAGCCGGTCATGAAGTGGTGTCGCCTTCCGGGTGCGCGTGCGAGTGGGACGGGTGGTCGGGGGCCGTCTCGGCTGGTGCGGGTACGTCGGGCCCGGGCTGCGGGGCACGGTCGCGCGAAGTGGCGGGGCCGGTGGCCCGTACGGCCTGGCGGAAGCTGCTGAAGCGGGCCGCGCGTACCTTCGCGTCGTCGGCGGGGGGAGTGGGGCGGGGCTCGGCGGGCCGGGCGCGTTCGGCCGCGGCGAGGGTGCGGCCGCGACGGCGCTTGGGCAGCCCCGCGGACGGCTCCTCCGGGTCCTGGCCCGCCCTGCCGTGGGCGGGCAGCGGCTCGGGGGTCACGTCGCCCGGGACGGTCCCGGCGGGGGGCGGCGCCGGAGCGTCCGGCGGGTCGGCGGGGGCGCCGAGAGGTGCGGTGGTGTCCGGGGCGGTGGGCGGCGGGGCCGCCGGCCCGTCGGAGGAGGCCCCGGCCCGGGGCCCTGCGGTGGCGGACGGTACGGGAGTGCGCGATGGGCCCGCCGAGGTGGTGGGCGGCGCGGTGATGCCGGGCGAGGCGGTGATGCCGGGCGGGGCGGCCTGGGCGGTGGCCGCCGGACCGGTGGAGGCGGCGGGGCCGCTCAGGATGTCCTGGGGGACGAGCATCAGCACCCCCGTACCGCCGCGTGCGGACGGGCGGAAGGACACCTTCAGCCCGTACTTGGCCGACAGCCGACCCACCACGGCGAGACCCAGTCTGGTGCCGGTCAGGCCACCGAGCCCGGCGGTCTCGCCGGACACCGCCTGCTCGGCCCGGCGCAACTGCACCTCGCCCATCACCAGTCCGCTGTCCTCCACGGAGACGATGACGCCGGCCGGCACCTCCTCGACGTACACGTGGACCTCGGCGGTCGGCGGGGAGAAGTTCGCGGCGTTGTCGAGCAGTTCGGCGAGGGCGTGCATGACACCCTCGGCGGCGTGTCCGGCGACCGCGGTGTCACTGACCGAGTGCACGCGCACCCGCTGGTAGCCGGCGATACGCCCCATGGCTCCGCGCAGAATGGACTCCATGCCGATGGGCCGTGCCCAACGTCGCCCGGAGCGGGCCCCCGTGAGGACGGCGACGGAGTCGGCGAGCCGGCCCGCCTGCGCCGTGCGGTGGTCCAGGTGGAGCAGATCGGCGAGGACGTCCTCGTCGCTGTGCCGCTCCTCCATGGCCCGCAGGTCGGCGAGCATCCCGGTGGCCAGCGCCTGCATCCGGCCGGCCGCGTTGGCGGTCGCGGAGACGGCGGCGGCTCGCCCGCTGTTCGCCCGCTCCAGCCGGGCCCGCAACCGGGTGGTCTCCTCGGCGAGCCGCGCGACCTCCTGGGCCCGCTGCTCGGCGAGCCGCACCCGCTCCTGATCGAATTCCTCCGTGAGCCGCTCCCGCTCGCGGCCGGACTCCGCCACCAGGCGGGCGCGTTCGCGCTCGGCCTCGTCCCGCAGGCGCTCCAGATCCTGCCTCGCCTGCTCGGCCAGCCGCGCCCGGTCCTGGGCGAGCCCGGCCGCGTCCGCGCGGGCGGAGTCCAGCAGGCGGCGGGTGGCCCGTTCCCGGCGTACGGCGTGCACGGACATCGTCACGGCCGCGCAGAGCAGGATCGCCGCGGCGCTCGCGCCCAGGCCGAGTGGGACGCGTACCGAGGACGGGGCCGCGGCGACGGCACCGCCGACGACGAGGGCCGACACCACCGCGCAGGGCAGGGCAACGGCCAGGAGAGCACGGGGAGCGGGTCGGTCGCCGGGGCGGGCGGGCGCGGTCATCAATCGGGTCCTCGCCAGGCCGCCGGAGCGGCCCTCGTGTCGTCCTTCGGGGCACGTGCGAGCAGATGACTCTCACACAGCACGCAACTGGCGATCACTATACGAGAGTTACTGATCGAAAAGAGAAGGATTCCGTTCAATCACTGCTCGTTCAGGCACAGCACGCTGCCCCGCCGAACCCGCCCGGCAGGCGTCACAACCGCTCGTTCGCCACATCGTCCTCATCGGGCGTCCGCCCCGTCCCCCGACGGCCGTGGGCCTGGAGCAGCCGCAGCCGGTCGAGGTGGGAGATCACGGGGGAGGCCGTCACCCCGTGCAGCACGACGGAGCCGAGGACGGTGAAGGCCACCACGGCCCACAGTTCCCCGGCCGGAACGTGGAAGCCCTCCGTGCCGAGGGCGTGCGCGAGGTAGAACAGCGAGCCGATGCCGCGGATGCCGAAGAAGGCGGTCACGAGACGCTCCCGGCGGCCGGCGGCCGTGCCGAACTGCGCGACCCAGCCGGTCAGCGGCCGCGCGACGAGCAGCACGAGCAGGCCGACGGCCGCACCCTGCCAGGTCAGGTCGGCCAGGGCACCCTGTGCCACACAGACACCCAGCAGGAACAGGAGCCCGGCGGTCAGCAGTCGTTCGACCTGCTCGACGAAGTCGTGGAGCACGGCGTGGTAACCGTGGTCGCGTTCGGCGGCGCGGATGCGGCAGGCGGTGACGAAGACGGCCAGGAAGCCGTAGCCGTGGGCGAGTTCGGTGATGCCGTAGGAGAGGAACGTGGCGCCCAGGGCCACGAAGCCCTCCCGGTGCTCGGACAGCCGCACCGACGCCCGGCCGGCCCGGAAGAAGAGCCAGCCGAGCAGCTTGCCGACGGCCAGGCCGGCCAGTACGCCGATCCCGCACGCGTACAGCAGGTCGACCAGCAGCCAGTGTCCGACCCACCCGCCGGACAGGCCCGTGCCCGCCGCCGCGGTCAGCGCGATCGCCGCCATGACGACGGGGAAGGCGAGGCCGTCGTTGAGGCCGGCTTCGCTGGTGAGCGCGAAGCGCACTTCGTCCTCGTCGTGCTCGGAGTCGGTGGGCGCGCCCACCCGCACCTCGGAGGCGAGCACCGGATCGGTGGGCGCGAGCACGGCCGCGAGCAGCAGCGCGGCGGCCGGCGGCCAGTCCAGCAGCCACCAGGCGAGGAGCCCGGTAGCCGCGATGGTCAGCGGCATGGTGATGCCGATCAGACGCCACGGCGCACGCCAGCGGCGCCGGCCGAAGGGACGGTTCAGCGCGAGCCCGGCACCCATCAGGGAGACGATGACGCAGATCTCGGTGAGATGCTCCACCCACACCCGGTCGCGCACCGGGTCGATCTCCGGAAGCGGCGTGGACAGCAGTTGCAGGGCGGCCCCGCAGGCCAGGAAGACCAGTGGCATCGACAGCGGCCGCCCGGCCACCAGCCGGGGGAGGACGGCAGCCGCGAGGGCACCCGCCCCGAGCACGGTGAAGAGGAAGTCAGCCAAGGTCACCGCTCACGTGTGCCCGCCGTCGAGGAGTCCCACGCCAGGCCGCTCGGCCGGAACGCGGACGGGACGGGCCCCGCGGCGCTCAGGGCAGTCCGCCCTGCTCGCAGACCTGGCGGGCGAGGTCGCGGAGTTTGACGTTGTGGTCCTGCGAGTACCGCCGAAGCGTGGCGAAGGCCTGGTCCTCGGTCAGGCGGTGTCTGCCCATGAGGATGCCCATGGCCTCGCCGATGGTGTGCCGGGTGCCGATGGCCTCCTGTAGCTGGGCGTGCGTACGGGCACTGGAGAAGGCGACCGCGGCATGGGAGGCCAGCAGCCAGCCGGCGGTCTCGTCGGCCTCGGTGAACGCGCCGGGCCGGTACGAGTAGAGGTTCAGCGCCCCCAGATCCTCGTCCTCGGTGAACAGCAGGAAGCCCATCATGCTGCCCAGGTTCAGTTTGCGTGCCTCGGGCACGTACTTGGGCCAGCGCCGTGCCTCTTCCGTGAAGTCGGCGATCCGGAACTGCCGCTGTCCCTCGGAGGTGCGCGCGGCGTCGAAGCACGGTCCTTCTCCCACCCGCCCCTGCAGCTCGTCACTGTCGACGACCACCGGGTCGGTGGGGGCCAGGGACTTCACCTGTTTGCCGCGCAGGATGAGGATGCCGGCGGCGTCGCAGTCCTCCACCAGCTCCTTGGCCGAAGCGGTGATCCGCTCAAGGGTGTCGTTCACCGATTCCTGCGCCAGCAGATCGCGCGCCAACGACGCCATCTGCTGAGCGAACCCACGCCAGTCCTCCATGCCGATTCCTCCTCGTTCCCCGGAGGAGTGCCCCGGAAGCGGGCGCGCGCACCTGTGGCCCGTCCGGCCGCGGCCGTCCGTGTCGCCGAGGCATACGACGGACGGCTGACACTGCCGCGCCGACCGGCCGACCGGGAGCTCAGCGGCCGCCGGGCCGGAGCCGGTCGGCGGCGTCCGGCGACTGGATCCGCATCCCGGGACGCCGCCGGTGCACGGTCAGGTACGTCACCCCGTCCGGGCCGGCGACGACTCCCCGGGCGGAGCCGTGCGGGAGCCAGGTCAGGACGCCCGCGCGCAGGGGCTGCTCGCCGTCGGTGCGGACCAGGGCGGCCTCGCCGTGGAGAACGAGCAGCAGGACGTCCAGGTCCGGTTCGGTGTGCGTGTCGACCCGCCCCGCCGGGGGGAGGCGGACGACGTTGGCGTCGAGCTGCCGCCCCGGCTCGGCGAGCTTCCACAGGGCGCCGGCCGACGCGGCTTGGCCGCGGGGCACGAGGTCCGCGGTGTCGCACAGGACCCGGGGGAGGGGAGGACCGGCCGCCGGCGCGGGAGAATCGCCGTCTTCCGCCGCCATCAGGTGTCACCGTCCGCCGGACGACGTCCAGTGACGCGCCGCGCGAAGAGATTCCGGTAGATAAACACGAATCCATTATGCGCATTTGATAGCGTCCCGGCTGTGCGGCTGACCAAATTCACCGACCTGGCGCTGCGTTCCGTCATGCGCCTGGCGGTCGTGGGGGACGGTGACGACCCGCCGACCACCCGTGAGGTGGCCGAGGTCGTCGGTGTGCCGTACACGCACGCGGCGAAGGCCGTCACGCGCCTGCAGCACCTCGGTGTCGTGGAGGCGCGGCGCGGGCGCGGCGGCGGACTGACACTGACCTGCCTCGGGCGGCGTGCCTCGGTGGGATGGCTCGTGCGGGAGCTCGAAGGCGACGGTGAGGTGGTCGCCTGTGAGGGCGACGCACCGTGCCCGCTGCGGGGGGCGTGCCGGCTGCGGGGCGCGCTGCGGAACGCGCAGGAGGCCTTCTACGCCGCACTCGACCCGCTGACCGTGGCCGACCTGGTGGCCTCGCCGACCGGTCCGGTCCTGATCGGCCTCACGGACCGTCCCTCCGGTTGACGGACGGCCCGGCCGACGGGTTGCCGGGCGCCGAGGCGCCGAGCAGGCGGTCACGCACCCGTGGGCGGGCGCCGGCCCGCCGCGGGACTTCCGCAGAGGCGTTAGGCCGCTGCGGTGAACGCGGTGGTGATGGCGGTGTCGACGCGGGCGTGCACGACCAGCCGCGGGCCCGAGGTGTCGGCGTTGTTCTCCAGCAGCCGGCGGACGGGCGCGCTGTGGGTGACGGCGCACATCAGGACGCCGAGCCGGCCGCACCACTGGTGGGCCCGGAGCACGGCGCTGACCGCGGCGTGACCGGCGGCCCGCTCGGTGAGGACGATGACGACGGGGGTCGGCTGATGGGCGTCGACCAGGTTGGTGATGTGCGTGGTCAGCGTGGCCCGCCCGTCGATTCCCGGGTCCTGGTCCACCGTGATGACCAGGACCCCATGCTCCAGGGTGTGGGACAGCATCGTGGCCTCCGATCCGACGCCTGGTGGCGAAGTTGTGTCCAGTGAAGGTGCCCGGTACCGCGCTCGCAACGCGCCCGCGTCCGGACCGGCCGGCCGGTGCCCCGCACACGGCACTGAGTACGATCGTCCGGACCCCGCCCGCCGTGCCCTGATCGACACAAGGAGCCCCGACCGTTGCCCGCCCTCCTGCCCCCGCCCCGTACCGGGCCCCGCCTGCTGGCCCCGGAGCGGCTGACGCGGCTGGAGGACGGCGAACGGCTGCACGCCCTGCTGTGGCGCCCGGGACCGGGCTGGCGGATGGCCAGCAGTGCCGTGCTGGGCGGGGGCATCGCCGATCGCGCATGGGTGCTCAACGCGCAGGTCGCCCACGGCTACCGGCGAACCGACCCGGCGCGGCACCTGGCCGACCTGGCTCGCGCCGCCGGCGCACGGGGGCCCGGGGTGGGGCTGATGACGGCCGCCGACGTGTCCGCCTGCGCACGGGCGCGGGACGGCGGTGCGGAAGCCGTGGTGACCGCGGGGATCTCGGTACGCGGATGGGCGGCCTCGCCCGAGCAGGGGGCCGCAGCGCCCGCCGCACCGGGGACGATCAACATCGTTGCCGCGCTGCCGGTCGCGCTGAGCGACGCCGCCCTGGTCAACGCCGTGATGACGGCGACCGAGGCCAAGGTCCAGGCGCTGCTGGACGCCGGCCTCGACTGCTCCGGCACGCCCACGGACGCCGTGTGCGTGGCCGCCCGCGCCGAGCGGTCCGGAGCCGGGACCCACACGTTCGCGGGCCCGCGCTCCGAGTGGGGAGCCCGGCTGGCCCGGGCCGTCCACCGGGCCGTGCTCTCCGCGCTGCCCACCGGCCCGTGAGCCCGGGTCCGTCACCCCGTCACAACGAGGTCCTGCGCCGCACCGCCACCGCCCGCAGGGCCAGCGCCACGGCGAGCAGCACCCAGGCCACGGCGCAGTACGCCCACGCCGTCGCGCCCCGCACGAGATCCACGGCGCTCCACACGGCCCACAGCGCGAGTACGACGCACAACGCCGTCCACGCGACGTCGGCGAGGCGGGTGCGTAACTGCGCGCGCTGCCGGGTGCCCGGTTCCAGATCGCCGAGACGGTTGCCGGTGGGTCCCTGCCGCTGATCCACGTCGGACTCCTTGGGGGAACGCTGAAGAGTGAACTCCTGGTACCCGCAGGGAGGTTGCGCAAGCGGTGGGGCGCGGAACACATGCGTGGGGTGACCCGGACCGGGCCGCCCCACGCACGCGTCGACCTCGGGCGATCAGCGCTGCGAGGTCTTCTGCAGGGCCTTGTCGAGAGCGGCCTTGAAGCCGTGGGCCCACAGCTGGTTCACCCGGCTGCGCTCGTTGGCGTTCGGGTAGGCGTTGGTGCAGGACGGGCCGGGGCCACCGCCCGACATCAGCTCGCTGCACGGGCCGGAGTAGTGGTCGGGCAGACCGAGCACGTGCCCGGTCTCGTGGGCGGTCACGCGGGTCGAGTCGTACTGCTGGTTCTGCCGGTAGTCGAGGAAGATGTAACCGTTGCCGTGTCCGTCCGTGGAGGCGTACGAGCCGCGCGAGTCGTTGCCCTCGTAGTACGCGAAGTCCGCGCCGGAGCTTCTCTCCGCGAGCCGCACGTTGGACACCGAGCCGTTCCAGATCTGGGTGGAGCGGGATATCTGCGAGCGGAAGCTGGGCGCGTTGGCGGCGCTGTAGTAGACGGTGACGGCCGCCGTCGAGGTCGGGTTCGCGGCGCGCTTCTCGGCGACGGACTTGATGACCGCCTCGAAGAACGCCCGGTTGGCGGCGGCGTCTTCGCCCGAGCCGGCGGAGGGCTGGTAGCCGACCTGGGCGGCCTTGGCCGGCGCCTGGGGAGCGGCGGCCGTCGCGGCGGGACCGGTGCCGAGCGCGGCCGCCGTCAGGCCGAGGCCGACCGCGGTGGAGAGCAGGGGCAGGCTGATACGCATCGATGACTCCTTGTGTGGGGGAGTGGGGAGAGAAGTCGTCACCGGTGAGTGTGGAGGGCCCGTGAGCCCGCTGTGATGATGGCAACAGGTGATAGGGCGGGGCTATCACCACCGAAGGCCACCACCGGAGGGCAGCACCGGAGGGCAGCACCGGAGGCCGCCACCGGGCGGCCTCCCGGAATCAGCTTCGACCGGAGTGCAGAACTCGCCCTGATAGGCCGCGTTTTGTTCACCTGGCGCAACCAAGTGTTCCGCTTTACGCTCCTTGCATGGAGCTCGAGGTGAGGCACCTACGCGCACTGTGCGCCATCGCCGACGCCGGCAGCCTGCACCGCGCGGCCCGTCAACTGGGCGTCGCCCAGCCCACCTTGAGCACGCAGCTGCACCGTATCGAACAGGCCCTGGGCGGGCCTCTGTTCATCCGCGAGCGCACCGGCTGCCGCCCCACCCCGCTCGGCCGGACGGTCCTCGGCCGGGCCCGTCCGCTGCTGGCCGACATGCGCACCCTGGTCCGCGAGGCCCGCGCCGCCGCGGCCGGCGGCGACAGCCGGGTGCGCGTCGGCTCGACGGCCAGCCGCGCCCTGGCCGGCTGGCTGCGCCGGCTCAGACAGCCGGGCCTGGAACCGACGCTCCAGATGGACGTCTCCGCCAACGCGCTGCTGCGCAGGGTCGCCGAGGGCCAGCTCGACGTCGCCTTCGTGCACGAGGTCGAGGGCTGCCCGCTGCACGTGCCCGAGGGCCTGCGGCTGCGGGTCCTCGTCGAACGCGAGCCGCAGTTCGTCATGCTCCCCGCGGACCACCCCGCGGCCCCCCGGTCCGTCGTCCGCCTCGACGACCTGGCCGAGGACCGCTGGATGGTCGACCCCACCGTCGACGGCGAGTGGGACGGAGTGCACCGCATGCTGCGCGCGGTCGGCCTCAACCCGCGGGTCCTGCACGGCGACTACCACACCGCCGCGTCCCTCGTCGCCACCGGCGAGGTCGTCACCGTCTGCCAGCCCAGTTCCCTGTCCCGCCCCGACACGGCCGTCCGGCGCCTGCACGGCGACCCCCTCGGCGTACGCCTGCTGCTGGCCGCGCGCACCCGGACCGAGCTGGACGCCGTCTACCCGGCGCTGGAGGAGGCGTACTGGGAGGTGGCCCGCCAGTCCACCGCGTACCGGGAGTGGCTGGAACACACCGGGCCCCGCCTCGTGCCGGCCCCCTGAGCCGTATCGGCCATTGCGGTGGTTTCCCACCCGAATCGGTATGGCAAGAAGGTCATATGGTTACGGAGAGGTGTATGAGCTCTGTGCGACGTCTTCCGCCTCTTCGTTCGATGGCCGTCATCTGTGCCCTGGGCAGTTCCGTCCTGCTGATGACCGGCTGCACGAACGCCGACACGACACGCTCCAGTGTCGCCGAGGCGGCTCAGACCACTCCTCCCACCACATCCCCCACCAATACGGCCACCGCCACCGACACCGCTTCGCCCTCTCCTTCGGAGTCCCTGACCGACGACCAGTCCGAGCGCCGGGCTCTGGTCCCGAAGGCGAAGGTCACCTGGGACAAGGCGGCCGACACCGCCGTGCAGGAGGTCCCCGAGGGCAAGCTCGTCGACCTGGAACTGAAGCCCACGTCCGCCGAGGCCACCGCCTCGACCGGTTCGCCCAGCCCCAGCATGCCGAACCCGGCCCCCAGCCAGGGCGCTCCCGAGTGGGAGGCCAAGGTCGCCGCCCCCGACGGCACCGTGCACCGGATCGACGTCGACGCGGTTTCCGGCAAGGTCTTCCGCACCCAGGCCGAGGACCAGGACGCCGACGACAAGCAGCAGGTCGCCGACTGGCTGAAGAACGCGACCCAGACGCCGGAGCAGGCGGTGAAGGTGGCCACCGACAAGGCCGACGGCACGGTCACCGGCGTCGAGCTGGACGAGAACGACGACCAGCAGCTCCTGTGGGCCGTCGACGTCGTGTCGACCGACAACTGGAACAAGACGACCGTGGACGTCGACGCGACGAACGGCAAGATCCTGCGCGAGCACGTGGACCGCGACTGAGTGCCGACCCCGGCACCGCGAGAAGAAACCGAAACAGCACGAGCAGCCGGGTGGAGTCACCCGGCTGCTCCCGTCTGACGCTCAGACACGCCGGCATGACCACCGAGACGGCGAACCAGCCCATCATCAGCTTCGGCAGCCAGGTGTTGAGGGGAGCGTCACCCCTTGCGGCCCACCCCGCCGAACATGGCCACCTCGGCGGGCGTTTCGTCGTCACCGGCGTCGGGATGCCAGCGGTTGCAGGAGACCACGCCCGGCGGCAGGAGTTCCAGCCCGTCGAAGAACCGGGCCACCGCGCCCGGGGTGCGCTGGGTCAGTTTCGGGGTGCCGTGCTCGTTCCAGAAGGACACCGCCGCGTCGACGTCGGGCATGTCCGGCCGGGTGACGGTGTGCGACAGGACGAGGTGGCTGCCCCCGGGCAGGGCGTCGACGAGCCGTCGCACGATCCCGTACGCCTCCTCGTCGTCCTCGACGAAGATGACGACGCCGAGCAGCATCAGCGCCACCGGCTCGTTCAGGTCCAGCGTGCGCGAGGCGTGCTCCAGGATGGCGTCGACGTTGCGCAGATCCTCGTCGAGGTAGTCGGTGCGGCCCTGAGGTGTGCTGGTGAGCAGCGCCTCGGCGTGGGCGAGGACGATCGGGTCGTTGTCGACGTAGACGATGCGGGACTCGGGCGCGATGCGCTGGGCGACCTCGTGGGTGTTGTCCGCCGAGGGCAGTCCGGTGCCGATGTCGAGGAACTGCCGGATGCCGTGCTCACCGACGAGCCGGCGTACCGCGCGGCCCAGGAACAGACGGTCGGCGAGGGCGTAGTCCCCGATGCCGGGGTGCAGCCGGCGTATCTGGTCGCCGGCCTGCTGGTCGACCGCGTAGTTGTCCTTGCCTCCCAGCCAATAGTTCCAGATCCGGGCCGTGTGCGGCTGGTCCGTCCTGATCCTGTGACGCGGTTCGTTCATGGCGGGCGACTCGGCCATGGTGAAGTCCTCCGGTCCGGGCGGTGATCACTCAGGGACCAACGTAGTCCCCGGAGTTGACGGAAGCGAAGGCTCCGGAGCGGGGCGTCGGCACCGGCGGCCGCGGGCGAGTGCCGGGTCGTTAGGATCATCCCTCATGACGGCACCCGAACCCACCATCCTCGCTACCTCCGGAGGGCACCGCACGGGTGGCCGGACCATGGTGGCGTTCGACGCCCTGGTGCACCACGCGGTGGAGCTCTCCGGCGCGCACGGCCGGCGTCCCCGGGTGCTGTACGTCGGCACGGCGATCGGGGACGCCGAGCACTTCACCGCCCGGATGACCGAGGCCGCCCGTGTCGCCGGCTTCGACCTGACGCCGCTGCACCTGTTCCCCATGCCCAACGTCGAGGACGTCGAGGAGACCGTGCTCGCTCAGGACGTCGTCTGGGTGATGGGCGGCTCGGTGGCCAACCTGCTGGCCGTCTGGCGCGTGCACGGCCTGGACCGCGTCATGCGCCGGGCCTGGGAGGCGGGAGTCGTGCTCAGCGGGGTGAGCGCGGGATCCCTCTGCTGGTTCCGCGGCGGTGCGACCGACTCCTTCGGCCCCCAGCTGCGCCCGGTCACCGACGCCCTGGGCTTCCTGCCCTACGGCAACGGCGTGCACTACGACGTGGACGAGGGCCGCCGCCCGCTGACCCACCGGCTCGTCGCCGACGGCACGCTGCCCGCCGCCCACTGCACGGACGACGGCGTCGGCCTCGTCTACCGCGGCACCGAGCTGGTCGAGGCGGTGACGGAGATTCCGGGCAAGGGCGCCTACGTCGTCGTACGCGAGGGCGACACGGCGGTGGAGGAGCGCATCGAGCCGCGGGAGTTGCCCGGCGTGGCGCCGTAGTCCCTACGGCGGGGGCGGGCGGCCCCGGCGCCTCGGCGGGCCGCGGTGGCCGTACGTGTTTGCCGACGCGGTCCGGGGCAAGGCGGTGTCCATGAGCGATCCGAACAAGGACACGAACCAGAAGCCCAACACCACACGGACCGCCGCGTCCAAGGCCCGCGACGCCGCGGACAAGGCGACCGCCCCCGCCTCGCGGGCCGGACAGACCGCCGAGAGCAAGGCCGGTGACGCGGCGTCAGCGGCCAAGGCCGGCGCCCAGCGTTCGGCGCAGGCCGCGAACGGCGCCGTGCAGTCGGCGGCCAAGGGCGTGGCGGCCGGCCGTCAGGTGGTCGTCGAGACCTCGGGACAGGTCGCGGCCACGGCCAAGACGGCGTGGACGGTCATCGCCCAGCGCAAGCTGGTCGCCGCGGGCGTGGGAGCCGGCATCACCGCGCTGAGCGCGGCGTCGTACGCGGTGGGACGCCGTGCGGGACGCCACACGCACGGGCCCCTCACCCGGCTCACCGGCGGCCGGATCTGACGCTTCGCGGCCGGCTCAGACCCGGACGCCGATGCCGACGCCGACGCCACGGCGCCCGGCCGGCCGGGTGTGCGGGCGGGCCGGCAGCCTCGGCGCCCCCGTACCGGTCATGGCGTTCGCCCGGTGCCGGCCGCAAGGCCCGGCACCGCCGTACCGCTCCCCGGGCAGGGGAAGATGGGACCGCGAGCGAAGTCCCGACCGATGCGGAGGAGTGGGCGTATGCAGCATGACCGAGCCGGAAAGCCGGCCGGCCCCGAGGACTTGATCGACGTCGCCCGGCTGGTGACGGCGTACTACGCCCTGCGCCCGGACCCGGCCGAGCCGGGGCAGCGCGTGGCCTTCGGCACGTCCGGGCACCGCGGATCATCCCTGGCGGCGGCGTTCAACGACGACCACATCGCCGCCACCAGCCAGGCCATCTGCGAGTACCGCTCCGCACAGGGCACCGACGGCCCGCTCTTCCTGGGCGCCGACACGCACGCCCTGTCCGAGCCGGCGAGAATCACCGCACTGGAGGTGTTCGCGGCCAACGACGTGACCGTCCTCGTCGACACGGCGGACGGCTACACCCCCACCCCGGCGGTCTCGCACGCCATCCTCACCCACAACCGCGGCCGCGCCTCGGGCCTCGCCGACGGAGTGGTCGTCACCCCGTCGCACAACCCGCCCGCCGACGGCGGCTTCAAGTACAACCCGCCGAACGGCGGCCCCGCGGGCTCCGACGCCACCTCCTGGATCCAGGACCGGGCCAACGAGATCATCGCGGCCGGCCTGAAGGACGTACGGCGTGTCCCCTACGCCCGGGCGCTCGCCGCGCCCGGCACCGGCCGCCACGACTTCCTCGACGCGTACGTCTCCGACCTGCCGAGCGTCCTGGACCTGGACGCGGTCCGGTCGGCGGGCGTGCGGATCGGTGCCGACCCGCTGGGCGGCGCGTCCGTCGCGTACTGGGGCCGCATCGCCGAGCAGCACCGCCTCGACCTGACCGTCGTCAACCCGCTCACCGACCCCACCTGGCGGTTCATGACGCTGGACTGGGACGGCAAGATCCGCATGGACTGCTCGTCGCCGCACGCGATGGCCTCGCTCATCGAACAGCGCGACCGCTTCACCATCGCCACCGGCAACGACGCGGACGCCGACCGGCACGGCATCGTCACCCCGGACGCCGGGCTGATGAACCCCAACCACTACCTCGCCACCGCGATCGCCTACCTCTACGCCCACCGCACCGACTGGCCCGCCGACGCGGGTGTCGGCAAGACGCTGGTGTCCTCCGGGATGATCGACCGGGTCGCCGCCGATCTCGGCCGGCGGCTGGTCGAAGTACCCGTGGGATTCAAGTGGTTCGTGGACGGACTGGTCGGCGGCACGCTCGGCTTCGGCGGCGAGGAGTCCGCCGGCGCCTCCTTCCTGCGCCGGGACGGTTCGGTGTGGACCACGGACAAGGACGGCATCATCCTGGCGCTGCTCGCGTCCGAGATCACCGCCGTCACCGGCAAAACGCCCTCCGAGCACTACGCCGCCCTGACCGCCCGCTTCGGCGAACCCGCCTACGCCCGCATCGACGCGCCCGCGACCCGGGAGGAGAAGGCCCGCCTGGCCAGGCTGTCCCCGGCCCAGGTCACCGCCGACAGCCTTGCCGGGGAGCCGGTCACCGGCGTGCTCACCGAGGCACCGGGCAACGGCGCGCCCATCGGCGGCATCAAGGTGACCACCGAGAACGCCTGGTTCGCGGCCCGCCCTTCCGGCACCGAGGACGTCTACAAGATCTACGGGGAGTCGTTCCTCGGACCGGACCACCTCCGGCAGGTGCAGGACGAGGCCAAGCTCGTCGTCCTGGGCGCGCTGGGCGGCTGACGCCGTACCGGCACCCCGGCACCCCGGCACGGGCCCGGGCCGGTCGGCGACGGCCGGCCCGGGGGAAGTGCCGCGGCCGGCCCGGGGGAAGTGCCGCGGTCGGCCGGGGGGAAGTGCCGCGGTCGGCCCGCCGCACCCGACCGTGCGGCCACGACGACGTGTGCCGCAGGATCGGCTACCCGCCCCCCCGTAGACCGCCGAGCCGGGCCCGGACGGGGATCAGGACCGGGCGCGCTCGCCCCGCGGGTGGGAGCGCAGTGCCCACGCCGGTGTCCAGACCTCCGTGTCGAGATGACCGGACGGCCGGGCGGCGAGGTAGCCACGCAGCACGGCCAGCGCGGGGTGCGGGTTGCCGGCGTGCCAGAGCAGGGAGTGCGGGTAGACGGGCGTCGGGTCGCGCAGCGGGACACGTCGCAGATCGTGGACGGCGGGCCAGACCAGGGGGGTCCGCTCGCTGAGGAAGGTCGCGACCGTCGAGGACTCGGCGATCGTGTCGAGGAGCCCCTCGACACCGAAGTTGGGGCCGATCGCGTCGATGGTGAGCCCGAACTCGCCGGCGAGCGCGTCGTAGTAGGCCGACCACTCGGTGCCGGGTGCGTTCCCGGGCATCCAGACGCGATGACCGCGGACCTGGGCCGGGGTCACCGCCCGCGCCCTCGCGAACTCGTGGGCGGGCCCGGTGAAGAGCTGGAGCGGCTCGTCGAAGACGGGCGTGGCCTCGACGCCGTCGGGGAGGTTGGTTCCCGGCATGGTGACGCAGCGGAAGGACGCGTCGATCTCCCCGGAGCGTATGGCGGTCGCGGCCGCGTCCGCGTTCGCTTCGAAGAGGATGACGACATCGAGCTCGACCTCGGGATGGGCGCGGTGGAAGTCGCGCAGCACCCCGGCCATGGCGGACCGTCTGCCGATCACGTCGACCCGCAGCGGGCGCCGTCCGGGCCGTACCGAGGCGGCGGCCCGCTCCGCGGCGTCGAGGAGGGCACGGGCGTGCGGCAGGAAGGCCTGTCCGTCGACGGTGAGCCGCGCCCCCCTCGCGGTGCGGATGAACAACGGCGCACCGAGGTCCTTCTCCAGCGCGGCGATGCGCTTGGAGACTGCCTGCTGGGTGAT
This sequence comes from Streptomyces sp. NPDC028991, assembly GCF_055564775.1. NCBI lineage: Bacteria > Bacillati > Actinomycetota > Actinomycetes > Kitasatosporales > Streptomycetaceae > Streptomyces > Streptomyces sp. NPDC028991. Next base: position 107,499 of record NZ_JBVHVP010000013.1, on the reverse strand, counting down.
CGCCAGCTCGGCGGCGGCGACCTGGAACTGCCCCGCCCCGGCGGCGGCGACGAAGGTGCGTACGGCGGTGAGATCCACGGCCCGCACTCTACGGGCACAACCCCTGGTTGTGAGTACTCGACGGAAGGGATGGACGGAAGGGGTGGTAAATGGCCGAGCGCGGCTTCACCCGCACAACCACACGGAGTGCGCGATGCCCGGTCCCCGGGCAGGCCGACCTCGCCCCGAAACCAGGTGCGCCCTCCGGGCGTCCGTGTCACGCTCCGCCGGTGGACCGACAGAAGATCTCCAGACTCGCCCATGCCGATCACCCGATCGCGGGCGCCACTCGACGACGACTCGGTACACCGACTCCTGGCACGTGGTCTCCCACACGTCGGCGCGCGCGTTCCCGACCTGGGCTGCGGGGGTGGAGAGTGGCTTCTGCGCGCCCTCGCCGGACATCCGGGGCTGACGGCCGAGGGGGTCGACATCTCCGAGCCCTCGCCCGCACACGCGCGAGACGCGGCGGACCGGCTCGGCGCGCGGGACCGCCTGGTCCTCCACCGGCAGGACGCCGCACGATTCGCCGCGCCGCACCGGTACGACCTCGTCCTGTGCGTCGGCGCCACGTACGCCGCGACGACTACGAGTGGGCCTGGACCGGGCCGCCGGCCTCGTGCGCCCTGGACCACCGCACCGATCCGGACAGTGCCCGGGCGCTCGAGGCGGCCACCACCCACCGCGACGGATGGCTGCGGGTCTGCCGCGACGCCATGGGTTTCCTCTGCCTCGTCCTGCGCCCGACGGGCGACCGAGTGGCACGACCACACAGTTCCGGTGATCGGACGGGCGTTCTCTGATGTTTCCCGGATTTTGGGGGTAGACGGGCTGGCGTAACGGTCAAGGCTCAGGAAGAGGGCGGATCGGATGGACGGGGCTGCCCACAATGGGGATCAGCTGAGAAGTGAGCTGGTCAGGGTTTCGGCGGAGTACGAGGGCATGCCCGGCGACATCGCCCGGGGACGTGAACTGGCCCGCGGGTTTCTGGCGCGGGTGCGGGCGGCGCAGGGCCTCCCGGTGTCCGACCGGGCGACGGACTTGGTGCAGTTGGTGGTCAGCGAGCTGCTGACGAACGCCTGCAAATACGCGCCCGGCCCCTCGTTGGTCGACCTCGAGCTGGCCGATGACCGGGTGGAGGTCACGGTGTGGGACAGCGATCCGGCTCTGCCGGTGGCCGAGACGCCGGACCCGGGCCGGATCGGCCGGCACGGGCTGGAGATAGTCATGGCCGTCTGCCAGAGCTTCGAGGTGCGCCGGGAGCCGGTCGGCAAGCGCACGAGGGCCGCGGTGAGGCTCGCCGACACGTGAACGGCTCGGCAGCCGGACGTGTCTGCCGGCCCCGACGAGACGACGGCGGCACCGCCGCACGGCACACGCCCGCGCCACTCTTACGTCCGGCGGGCCGCCGGCCCCCGGCCCGGATCCGGTGGACCACGCTGCGGCGCGCTGGCCCCCGGTTCCGCCGCTCGAGGCCGGCCTGGTACAAGATCAGCACCGCGAGCCTGCCCGGCCTCCCTCCTTCGGCCCTCGCGAAGCGGTTCATCCCCGCCCGCTGAGGGAACCTGGCGCGGGACGGACGGCATCGGAAGGCTGTGAGGGCCGTGACATCACGCTGGGCGGGCCACCGGGAGGGCGGCGAGCCGGGTGCCGAAGGACCGGACGGTCCCTCGGCACCCGACTTCGCCCGGACCGTCCTGCACGCTCTCGGCGCCGGCGTACTCACCCTCGACCCGTCCGCGCGCATCACCTCCGTGAATCCCTGGGCCGAGCACCTGCTGGGCCGGCCGGCGCGGGACATGGTCGGCCACGACGCGCACGACCTCCTGCACCGGTACGCCGACGGCAGCCCCGTGCCGCGCGAACGGTGCGCCCTGCGCAACCCGCTGTACGGAGCGTCCTCGGAGGAGGGCAGCGAGGAGTACTTCCAGCGGGCGGACGGCACCACGGTGCCGATCATCTGGGCCGCCACCGCACTGGTCGGGGACAGCGGCCAGGAAGGGCTCGCGCTGGTCTTCCACGACTTCAGCCTGAACCGCAGCGCCGCCGAGGAGACCGAGGCGCGTACCACCGCCTTGGAGGCACTCACCGCCCAGTTGCACCTGGTGGCCGAGATCTCCACCGTGCTGATCCCCAGCGAGCGCACGTCCACCACGCTCCGACGCCTCCTGCGGCTGCTCGTGCCGGACCTGGGCCAGTGGGCCGCGGTCGACGTCTACCAGGGGCAGTCGGACGCCCTGGAGCGCGTCGCCGTGCGCAGCAGCGCACACCCGCACCGCGCGGGACGGCTGCGAGGGCCGATGACCTCGCTGCCGGACCCGGCCCGCGCCGCGCTGACCAGGCTGATCAACAGTGACCGTCCCGCCTCGCTGAGCTCCGAGGACCTGCTGTACGACCCGCGCAACCCCCTCGCCGCCACCCACCGGGTGCTGTTCGAACGGCTCGCGGACACTCGGCCGTCGTCGTCCCGCTCCGCACCCGGCAACGGTCGTACGGGACGCTGACCGTGGCACGCGCGGAGGGCCACCCCGCCCACACCGATGCCGAGGTCGCCCTGCTGGCCGACATCGGCCGCCGCGTCGGGCTGGTCCTGGACAGCGCCCGGCTCTACCACGAGCAGCAGAACGTCGCGGAGACCATGCAACGCCAGCTGCTGACCCCCCTCCCACAGGTCGACCACGTCCGCATGGCCGCCCGGTACTGGCCCGCCGAGAGCGCCATGGAGGTCGGCGGCGACTGGTACGACGCCTTTCTGCTCGCCGACGGTGTCATGGCCCTGGTCATCGGGGACGTGGTCGGACACGACCTCCAGGCCGCCGCCCACATGGCCGAGGTCCGCAACATGCTGCGCGCCCTGGCCTGGGACCATCAGGAGCCGCCCAGTGTGATCATGCGGCGGCTCGACGAGGCCGTGACCAACACCAGTGACGCCCCCATGGCCACACTCGTCTTCGCCCGCGTCGAAGGCCCCGAAGGCGGCCCGTGGCAGTTCCACTGGGTGAACGCCGGCCATCCGCCGCCGCTGCTGATCACACCGGAGGGGGAGACGCGTTTCCTGGAGGGCGGCCACGGCCCGCTCATCGGCATGAGCGCCACCCTGCGCCTCGGTCTGAGCTGGCCCGACGCACGCGAGGAACTTCCGCCGGAAAGCATCCTCCTGCTCTACACCGACGGTCTGGTGGAGAGCCGCGACCGTCCGATCGACCTCGGCATGGCCAAGCTCCGCCACCACGCCGGCGTCCTGGCGCGCCGGCTGGAGGAGTGGACCATCGACGAGTACTGCGACGAACTGCTCGACCGCATCACGCCGCGCGGCGACGATGTCGCCCTGCTCGCCCTGCGCCTGCCCGCCGCCGGCGTCGGTGCCCCCGGAACCACCGCGCCGCCCCCGCCGCCCCAGTCCACGCACAGCGAGGCCGCGCCCGACCGGGCCGCCCCGGGCTCACTGCGCCAGCGGCCCGAGGTGGAGGACCCGACACACGTCGCTCCGGAGGAGTAGCGGCAGGGCGGCGGCGAAGGCCCCGTCCACGTGCTCCGTCCGCTCCGCCCGTACCCGTCCGGAAACCGCCGCCGTCGTCGGCGACAGCCGGCTCCGCGCCGTGAGGACGGCGGGCCGGGATCACCCGACCGGGGAAGCCCGCGCGCGATTGCGGACGTCGGCCAGGGACCCCCGGGTGCAGCGCGGCAACGCGAGCCGGGTGTCGAGCGCGTCTGCTGGGCACTGCCCGCCGGATCGGGGCCGAGCCCCGCCCGGGCCGTCTCCGCGGGGACGACGATCGACGCGGAGCCCTGGTCGAGGGTGTCGTGGATGTCCCGCGCCATCCGCTCCCGCTCCTCCGCGACACCCTGGCGCTGGTGCGCCTCGGACAGGGCCGTCCGGGCCCGCTCCAACTCCACGATCGGCTCCGCCCGTTCGGCGCTCCGCACGACCACCGAACGCGCCCACGGACCGGTCAGGACACCCATGGCCACGACGATCAGGGTGGACGCCGGCGCAGCAGTAGCCCGGGGTGGGCCTTCTGGACGACCGCCGTATGCGCGAGCGGCGCGTCCACCTTGTCCTTGGCGGCCCGTCCCGCACCCTTCGGCGCGACCTCGGCCATCAGGAACCGGCGATCCCCCGACCACAGCGGGGCCGCCACGGCCGCCACCTCGGGCAGCCCTTCCGTCCGGGCCGTCAGATCGCGTGCCGCCGCTCGACGGCACGCTCGTCCGGGACACCCGAACGGACGGATATCAGGACCTGCTCGGCGGATCTGCGCTCCGGCCGCTCCAGCGTGCCATGCGCACAGTCCTTGACCTCATCCCCAAAACCCCCTACAGGCAAAGCAGTTGGCAGACAGAATGTCCGGTCGAACCTGCCGCCCACTGCTCGGTGCCCGGGGAGGAGACACCCCCTCGGCCCAGGGAGGACACCCCCGTACTCCCACGTGTCCGCAGGTCCCCCGACCGGGCGGACGTTCACCCGGCTGAGCGCCTTGAGTGGTGCGAGACGCGGGGCTGGCTGACGGTAATTCACGTCGGGGCCGGGTCACCTCAGCTGACGAAGCACCAGCTGCCCGGCCGTGACGGAAGGAACCTCAGATGCGTTCTGCTCGCATGCTCCTGACCACAGCGGCGGCCTCGGCCGTCCTCGTCCTCGGTGCTCCCGGCGCCTACGCGGCGGTCGGGGGCGACTGGAACCACGACGACTCTTCCTACAGCAAGGAGCACGACAACGGAGGCAAGCACGAGAAGCCGCGCGGTGGGATGCACACGGGTGGCGGCGCCCTGACCGCGGTGAGCGAGGGTGACTGGGAGGGCGGCTCCAAGCAGGGTTCGGAGACCCAGAAGCAGGACGAGGGTGAGAAGTCCTGGGGCGGCGGCGAGCACGAGAAGCCGCGCGGCGGTATGCACACCGGAGGCGGCGGGCTGGACGAGCCGGCCACGACCGCGGGCGGCCTGGCCGTCCTGGCCGTCGCCGCGACCGGTCTGTACGCCGTCCGGCGCAGGAAGTCGACTCACGGAGTGGCGTGAGCCATGCCGGGCGCGATAGCAGTCGGGCCGCCACCCAGGCACCGCATGGCGGCCCGGCTCGCTCCCACCCCGTCCGCCGGTGCCCCAGTGAGGTGGTCCTCGATGGCAGTTCCCCCTTCTTCCCTCGCCGACGACGAGTCGGCGCCGACCGGGTCCCGCTCGGGCATGACGGTGCTGCTGGCCGTGGCCCTCCTGGTCCTCGCGGTGAGCCTGATCGGCGGCAACGACACCTCGGCCGACTCCTCCCGCCCGCCGCTCGCCGCCCAGCCCGGAGCGTCGGCCCCGTCGGCCGCCGACCGGCCCGGCACGGGGCTGCCGCGGTCGAAGCCGGTGCGCCTGCTCATCCCGGAGATTTCCGTCGACGCCCCCTTCACCGACCTCGCCATCGGTGCGAACGGGCAGCTCCAGGCCCCGCCGCCCGACGACACCAACCTCGTCGGCTGGTACGCCAAGGGCGTCTCCCCCGGGGAGGAGGGCACCTCGATCATCGCCGGGCACGTGGACACGAAGACGTCGGCGGCCGTCTTCGCCCGCCTCGGCCAGCTGGAGAAGGGTGACGTCTTCCACGTCGAGAGGGCCGACGGACGCAAGGCGTCGTTCGAGGTCGACGACCTGGAGACCTTCGACAAGGACGACTTCCCCAGCAAGCGCGTGTACGGCGACGCGGACCGGGCCGAGGTACGGCTCATCACCTGCGCGGGCGACTACGACCGGAAGGCCAAGGACTACACGGACAACCTGGTGGTCTTCGGGCACCTCACCTGAGTCGCGTACACCGTCCCGGACCACCCGGTCACCCACGCAGTGCATACGAGTCGCGCGCCGGCCGGGCCGGGCACAGGATCGAGGGACGCCGGCGTCCCATCACCGCGGCCGACGTTCAGTTCCGCTCCCGCGAAGGAGATGTGCGCAGGATGACCATGACGTCCCCCCCTGCTTCCGAACCGCTGACGCGACAGGCGTCGCACCATGTCTCCCAGTCCGTGTTCGACGGCTCCAGGCTCCGCGTCGTTCTGCTGGTGGAGGTCTACGACGGAGCCCAGCAGCAGTTCCTCGAGACCTACGAGCAGCTGCGCAGCCACGTGGAGTCCGTTCCCGGGCACCTTGGCGAGCAGCTGTGCCAGTCCATCGAGAACCCCTCCCAGTGGCTCATCACCAGCGAGTGGGAGAGCGCCCCGCCCTTTCTGAACTGGGTGAGCAGCGAAGAGCACGTGCGGATGGTGAAGCCGCTGCACAGCTGCGTCCGGGACACCAGGTCGCTGCGCTTCCACGTCGTCCGCGAGACGGGCCACCCGGCGGCGGGTGCCGGGACCGCCCGGAGCGGGCTCCAGACGTCGCCCCGGATCGGTGACGGTGTGATCCGGCACGCGCTCACCTTCACGGTGAAGCCGGGCAGCGAGGACGCGGTCGGCGAGATCCTCGCCGACTACGCCTCGCCCGAGCCGCGGGTCGACGACACCACACGGCTGTGCCGCACCTCCCTGTTCCTGCACGGCAACCGGGTGGTGCGGGCCATCGAGGTGCGCGGGGACCTGCTCGCGGCCCTGCGGCACGTGGCGGAGCAGCCCGAGGTGCGGGCCGTCGAGGAGGCCATCAACCCGTACCTGGAGCAGGACCGGGACCTCGGCGACCCGGAGTCCGCCCGGGTGTTCTACACGCGGGCGGCACTGCCCGCCGTCCACCACGTGACCGCGGGCGAGGAGGACCCGGCGGCGCGGCGGCACGCGTTGTCGTACCCGGCCCGGCCGGGCTGCGGCATGCGGCTGGCCCGGCTGCTCGCCGACCGCGACGAGGCCGCGGCGGACGACCCGGACAGCCCGGTCCTGTGCAGCACGATCTTCCAGCGCGACGACGTCGTGGTGCGGCTGGTCGACGTACGAGGCGGTCTCGACGCCGGTGAGCCGTCGGTGTCCCTCGGCCTCACGGATCCCGGACAGGTGGCCGAGCTGACGACACTCCTGGACGGCCCGGCCGGTACGGACCGGCCCGCGCCGACGGGCGGCGGCCTCGACCGGGCGCTCGAGGGCGCCCGCATGAAGCTCGTCACCGACCGCCGTTCCCCCGACGCCTGACCCGATCGCCACGGCGCGCACGTCGGCCGCCGGACCGCTGCGGATGCGGTCCGGCGGCCGACGTGCCGCGTGTCCCGGTCGGCTCACTCCGGGACGGTGCAGTCGAACGCGTGCAGGTAGGGGTTGACCGGACGGATGTCGTCGATGGCGAGGCCCGCGTCGGTCAGCCTTCCGACCATGCTGTCGGTGGTGTGCTTCGCGCCGCCGACGTTGAGGAGCAGCAGCAGGTCCATGGCGGTGCTGAACCGCATCGAGGGCGTGTCGTCGACGAGGTTCTCGATGACCACTACCCGGGCCCCGGGCCCGCCCGCCGCCATGACGTTGCGCAGCGCTCGGGCGGTGCTGTCGTCGTCCCACTCCAGGATGTTCTTGATGATGTACACATCGGCCTGGACGGGGACGGCCGCCCGGCAGTCGCCCGGCACGATCCGCACCCGGTCCGCGAGCGATCCGCCCTCGCGCAGCCGCGGGTCGGCGTTCTCCACCACCCGTGGCAGGTCGAGCAGGGTGCCCCGCATCGACGGGTACTTCTCCAGCAGGCTCGCCACCACGTGCCCCTGGCCGCCGCCGATGTCCGCCACCGACGTGCTCCCCGACAGGTCGAGGAGCGCCGCGACGTCCTGGGCCGACTGCCGGCTGGAGGTGGTCATGGCGCGGTTGAAGATCGCGGCCGACTCGGGAGCGTCCTCGTTGAGGTAGGTGAAGAACTCCTTGCCGTACAGGTCCTCGACGACGTTGTGGCCGGTGCGTACCGCCTCGTCGAGCCGGGGCCAGGCGTCCCAGGTCCACGGCTCGGTGCACCACAGGGTGATGTAGCGCAGGCTGTGCGGGTCGTCCTCCCGCAGCAACAGGGACATGTCGGTGTGCGTGAAGGTCCCGTCCTTCCGCTCGGCGAAGACGCCATAGCAGGTCAGCGCACGCAGCAGTCGGCGCAGCGGCCTGGGCTCGGTCTTCACCGCGGCCGCGAGGTCCTCCACGGCCATGGGCGTGTCGCCGAGCGCGTCGGCGACGCCGAGCCGGGCTGCCGCGCGGAGGGCGGCGGCACATGCCGCCCCGAACACGAGCTCCCTCAGCCGCATGGGCGGTGGCGGGGCAGTCTGTGCGGTCGTCATGTGCCGCTTTCCTTCCTGCTTCGGTCCACGGATGGCTGCGGTCGGCCGGTCAGCACAGTCCCGCGGGCTTGGAGGCGCCGCAGGTGTTGCCTTCGAAGGTGTTGCTCTTGGCCGTGTCGCCGGTCCCGGTGTGGACGAGGTCGGCGGGGGAGTTGTCGCGCAGCCTGTTGCCGTTGATCTCGTTCTGCGAGTTGGGGGCGCCCACCACGCTCGCGGCCAGGACGATTCCGCCCGACATCGATGACTTGCCGGAGTTGCCCTCGACCGTGTTGTCGGCGACCAGGACCTTCTCGGCGCCGGTCAGAACGATGCCGGAACCCTGGAGGGCCTCCAGCCGGTCGGTCTTCGGGCAGGACTTGTTGTTGCGCACGACGTGGTTGTCGCGCACGACCAGGTCGCCGGCCTTGGGCTTGTTCTCGTCGCCGACGACGAACACGCCCGCGCAGTTGCCGCCGATGTAGTTGTCCGCCACGGCGAGGTTGCGCAGGCGGCGGACGGTGACGCCGATCCGGTTGCCCTCGACCCGGTTGTGTTCGACGACCGTGCCCTGGGTGTCCACCGCGCCTTGCTCGGCCTTGACGGTGTTGGCGAGGAAGATGCCGGCGTCGCCGTTGTCGCGGGCGGTGTTGTCCCGGAACGTGCCGTGGATCGACTGCTCCTGGGCGATGCCCCAGACGCCGTTCTTCGCGGCCGTCACGTTGCGCACGGTGAGTCCGTCGGTGGCCATCGAGAACAGGCCGGTGTGCTTGAAGCCGGTCACCGTCAGGCCGGCGACGGTGACGCCCTTGACGTTCTTGTCCTTCGTTCCGAGCACGCAGATGCCGTTGCCGCCCTCGGCGCAGGTGTCGTCGTCGGCGGCCTTCTCGGTGCTCGGCATGATGACCGTACCGCGGCCCATGCCGCGCAGGGTGAGCCCGGGTGTGCTCACCGTGACGCTTTCGCGGTAGGTGCCGGGGGCGACGAGCACGGTGTCGCCGGAGTCGGCAGCGTCCACTGCCTTCTGGATCGATTGGCCGGGGTGGACCACGTGGGTCATGTGGCCGGCGGACGCCGGAGCCGCACCGAGCCCCGTTCCGATCATCGCTGCGGTGCACACCAGGTACACGACATGGCATTTCTTCATACTCCGCACGTTATGCCCGAAAGATTCGCACACGAGGGGGATGAGCCATCCGACGGCGTGTCATGAACGGGCGGTGAACCGGTGGTTCTCGGGCAGACGGGCGTAAGTGATCTTCATGTCGGCCGCAGGGAGGAATGACCGTCGTGACCGTGCCTGAACGCCGCCCGCGCCCGGGACGCTCCGGGCGCCGCTTCGACCTCCGCGCCACGGCCGTGTACTTCGGATTCGCCGCCGTCGGCCTGTGCATCGTGGGATGGGCCGTACGGATGGCGTTCGACGTCGCGGAGCGGCGTCCGGCCTGGGCCGTCGTCCTGGTACTCGGGGCAGTGGCGGCAGCCGCGGTCCGCCGGCGCGGGAGAGCCGGCTTCTCGCCCTCGAGGCTGGCGCGCCGCACCACGGGCGCCCTTGACGAGGCCACGGCGACGGCCCTGGACGCACTGGAGGAGGAGCCGGGCGCCGCGCCGGTGGCGGAGAAGGCTCGCGGCCTCGACGAGCCCGCCACGGCCGCCGCCGCCGGCCACGGGGCGCTCGGCGCCGACGAGTTCGAGCAGGCGATAGCCGATCTCTGCGTACGGGACGGCTGTGCCGAGGTGGAGGTCGTGGGCGGCGCGGGCGACCTGGGCGCGGACGTGGTGGCGGTGGCGCCGGACGGCAGCCGCGTCGTCATCCAGTGCAAGTGTTACGGCGACGGCAACAAGGTCGGCTCCCAGGAACTCCAGCGCTTCGGCGGCACCTGCTTCACCGTCCACGAGGCCGACGTCGCGGTCCTCGTCACGAGCAGCGACTTCACCGCACCGGCCGCCGAGTACGCCGAGCAGTGCGGAATAGTCTGCGTGAACGCGGAGCGACTGCGCGACTGGAGCGAGGGCCTGGGGCCGGCCCCCTGGGTGCCGAGTCCCCTCACCGAGCAGGAGGCGCGGCCCTCGGACCGGGCCGCCCGGTGATCTCCCGGAGCCTCCTCGCCCCGCCGACCGCGGGGGAAGGGCGGTTCTTCCGCCGCCCAGTGGCAACCTGGGTTGCATGGGCAAGACTGCGCTGATCGTCATCGACATGATCAACACCTACGATCACGAGGACGCCGACTCGCTGATTCCCTCCGTGGAAACCGTGCTGCCGGCGCAGACCGGCCTCCTGGAGCGGGCACGGCGGCAGGGCGTCCCCGTGATCTACGTCAACGACAACTTCGGCGAGTGGCGTTCCCACCACGGAGAGATCCTCGACAAGGCTCTCTCGGGACCGCACGCCCGTCTCGTCGAGCCGCTGCGACCCGACGAAGCGTCCCTTTTCGTGGTCAAGGCGCGCCACTCGATCTTCTTCGGGACCCCGTTGACGTATCTGCTCCACGAGCAGGGGATCGACCGGCTCGTGCTGTGCGGGCAGGTGACCGAACAGTGTGTGCTGTACTCCGCGCTCGACGCCCACATCCGCCACTTGCAGGTCATCGTTCCGCGTGACGCGGTGGCCCACATCCACGCCGACCTCGCGGACGCCGCGCTGCGCATGATGCAGCGGAACATGGAGGCCCGGGTGTGCGACAGCGGCGAGTTGTGGACGTGAGACGGCCGCCCGCCACACGGAGGCGATGCGCACAGTCCTCGTCGAGGACCTGGACGCCCGCGTGCCCGGCGGGAGCGATGCCGGGTCCGGCGGTGCACCCCGCCCACCGGGTGCGCACCGGTACCCGTCCGGTCAGCTCCGCAGGGTGCGCGCGGGCAGGATGACCTGCGCCGCCGCCGCGAGGGTCTCCTCGTCGTTCGCGAACGCGGCGACCGCGTCGCCGTCGCCGGGCTCCCCACCGGACCAGGGGCGGGTGGTGAAGATCAGGCAGGCGTACCCGCGCTTGTCGACCGCCGTGCGCCACTTCGCCGTGGGAACGAACTGGGCGTTGACTCCCGGCATGGTGAGGGCCGCCGCGCCGGGCACCACCAGCAGGCCGACCGGCAGGTTCGGCAGCCGCGCGGCGTCGAGGACGCCGTCCCCCACGGAGAGCCCGGAATGACGCAGCAGCCGCTCGACGGCGACCGGGGACGCCTCCGGGCCGCCCTCGCCGTCGCCGAGGGAGCAGGCGAGGAGGAAGGGGACGTCACCGTCGGGGGTCTCACGGCTCCAGCACATGATCACGAGTGTGCCGAGGTCGGCGGTTCGCAGGGGACGCGTGTCAGCTGAGATCGAGGTCACCGCGAAACCGTAAGGGCGCGCCGGGGCACCCCCGCCCGCCTCTCACCCGACTGGCGGACGTCCTCGCGCTTCTTCACACGAACGAGGTGTGTGTTCCCGGACGGCGTCGGTGATCCTGGCGCGCGTCCGGGCCGGTTCCCCGCCGACGGCGGCCGTGCCGAGACCCTGGGCGCGCACCGGGCGGGAGCCGGAGAGTACGGCGCCGGCGCCGCGAACGTCCGGGAGATTCGGCCCGCCCGGTTGCGTGACCGCGCCTCGGGATTCCCCGTCTCCGGTCTCCCGCCGGGCGGCGTACCGGCCGCCGACGGTGGTCCGGGTGCTCCGGTCGGCCCAAGGGACTGGTGGCTGACGCGGCGCCTCGCCGTCACGTGGTGTAACTGTCTCTGTATGATCTGTAGACGAAATGCTCATAGGGGCGACGTGCGCAGTTCGCAGGGCCGCAGGATCCGGACCGCCGTGGTGGTCCTGTTCGCGGCGACCGCGCTGGGCGCGACCACCGAAGCCGCGGCCTCGCAGTCGGTCCCCTCGCGTACCGACTGGGACGCCATCGCCGCGTGCGAATCGGGCGGCAACTGGAAGGCGAACACCGGCAACGGCTACTACGGCGGCCTGCAGTTCGCACGGTCGAGCTGGATCGCGGCCGGCGGTCTCCGGTACGCCCCGCGCGCCGACCTCGCCACCCGCGGGGAGCAGATCGCCGTGGCCAAACGCCTCGCGCGGCTGCAGGGAATGTCGGCCTGGGGCTGCGCCTGACGTTCCCGCCCGGCGCCGGCGGGCAGACGTAGTCATGTGGGCCGCCCGTCCGCAGCAGGGTGAAGGAGGGCCGGCAGCCATGGCACTTCTCCCGGGGTACAGCCGTCCGGCCCCGCGCGCACGGCTCGGCGACATGATCTTCTCCAGGGTGGCGGGGCCGGACGGGCCGGCGAACCGGGCCCGCATCCACGACGCACCGGGCCCACGCTGGTTCGGACCGGAACGGCCGATCAGACGGGTGCACGGGGATGCCTCGATGTTCATCGGAGGTCTGTCCGCCCTGCTTCTCCAGTCCCTCCATCCCCTGGCCATGGCCGCCGTCGCCGCGCACTCCGGATTCCGCGGCGATCCCTGGGGGCGGCTGCATCGGACCAGTACCTTCCTGGCCGTCACCACCTACGGACCCGCCGACAGCGCACAGCAGGCGTGCGATCGGGTACGGGCCGTCCACGACGGCGTGCGCGGCACCACCGCCGAGGGGCAGCCGTACGCCGCCGCGGATCCGCACCTGCTCTGCTGGGTGCACATCGCCGAGGTCGACAGCTTCCTGCGCGCCCACCAGCGCTACGGCGCCCGGCCCCTCGACGACGAGGAGTGCGACGCGTACGTGGCCGACACGGCGCGCATAGCCACCGCGCTCGGCGTCCCGGACCCGCCCGTCGACCGCACCGGACTCGCCGAGCGACTGGCCGCCTACCGCGGGGAACTGCGCGCGACCGGCGAGGCGCGGAGCACCGCTCGGTTCCTGCTGCTGAACCCGCCGGTACCACTGCTCGCACGCCTCCCGTACGCGGTCGTCGCCGCCAACGCCATCTCGCTCCTGCCGGGCTGGGCCTCGCGGGCCCTGTGGCTGCCGCGCGTCCCCCCGGCCGAGGGCGTGTGTGTACGCCCGCTCGGCGTGGCCGTGACCGCGGGGATCCGCTGGGCGCTGACCCCGCCCCGCGACGCGGCGTAGTCCCGGGCCGCCGTTCGCGGGTGCCCGGTCGCCGCCGACGGGCTCGTCAGGCACCCGGACCGGGATCCGGCCGCGCCGCCGTGTGGATGCCGGCCCGGGCCGCTTCCAGCTGGGCGGCGAACGCGATGCCGAGGAAGAGCGCCACGGCGGTGAGGTTCGCCCACAGCAGCAGTGCGATGAAGGCGGTGAGCGGACCGTAGACGGCTCCGAAGGCGCCGCTGTGCCCGACGTACAGCGCGAGCAGCCAGGTCGCCGACACCCACAGCACGAGGTGGACCGCCGAGCCGAAGGCGAGCCACGTGTAGCCGGGCTGGTCGCGGCGGGGTGACCAGCGCAGGATCACCGCCGAGGCGACCCAGGCCAGCAGCAGTCCCGCCGGTACCTCCAGCACGCCCCACCACCCGGTGCCGCCGTCCCGGTCGCCCATGGAGCGGGCCACGGCGTCCCCGACGGCCTCACCCGCGACGAGTACGAGGAACCCCAGCACCATGGGCAGGCCGGCGGTGAGCGCGAGCACCAGTGCCCTCGCGTACTTGCGGGGGAGGGGGCGGTCTCGTTCGATGCCGTAGATGCGGTTGGCGCCGCGCTCGATCTGGCCCATGGCGGAGGCGAGGTTCAGTACGGCGAACGCCAGGCCCAGCCACAGCGCGAGCGTGCTCCACGCGTCACTGCCGGCGCTGCGCCGGGTGCCCTCGAGCGCCTCCTCCACGACGTCGGCACTGGTTCCCGGCACGATCCTGCCGAGGGTGAACTCGACGACCCGGCCCACTGCTTCGGTGTGCACCGACGTGGCGAGGCCGACGAGCACGATGGTGAACGGGACCAGGCCCAGCACCACCTGGAAGGCGAGGGCCCGCGCGTTGGTGAAGCCGTCCGCGTAGCGGAACCGGGTGAAGGAGTCGGTCAGCAGCCGCAGGCCGCCGTACCGGCGCAGGGCGGTCAGGGCTTCGTCGCCGGAGAGTTCGTCTCCGAGCATGTCCCGGGTCTGCGGGACGTGGACGGCGGTTCCCACGGTGCGGCTGCTCCTCGGCTCGGGGCGGGGACGGGCGAGGTGGAGTCCCCACCCGTGCGCATGCCCCGTGAACGAGCCGGCAGCGCGGACGGGGCCGCCTCGCGCCCCGACGGTGTCGCCGAGTTGACCGGGGTAACCCGTGGGCGTGCACTCGGGCCCGCTCGCCTCGCGACCCGTTTCCCCGCGCCACCGCGTGGGCAGCCCCCCGGCGGGGGAGCAGAGAGGCGGTCCCGGACGTTGCGTACGCCGATACGTCCGGGGCCGCCCTCGCACCGCTTGTCCGGCCGCCGGCGGCGGCGTACCGCGTCCCGCCTCCGTGGCGACGGAGGCGGGACGAAGTAGGGACCGGTCCTCGGGGAGAGGGGTCAGACGCCCGCCACCGACTGGATCCACGAGCGGTAGGCGGTCACGTTCGTGTACGCCGTGGTGGTCTGCCGGTCGCTGGTCGAGGCGACGCCCACCTGGACTCCGCCGGCCATCATCGGGCCGCCGGAGTCGCCGCCCGCGGTGATGCCGTCACCGGGGCGGGCACAGATCGCCTGACCGTAGTAGGCGTCGTAGCACCCGCGGGTGACGGTCAGGTTGGCGACCTTCAGGTACCGGGACTGGCAGTTGATCTCCGAGCCGCACCGGGAGGTGGCGCCCCAGCCGTAGACCTGCACGCTCTGGCCGACCCGCACCGTGCCCGGCTGCCCGAGCCGTGCGTAGGAGGCGGAGACCGAGCGGTCGAGCCGGACCAGCGCGAGGTCCGACGAGGCGTGGGTGACGGTCTGGACGCCGTTGGCCACGGTGCCGCCGGAGCTCTGGTCGAGGCTGCCGATGCGGAAGGAGAGGCCCCCGCCGCTCACACAGTGCTTGGCGGTCAGGATCCAGGTGGGGGAGATGATGGTCGAGGAGCAGGTCTGGGTTCCGTTGGAGAACAGCCGGGCCGCCCAAGGGGCGTTCTGTGCGTAGCCGCCGCCGATGATCGGCTGGGGGCCGCCGTCACCGGGCCGGGGCTCCGCCGCGGACGCGCTCGGCGCGAACACGAGGGCGGACAGCAGGGCTGCCATGAGGGCGGCCATCAAGGTGGGGACGAGTCTGGGTATGCGCAAGGCTCCTCGATTCCGACGACACGCGTGGGGGCGCGTGTTGGTGTGTGGGGCGCCGCTCAGGATGTCCGGCGCGGATCCGGGACCACCAATCCCGACTTCTCATAACGCGCCGTTATGGAAGGGCCGGGTCGGCCGGTGGGCCGGCCCGGCCCGGCCCGTCGGTTCAGCCGGCGGACGAGGCCGGGGGATCCCTTCTTTCGCGCACGGTCATCAGCAGGGTGCGGGGCCGCACGGTGGCCGCGGCGACGGGCCGCACCGTCTGGCCGGGGGCGAGTTCCAGGCGCACCCGCCGGGTGATCGTGGCGATGGCGGTGAGGAGTTCGGTGAGGGCGAACCGGTCGCCGACGCACTTGTGCTTGCCGGCGCCGAACGGCAGGAACGCGTGCGTGGGGCGCGGCTGGTCGCTGTCCAGCCAGCGGTCGGGGTCGAAGCGCAGGGGGTCCGCGAACAGTTCCGGGTCCCGGTGCAGGGCGTGCTGGCAGTAGGCCAGTTCGGTTCCGGCGGGCACGGTCCAGGGGCCGAGCCGCGTCTCGGTGACGGTGCGGCGGGTGACGAGCCACCCGGTGTGGTGCAGCCGCAGCGTCTCGTCGACGACCCGCCCGAGGTACGGAAGGCTGCCCAGGTCGTCGAAGGTGACCGCGCGGTCGCCGAGGACGTCGTCCAGTTCCTCCAGGACCCGCGCCTCGATCCCGGGATTCCGGGCGAGTTCGTACAGCACCCAGGACAGCACCGAGGCGGTGGTCTCGGTGCCGGCCACGGCCAGGGTGAGGATCTCGGAGGAGATCTGGTGCCCGGTCAGCGGCCGGCCGGTCTCCTCGTCGGTGGTGCGCAGAAGCAGCGACAGCATGTCGCCGGTGTCGTGGCCGGAGGCCTGGAGCTCGGTGACGGACCGGTCGATGGTGGCCCGTACGGCGTCCCGGGCCGCGGTGAAGCGGCGGTTGGCGGGCAGCGGCAGCCGCTCGACCCAGTCGGGCAGCATGACGCGGGCGCCCACGCCGTTCATCACCACCGACAGGTCCGCGCGCAGCCGGCGGAAGGTGGCCTCGTCCAGGCTGCCGGAGAACACGGTCTTGGCGAGCATGTTCAGACTGAGCCCGACCATGGCCTCGCGCACGTCGAGTCTCCGCTCCGGGCCCCAGCCGTCGACGGCGGCCTCGGTCTCGCCGCGCATGGTGTCGACGTAGCGGGCGATCCGGTCGCGGGCGAAGGCGGGTTGGAGCTGGCGTCGTTTGCGGACGTGGGCCTGGCCGGCCGCGGTGACGACGGAGTCGCCCAGCAACTGGCCCATCTTCTCGAAGAACCGGCCCTTGTCGAGGCTCGGTCCGAGGTCGGTCAGCATGGTGCGGATGAGGTCGGGATCCTGGACGACCAGGGTGCGGGTGCCGGGCTGGAGGGTGATCTCGACGAGCGGTCCGTAGGTGTCGCGCAGTGCGGCGATGAAGCCGAGGTTGTCGCGCAGGAGCTGTATCGCGTGGCCCAGGAACGGCAGCGAACCCGCTGCCCTGGGTATGGGGGGAGGCGCTACGAGCGTCACGAGGGTACGTCCCTTCGAGTCGATCTTGGGCGCCTCCATGGCTGCCCTGATCACTGCCCGGGGCAATCCGCGCGAGGGCGTGGTGTTCGCCACGTGACCCGCGGGCACGGGCGGGTGTGGCAGGACGGGCGGTGGGGAAGATTCCGCTTTCGGCCGGCCCTCGACCCGCGGCGGGCCCTCGACCCGCGGCGGGCCCTCGACCCGCGGCGGGCCCTCGACCCGCGGCGGGCCCTCGACCCGCGGCGGGCCCTCGACCCATGGCGGGCCCTCGACCCGCGGCCGGCACGAAGGCCGCGGGCCGGCCGCCGGGTCAGCGGAGCAGCAGCTGCACGAGGGCGACGGTGCCGACCGTCACGACCAGGGTCCGCAGAACCAGCGGGCTGAAGCGGCGGCCGACCTTGGCCCCGAGGTAACCGCCGAGGGCCGAGCCGACCGCGATGAGCCCGACGGCCGTCCAGTCGAAGTCCGCGGCGAAGAGGAAGAAGAGCGCGGCGACGGTGTTGACGACGGCGGCCAGGACGTTCTTGACGGCGTTGAGGCGTTGCAGGGGTTCGTCGAGGAGCATGCCCATCAGGGACAGGTAGATGATCCCCTGCGCGGCCGCGAAGTAGCCGCCGTAGACGCTGGCGAGCGTCAGGCCGGTGAACAGCAGTGGACCGCCGTCACGGCGGGGGGAGGCGCCGGTGCGTGCGCGGCGGCGCTGCATCAGCCTGCCGAGCCGGGGCTGGAGGGCCACCAGCACCAGGGCCAGCCCCACCAGGACCGGCACGATCGTCTCGAACGCGTCGGCAGGCAGGGACAGCAGCAGCGTGGCGCCCGCGAGGCCGCCGATCAGCGCGCCGGCGCCCAGCTTCAGGATGCGCCGACGCTGGCCGGTCAGCTCCTTCCGGTAGCCGATGGCCCCGCTGATGGAGCCGGGGATGAGGCCGAGGGCGTTGGAGACCGTGGCGGTGACGGGGGACAGTCCCGTGGCCAGCAGCACGGGAAAGGTGATCAGCGTTCCGGAGCCGACGACGCTGTTGATCGTTCCGGCCCCGACGCCCGCCGCGAACACCGCGGCCATGGCCTCGGGCGTCACGCGGGGCCGCCCCGCGCCGCCGCCGGACCCGGCCGGAAGGTGTCTTGTGCATCTTTCACGGGGCCGACTGTACCCACCGCCGAAGTCACGGCATGTGCCGGTACCAACCGGTCGCGCTTGAGCAGTTCTTGACGTGAAGTCACCTGATCAGGCGGTGATACGATCACCGCGTTTGCGGAGCGGGCGGATGGGTGAAAGACGGCATCCCCGACTTCAGGGACAGCCCGGACAGCAACCCCCGGTGCGGGCAGTCCACCGGGCCGCCCGCGTAGACGGGAATCCAGCAAGCCGGCCTTCAGTCGCCTGAAGAGAGTCTTATGACGGAATACACAGGGAACCCATTGCTCTGGGTCCTTCTCGTCGCCCTCGTCGCCGCCGCCGCGCTCATCAGCCGCCAGCGCAGGACGGCGCGAGCCTTGCGGCAGCAGGTCCAGGGTCTCAGGGATCACTACACAGAGCTGGAGAGCAATTACGGCAAGTCCGTGCAGGCGGCTCAGGAACGGGCCGAGGACGAGACGAAAACCGTCCTGAAATCGGCCATGCGGACTCTGCAGGGCCTCGCCGCCGAACAGCAACTGGTGCTCTCCCGGCTGCAGACCAAGTACGGCGACTCGGCGCTCCTGCAGGACCTGCTGGAGATCGACCACACCAACTCGCAGTTCGGCCGGCGCGCCCAGTCCATCGCGGTCCTGTGCGACGGCTGGCTCGGCGGCCGGCGTGACACCGCCTCGGTGTACGACGTGGTGCGCAGCGCCCAGGGCCGCATCCGGCACTTCCGCCGGGTGGAGATCCTCTCCCAGGTCGACTTCGGCATCACCAGCCGGGCCGTCGAACCCGTCGCCCTGGCCCTCGCCGAGCTGTTCGACAACGCCACCAGCTACTCCAGCCCGGACACCGTCGTCGAGATCAACATCCGGACCGTGCCCAAGGGCATCTGCGTGGTCGTCGACGACGCCGGAGTCGGCATGAGCGACGAGGAACGCGCCCGCGCCGACAAGCTGCTCGCCACCGAGCGGGCCTCGGGCGTGGCGGGGCTCGGCAACCCACCGCAGTTCGGCTTCGCGGTCATCGGCCTGCTGTGCGAGCGATTCGGCTTCGAGGTGTCGGTGGACTCCTCCTCCCCCTACGGAGGTGTACGCGCGGTGGTCCTGTTGCCGCACGAACTGCTCACCGCCATGCCGGAGAAGAGGGCCCCCGCCCCCGCCGCCCGCGGCACGGCCCGGCCGGGCCCGGACAGCGGACCGGAGGCCGCGCTCACCTCCTCCGAGACCGGTGACGGTCTGCCCCGGCGGCGGCGCAAGCGCCCGATGGCCATCGTGCCCGGCAGCTCCTCCGGCCCGCGCCAAGCGGGCCGCTCCGACTCCGAGCAGGCGCAGATCATGGGTGCCTTCCAGCGGGGCACGCAGACCGGCCGCGTCACCCGGCCCGAGGAAGCGGACCGGACGAGCAGAACACCTGGTGCAAGCAGAGAAGGACATGAGGACTCGTGAACGACGATCTGTCATGGATGCTCGACAGCGCCCTGGAGATTCCCGGGGCCCTGCACGCGGTCCTGATATCCGCCGACGGCCTGCTGATGGCCCGGACGCAGGACTTCGACAAGGACGACGCGGACCGGGTCGCCGCCGCGATGAGCGGTGTCCAGTCACTCAGCCGCACCCTCGCCTTCTTCTGTGAGGACCCGCACCAGGCATGGCGGCAGACCCTGGTCGAGTTCGACGGCGGCTGGGTGTTCCTGATCTCCGCCGGTGAGGGCGCCTACCTCGGCGTCTCCGCCTCCCCGGAGGTCGACATGGCGGACATCACCTTCCGGATGCAGCAGCTCGTCGCCCAGCTCGGCAAGCGGCTGACGACCCCGCCGCGCGAGAACCTCGGCACCCGCTCATGACCGGCCGCGACGGCTGGGAGCCGGAGGCCGCCGAATTAGTACGGCCGTACGTCATCACCAAGGGGCGCGGCCTGCCCGACGAGGACGACCTCTCCCTCATCACCCTGGTCACCGCCTCGCCCGAGGACGCGCGGCGGCCGACCCGGCTGTCCCCCGAGGAGCAGAGCCTGCTGGAACTCTGCTCGGCCGGCTACCTCTCGGTCGCCGAGATCGCCGGACACACCCATTTCCCGCTGGGCGTGGTGCGGATCCTGCTGGCATCCCTCATGGAAGGCGGCTACGTCACGACCCGCCCGCCGGTGGCCCCCGCGCGCCTGGCCGACAGGGAGATCCTGGAGGAGGTGCTCAATGGGCTCCGCGCCAAGTTTGGGTGAACAGGACTACGTACGCGGCGGGGCGACCCAGACCGCGGTGAAGATCCTCGTCGTCGGGCACTTCGCGGTGGGCAAGACCACCCTCATCGGCTCCATCTCCGAGATCGAGCCGCTGTCCACCGAGGAGACGATGACGCAGGCCGCCGAGGCGGTCGACGACCTCAAGGGGGTCCAGGGCAAGACCACCACCACGGTCGCCATGGACTTCGGCCGCCTCACCATCAGCGACCGCGTCGTGCTCTACCTGTTCGGCACGCCCGGCCAGCAGCGCTTCGTCCAGATGTGGGAGGACATGGCCCGCGGCGCGCTCGGCGCCCTGGTACTGGTCGACCCCGAGCGGCTGGCCGACTCCTTCCCCGTGATCGACCTCATCGAGCACTACGGGCTCGAGTACGCCATCGCCGTCAACCACTTCGACGGGGCGCCGCTGCGCGACGAGCGGGCGCTGCGCGAGGCCCTGGACCTGCTCGACGACACCCCCGTCGTCACCTGCGACGCCCGCGACGAGAAGTCCTCGGCCGCCGCACTGACCACCCTCGTCCGCTACTTGCTGGACCGCACCCGCTAGGAGCTGGGAGCAGACATGAACGCCCACGACACCGCCCCGGTGCCGCCGCCCGGGTGCCCGGCCCACGGCTCCGGCGCCCGTGTGCCGCTGCACGGGACGGAGTTCGCCGCCGACCCCCAGGCGTACTACGAGTACCTGCGCCACTACGGGGCCGCCGCGCCCGTCGAACTGGCCCCCGGAGTCGAGGCGACGCTGGTCACCGACTACGCGGCGGCGCTCCAGTTGCTGCAGGACTCCGGCTCCTTCCGCAAGGACGCGCGTCGCTGGCGGGCCTTCAACGAGGGCAAGGTGGGCCCGGACAGCCCCGTCGCCCCGCTGCTCGCCTACCGGCCCAACTGCATGTTCGCCGACGGCGCCGACCACCTGCGCCTGCGCCAGGCGGTCACCGACAGCATGGCGAAGGTGGACACCCGCCGGCTGAGCCGGAGCACCGAGCAGATCTCCGGCTACCTCATCGCCCAGTTCGGTGGCCGCGGCTCGGCCGACCTGCTCGGCGACTACGCCAAGCAGCTGCCGCTGTTCGTGTTCAACGAACTCTTCGGCTGCCCCGCCGACATCGGCGACCGGGTGCTGTTCGGCATCTCCGGCATGTTCGACGGCGTCAACGCCGACAAGGCCACCGCGGTGCTGTTCCAGGCGGTGGGGGAGCTGGTCGAGCTCAAGCGGAGCAAGCCCGGTGACGACGTCACCTCCTGGCTGATGCGGCACGAGGCCCGGCTGACCGACGAGGAGATGGTCCACCAGCTCGCGCTGCTGCTCGGTGCGGGCGCCGAACCCCTGCGCAACCTCATCGGGAACACCCTGCACCGGCTCCTGACCCACGAGCGGTACGCCCGCGAGGGCGGTCTGATCGACGAGGCCCTCGACGACACGCTGTGGGAGAACCCGCCCATGGCGAACTACGCGCCGCACTACCCGGCCGCCGACACGGAACTCGCCGGGCAGCAACTGCCGGCGGGCGAACTGGTCCTGGTCAGCTTCGCCGCGGCGAACACGGGCCCGGCCCTGAAGGCCTCGCGCCAGGCGGGCAGCAACCGCGCGCACCTCGCCTGGAGCGCGGGTCCGCACGCCTGCCCGTCCAAGGAACCGGCCCGGCACATCACGGTCACCGCCATCGAGCACCTGTTCAACGAACTGCCCGACGTCGAACTCGCCGTACCCGAGGACAGCCTGACGTGGCGTCCGGGCCCCTTCAACCGGGCCCTGGCCACGCTCCCGGCCCGCTTCACGCCGGTGCGGTCCGGGCGGCGTGGTGACCCGCGGCAGGACACCGGAGCGGCCGAGCAGGAGCAGACGGCGGGCCCGGCCCGGCCGGCCGAACGCAGCGGCATGTGGAGCCAGTTCCTCAATTGGCTCACACGGTGACATGCGCAACACCCTCCCAACCTGCCCCTTCCGCATGAAGGTTCGACGGCACGGGTAGTGAGCAACGCGGCATTCAAGTTGCTTACGAGTAAAAGGAGGTGTCGTGGACCACATATCCACGAACGCCGCTTTCCCGCCGCCGAAACCCCCGATACCCGCCTCCCCAGGCGGGTATCTCGCTGTGCGGCTCCGGCCGGGGACGGGCCGGTGACCGCCGCACCGACGGACACGGCCCCGCGGGGCACGGCGACGCTCGGTGCCTTCACGAGCGGCCAGTTGCGAAGACTCGGCGCGGTCGCCGGCCTGTCCGAGGCCGACGTCGACACGTACGCCCGTGTCCTGACCGACTCGCTGGGCCCGGTGGCCGAGCGGCCGCTGAACCTGCCGCCGCCCGCCCGCACGTTCCTGTCCGACGACCACACCCCCGTGGAGTTCTCGCTCTCCTTCCAGCCGGACGCGGCTCCCGCCCTGCGGGTGCTCCTGGAACCGGGCTGCGGCGCAGACAGCCTGGCCCAGGGCGGCCGCGCCGGACTCGAGGCGATCCGGGCGATGGCCCGGCGCTGGCGCTTCACCACCGGCCCGCTCGACGAGCTCCGGGACCTGTTCCTGCCGCCCTCCCCGCAAGGGCCCCTGGCCCTGTGGTGCGCTCTGGAGCTGAGACCCGGCGGTGTGCCCAAGGTCAAGGTCTACCTGAACCCGGCCGCGAACGGGGCGGAACGTTCCGCCGGGACGGTGCGTGAGGCTCTGCACCGACTGGGCCACCGCCGGGCCTTCGCGGGCCTGCCCCAGGGGCACGGATACCCCTTCCTCGCCCTGGACCTGGGGGACTGGGAGCAGCCCCGGGCGAAGGTCTACGTCCGCCACGAGAATCTCACGGCCGGTCAGGCCGGGCGGCTGTCCCGGATGACCGCGGGTCCCGGTCCGGCGGCGATCGAGGGGTTCTTCCGTGCGGCCGCGGGCCCCGGCCCCGGCCTGACGGGGCTCACAGGGCGGCCCGGCCTGTCCTGCCACTCCTTCACCGACACCGCCACCGCCCGGCCGAGCGGCTTCACCCTGCACATCCCGGTCAGGGACTACGCGAGGCACGACGGAGAGGCCCTGACACGGGCGGCGGGCGTGCTGCGGCACCACGGCATGGACGCCTCGGTGCTCGCCCGCGCCTTCGCCGCCGTCACCGACCGGCGGCCCGAGGACGGCGTGGGGCTGATCGCCTACCTGGCGCTGGCCCATCAGCAGGACCGCCCGCCGCGGGTGACGGCCTACCTCTCCTCGGAGGCGTACGCGGTGAGGCCGCCGGTCGTGGAGGCCGTCCGCCACCCGGTGGCGGTGCGCTGAGCGGACCGTCCGGACACCACGGGGCTCCCGGCGCGACGCGCCGGGAGCCCCGTGGTGTCCGAAAAGGCTCCGAAAAGGCTCCGAAAAGGGTCCAGAAATGGTGCCGAGACGTGGTGGCCCGGCGGCGGGCGGGACGGCTACACGGGCAGCGACTCCCGGAACTCCGCCAGGTACGGGCCCACGTCCACCTGGATCGAGGCGCCCTGCGTCCGGCCGTACCGCTGCACGACGGCAGCGAGGTACGTGCCGATCTCCTCGCGCATCGCGTCAGCCGCGGGCAGCTCGGCCTCGCCGTCGATGATCCGCGCCACCCACTGCGCCTGCGCCTCCACCAGCCGGGTGATCGCGCCGACCGGGCGGACGAGTCCGACGAAGTACAGTCCCGGCCGGCCGGGCGCGGCCACCCGTCTGTACAGCTCGACCGAGCCGTCCGCCGCGACCGGGCAACCGGTGGGCAGGAAGGGGAAGGTCATGTGGAAGCCGGTGCAGTACACGACCGCGTCCGCCGCCACGGAGGTGCCGTCGGTGAAGACGGCCCGGTCGCCGTCGAAGCAGGCGATCGCCGGCTTCGGGGTGACGGCGCCGTGCCGGATCCGGCTGAGGATCTCGTCCGAGAGGGTCACGGCCGAGGAGAAGAGCGGGTGGTCGGGCTCGGGCAGGCCGTAGTCCGCCAGCCTGCCCCGTGCGACGAGCAGGGCCTGCTCGGCCCATCGGCGCCGTTCGGCGAAGGACATCTCGTTCCACCAAGGCGCTTCGGCGATCTCGTCGAGCGACATCCCGAAGAGCTGCTTGGGCGCGATGTGCAGCCCCCGGCGCACCGAGAGCACGGTCTCTGCCGCGTGCCGGGAGAGGTCCGCCGCGATGTCCACCGCCGAGGCTCCGAGACCCACCACGACCACGCGCCGACCGGCGAAGTCGGCGCCGTCGCGGTAGTCGAGGGAGTGGAGAATCGTTCCGGCGAAGGACGCGGAACCCTGGGGGAGAGGGTCCGGCAGGGCGGGGACGGTGTGGTGCCCGGAGGCGACGATCACCTGCTCGAACCGACGCGTCGCCGTCGCGCCGTCCGCGTCCCGGCTGACGACCGTCCACATGCCGTCCGCGTCCTGGTCCACGGACACCACCTCGGTCCGCAGCTCGACGTGGTCGCGCAGGCCGGCCCACTCTGCGAAGGCGCGCAGATAGGCGGCGACCTGGCTGTGCCGGGGATAGAGCGGGTACGAGTCCGGCATCGGGAAGCCGGCGTAACCGGTCAGCTGCTTGGCGGTGTTGAGGTGCAGCGACAGGTACCCGGGCCCGCGCTCGCCGGCCTCCGGCTGACGCCAGATCCCGCCGACGTCCGGCGCCTTCTCCAGACAGAGGAACCCGATGCCGCGTTCCTTGAGGGCGTGGGCCACCGCCAGCCCCGACAGACCTGCACCGATCACACACACACGCACGGGATTTACCCCCAGGATGTACTCAATCTCCCCCGATCATGCATTCACTGCCCATCCACATCTCTCCGCACACCAGCACGAGAGGTGAACAGACGTGTCTGTGCTCACGTTTCGTCCCCAGGGGCACCGTTTGGATCTTGCCGGGTCCCGAGGCACCGTTGCCTGGCAAACGGCCCGGTCCCAACGTCACCCCCAGCCTGCCGGCGGTCACGTCCGGCGCAGATCCGTGACCCGGCGGAGCTTGCCGAGCGAGCGCTCCAGGGTCTCCGGGTCCACGATCTCCACCTCGACGGTCACGCCCACACCGTCCTTGACACCCTGGCCGATCGCCGCGGCGGCGGCCGCGCGCTGCTCCGCACCGGCGTCGGGGCGGGCCTCGACCCGCACGGTCATGTGGTCCATGCGGCCGCGCTCGGTGAGCTGGATCTGGAAGTGCGGGGCGACACCGGGCGTGCGCAGCACGATCTCCTCGATCTGGGTGGGGAAGACGTTCACCCCGCGCAGGATGATCATGTCGTCGCAGCGGCCGGTGACCTTCCGCATCCTGCGGAAGGCCGGCCGCGCGGTGCCCGGCAGCAGCCGGGACAGGTCGCGCGTGCGGTAGCGGATCACCGGGAGCGCCTCTTTGGTGAGGGAGGTGAAGACGACCTCGCCCTCCTCGCCCTCGGCGAGCACGGCGTCCGTGAGCGGGTCGACCACCTCCGGGTAGAAGTGGTCCTCCCACACGTGCAGACCGTCCTTGGTCTCGACGCACTCCTGCGCCACGCCGGGGCCGATCACCTCGGACAGCCCGTATATGTCGACCGCGTGGATGTCCATGCGCTCCTCGATCTCGCGGCGCATCTCCTCGGTCCACGGCTCGGCGCCGAAGATGCCGGCCTTCAGGGACGTGCTGCGCGGGTCGACGCCCTGCCGCTCGAACTCGTCGAGCAGGGTGAGCATGTAGGACGGGGTGACCATGATGATCTCGGGCCGGAAATCCTGGATGATCTGGACCTGCCGGGCCGTCATGCCGCCGGAGGCCGGGATCACCGTGCATCCGGCGCGTTCGGCGCCATAGTGGGCGCCGAGGCCCCCGGTGAACAGGCCGTAGCCGTAGGAGATGTGCACCTTGTGGCCCGGCCGGCCGCCCGCGGCCCGGATCGAACGGGCGATGACGTCCGCCCACATGCACAGGTCGCCCTCCGTGTAACCGACGACGGTGGCACGTCCGGTGGTGCCGCTGGAGGCGTGCACGCGCCGCACGTCGGCCATCGGGACGGCGAACATGCCGAAGGGGTAGGTGTCGCGCAGGTCGGCCTTGGTGGTGAAGGGGAACCTGGACAGGTCGGCCAGGCTGCGGCAGTCGTCGGGCTTCACTCCGGCGGCGTCGAACTTCCTCCGGTACAGCTCCACGTTCTCGTAGGCGTGCCGGAGGGTCCTGCGCAGCCGGTCGAGCTGGAGCTCTCGGAGCTGCGCCGGGGAGAGCCGCTCGGCGTCGTCCAGCAGGTCGTGGGGGAGGGGCTCGCCCCGGCGGGGTGCCGGGGGCGCCCCGGTCGTCGGCTCGCTGCTCATCGCGACTCCTTCGTCGTCGTGCCCGGCGTCTCGCGCGCCGTAGTGTCCCGCACGCTGCGGCTGCGTCCGCGGAACTCCGCGATCACTTCCGCGCCGCGCCGCACCGTCACGTCGTAGACACCGCTGCGGCCGAACCGGGCCCGCTCCTCGGCGCGCGCCACGAGCACGTCGCCCTCGCGGGCCGGCGCGACGAACACGATGTCGGCACCCGCGGCCACGGTCACCGGTCCGTGGCTGTTGCACGCGCAGGCGAAGGCGGTGTCGGCGAGCAGGAACAGGTAGCCGCCGTGGGTGGTCCCGTGTCCGTTCACCATCGCCGGGGTCACGGTCATACGGAGCTCGGCGGTCCCCTCGTCGTGCTCGACCAGCTCGATGCCCAGCCGCCGGGACGCCTCGTCCGCGGAGAACATCGCCTCCGTGGGCGTCGGCTCGACGGCCTCCGACACCTTTCCCACCACGCGGCCCCACCACCTTGTCTCCCGACCGACCATTCGGTTAGCGCACGGCAGGGCCCAGTAATCCAGGC
Source organism: Streptomyces sp. NPDC028991 (assembly GCF_055564775.1). NCBI lineage: Bacteria > Bacillati > Actinomycetota > Actinomycetes > Kitasatosporales > Streptomycetaceae > Streptomyces > Streptomyces sp. NPDC028991. Next base: position 80,487 of record NZ_JBVHVP010000013.1, on the reverse strand, counting down.
GTGCGGCCGCCCTGTCAAGAGAGCGGCCGGTGGGGCGATGGGCCTTGCCCGGCGCGGGGAAACGCGTCACACTGATACCGAACGAATGGTCGGTTGGGAAGCTGGTGACGATGACCACGACACACGCCGCCGAGGCGCCGCCCCCGGACGGACTGCAGGAGCACTTCGACGCGACGATCGCGCGCGACCAGCGCATCGAGCCGCGCGACTGGATGCCGGACGGCTACCGGAAGACGCTGATCCGGCAGATCGCCCAGCACGCCCACTCGGAGATCATCGGCATGCAGCCGGAGGGCGAGTGGATCACCCGGGCGCCGTCGCTGCGCCGCAAGGCGATCCTGTTCGCCAAGGTCCAGGACGAGGCCGGCCACGGGCTGTACCTGTACTCGGCGGCCGAGACGCTCGGCGCCGACCGCGACGACCTCACCGAGCGGCTCATAGAGGGACGCCAGAAGTACTCGTCGATCTTCAACTACCCGACCCTGAGCTTCGCCGACGTCGGCGTGATCGGCTGGTTCGTGGACGGCGCCGCGATCTGCAACCAGGTACCGCTGTGCCGCAGCTCGTACGGGCCGTACGCGCGCGCGATGGTGCGCATCTGCAAGGAGGAGTCCTTCCACCAGCGGCAGGGCTACGAGCTGCTGATGACGATGATGCGCGGCACCGGCGCCCAGCGGGAGATGGTCCAGGACGCGGTGAACCGCTGGTGGTGGCCGTCCCTGATGATGTTCGGCCCGCCCGACGACGCCTCGCCCAACTCCGCGCGGTCGATGGCCTGGAAGATCAAGCGGCACAGCAACGACGAACTGCGCCGCCGCTTCGTCGACATGACCGTCCCGCAGGCCGAGAAGCTCGGCGTCACCCTGCCCGACCCGGACCTGCGCTGGAACGAGGAGACGGGGCACCACGACTTCGGTACCCCGGACTGGGACGAGCTGATGCGCGTCATCAAGGGCGACGGACCGTGCAACGAACAGCGGATCCAGCGGCGGCGGGCCGCCCACGAGGAGGGCGCCTGGGTGCGCGAGGCGGCCACCGCCCACGCGGCCAAGCAGGCGGCCCGTACGAAGAGGGGAGCGGCGGCATGAGCGCCGACAAGCAGGGCTGGCCGCTGTACGAGGTGTTCGTGCGCGGCAAGCGCGGCCTCAACCACGTCCACGTCGGCTCGCTGCACGCCGCCGACGACACCATGGCCCTCACCCACGCCCGCGACCTCTACACCCGGCGCAACGAAGGCGTGAGCATCTGGGTCGTGCGCTCCGAGCACATCACCGCCTCCACCCGCGACGAGAAGGACCCCTTCTTCGCCCCCAGCGCCGACAAGGTCTACCGCCACCCGACCTTCTACGACATCCCCGACGACGTCCCCCACATCTAGGAGCAGGGCATGAGTGACGACCACGTCTACCTGACCCTGGCCGAGGGACACGAGGACGACACCCGCTGGGCCTACGGCACGGGCTTCGAGGACCCGCTGCACGGCGTCGACACCACCGTGCCCGGGGGAGTCGACGCCGGTGAACTGGTCGCGGACTGCGTGGCACTCGCCGACGACGCCCTGGTCTCGGCGCAGCGGCTCGCCGAGTGGGTCACCCGGGCACCGGAACTGGAGGAGGAGGTGGCGCTGGCCAACATCGGCCTCGACCTCCTCGGCCAGGCCCGCCTGCTCTACGCGCGCGCCGGCCAGGCCGACGGCACCGGCCGCGACGAGGACGCCTACGCCTACTTCCGGGACGCCGGCGACTTCCGCAACGTGACGCTGGCCGAACTGCCCGGCGGCGACTTCGCGTTCACCGTGGTCCGGCTCCTGGTGCTCTCCAGCTGGCGCCTGGCCCACTTCCAGCGGCTGGTGACCCATCCCGACCCGGTCCTCGCGGCGGTCGCGGCCAAGGGCGTCAAGGAGCTGACGTACCACCGGCAGTACGCCGCCGAGTGGGTCGTACGCCTCGGCGACGGCACGGACGAGTCGCACCGCAGGACGCGCGCGGCCCTGGAGCAGGTCGCCCCGTACCTCGGTGAACTGCACAGCGCGTACGACGTACGGGACGAGGTCGCCGGCGACCTGCGCCAGGTCACCGAGGCGGCCGGGCTCACCCTGCCGGTGTACCGCCCGCTGCCCGGCTCCGGGCGCGCCGGCGAGCACACCGAGCATCTGGCGCCGCTCCTCGCCGAGTTGCAGGGCGTCGCCCGCGCTCACCCGGAGGCGACATGGTGACCGCGCTCCCGGACGCCCGCCGCGCCAGGCACGTCGCCGAGCAGGTGGCCGACCCCGAGCTGCCCATGCTGACTCTCGCCGACCTCGGCGTGCTGCGCGGCGTCGAGGTGACCGGGGACGGCACCGTGGTCGCGAGTCTGACCCCCACCTACTCGGGGTGCCCGGCGATGGCCGAGATGCGGGCGGACGTCGCCGCCCGGCTGCGGGAGGCGGGGTACGCGCGCGTGGAGATCCGCACGGTCCTCGACCCGCCCTGGACCACCGACTGGATCACCGAGGCCGGCCGCCGCAAGCTCGCCGAGCACGGCATCGCCCCGCCCGGCGCCGCACCCCGCGGCCCGGTCGCCCTAGTGCTGTCGCCCACCCGGCCCGCGGTGCCCTGCCCCCGGTGCGGCTCGGCGGACACCGAGGAGACCTCCCGCTTCGCCGCCACGTCCTGCAAGGCGCTCTGGCGCTGCCGGGCCTGCCGTGAGCCGTTCGAGTACGTCAAGGAGATCTGATGGCCCCGACCGCCCCCGCCTCGGCGACCGAGTCCGCCTCGGCGTCACCGGCGCGCACCCGTCGCCGTCCCGCCTTCCACCGCCTGCGCGTCGCCGCCGTCGACCGGCTGTGCGCGGACGCGGCGGCCGTGAGCTTCGAGGTCCCGGACGAGCTGGCCGAGGAGTTCGCCTTCGCGCCGGGCCAGTCGCTCACCCTGCGGCGGCAGATCGACGGCCGGGACGAGCGCCGCTCGTACTCGATCTGCGCACCGGCCGGTGCGGTGCCGCGCATCGGGGTGCGGGTGGTGCCGGGCGGACTGTTCTCGTCGTGGCTGGTGAGCGAGGTGCGTCCGGGTGACACCGTCGAGGTGATGGCCCCCACCGGCTTCTTCACACCCGACCTGACCACTCCGGGACACCACGTGCTGATCGCGGCCGGGTCGGGCATCACGCCCATGGTGTCCATCGCCGAGTCGGTGCTGGCCGCCGACCACCGCTCGACCGTCACCCTGTTCTACGGCAACCGCCGTACCGACACGGTGATGTTCGCCGACGAACTGGCCGACCTGAAGGACCTCCACCCGACCCGCCTCCAGCTGGCCCACGTGCTCTCCCGCGAACCCCGCGAGGCAGAGGTGCTCTCCGGCCGTCTGGACGCGGAGCGGCTCTCGGCGCTGGTCGACTCGCTGGTGGACGTGGAGAGCGCGGACCACTGGTGGCTGTGCGGCCCGCAGGGCATGGTCGCCGACGCCCAGCAGGTCCTGGCCGGCCTCGGTGTCCGGGCGGACCGCGTCCACCGGGAGCTGTTCTACGCCGACGACGAGCCCGTCCGGGAGGTCCGGCACGAGGAGGCCGGCCCGCGGGGACCCGTCAGCGAGGTCACCATCACCCTGGACGGCCGCTCCACGACCTCCACCCTCTCCCGGGGGCGGTCCGTCCTCGACGGCGCCCAGCAGACCCGCCCCGACCTGCCCTTCGCCTGCAAGGGCGGCGTCTGCGGCACCTGCCGTGCCCTGGTCACGGACGGCAGCGTCGACATGCGCCGCAACTACGCGCTGGAAGCGGCCGAGGTCGACGCCGGCTACGTCCTGACCTGCCAGTCGTACCCGGTCTCGGAGAAGCTGACCGTGGACTACGACAGCTGAGAAGACGTCACCCGGGTTCGGGCCAGGTCGCAGGAGGGTGACGTGGCTGGTCGACGCCGGTGAGCGGGATCCGGTGGGTGCGGCTGCGAGGCGGAGGAGAACGTCGGCGCGGAGCGTCGGCCAGTGACGACGACGCCGCGGCTGAGCCTGCCGGACCCCGCGTCCGCGGCACGATCCGAACGAGGCCCCGGTGACGGGGCGGGCGCCGCTCAGCAGCCCTCGGCCAGCACCTCGCGGATCACGTGGCGGGCGTTGCCCGCCATCGCCGGGTTGCTCGCACGGTAGTACGGCAGCGCGATCAGCGCCTGGGAAAGCGTCCGCCCCCGGCCGCGCCTCCAGGCCGCGTCGTCCACGCCGAGCGCCTCGCGGAACACCTGCCTCGCCCCGGCCGGCAGCAGATTCCACGCCGGGAAGAGATCGCAGGCCGGGTCGCCCACTCCCATGCAGCCGAAGTCGATGACCGACGACAGCCTGCCGCCGTCCACCAGCAGGTTGCCCGGCATCAGGTCGGCGTGCAGCCAGACCGGCGGTCCGTCCCAGGCCGGAGCCCGCAGCGCGTCGTCCCAGACGGCGGTCAGCGCGTCGCAGTCGAGACCTTCCTCGGGGAGGCCGCGCAGTGCCTCGATCGCGGACCGGGTCGACTCGTCGAGCGTGGCGAGCGGTCCGCCGCGATGAGCCCGCGGCGCGCCCGGCAGGGTGACGCTCCGCATCGCCGCCACGAACCGGGCCAGGTCCCCGGCCAGCAGCGCCGGCTCGCTCAGTGCTCCGGCCTCGGGGATCTCTCCGGGCAGCCACCGCAGCACCGACCAGGGCCACGGATACCCTGCGCCGGGCTCACCGGCGCCGAGCACCTCGGGGACGGCGGTGGGCAGCAGGGGCGACAGGCGGGGCAGCCACTCCCGCTCCGCCAGCACGTCCCCGGCCCCGCCCTCGATCAGCGGCAGCCGTACGACCAGGTCGTCGCCGAGCCGGTACATGGCGTTGACCGTCCCGCCGGACGGGAAGCGCTCGACGGGCAGTCCCGCCCACTGCGGGAACTGCCCGGCGACCAGGCGCCGTACGAGACGGTCGTCGAGGGCGTGAAGGCCCTGCCGCGTCTGCCCTGAAGTCATGGGCCTCATCCGAACCCCCGACGCCGACGCCGGTCAAACGCCTTCCCGTCAGCCGGACGGAGAGGTGTGGTTCCTCGCGTGGTCCCGCACGGCGTTGGCCATCCTGGTCCGGGACCGCCAACGCCGACCCGGCGGGGATCCGCGCGAGGGCGGGGGATCCGACCCGTCAGACGCCGAACTCCGAGGGCGACACGCCAAGGGCGGTGCAGGCCTCGCGGATCGCGTACTGCTCGGACGGCTCGAAGACTCCGTCCGCACCGGCGATGACCATGCCGGTCTGGATGACCGCCCGGGCCTCCGCGGGCTTCTTGGCGGCCTTGGCGATCACCTGAAGGGCCTCGCTCTTGCCCAGCTCGAAGTTGGCGACGAGCTTGTCCACGTGCTGGTTGAAGCGCTGGCGGAGCTGGTCGGCCGGGAAGTTCTGCAGAACCTCGTTGGAGACGATCAGCTCCTCCACGCGCTGCCGCTCGGCCGGCTCCACCTGGCCGTCGGCCGCGGCGACCAGCGCGCACATGGCCATGCTGGCGTCCCGGTAGGCGCCGCTCTTGAGTTCGGTCTTGACCGACGCGAGCTGGGTCTTGAACATCCCGATCAACTGGGCCTTGGAACCACCGGAGGACGAGCCCGGCCGGCCGGCTGCCTGGTGCCCCTGCGGTCCCTGCCCGGGGCCGCTCGCTCCCCGAGTGCCCTGGGACTGCTGGAAGGTCTTGGCCTGGTCCTTGATCTTGTCCCACATCGCCACTCGTGCCACCTCGGCTTCTGTTGCTGCTGCGTGTCCGTCTTGGTCCTCGGTCGCGATTCCTCGCGGCCATCAGGATGAACGAGGCCGGGGGCCGCGGGGTTCCCGAACGGCAAAGACCGGGCAAAGTGTCTCACGGCGGCGTAGTAGGCTGCGCGACCAGGAGTTGACGGCCGGTCGGCAGGACGGGGTGTGGGACGGGTGGCTCGGCTGAAGGCGTCACCGGTCGCTGCCGAGCCCCGCGAGCCGCTTGGCCCTCCCGCCGCCCGGCGCACGGTCCGGTCGCGTGAGGTCGGCTGGTTCGTCGCGATCGGCATCCTGTCGACCGCCGGGCAGGCGCTGCTGTACTGGGTGCTGCGCCTGTGGTGGCCCCCGGCCGCCGCCAACCTCGTCTCCCTGATGGTGCTGACGGTGCTGAACACCGAGGCGAACCGGCGGCTGACGTTCCGGCACACCGCCGTGGGCGCTGCCCGCGCCCACCTCGGAGCCGGTGGCCTCTTCCTGCTGGGCTACCTGGTCACCTCCGGTGCCGTGCTGTGGTTCAGGCACGCGGAGCCCGGTGCCTCGCCCGCCGCCGAGACCGGAGTCCTCGCCGCCACGTCGGTGGCCGTCACCGTCGTGCGCTTCGTCGTTCTGCGGCTTGCCGTCTTCCGCGGCCCGGCTCGCCGACGGCGTTGACCCGTGCCCGGACGGCGTTGACCCGTGCCCGGACGGCGCTGATCCGCACGCCTCCCGTCAGGCGCCGAAGCGGCGACGGGAGGCCTCGATGTGGCCCAGGTACCGGTGGGTCCAGTCGCACATGTGGTGCGTCGTCTTCAACAGCCCCCGCCCCGGCTCCGTGAGGGTGTACTCGACCCGCGGCGGCACGGTGGGGTGCACACACCGCTCCACCAGCCCGTTGCGCTCCAGCATGCGCAGGTTCTGGGTGAGCATCTTGTGGCTGATGCCCTCGATCTCGTCGCGCAACTCCCCGAAGCGCAGGGTGCGGTCGCCCAGCGCCTCGATGAGCAGCAGCGCCCACTTGTTGGCGATGTCCGAGAAGATCTCCCGCGCCAGGGAGTCCGCGCGCGTCAGGTCCGCGTCGTCGGGCGAGCCCGTGAACTGCTTGGTCACCATCGGGTTCCCCAGTCACTGAAAAGTGCGTTCTTCCATGTCAGCGGTCACTCTCCTACGGTTCCCGAGTAACCACAAGAGAGCGAATGGCAAGGAGAGACACGTCATGGCCATCACCCTGGTGAACCCCGGCGGACTGCCGGAGGTCGACGTCTACCGGCAGGTGGCGATCGCGTCCGGATCGAAGCTGGTCTTCGTCGCCGGACAGGTCGCGTGGGATGCCGACGGGACCACGGTCGGCGCGGACGACCTGGCCGCGCAGGCCGAGCGGTGCTACCTCAACGTGGCCACCGCCCTGGCCGCGGCCGGTGCCTCCTTCGACGACGTGGCGAAACTGAACGTGCACGTCGTCGACTGGACCCCCGACAAGATGCCCCTGCTGCTGGAGGGCATCGGCCGGGCGACCGCGAAGCTCGGCGTCACCGCGGCACCGCCGGCCACGCTGCTGGGCGTCGCGGCGCTGGACGTGCCCGAGCATCTGATCGAGGTCGAGGCCACCGCGGTCGTCGACTGAACGGCCCTGCCGCGACCCGGCCGCACTCGCAGGCGGCTTCGCCTCCGTCCGGCGGGGACGGCGCCAAGGAGGGACCGGGCGTCCCCGCGGGCGGTCCCACGCCCCGTCGCACCTCACGCACGGGAAACGCCCAGTGGCGTTTTTGATGCCGCGCGTACCGGTGTGCGCGGTCGGCACCCGACGGCGCCGTTTGAGTGCCTGAGCTCGGGACACGCGATTGCTGGGCGCCGCCGGCCGGCGGCGCCGACCGCGTACCCGATCGTGTGGAGGCCGGCAATGACGGAGAGGAACGGAACGGGCGGCGGACCGCTCGACCGTCCGGCGATGCCCCAGGAGGAGGCGGAGCTCTCTCCGCCGTACCGATTCCAGCGACAGCAGCGCCCCGGTCTGGAAGAGCGGATGGAACTGCGCCCGCGCTATCACGCCCCCAACTACCGGGGCTCCGGGAAACTCGCCGGGAAGGTGGCGCTGATCACCGGCGGCGACTCCGGAATCGGCCGCTCGGTGGCCGTCCTCTACGCACGCGAGGGGGCCGACGTCGCCGTCGTCCACCTGCCGGAGGAGCAGAGCGACGCCGACGAGACGCGCGAGGCGGTCGAGAAGGAGGGCCGCACCTGCCTGCTGCTGCCGGGCGACCTGTGCGATCCCGCCTTCTGCGCGGACGTCGTCGAACGCACCGTCGCCGAACTGGGCGGTCTGAACGTCCTGGTGAGCAACGCCGCTTACCTGAACAGTCAGAACAGCCTGTCCGACCTGACCGCCGAGGACTTCGACCGGGTCTTCAAGACGAACGTCTACGCCTATTTCCATCTGGTGACCGCGGCGCTGCCGCACCTCTCCCACGGTGACGCCGTGATCGCCACCGCGTCCGAGGAGGCCCTCAAGGGCAGCGAGATCATGATGGACTACGCCGCGTCCAAGGCGGCCCTGGTGGTGTTCACCAAGTCCATCGCCCCGCACCTGGCAGAGCGCGGCATCCGTGCCAACATCGTCTCCCCGGGGCCCACCTGGACGGTGCTCAACCTGGCGGGTCAGCGGTTCCCCGACGACTATCTGACCCATCTCGGCAGTTCGTCTCCCATGGGTCGGGTCGCCCAGCCGGAGGAGGTCGCTCCCGCGTACGTGTACCTGGCTTCCGACGCGGACTCCAGCTTCACCGTCGGCGAGGTCATCGCCGTCACGGGCGGTCTGACGGACACCCGCTGAACGCGTGGCCGTCGCGCCCGTCGTCAGCCGCGCGCGGCCCGGTCGAGGAGGCTCTGCAGGTAGAGGCCGCGCCGGGCGTCGAGCGGGGCCGGCGTGCCGGTGCGGACGGCCGTCGCGAAGTCGTGGCGCAGGACGGGCCAGCACTCCTCGTGGTCGATGCCGGCCGTGTCGTAGACCACGGGGTGCGCCGCGCCGAAGAGCTCGACGCGGGTGAGCGTGTGCGGGACGGCCACCGAGCCGGACAGGGACGCCTGGCTCACGGCCCCGTTCTCGTGCTCGCAGGTCAGCTCCACCCAGCGGCGCGGGTCTCCGGTGGCGCGGATGCCGGTGATGGGGCCGACCGCGGTGTCCAGGAGGTCCAGCAGGTGGGGTCCGAGGTCGAGCAGGGCGCCGTGCTCCAGGCGCCAGCCGGTGGCGAACTCCCCGCGCAGGAAAGCGCCGTGGAGGTAGCAGGCGCGGGCTCCGGCCACGTCGAAGGCGCGTGCGGCCGTCAGGAAGGCCCGGGTGGCCGGGTGGTAGCGCTTGGTCAGCACGAGCTGGGAGACCACACCGGCCTCCGCGACCGCGTCCGCCACCCGGCGGGCCGCCGAAAGGTCGGGCCCGAGCGGCTTCTCCAGCAGCAGGGCCTTGCCCCGCTTCGCCGCCCGTGGCGCCAACTCGGCCTGGACGGCGGGCGGCACGGCGAAGGCCACGGCCTCGCAGCGGTCCAGCAACTCCTCGAAGCGGGTGGCGACATGGGCGGCGTAGGGCGCGGCGGTCTCGCGGGCGGCCTCCGTACGACGGGCCCAGACCGCGGCGAGCCGGGTCTCGGGCCCGGCGGCCAGCACCCGGGCGTGCATGGTGCGGGCCCAGGGGCCGGCGCCCACGAGTCCCACCTCGACGGGCCGGTCGGTCCAGGGCACGGGGGCAGCGGTCACGGTGTTCCTGTCTTCCTGGTGCTCTTCGTGGGCTACTTGAGTGGTGCGCCGGGGGACGGCGGTGCGCTCACGGCGCGAGGCGGTCGAGCCGGGCGTCGGCGCCGGCGGGGGAGTAGAGGTGCTCCACGACCATGGCGGCGGCTCCGACGATCCCCGCGTGGTCGCCGAGCCGTGAGGTGACGACCTGGAGGTTGGCCGTCGCCCGGGGCATCGCGCGCTGGTAGACCAGTTCCCGCACCCCGGTCAGGAACGGCACCCCGGAGAGCTCGCCGGCGATCATGAGCACGCCGGGATTGAGCAGGGTCACGACGGTGACCAGGACTTCGCCCACCCGCCGTCCGGCCTCTCTGGCCAGTCGTACGGCGTCGGGGTGGCCCTCGTTGAGCAGCCGCCGGACGTCCCGTCCGGAGGCGGTGTCCAGCCCCAGCGCGGACAGCTCCTTGGCGATCGCACGCCCGCTGGCGACGGCCGCGAGACAGCCGTGGGAGCCGCACATGCACAGCGCGTCGGACCGGTCGTGCAGGCGGATGTGCCCGATGTCGCCGGCGCCGCCGTCGATGCCGCGGTAGAGGCTGTCGCCGATGACGACACCCGCGCCGATCCCGGTGGACACCTTCAGCAGGAGGAAGGACGCACAGTCGCGGTGGTTGGCCTGGTGCTCGGCCAGCGCCATGAGGTTGGCGTCGTTGTCCACCAGCACCGGGACGGCGTCGGCCTCCGGGGCCAGGCCCATCCGCGCCGCGTACGCCTCCCGCAGCCGCTCCCGGATGGGGTACCGGTCCCAGCCCGGCATGATGGGCGGCTCGATCACCCGCCCCGACTCCCAGTCGACCGGGCCGGGTACGGACAGCCCGATCCCCACGACACGGGACGCCGGGACCCCGGCCGCCGCGATCAGGTCCGGGAACCACTCGGCCAGCCGGTCCAGCACGTGTTCGGGGCCCTCGCCGACATCCATCGGCCCGGTGTGCTCGGCCAGGATGGTGCCCGCGAGATCGAGTACGGCGGCGCGGGCGTGCCGGGTCTCCAGGTCGAGGGCGACGACCGAGCCGTGACTCGGATCGAAGGCGATCCGGTGGGACGGCCGGCCACCGGTGGAGGCGCCCGTGGTGTGGCGCAGCCACCCCGCACGGTTGAGCAGGTCGAGGCGCTGCCCGACGGTGGACCGGGACAGTCCGGTGGCGTGCTGGAGGTCGGCCCGGGTGTTGGCGCGGCCGCTGCGGATCAGCTGCAGCAGCGCGCCGGCGCTGGCCTGACTCGACGTCATCATGGTGTCCCCCAGGGCTCAACTCTTGTCGGCGCCGCTGGTCAGACCCTCGGTGAGCAGTCTTTCGGCGGCGAAGAACAGAAGTACCACGGGGATGGTCAGCACCACGGAACCGGCCATCAGCACGGTCTTCGGCACCTCGATGCCGTTGGACAGCTGCGCCAGGCCCAGGGAGACCGTCCACTCGCCGGGGTCGGCGGCCAGGAACAGCAGCGCGAAGAGGAACTCGTTCCAGGCGATCATGAAGACGTACAGGCCGGTCGCCATCAGGGAGGGCAGGGCCAGCGGCAGGATCACCTTCCGGACGGTCTGCAGCCGCGAGCACCCGTCGAGGGCCGCCGCCTCCTCGATGGAGGCCGGGATGGTGACGAGGTAGTTCTTCAGCATGTAGATCGACACCGGCACGGTCTGGGCGACGTAGACGATGGCGAGGCCGGCCAGGCTGGAGGACAGCCCGATCCTGGCGAAAATGACGAACAGCGGGACGGCCAGCAGCGTCGCCGGGAACAGGTAGACGGCCAGGAAGAGCGCGCTGACCTGACGGTGGCCGAAGAACTTCAGCCGGCTGACGGCGTACGCGCCGGGCACGGCGGCCACGAGGGTCAGCACGACCGTGCCGAGCGAGACCAGCGCGGAGTTGAGGAGGAACCTCAGGAAGCCCTGGCCGCCGTCGTCGGTGGAGCGCAGCACGTCCTGGTAGGTGGAGAAGGTGAAGTCCTTCGCCGAGACCCACAGGGAGCCCGGGTCGAGCAGCAGCGCGTCGATGGGCTTCAGCGACAGCAGCACCATGTAGTAGAAGGGCAGAAGGGTGATCACGGCGAGGAACGCGATGACGAACCAGCGCAGGACGCCGAAGAACCTCTCCTCGAACAGGGCCCGGCTCAGGGCCGCCTTGCGCGTCACGCTTCCTCCTGGACCTTGTTGCCGAAGAACTTGAAGTAGAAGCCCAGCAGGATCATCAGCGAGACGGCCAGGACGAGCGCCTGGGCGGCCGCCGCTCCCACGTCGTAGCGGGCGGTGAGGAAGTCGTAGACGCGCACGGCGGCCACGTCGGTGCCGGCGCCGCCCCCGGTGAGCAGGTAGACGTCGTCGAACTTGTTGAACGTCATGATGAACCGCAGCACGCACAGCAGCGCGATCACGGGCATCAGCTGGGGCAGCAGGACGTGCCGGAAGCGCTGGGTCGGGGTCGCACCGTCGACCAGCGCGGCCTCCTCCAGCGTGTCGGGCACCGCCTGGAGACGGGCCAGGATGAACAGGAACGCGAAGGGGAAGTAGCGCCAGCACTCGAAGACGATGACGGTCAGCAGCGCCAGCGGGACGTCGAAGTGCAGGCCCAGCAGATGGACCTCGTACTCCCGGGTGGACAGGAAGGCGATCGGGTCGTCCCAGCCGAACAGCCGCCGGCCCCAGTCGTTGACCACGCCGTACTGCGGGCTGAGCGCGACCTCCCAGACGAAGGCCACGGCGACGACGGGCGCGACGTACGGCAGCAGCATCGCCGCGCGCAGCAGCCCGCGCCCCTTGAACGGCTTGCGCAGCGCGAGCGCGGCGACCAGGCCGAGGACGACGGAGCCGAGCGTGGAGCCCGCCGTGTAGAGCAGGGTGGTCCACAGGCTGGACCAGAAGCCTGCCGAGTCGAAGACCTGCGCGAAGTTGTCCAGGGTCCAGTTGCCGAACAGGCCCATGCCCTGGATGTCGACGAGCCTGGCCTTCTGGAAGGCCAGCAGCACGGTCCACGCGATGGGCAGCACGACCACCACGAGGACCACGAGGAAGGTGGGGGAGACGAACGCGAGGCCCGCGCGGTTGGCGCGCCGACTGGCGGTCATCGGACGGCGGCCCGGCGCGTCGGGCCGGTCCGTGGACCGGGGGCTGGTGTCCCGGCGCTGCGGCGCGCCGGCTGGGGCTGTTGTCATGAGGGACCTTCGTGACGTGCAGGCGGGCGGCTACTGCAGGGACTTCTTCAGGGCGGCGACCTCTTCGTCGGCGTCGCGGGCCGCCTCAGAGGGCGAGCTCTGGCCGCTGGTCATGGCGCCGACGGCCTTCGGCACGGGCAGTTCGCCGTTGGTGGCGCCGACGAGGGCTCCCTCGCCCTGGGTGATGCCCCAGCGGCGCATGTTGCCGACGCCGTCGGCGAGCTGGTCGAGCAGGCTCTCGGGGAAGACCTCGTCCAGGGGTTTGCGGGTGTCGACGCCGATGTCACTGTGGCGCCAGGCGCGGAGGTATTGCTCGGGGTCGGCGGCCGTCCCCCTGCGGACCGGGATCTTGCCCTCGGGCGCCATGCCGAACCAGGACTCGTAGCCGGTGCCCATCATGTACTCGATGAACTCGCGGGACGCCGCGGTCTCGGCCGTCTTGGTGGTCACCCAGGAGGTGATCTCGCCGAACTGGGCCGGCTCCTTCGCGTCGGGACCCTTCATCGCGGTGACGATGCCGCTGTTGTCCGACAGGTACCGCGGATCCTTCGCGCACTGGGGGCAGCTGGGCAGGGCGTCCTTGCGCAGGCCGGCGAGTTCGTCGAGCAGGAACGAGGACCAGATGACCATGGAGGACCGGCCGGCGAAGTACGTGGCCCGGGTGGAGTCCACCGTCTGGGTGCCCGGGGCGCCGTAGGCGCGGGCCAGTTGGTCGTAGGTGCGGAACGCCTCCTCGCACTGCGGGGACTCGAGGGCCACCTCGTGCCGGTCGTCGACCAGTTGGCAGTCGTTGGCCAGGGCGAGGCTCTCGAAGCTCTGCGAGGTGAAGACGTCGCTGGGATCGGTGGCCGCCGAGATGCCGTCGTGCCCCTCGGTGGTCAGCGCCTTGGCGGCGGCCAGCGCCTTCGCGTACGTGTCGGGAGCCGCCAGGCCGTTCCGCGCGAACTGGTCCTCGCGGTAGACCAGCAGCTGGAGCCAGGCGTCGGAGGGCACGCCGAGGCTGGTGGCGCCGTCGGAGGTCAGCTCCAGCGCGTTGGCGTTGAACGTGTCCCGGCCGAGTTCGCCGACGATCCGCTTCGGGATGTCGGTGTTCAGCAGCCCGTTGGTGTACATCTGCCAGACCTGGCCCATGGGGGCGGCGCCGATGACGTCGGGCAGCGTGCCCGAGGCCGCCGCCGACATGATCAGCTGCGGCATCTGGCTCTCGTCGACCCCGACGAGCTTGACCTTGATCCCGCTCTTCTTCTCGAACCCGTCGATGACCTTCCGCGTCGCGGCGACGCGGTCGGGGAGGTTCTCCTGGGACCAGACCGTGATCTCACGGTCGGGTTTGCCGGGTCCCGTGCTGCCCGCGCAGCCCGAGAGCAGCCCGATTCCCAAGGCTGCCGTGACGCCGACCGCGGTCGTCCTCGACCGCAGGGTCCTGATGCGCATTGAGTGTCCTCGTTCCGGCTTACGTCTGCTCGCCACGCATCACAGCACTACTTTTGCTGGTTGACAAGACATAAGTTGCGGATATTGTCGACGCAACCGCACCAGCAACCCTTCCGGAGCCCCTTCGTGTCATCCGTGGAACGCGTCGTCCAGTTCACCGGTCCCCGTCAGGTGGAGGTGGCCGAGCACGTCAGGGCCGAACTGCCGCCCGGCCACCTGCGGGTCCGCACCCGCTACTCGGGCATCTCGGCCGGCACCGAACTCACCGCCTACCGCGGCACCAACCCGTACCTGACCCGCACCTGGGACCCAGAGGCGCGGCTCTTCCGCGACGGCGCGCCCGGCATCGAGTACCCGGTGGCCGGCTGGGGCTACTCCGAGGTCGGCGAGGTCGTCGAGGTCTCCCCGGAACTCGCCGGCACCCCGGGCCTGCCGGCCCCCGGCGACCTGGTCTGGGGCATCTGGGGCCACCGCGGCGAGGGCGTCGTCCCCGCCGAGCGCATGATCGGCCACACCCTGCCGACCGGGCTGGAACCGCTGGCCGGGGCCTTCGCCCGGGTCGGCGCCATCGCCTACAACGCCGTCCTGGCCGGCGACATCCACCTCGGCGAGGACGTCGCCGTGTTCGGCCAGGGCGTCATCGGCCTGCTGACCACCCGCCTCGCCCGGCTCAGCGGCGCCCGCGTCACCGCCGTCGACGCCCTCGACGGCCGCCTGGAGACCGCGAAGCGGTACGGCGCCCAGTACACCCTCAACGCCCGCACCGACGCCGTCGCCGAACGCGTCCGAGAGACCACCGGTGGCCTCGGCGCCGACCTCGCCATCGAGATCAGCGGCGCCTACCCGGCCCTGCACGAGGCGCTGCGCTCCGTCGCCGCCGGCGGCCGGGTGGTGGCCTCCGGCTTCTACCAGGGCGACGGCGTCGGCCTGCGCCTCGGCGACGAGTTCCACCACAACCGGGTCCAGCTGATCTGCTCCCAGATCGGCGGCGTCCCCCCGCAGTTGTCGAACCGCTGGACGGTCGAACGCCTCCAGCAGACCTTCCTGCGCCTGGTCGCCGAGGGCCAGGTGGACGTCGGCTCGCTGGTGAGTCACGTCGTCCCCGTCGCCGACGCCGCCGACGCCTACGTACTGCTGGACGAGCGGCCCGCCGAGGCGCTGCAGGTCGTCCTGGAATTCTGAGAGTCCCCGAAAGGCATCCCCATGCTCAAGACCGCCGTCCAGGAACAGCTGCTGCCCGGAGACACCCTGCAGGCCAAGTGGGACTTCGCCCAGCAGGCCGGCTACGACGCGATCGAACTGCGCGGCAAGGGCGACCTCCACTTCGCCTCGCGCCGCGGTGAACTGAAGCAGGCCCGCGAGGACGGCGTCGTCATGCCGACCGTCTGCGTCGACATGCCGCACTTCCTCGGTGCCTTCGACGAGGACCTGCGCCGCGACGCCGTCGCCCAGATGAAGTCACAGCTCACCGTCATCGCCGAGATCGGCGGCGTGGGTGCCCAGACCCCCGCCTCGTACGGCATGTTCTCCCGCCGCCTGCCGCCCTTCGAGCCGCCGCGCACCGAGGAGGAGGACCGCGACGTACTCCTCGCCGGTCTCACCGAACTCGGCGAGCACGCCCGCAGGGAGGGCGTCACGCTCTTCCTCGAGCCGCTCAACCGCTATGAGGACCACATGGTCAACCGGCTCGAACAGGCCGCCGACCTGATCCGCGCCGTCGGCCTGGACTCCGTCCGGATCGGCATCGACAGCTACCACATGAACATCGAGGAGACCGACCCCGCCGCCGCGATCCTCGCCCACGCCGACGTCATCGGCCACGCCCAGGTCTCCGACTCCAACCGCTTCCAGCCCGGCGCCGGCCACCTCGACTGGCCCGCCTGGCTAGGCGCCCTGCACACCATCGGCTACGACGGCCATCTCGCCCTCGAATGCCGGCTGACCGGCGACCCCGTCGAGGCCGTGCGCTCCGTCCCCGCGTTCCTGGCGAGGTCGGGCGCGTGAACTCCCCCTTGGAGCTCCTGGACCGGCCCGCGCCCACCGCGCCCGCGGACCTGACCCTGCGGCGCGGTGCGGCGCGGGTCCTCATCGACAACTGGACCGGCGCCTCCACCGTCCCCTCCCGCACCCTCTACCCCCACCAGTGGAGCTGGGACTCCGCCTTCGTCGCCATCGGACTGCGCCACCTCTCGGTGCGCCGCGCCCAGCGGGAGCTGGAGTCCCTGCTGGCCGCGCAGTGGGCCGACGGACGCGTGCCCCACATCGTCTTCAACCCCGCCCTGCCCCACGACGCCTACTTCCCGAGCCCCGACTTCTGGCAGTCCTCCCGGGCCGGCCGCGCCGCGGGCGCACCGCCGACCGCCGAGACGTCCGGCATCGTCCAGCCGCCGGTGCACGCCCTGGCGGCCTGGCTCGTGCACCGGGCCGACCCGGCGGAGTCACGACGCCGCGGCTTCCTCGCCCGCGTCCACCCCCGGCTCGCCGCCTGGCACGAGTACCTGCGCACCCGCCGCGACCTCGGCGGCCGGGGCCTCGCGGCGGTCGTCCACCCCTGGGAACCCGGCATGGACAACAGCCCCTGCTGGGACCGGGCCCTCCAACGCGTCGAACCCAGCCCGCCCGACACCTTCCGGCGCGCCGACCTCGACCACGGCCACCCCGCCGACCGGCCCACCGACCTCGACTACGGCCGGTACGTGCGGCTGGCCACCGAGTACCGGGAAGCCGGTTACGACGACCGCGTCGTGCGGCACCGGTTCGCCGTGGAAGACCCGTGCTTCAACGCGCTGCTGGTCGTCAGCGAACTCGCCCTGGCCGCCATGGCCCGCGAACTGGGCCTGCCCGGGGAGCGGCACACCGAGCGGGCCGCCGAGCTGACCCGGGCGCTGGTGGACCGGCTCTGGGACGAGGAGGCCGGCCTGTTCCGCGTACGCGACCTGCACACCGACACGCCGGTCGACGAGGCGAGCGTCAGCGGACTGATTCCACTCCTCGTGCCGCACCTGCCGCAGGACGTCGTCCGGCGCCTGCGCACCACGCTCACCGGCCCGCGCTTCGCCGCCCCGGCCACGAGCCTGGTCCCGAGCTACGACCTGACCGGCCACGCCTTCGACCCCACCCGGTACTGGCGCGGACCGGCCTGGTTCAACACCGCGTGGCTGATCGAGCGGGGACTGCGCACCCACGGCCTCGGCCGGGACGCCGCACGTCTGCGCACCGGCTTCCTCGCGGAGGCGGGACGTTCCGCCTTCGCCGAGTACGTCGATCCCGCCACCGGCGTGGGCCGCGGCACCCGGCGCTTCTCCTGGACCGCCGCCCTCACGCTCGACCTGCTGAGTGCCGACCCGCAGGAGCTACACCTGAGGCCCGGCCGGGAGCCCGGCCCGAAGGAGCCCTGCATGAAGGAGTCGGGCACGAACGAGTCCGGCACGAACGAGTCCGGCTCGAAGGAGCCCTGCACGAAGGAGTCCGACCCGAAGGAGTCCATGCCATGACCGCGGCCGACCCCCGCGTCCAACTGGTGCGCGACGCCACCTTCGTCCGTCTCGGCACCGAAGGGGGGATCAGCGGCGTCCGCGGGTCGGCTCCCGACGGACTGTTCTTCCAGGACGCCCGGCACCTCAGCCGCTGGCGGCTCACCGTCGACGGCGGCACCCCCGTCGCCCTGGTGCCCGCCACCGCGGACACGGACGACACGGCCGCCTGCGTGCTGACCCCCGAAGGCACCCGGGACGACCCGCCCGCGTACACCGTCTTCCGGCGGCAGAGCCTCACCGCGGGGACGTTCGCCGAACACCTGAGTCTGGTCAGCAATCGCCCCGACCCGGTGACCGCCCGCCTCGACCTCACCGTCGACGCCGACTTCGCCGACCTCTTCGAACTCCGCGCCGACGACCGCGACTACGCCAAGCCCGGCGGGGAGCGGCAGACCCGCGAGACCGCGGCCGGCCTGCTCTTCGCCTACCGGCGAGCCGACTGGCACGCCCGGACCGAACTCACCTGCCGCCCCGCCCCGGACACGGTCGACCCTCCGCGGGGGGAACAGGGGGCCACCGCACGGACGTTGACCTGGCACCTGCCGCTCGACGCCCACGGCCGGACCGACCTGCACCTGACCGTCCGCGCACACCCGCACGGACGCCCCCGGCCCGCCGGTGCCGCACGGCGCCCGCACCGCCACGAACCGGTGGCCGCCGCCGCGGACGACCTGACGCTCACCGTCGAGCGCGGTCTCGCCGACATCGACCTGCTGACCATCCCGGTCACCGGCGTCGACGGCGAGGACGTGCACGTCCCGGCCGCCGGCATCCCGTGGTTCCTCACCCTGTTCGGCCGCGACTCACTGCTGACGTCGTACTTCCTGCTGCCGTACCGGCCCGATACGGCAGCCGCCGTCCTGAGCGCGCTCGCCGCCACCCAGGGCCGGCGCCACGACGCCTTCGGCGGCGAGCAGCCCGGACGCATCGTCCACGAGACCCGGCACGGCGAACTCGCCCACTTCCGGCAGGTCCCGTACGGCCGCTACTACGGCGCCGTCGACGCCACGCCCCTCTTCCTGGTCCTGCTGCACGCCCACCACGAGGCGACCGGCGACCGCACCCTGGCCGCCCGCCTGGAGCGGCACGCCCGGCAGGCCGTCGACTGGATGCTGACCGACGGCGGCCTGGAGCAGCACGGCTACCTCGTGTACACCCCTGACCCGGGTGGGCTCGTGAACCAGAACTGGAAGGACTCCGCAGGCGCGATCTGCTTCCGCGACGGCACCCAGGCCGAGGGCCCCATCGCGGTCTGCGAAGCGCAGGGCTACGCCTACGACGCGCTGCTGCGCACGGCCCGGCTCGCCGACGAGGTCTGGGGGGACGAGCCCTACGCGCGCCGACTCCGCGCGTGCGCCGCCCGGTTGCGGGACCGTTTCACGGCGGACTTCTGGATGCCCGGGGCGGACTTCCCGGCCCTCGCCCTGGACGGTGACGGTCGCCAGGTCGACGCGCTGGCCTCGGACGCCGGGCACCTTCTGTGGTCGGGCATCCTCGACCCGGAGCGCTCCCGCCGGGTGGGACGGCGACTGCTGGAGCCGGACTTCTTCTCCGGCTGGGCGATCCGGACCCTCGCCGCCGGTCAGCGCCCGTACCACCCGCTGTCGTACCACCGGGGCAGCGCCTGGCCGCACGACAACGCGGTCATCGCCCTGGGCCTGGCCCGCCAGGGACTCACGCACGAGGTGCGCACCGTCGCCGAGGGCCTCGTCGCGGCGGCGGCCCACCACGGCCACCGGCTGCCCGAGGTCCTGGCCGGTTACGACCGCTCGGCGACCGCCGGACCGGTCCCGTATCCCCACTCCTGCTCACCGCAGGCCTGGGCCGCCGCCACCCCGCCTGCCCTGCGGACGGCGCTGCTCTGGCCGGCCGGGCAGGACACCGGAACGGCCGGCTGACGGACGGGGCCGGCCCTTACTGCGGACTCGTGCGGGCCGGGTCCTGCCCCGAAGTGCCGAGGCGATGGCGGCAGTCCGGGTCGTGCCGTGCGCCCAGAGAGGTCCACCACCGCTCGCAGCAGCCGTCGCGGAGGGGGGCGCGGGCGGCGGCGGGCCGGGTGCACTCCGGGCCGTGCAGGGCGCCGTCGGAGTGCCGCCAGAACGCGCAGCACGGTTTCGGCACGGCGCTGAGCGACTGCTGTCCGCGGGGGCGTGCCAGCCGCTCGGCGCGCTGCGCCTGTGCGAGCCGCAGTCGGTGTGCCGCCCGGGCGCGGGCGGCACACCAGGCGAACACGGCGGCGGCGTACAGGCCCGGCAGGGCCAGAAAAGGATGGTGGGCGGCCGCGTACCCGGCGGCGGCGAGAAGGAGCACGGCGGCGGCACGGCAGGCGCGGGCGGTGCGCAGGCTCGGTGTCACAGGGAACCCCCGTTGGTCGGCGACGGAGCGGGCCTCGGGACATCCGTATGCCCGCTGTTCGCCGTCCTACGTGCCCGGATCGCCGCCGACGGCGCGGGGGAAGCGGCCCGCCGCGACGTCGGCGGGCGGAAAACCCGTTGCGGTCACCCACCCGTGCTCGCCTTCGACGAAGGCCGGCTGGTGGCGTACGGGTTGTTGTGGGACGAGTCGGGCGGGGAGCGCGTCGGCATCGACCACTACGTGCTGCCGGACCATCAGGAGACCGGGCCGCACATCACGACAGACGGGCGGGCCGGCCCTCGCGTCTGCGGCATGATCCGCCGGACGACTCGCGCACGGCCATGAGCGAACGGGCGTTCACCCGGCGATTCGGCTCGGAGACGGGCGACAGCCCGGCCGTCTGGCGGGGGCGGGTCCGCCTGCCGGCGGCCGTCCCGCTGTCGCGCACCGCGTCGGTCGGCGAGGTCTCCGGGCGCCTCGGCCACGCGTCGCCCGCCGCGTTCACCGCGGCCTTCACCCGCGCCTTCGGCACGTCGCCGTCCCGCTTCGCGGCGAGCCACGGCAGGCCGCGCTAAGGCTGCCCCTGCTCCTGCCCCCGCTCCCGCGCGTGGTGGCCCAGGGCCGCGCTGCGGCTCGTCGCCAGGTGGTGCAGGACGAGCGCCTGTACACGCTCCACGTCGCGCTCCGCGATGGCCTGGTAGAGAGCCTCGTGTTCCAGCGCCACGCCCAGCAGGTCGTCGTGCTGGCCCATGAGCCACCGCAGGCGGCTGCGCAGGACGCGTTCGAGCTCGTTGAGCAGTTCGTTGGCCGCCAGGGAGATGACCGTCTGGTGGAAGTCGGCGGCCGCCCGGCGGGCCCGCACCGCGTCGTCCGCGCGGGCCGCCGCCAGTTCGGCGTCCACCGTCGCGCGGAGCTTCTCCAGCCCGGAACGGGTGTGCCGCTGGGCGGCGAGCCGGAACGCCAGGGTCTCCAGGCCCGAGCGCACCTCGTCGAGATCGGCGATGTCGCTGGTCGTGAACTCCCGTACCACTGCCCAGGACCGCGGCCGCGGTGTCACGAGTCCCTCGGACACCAGGGTCTTGAGGGCCTCCCGGACGGGCAGCCGGCTCACGCCGAGCGCCTCGGCCAGCTCCCGTTCCACCAGTCGGCTGCCCGGCCGCCGCACGCCGTCGACGATCTCGTCGCGCAACCGCCGTGTGACCCGCTCGGACTCGGGCGTGAAGCCCTCTGACGCAGCCATCGCCGTCCTTCGTCTGTCTTCCCCTGCCGAGCGCGCCGACCGCGCCGGTGCGGAGCGTCGGTCGGGCGGCCCGTCAGAATACCCCGCGGCCGGTGGGGCCGGCGGGCGGCCGCCGCCGGGGCGCGGGACGCGGGAGGAAAGACGGTTCCGGCGGTCTCAGCCGGCCTTCGGGGGCCAGTTGAGGATCTGTTTGGGACGCGGTCGCGCGTAGGTGCGCACCTTGGACGTGGACAGACCCAGCCGTACCAGTGACTCGGCGATCGTCACGGCGGCGGCGATCCCGTCGACCACGGGCACACCGGTGCGTTCCACCACGCGTTCGGCGAGGCCCGCCATGCCGCCGCAGCCCAGGCAGATCACCTCCGCCCGGTCCACCTCGACCGCACGGGCGGCCTGCTCGGTGATGGCGTCCACGGCGGCCTGCTCGTCCCGCTCGAGCTCCAGTACGGCGAGCCCGCTGGCGCGCACGGAGGCGCACCTGGCGCTCAGCCCGGCCACCTGCAGCCGCTCCTCGATCAGGGGGACCGTGCGGTCGAGGGTGGTGACGACGGAGTAGCGGCGGCCCAGGAACTGGGCGGTGCTCGCCGCGGCCTCGGTGATGTCGACGACGGGGACGTCGAGCAGTTCCTGGAGTCCTTCCCGGCCGTGTTCGCCGTACCCGGCCTGGATCACCGCGTCGAACGGCTCCGGGTGGGCGCGGACGGTCTCCATGACGGCGACCGCGGCGAGATAGCTCTCGTAGTTGCCCTCGACGGACTCCGCGCCGAAGACGGGCGTCAGCGGGACGATCTCGGTGCCCGGGGAGGCCGCGCCGGCCGCCTGCTTGCCGATCGCGTCGGTGATGGACTGCGTGGTGTTGACGTTGACCACGAGGATGCGCATGGGCGGGCCTTCTGCTCGGGTGAGGCGCGGCGACGGCGGAGCTATTCGGCGGCGACGGCGATGGCTTCGCCGTCCACGTCGCGGACCGGCGAGGCACGGTCGGCGATGAGCGCGTACAGCGCGGCGGCGACGATCGCGCCGACGAACCAGGAGAACCCGGCCGCGGCGTGGAAGAAGGGGACCAGGGCGACGACGACGGCGATGGCGGCGCTCGGGACGAAGGCGGCGACGGCCCGCGGGTTGTAGCCGCGCCGGTAGTGGTACTCGGCGCCCGCGTCCTCGGTGTAGAGGGCCGGCACGTTCACACGGGCCTTCCGCAGCAGCCAGTAGTCCGCCATGATCACGCCGAAGAGCGGGCCGAGCAGGGCACCGAGCCCGCCGAGGAAGTAGTTCACCACGACAGGGCTGTTGTAGAGGTTCCAGGGGGTGATCACCAGACCGAGGACCGCGCTCACCAGGCCGGCGCGGCGGAAGTCGAGCCGGTGCGGGAAGAGGTCGACCAGCGCGTAGATCGGCGCCACGAAGTTGGCCAGCAGGTTCACCGCCACCGTCAGGGCGATCAGGGCGAGTGAGGCGACGGCCAGCAGGAACATGTTGGGGATGGTCCTGACGATGTCCGTCGGGCTCGTGATGACGTGTCCGTCGAGGGAGAACTGGGCACCGCTGAGGACCGCCACGATGCCGGCGAAGAAGAGCATGTTCACCGGAATGCCGATCACGTTCCCGCGGACGATGGCCCTCCGGCTCCTGGCGGACCGGGTGAAGTCGCAGAAGTTCAGGACGAAGGTCCCGTAGATCACGACCCACAGAGCGGCGGCTTGCAGGACCTGGAGCCACATCGCGCCGCCGGTGAGCGGCTCGCCGTTGGACAGGGAGACCGAGCCGTCCGCCCGGACGAACATCCACACCGCCAGGGCGCACATGGTGAGCAGCGTGGTGGGTGCCGCGAAGGCCATGTACCGGCGGATCATCTGCATCCCGTAGCTCACGATGAGCACCTGCACGGCCCACAGGACCAGGAAGGTGATCCAGCCGAGCGTCGACTGGCCGAGCAGGGAGTTCGTGTCCAGGCGGGCCAGGCCGGGGAACATCGCCACCAGCAGGGCGCTCAGCACGGCGGAGGCGAGGTAGGTCTGGATACCAAACCAGGCGATGGCGACCGCGCCTCGGACGGCGGCCGGAAGCTTCGCCCCTTTGACGCCGAACGCTATGCGGCTCATCACCGGGAAGGGGACGCCGGTCTTGTGTCCCATGAAACCGGACAGCGTGAGCAGCAGGAAGAGCAGGACCGACGCGACGACGAAGGCGGCGAGGATGCCCCACACGTTCAGTCCGAGGGCGAACAGTCCGATGGCGAACGCGTAGTTCCCGAGACTGTGCACGTCGTTGGCCCAGAGCGTGAAGACGTTGTAGGCGCCCCAGCGGCGCCCTTCCCTCTTCGTCGGGGCCAGGTCGTATGTGTAGAGACCGGGGCTGGGGGCGGTGTCGCCGGCCTCCGCGGGGGAGCGGCGGTCTTCCAGGGCAGTCATACGGGACTCCTGGGATCAGGTGCGGGGGAGTTGGAGAGTTCCACAAAGCGGAAGCGACGTTTCGATGAACAGAACGTAGTTTTCGCCAAACAGCACCGTCAAGAGGTCTGCCGCAAATGGAATCCCATTTTTGGGCCTGTTGACAGAGAGATGGACCGTCCCTAGCCTGACGCCCCGTCATTACATCGATGTAAAGATCGATGCAAAGAGCTGCGGAAAGGACCCCCCGTGCCTCCCAGCCCCTCACACCGTCCCCGCGCGCACGCCGGCCTGCTCGTCGCCGCCCTCCTCGGGCTCGTCGTGAGCCTCCTGCCCGCCCTCACCGCACCGGCCGCCGCGGCGTCGCCCGCGCCTTCACCCGGGCCTTCACCCGCATCGCGTGCCGCCACCGCGGCGGCCGGCACGTTCCGCAACCCGCTCAACACCGGGCCCGACCCGTACATGACGCACTGGAAGGGGAATTACTACCTCACCACGACCCAGGGCGACAGCATCAGGATGTGGCGTTCCCCGTCCCTGGGCACCCTGGCCACCGCCGACCCGGTCACGGTGTGGACGGACACCGACCCGTCCCGCAACCGCAACATCTGGGCCCCGGAGTTCTACCGCTTCGGCGACCGCTGGTACCTGTACTACACGGCCGACGACGGCGTCGACGAGCACCACCGGCTCTACGTCCTGGAATCGGAGCGCGACGACCCGGCCGGCCCGTACCACTTCAAGGCGAAGCTCGCCCCGCCCAACCACGCGGACGACTTCGCCATCGACGCGGGCATCCTCCGGCTCGGCGGCAGGCTCTACCTCGCCTACAGCGGCATCAACCGGTACCAGCACAACGGCATCAACATCGCCCCGATGTCCGACCCGTACACCGTCTCGGGCGACGCCGTCGCCATCGACGCCGCCGGCGGATGCCCGGAGGTGCGGGAAGGCCCGGAGTTCCTCTACCGCAACGGCCGGGTGTGGATGACGTACTCCACCTGCGACACGGGCAAGCCGGACTACCAGGTCTGGATGATGTCGATGCCGCTGAACGCCGACCCGCTCGTGCCCGGCAACTGGCATCAGCACCAGGGCGCGGTCTTCTCGCGCGCGGACGACCGCGGCGTGTTCGGCCCCGGGCACCACGCCTTCTTCAAGTCTCCGGACGGAACGGAGGACTGGATCGTCCACCACGCCAAGACCACGTCCGTGAACACCTACGGCAACCGCACGACCAGGGCGCAGAAGTTCACCTGGCGGGCCGACGGCAGCCCCGACTTCGGGCGCCCGCTCGCGATGGGGGCCACCCAGGACCTGCCTTCCGGCGACCCCGGATCCGGCAACTACTGGATCAACGACGACGGCCGCTCCAGCGGCCCCGGCGGCGTCGCCTACGGCGGTGCCTGGAACTCGGGCACGGGCTGTGCCACCCAGTGCTTCTGGAGCGACGACCACTGGAGCGACCGCGCCGGTGCCACGGCCACCTTCTCCTTCACCGGCACCCGCATCGCCCTGCTCTCCGTCAAGGACACGGGGAACGGCTACGCGGCCGTCAGCGTCGACGGCGGCCCCGAGCAGCGGGTCGACTTCCACCACCCGATCCGCGTCGGCGAGGCGGTGCAGTACCTCAGCCCGCGGCTCGCGTACGGCGACCACACCCTGCGGGTCCGGGTGACGGGAGAGCACAACTCCCAGTCCGGGGCGTCCTTCGTGAGCGTCGACCGCGCCGAGGTCTACGTGAACTGACGCACCCGGCCGAAGGGCCCTCAGTGCCGCTCGTGGCCCTCCGTGCTCTCCCTCAGGACGAGCCGGTGGGCCACGATGCGGTCCTGCGGCGACAGCACACCGGAATCGGCGCCGCCACTCACGGCGTCCGGTCCGGTCGCCTCCTCGATGCGGCGCAGCAGCAGCTGTACGGCGACCTTGGCCACCGCCGCCTTGTCGGGGGCCACCGTACTCAGCGTCGGCACGCTGAACCGCCCGCCCTCCACGTCGTCGAAGCCGATGACGGCCACCTCCCCGGGCACGCCGACGCCGTGCTCGTGCAGAGCACGCAACGCCCCCAGCGCCAACTGGTCGTTGAGGCAGAGCAGCGCGTCGGGCCGCGCGCCGTCCCGCAGCGCCCGCGCCACGGCCTCGGCGCCGTCGGGCATCCTGAAGGAGTCGACCGGCAGCAGGGCGGCCGGATCGTAGGCGATGCCCGCTTCCGACAGGGCCGCACGGTAGCCGCGGGTCCGGGCCTCGGCCGTCCCCAGACCCGAGTCGTCGCGCCCGCCGACGGCGAGGATGCGGCGCCGCCCGAGACCGATCAGGTGGGTCGTCGCCTCGCGCGCGGCCCTCTCGTTGTCTATGGCGACGTGGTCGGCGCCTTCCTCCAGCAGCTCGCCGAGCAGCACGGTGGGCGGGGCGCCCGCGCGGTCGCGCAGGTCGTCGGCGGTCAGGGCGAGCGGGCTCAGGATGATCCCGTCCACGAACGCGGAGCCGAAGCCGGCCAGTGCCGCCAGTTCATGGGCGCGGTCCGCCCCGGACTGATGGATCAGCACGGTCAGGGAGCACTGCTCGGCCTCGCGGATCACATGCCGGGCCAGCTCGGCGAAGTACGGTATGTCAAGCTCGGGAACGACCAGGGCGATGATGCCGGTACGGCCCTTGCGCAGGTGACGGCCGGCCAGGTTCACCCGGTAGCCGAGCTGTTCGATGGCCTCGCGCACCACCTGCCTGGTGCGGTCGGAGACATGGGCGTAGTCGTTGATGACATTGGACACCGTCTTCTCCGACACGCCCGCGTGACGTGCGACGTCCTTGATCCTGGGCCGTGCCACCGAGACCTCCCTGCCTCTCGCGCGACTGCCGAGTCTATGTCCCGGCGCGGCACCGGTCCGGGCGCGGGCCGGCGGACGACGATCTCCCGGTCACCACCGGTGACCCCCGGCCCAGCTCTTTACAGCCAATGTACATCGATGTAAAAACTAGCCACCGCATCAGCGTCCGGCCGTCGAAAGGTCCGCGATGAGTTCCCGTTTGCCTGCCCGGGGGGTGCCGGCCGCCTCCGATCCGGTACGCCGCCTCAGCCGCCGCCGGCTTCTGCGTCACACCATGGCCGGGGCGGGAGCCCTGCTCGCCGCGGGTCCGCTGTCCGGCTGCGCCTCGCCGGCCTCCGCCTC
Source organism: Streptomyces sp. NPDC028991 (assembly GCF_055564775.1). Taxonomy (NCBI): domain Bacteria; kingdom Bacillati; phylum Actinomycetota; class Actinomycetes; order Kitasatosporales; family Streptomycetaceae; genus Streptomyces; species Streptomyces sp. NPDC028991. The sequence goes on along the minus strand of NZ_JBVHVP010000013.1, from coordinate 53,739 downwards.
CGGCGCCTCCGCGCTGAGCGTCTGGGACCTGTTCCAGGGCGGCGACGGCATGCTGATGGACGACATGATCGAGGCGGTCGCCAGGGGGGCGGCGGGGGCCGAGGGCTTCGAGGTGGACCGCACGATCCTGGACTGGGGGCCGTCCTACTACACCAAGCTCGCCATGTCAGCCGCCGGCGGCCGCGCCTCCGACGTGGCCGCCATGCACCTGTCCCGGCTGGCGGGCTACGCGCCCGGCGGCCTGGTCGACGCCTTCGACCTGGACCTGCTCGCCGAGTTCGGCGTGACGCGGAAGCACTTCACGCCCGCCGTCTGGGAGCGGACCCAGCACGACGGAACGGTCTACGCGATCCCGCTCGACGTCCACCCCTTCATCGTCTTCTACGACCAGGAGGCCGCGGACACCGCAGGTCTCCTGGACTCCTCGGGCCGGCTGGCTCCCATGGGCTCGCCGGAGGCGCTGCTGGACGCGGGCAAGGCCCTCGCCGAGGCGACCGGGGGGGCGGGCATCCTGTTCGGCCATGTCACCGACACGGCACAGAACTGGCGTCTCTTCGCCGGCCTCTACGCGCAGACCGGCGCCGAGTTCACCCTGCCGGACGGCGGTCCCCCGGAGATCGACACCGACGCCGCCATACGCGTCGTGACGTTGATGAAGCAGCTCTTCGACGGCCGGACCAACCCCGGCAACCTGGACTACAACGGCGCGCTGGCCGCCTTCACCAGCGGCCGCGGCGGAATGGCCATGCTCGGGGAGTGGGAGCTGCCGACGCTGAAGCAGTCCGGCATACCGCTGGGTGCCGCCCCCTTCCCCCAGGTCTTCGACCAGCCGGCCGTCTACACCGACAGCCACGGCTTCGTCCTCCCGCACCAGGAGAACCCCGACCCGGCGCGGCGCCGCGAGGCCCACCGGTACGTCGCGGAGATGCTCAAGCACAGCCTCACCTGGGCGAGCGCCGGCCACATCCCCGCCTACCAGCCCGTGCTCGCGGAACCGGAGTACGCGGCCCTCGAGCCGCAGTCCTCCTACGCGGACGCCGCGAAGGTGGCGGTGCTCGACCCGCCCAACTGGTTCGCCGGAGCCGGTTCGAACTTCCAGAACCGGATGTGTCAGCCGCTCCAGTCGGCGCTGCTGGGCAACACGTCCGCCGAGCAGGCGGTGCGTCAGATGGTCCGCGAAGCGGACGCGCTGCTGCGGCAGCCCAACCCGGTGGCCTGACCGGCTAAGGAGTGACCGACGTGACCACCACCGCACCTCTCGGCGCCGAGGCGCAGACCGGCCCGCCCGCTGCGCACGCGGGCGATCGCCGCACCGCCCTGCGGCGAATACGCCCCGGCAACGGGCTCGTGTTCGTCCTGCCCTTCCTGCTCGTGTTCGGCCTCTTCATGGTGTGGCCGATCGTGCACGGGGTCTGGATGAGTTTCACCGACAGCTCGCTCGCCCTGCGCGACACGCACTTCGTCGGCTTCGACAACTACACCGAGGCCTTCGGCGATCCCGACGTGTGGAGCAGCCTCGGCAACACCCTCTTCTTCACCGTCATCTCGAGCGTGCCACTGGTACTGGCCGCCCTCGCGATGGCGCTGCTGGTGCACAGCGGACTCGCCGGACAGTGGGCGTGGCGACTGGCCTTCTTCGCCCCCTACCTGCTGCCCGTGACCGTCGTGACCATCATCTGGACCTGGCTCTACCAGCCGGAACTGGGCCTGGCCAACCAACTCCTCGAAACCCTCGGCATGGAACCGGTCGGCTGGCTGTCCGACGAGTCCGTCGCCATGTGGTCCGTCACCGTCCTCACCGTCTGGTGGACGGTCGGCTTCAACTTCCTGCTCTACCTCGCGGCGCTCCAGTCCCTTCCCACGACCTTCGACGAGGCGGCGGCCCTCGACGGCGCCGGCGCCTGGCGGCGCCTGTGGTCCGTCACCCTGCCGCAACTGCGCAGGACGACGGGGCTGGTGGCCATGCTCCAGATCCTGGCCTCCCTCAAGGTCTTCGACCAGATCTACATCCTCACCAAGGGCGGCCCGGGCGGCTCCACCCGCCCGGTCCTCGAGTACGTCTACGACGTCGGCTTCACCGGCTACCGCCTCGGCTACGCCTCCGCCATCTCGTACCTCTTCTTCGCCCTGATCGTCGTCGTCTCGCTCGTGCAGCTCCGCCTCTTCCGCCGGGAGGACTGACCGTGTCCGCAACCGCCACCACCGTCCGCACACGGCGCCGTCCACCCCGCGAAGCGGCCGGCTCCCCCCTGCTCCTCGGCCACGGCCGGGTGCCCCGCGTCCTGGCCGGAACGGCACTCGCCGTCCTCGCGGCCGTCTGGCTGGTGCCGTTGGTGTGGGCGGTCGTCACCTCGGTCCAGAGCGAGAAGGACATCAACTCCACCGGCCTGTCCCCGTTCAAGGGCGCCTTCACCCTGGACGCCTACCAGCGGATCCTGGAACGCGGGAACGTCACCGGCTGGGCCTTCAACAGCTTCCTGATCGCCGCACTCGTCACGCTGATCACGGTGGTGGTGTCCACCCTCGCGGCGTACGGGTTCTCGCGCGGCACGTTCCGCGGTCGCCGGGCGCTGCTCGCCGTCACCGTCGCCGCCATCATGATCCCGCCGCAGCTGCTCGTCGTGCCGCTGTTCGAGCAGATGCTCCTGTTCAACCTGGTCGACACCTACGCGGCGGTCATCCTGCCCCAGGTCGTCGCGCCGATGATGGTGTTCATCCTCAAGCGGTTCTTCGACGGCGTCCCCAAAGAACTGGAGGAGGCGGCCCGGATCGACGGTGCCTCCGAGTTCCGGGTCTTCCGGTCGGTCGTGCTGCCGCTCTCCCGGCCGATCGTGGCCGCGGTGGCGATCTTCGTCTTCATCGGGGCGTGGAACAACTTCATGTGGCCGTTCATCGTCACCAACAACCCGGACCTGATGACCCTCCCGGTGGGCCTGGCCACCGTGAAGGACGCCTACGGCATCCAGTACGCGCAGTCCATGGCCTCCGCCCTGCTGGCGGCGCTCCCGCTGATCGCGGTCTTCCTCCTCTTCCAGCGCCGCATCGTCGACTCCGTCGCCACCACCGGCCTCGGCGGCTCCTGACCCCCGCCCCACCCGCTGTACCCACGGGCCCGGCACTCCCGCGCCGGCCCACCGATCGACTGGAGCATGTGTGCCCACTCACTCCGTACCCCGCCCGGAGTACCCGCGACCGCAGTTCGTGCGCCGCGACTGGCTCAACCTGAACGGCGCCTGGCAGTTCGAGACCGACCGGGGCGACAGCGGACTCGAACGCGGTCTGCTCGACCGCGAGCTGCACGGCGAGATCCTCGTACCCTTCCCGCCCGAGTCGGAGCTGTCCGGCATCGGGGACACCGACTTCCTGGAGGCCGTCTGGTACCGGCGCGCCCTCACCCTGCCGGCGGCCTGGGCCGGGCGCCGCGTACTGCTGCACTTCGGTGCCGTCGACTACGACACCACCGTATGGGCCGACGGCAAGGAGGTCGCCCGGCACCGCGGCGGCTTCACCCCCTTCACCGCCGACCTCGGCGACATCGCCGGGGCGGGAGAGGAGGTCGTCGTCACCGTGCGGGCCCGCGACCCGAGGTCCGGCCCGCAGGCGCGCGGCAAGCAGGCGGTGCGGTACGCCAACCACGACTGCAACTACACCCGGGTGACCGGCATCTGGCAGACCGTCTGGCTGGAGCCCGTCCCCGACCTCCACCTGCGCCGCCCCCGGATCACCCCGGACCTGGCCGGCTCCGCCTTCCACCTCGAACTGCCGCTGTCCGGCAACCGGCCCGGACACCGGGTACGCGCCGTCCTGGCCGACGCCGACGGCGAGGTGAGCCGCGCCGAGGTCCGCGCCGACCTGGACCTCGCCCCGCGCCTCCACCTGCCGGTACCGGACGGCCGCCGACGGGAGTGGAGCCCCGGCGACCCGCACCTGTACGACCTGCGCCTCGAAATCCTCGACGCCGCCGGACAGGTCGTCGACAGCGCGGAGAGCTACGCCGGGCTGCGCGCCGTGGGCCTGCGCGGCAAGGCCGTCACTCTCAACGGGCGCCCGCTCTTCCAGCGTCTCGTCCTGGACCAGGGCTGGTACCCGGACGGACTGATGACCGCCCCGACCGACGCGGCACTGGTGCGGGACATCGAGCTGGCCATGGAAGCCGGCTTCAACGGAGCCCGGCTGCACCAGAAGGTGTTCGAGGAGCGCTTCCTGTACCACGCCGACCGAATCGGCTACCTGGTCTGGGGCGAGTTCGGCGACTGGGGCTGCGAGACGGGCGGCTCCTCGGGCGACAACCAGCGGCCCGACGCCTCCTACGTCGGCCAGTGGCTGGAGGCCCTCGAACGCGACTACTCGCACCCCTCGGTCATCGGCTGGTGCCCACTGAACGAGACGTACCAGAAGCTGCACGACCGCATCACCCAGCTCGACTCCGTCACCCGCGCGATGTTCCTCGCCACCAAGGCCATGGACACCACCCGGCCGGTGATCGACGCCTCCGGGTACGCCCACCGGGTCCCCGAGACCGACATCTACGACTCCCACAACTACGAGCAGGACCCGGCCGCCTTCCGGCAGCTGATGTCCGGCCTCGCCAAGGACGCCCCCTACGTCAACGCCCACGAGACCGGCACCCCGTACTCCCAGCCGTACCGCGGCCAGCCGTACTTCGTCAGCGAGTTCGGCGGCATCTGGTGGGACCCGGAGGCGGCCGCCGACCGGTCCGGCGACGACCGCACGGAGTCCTGGGGCTACGGGGAACGGGTCCGCAACGAGGAAGAGTTCCACGAGCGGTTCGGCGGTCTGACCGGGGTACTGCTGGCAGACCGTGACATGTTCGGCTACTGCTACACGCAACTGACCGATGTATTCCAGGAGCAGAACGGCGTCTACCGCTTCGACCGCGGCGAGAAACTCGACGTCGAACGCATCCGTGCCGCACAGCTTCGCCCGGCCGCGATCGAGGAGCAGGAACCGGCCCGGCCTTCCGAGCCGGAAACGGACTGAGCGAGGATGACCCGGTCGCACTACGGGGCGCCGCACCGGCCCAGGGCCGCGCCGCCGGAGCCGGATTCCGCGATCACCTGAAGACCATGGTCCCGGCGCGGTGACGGAACCTCGTCATGCGTGGAGGGAGTTGTGCCATCCGTGCGCACGTATGTGTGTGGGACGGTTGAGCCAGCAAGGTTTCCCGCCACAATGGTGGCGGGATCCGTCCGTGGCGAGGGGGACTTGTGGGGGAACGGGCCGAGGTGCCGCGGGGCCGGCTCTGCGACCGGCCGAGAAGAAGGTGCACCGCATGAGCCCGGTCCTGGATACGGCGTTCATACCGCCGCGGGACCGGGAGGAGGTGGTCCGGCACGCGGTGTGGGAATCCCTGGTGGCGGTCGATATCGACCACCGTCCCGCGGCTGAGGACATCTCCGTCCGCATCGGGCTCGGCGCCGTAGGGCCTCTCAGGTTCTGTTCGGCGCGGGCGTCGGCGGTCACCGTCCGTCGGACCGAGCGGCTGGCCCGGCAGGACGAGGAACCGGCCGTCTTCCTCGGCCTCCAGACGACGGGCACCAGCCTGGTGGCGCAGAACGGCCGCGAGTGCGTGCTGAAGCCCGGAGAGCTGGCCGTCTACGAGTCGATCTCTCCCTATACGCTGCTGTTCGACGAGGGCGTCGACCACCACTTCCTGCGGTTCCCCCGTGCGGCACTCGCGCTCCCCGACCGGTTGCTGCGCGAGACCAGCACGGTCCCCCTGGGCCCCGACAACCCCGTCGCACGGCTCGCCTTCACCTACTTCTCCCAACTGGCCGTGACCGACGAACTGCGCCAGGGCGCGCACGCCGACGCCGTCGTGGAACCCAGCATCGAACTCCTCCGCGCCGTCCTGACGGCCCAGTACGGCAACCTCGGCCTGGCCAAGGGCCCGATGGAGGCGACACTCAGCCTGCGGATCACTCAGTACGTCCGAACCCACCTGGCGGATCCCGATCTGTCGGCCGCGCGGATCGCCGCCGCGCACGGCATCTCCGTACGTCACCTCTACGCGGTGCTGTCCCGGTCGGGCATCAGCCTCGGAGACTGGATCCGTACACGCCGCCTGGCCGAATGCAGGCGGGAGCTGGCCGGCCCGAACGGACGGCTGCGGACCGTCGCCGCGGTAGGCCGGAGCTGGGGCTTCGTGAACGCCGCCCACTTCAGCAAAGTGTTCAAACGGACGTACGGAATCTCGCCCCGGGACTGGCGCGACCAGAACCACCCCCGGTCCTCCGCGTGAGGGCCCCGGGGGCTGCCGGACACGGACTGCCGGCTCCGGCCCCCCGGCGCGCCGGGTCAGAAGGGGCGGTCGCCCTCGATGGCGACGCGTTCGGCGACGCGGCGGTCGGTGCCGTAGTCGCCCACGGCGTAGTGCTGCGTGGCGCGGTTGTCCCAGAAGGCGACGTCACCCGGCTGCCAGCGGAAGCGCACCTGGTACTCGGGGACGTGCGCCTGCTGGAAGAGGAAGCGCAGCAGCCGGTCGCTCTCGTCCCGGTCCATACCGGTGATGTGGGTGGTGAAGGACGTGTTGACGAACAGCATGCGCCGTCCGGTCTCCGGGTGGGTGCGCACGACGGGGTGCTCCACGGGCGGGAACAGGTCCTGGTGCGGGATCAGCCGCTCGGGCCCGTAGAACCTCGCGAAGCCGGGGATGAAGTCGTGCACGGCACGGGCACCGTCGATGCGGGCCTTCACCTCCTGCGGGAGGTTGTCGTAGGCGGCCGCCATGTCCGCCCACATGGTGTCGCCGCCGAACGGGGGCACCTCGCGCAACTGGAGGACGGCGCCGAGCGCCGGCCGCTCGCGGAAGGTGACGTCGGTGTGCCAGACGTTCTCGTACGTCGGGGTGGCCCCGTCGGCCTTGTCGAAGCGGACGACGTCCTCGCTGGAGCCGGCGGCGAGCAGGGGGTTGGTCTCCAGCTCGCCCCAGTTGCCGGCGAACCGGCGCTGCCGGTCGGACGTGAGGTGCTGGGCGCGGAAGAACAGCACCTTCCACTCCAGCAGGGCGCGGTTCAACTCCTCGCGCAGTGCGGGAACGAGCGGGCGCGAGAGGTCGACGCCCCTGATCTCGGCGCCGATCGTGCGAGCCTGCGGAACGACCTCGAAGAGTTCGTAGGGCCGTTCCTCCCACCCTGCGGGCAGTCGGCGCAGGACGCGCCGGCCCTCGTACATCCCGTCCTGCGGGACGCGTGCTTCGCGCAGGCCGGTGCTCGGACTGGTGGCCGTTACGGTCATGGGAGTCCTCCCCTTGTGTGGCGGTATCGGTGGGGCCGGCCCACGGCGGCACGACAGCACCGCCGGATGGCCGGGCAAAAAAGAGGGTGATTTCCGGACTGGTCGCCGGACGGAAGACCGCTCGGCACACAACGCGGCACGCGTCGGGCCTGCGGTTCGAAGACGGCCGTTATCGGCCGGAGCGCTCACAACCGGTTCGTTCGGGCACGCGGGGACACTCCGCCGTGGTGCCGAACCGGTATGTGGTCATGGCACCGATTGTGTGATCTTCCCGCGCCCGTGTCAATGGGCTCAGACGATTTGCGGAACGAAGGGGAGCATGGCATCGCCCTCGGGCTGGACGATGCCGTAACTGCTCTCGGGCACCTTGTTCCAGACACCGGGCAGATCGCCCAGGGGTTCCGAGACGATCAGGCGGGTCTCGTCGGACGCCTCGCGCAGGAAGGGCAGGTCGGGATGGAGGGCCCGCAGGCTCTCCACGCGTGAGCTGTAGTAGAGCGACCTCGAGTCACCCTGGCTGGAGTAGCGGAAGGCCCACAGCCGTCGCCCCTCGGTCACGGCGACCGTCATCTGCAGCGGAAACTCCACGCCGTGCTCGTGACCGACCTCCTCCACCAGCCCCGCCATCCGCGCCACGGCCCCCGGAGGATCGTCCTCCAGACCGAGCGTGAGGGCCAGGAAGAACATCATCTCCGAGTCCGTGGAACCCTCGATGTCCAGGAAGAGCCGCGGATCGACGGCCAGGGCGAGGTCGCGCCGGACGCGGTGGAACTCGGCGATCGCACCGTTGTGCATCCACATCCAGCGGCCGTGGCGGAAGGGGTGGCAGTTGGTCTGCTGCACCGCGCTGCCCGTCGATGCCCGGATGTGCGCGAAGAACAGCGGTGAACGGACGTGGCTCGCGATCTCCCGCAGATTGCGGTTGCTCCACGCCGGTCCGACCTCCCGGACGATCGCGGGTGTCGTCATCTCCGGGCCGAACCAGCCGACGCCGAACCCGTCCCCGTTCGTCGTCTCGACGCCCATCCGGGCGTGCAGGCTCTGGTCGATCAGTGAGTGCTGCGGCTTGTAGAGCATGGTCTCCAGCAGCACGGGCGTCCCCGAGTAGGCGAGCCATCGGCACATCGTCTGCCGCCTCCCTGGTCCCCGCGCGCGCTGCCGTGCGGGGCGCGAACGTCAGTCGACCGGCCAGGTGTGGACCGGGGCGTTGAGATGCATGTAGTCCATGTACTGCCGGGTCATCCGGCGCAGCGCCTCGTGGCGGCCCGGATGGGCGGAGGCGTCGATGTGGTGGAACATCTCCTTCTGCCAGACCGCGCCGTTGCGCCCGGTGACGCACCGCTGCTCGATGATGCCGAGCAGCGGCTCCCGCCAGGCCGCGTCCATGCCGGAGAGCTCCAGCCCCCGGTGCGCCAGCGGCAGCAGCCGCCGCAGGACGAGTTCGGGCGCCGGCACCTCGCCCATGCCCGGCCAGTACAGCCGCGCCTCGATACCGTGCCGGGCCGCGGTGTGCAGGTTGTCCTCGGCGACCGAGAAGGACATCCGCGACCACACCGGCCGCTCCTCCTCCACCAGGGCGCGGGTGAGCCCGTAGTAGAACGCGCCGTTGGCGAGGGTGTCGGCGACGGTCGGACCGGCGGGCAGCACGCGGTTCTCCACCCGGACGTGCGGAATGTCGTTCGCCACGGCGTAGACGGGCCGGTTCCAGCGGTAGATGGTGCCGTTGTGGAGGGTGAGCTCGCCCAGTTCGGGGATGTCGCCCCGGTCCAGCGTCTCCACCGGGTCCTGCTCGTCGCACAGGGGGAGCAGCGCCGGGAAGTAGCGCAGGTTCTCCTCGAAGAGGTCGAAGACGCTGTTGATCCACCGCTCCCCGAACCACACCCGGGGCCGCACTCCCTGCGCCTTGATCTCCTGCGGCCGGGTGTCGGTGGCCTGCTCGAACAGCGGGATCCGGCTCTCGTGCCAGAGTTCCTTGCCGAGCAGGAAGGGCGAGTTGGCCGCGAGGGCAACCTGGACCCCGGCGATCGCCTGGGCCGCGTTCCAGTAGCCGGCGAACTCGTCGGGGGACACCTGGAGGTGGAACTGCGTGCTGGTGCAGGCGGCCTCCGGCATGATCGTGTCGGCGTACGTCCGCAGCCGGTCGACGCCGTCCACCGCGATGTGCAGGTCCTCGCCCCGGGCCGCGAACACCTGGTCGTTGAGTAGCCGGTAGCGGGGGTTCTCCGACAGGGCGGCCTCGCCCACGTCCGACTGGCGCAGCGTGGGCAGGGTGCCGACCATGATCAGATGTGCGCCGATCGACTTGGCGCGGTCCTCCGCGTGGTTCAGCGCGGCGCGGATCTCCGTCTCCCAGGAGTCGGGGCCGCCCGCGGTCAGCCGGCGGGGCGGGATGTTGATCTCCAGGTTGAACCGGCCCAGCTCGGTGGACCAGGCGGGGTCCGCGATCGCCTCGAGCGCGTCGCTGTTGCACATCGCCGGCTCGGCCCCGTCGTCGACCAGGTTCAGTTCGATCTCCAGCCCCACCTGGGGCCGCTCGGTCTCGAACCGTGACTCGCGCAGCATCTGCGCGAAGGCCTCGAGGCACTCCTGCATCTTGATCCGGTACCGGCGGCGGTCCTCGCGGGTGAAGACCAGCGCCGGGACGTCCCGTCCCATCGGCCCTCCCGGATTGCCTCGCTCGGACAGCTCTCCACCCCAGCGTCGCACCACCTGGCGCCTCTCACCAGGCGGGACGGGAGGGGGCCCACCGCACTGTGTGCGGTGGGCCCCCGTCGGTTCAGGTCCTCGTGCGGCCGATCAGTCCTTAAAGCTTGCCGGACTCCCGCACCGTGATCTTCGCGGAGGTGCGGCCGGACGGGGAGGAGCCGTAGGTCTCGATCTTGTCGACCACGTCCGTGCCCTCGACGACCTTGCCGAAGACGACGTGCTTGCCGTCCAGCCAGGGGGTGGGGACGGTGGTGACGAAGAACTGCGAGCCGTTGGTGTTCGGACCCGCGTTCGCCATGGAGAGCAGGTAGGGCTCGGTGTGCTTCAGCTGGAAGTTCTCGTCCGCGAACTTCTCGCCGTAGATGCTCTTGCCGCCGGTGCCGTCGCCCCGGGTGAAGTCACCGCCCTGGAGCATGAACTGCGGGATCACGCGGTGGAACGGGGAGCCCGCGTAGCCGAAGCCGTGCTCGCCGGTGGCCAGCTCGATGAAGTTCTTGGCGGTCTTGGGGGTGACGTCCTCGAAGAGTTCGAAGACGATGCGGCCCGCATCCTGGCCGTCGATGTCGATGTCGAAGTAAATCTTGGAATTGCTCATCGCACCATTGTGACGTGCGAGTGCCGGTGATGCCGAACCGGCTGCCACTTCAGGGCGTGGCGAGCAGTTCCAGGGTGTCGATCACGCGGTTCGAGAAGCCCCACTCGTTGTCGTACCAGGCGACGACCTTGACGTGGCGGCCGTCGACGCGGGTCAGGGCCGAGTCGAAGACCGACGAGGCCGGGTTGCCGGTGATGTCGGAGGAGACCAGAGGATCGTCGGAGTACTCCAGCACTCCGGCGAGCGGCCCCTCGGCGGCGGTGCGGTAGGCCGCCAGCACGTCCTCACGCGTCACGTCACGGGCGACGGTCGTGTTCAGCTCGACGATCGACCCCACCGGGACCGGCACCCGGATCGAGTCGCCCGACAGCTTGCCGTCCAGGTTCGGCAGCACGAGGCCGATGGCCTTGGCGGCGCCCGTCGTGGTCGGCACGATGTTGACCCCGGCGGCGCGGGCGCGGCGCGGGTCGCGGTGCGGGCCGTCCTGGAGGTTCTGCTCCTGGGTGTAGGCGTGCACCGTCGTCATGAAGCCGTGCTCGATGCCGGCCAGTTCGTCGAGCACCGCGGCCAGCGGCGCGAGCGCGTTGGTGGTGCAGGACGCGTTCGAGACGATCGTGTGGGCGGCCGGGTCGTACGCCTCGGTGTTCACGCCGTACGCGAGGGTGACGTCGGCACCGTCCGACGGCGCGCTGACCAGGACTTTCCTCGCGCCCGCGGTGAGGTGGGCACGGGCGGCGTCCGCCGAGGTGAAGCGCCCGGTCGCCTCCAGCACGAGGTCGACGCCGAGCTCGGTCCACGGCAGCCGCGCCGGCTCGCGCTCGGCGAGCACCCGGATCCGGTGCCCGTCGACGACGAGGGTGTCCCCCTCGACGGTCACCGGGCGGCCGAGCCGGCCGGCCGTCGAGTCGAAGGCCAGCAGCCGTGCGAGGGCGGCGGGCTCCGTGAGGTCGTTCACGGCGACGACCTCCAGCTTGCCGTCACGTTCGAGCAGGGCGCGCAGCACATTGCGTCCGATGCGGCCGAAGCCGTTGATGCCGATGCGAGTCATGAGTGGTGTCCCTTCGGTTCGCCGTGCGGTGCGCCACCAGGCTCTCGCGCGGCGTCCGCCCGCGGGAGCGGCGTGAGTGCCACGGTTCGCAAGGATCGCGCCAGGGGCATGCGGCGGCGCCGGACAGGCCCTAATCGCCCTGGGCGAAGGTGCGCCGGTACTCGCTCGGTGTGGTGCCGAGGATGCGCTGGAAGTGCAGCCGCAGATTCGCACCGGTGCCGAGACCGACGTCGGCGGCGATCTGCTCGACGCTGCGCTCCGAACGTTCGAGCAGCTCACGGGCCATGTCGATGCGGGCGCGCATGACCCACTGCATCGGTGTGTACCCCGTGTCGTCGACGAAGCGCCGTGAGAAGGTGCGCGCCGACACCGCCGCGTGCCGGGCGAGGGCCTCGAGAGTGAGCGTCTCGCCGAGCCGGCGCAGCGCCCACTCACGGGTGGCGGCGAACCGCTCGCCCAGCGGCTCGGGCACGCTGCGCGGCACGTATTGAGCCTGACCGCCGCTGCGGTAGGGGGCGGCGACGAGGCGACGGGCGGCGTGGTTCGAGGCGGCCACCCCGAGGTCGCCGCGCAGGATGTGCAGGCACAGGTCGATGCCCGAGGCGGCGCCGGCCGACGTCAGCACACTGCCCTCGTCCACGAAGAGCACGTTCTCGTCGACCCGCACGAGAGGGTGTTTGGCCGCGAGCGCCCGCGTGTAGTGCCAGTGCGTCGTGGCACGTCTGCCGTCGAGCAGGCCCGTGGCGGCGAGCGCGAAGGCACCCGTGGAGATGGCGGCGAGCCGCGCCCCCCGTCCGTGGGCCGCCGTCAGTGCGTCGACGACGGCCCGCGGCGGGTCGTCGAGGTCGGGGGACCGGTAACCGGGCAGGAAGACCACGTCGGCCCACGCCAGCGCGTCGAGGCCGTGGGCGACGTGGTACGACAGGCCGTCACCGCCGGTCACGAGACCGGTCGCCGCGCCGCACATCCGCACCTCGTACGGCATGCTCGCGCGCGTCGTGAAGACCTGCGCCGGGATGCCCACGTCGAGCGGTTTCGCACCCTCGAGCACAAGGACGGCGACGCGGCGCAGGCGGGAGGACGGCACGGGGCCAGCGTACGTGGGGAGCGGAGGGTCAGCGCAGCCCCAGTGCGCTCATGGTGTGCTCGGCCATGCGCCGCTCCCCGAGGGCGTTGGGGTGGACGGGGACGAGGCTGTGCCCGAAGAGGAGCGGTTCGATCCACCGGGTGCCGGGAGCCTCGCAGGCGTCGTGGCCCTCGGAGACCCGGGAGAAGTCGACATACGTGGCACCGGTCTCCTCGGCGGCCCGCTCGACGGCGACGTTGAGGCGCGCCTGGATCCCCCGGAGGTAGGGCACGTCACCGGCGGCGATCGGCAGCTTCGCGAAGCAGGACGGATCGGCGGTGGCCGGCGTGATCCACGGGTAACCCAGGGCCACGACCCGGGCGTTGGGCGCCTTGGCGCGGACGGTGCGCAGCGCGGCCTTGAGCGCGGGGTAGGTGCTGGTGTCGATCTGGTCCTCGAAGGACGTCCCGTGTCTGTCCTTGCAGGGGCTGCCCTTCCCGCCGCTGAGGACACCCGCGGAGCCGCAGGCCGTGATGGCGTTGACGAAGGTGTTGTTGTCGTTGCCGCCGATGGTCAGCGTGACCAGGTCCGTGCCGGCGCCGAGCGCGTCCGCCTGGGGAGCGACGCCCGGGTACTGCGGCTGCGTGAAGTGGGCGGTCTGTGCGGCGCCGCAGGTGACGTCCTTGAGGCGGGCGCCCGTGGCGGCGGCGATGACGTGCGGATAGTTCGCCGTGGAGCGCAGGCAGAGCAGGTTGGTGGGATCGACGGGCAGGACGCCCGAGCCGGCGCTGTAGCTGTCGCCGAGGGCGACGTAGTCCAGGGAGGGGGTGGTGTGCGCGGTGGCGTCGGTGAGACCGAGGGCCAGCGTGCCGGCGAGGGCTGCTGACGCGGTCATGACACGACGAAGGGCGTGCTTCGGCATGTGGGGTCTCTTCTCGGGGCGTGGGCGCGGGAGTTGCGCGGGTGTGCGACCGCTGGTTACCGATCGGTTCTACTTTTAAGTAATGTGCACGCGACCTGACTTTGAGTCAACGTTGTTGACGGAACTTCTTGCAGCGGACCTTCGAGGGTCGATCGATTCTCGATCGATTCCGATTGAAGGGCGGGGCTCGCCCAGGTGGTCCGAGACACCACGGTTCCCGACGTCCGCGGCCCGATCGGCGCGGGCGGTGTTCCTCCGCGAAAGGCGTTTGCCCATCGCCGAAGCGTGTGGTGAGGATATGCCGGCAAGGCAGGAACACCACCGTCGCAGACCTGTCCCTGCCCCCTGACCTCCGGAGGAACGCCGTGCCCGACCTCGCACCCGAGGTGCGCCCCGCGACCCACGACGACGTGCCCGCCGCCGTACGGACGCTGGCCCGCGCCTTCGCGGACTACCCGTTCACCCGGCACGTGGTCGCCGCCGACGATCACCAGGAGCGGGTGCGCCGCTTCCAGGAACTGTTCCTGACGCGGGTCGCCATGGCGTACGGACGTGCCTGGGTCACCGACGACTGCCGTGCCGTCGCCGCCTGGACGACCCCGGAGCGGGATCCGGGGCCCGCCTTCGCCGAGGCCGGTCCCCGAGTCGCCGAGCTGGCGGGCGACCGGGCGGCGGCCTTGGAGTCGGCCGAGCGCGCCCTGGCGCCGCACCGCCCGTCTGGCCCGGTGTGGTTCCTCGCCACCGTGGGGGTGGACCCGCGTACCCAGGGTTCCGGTCTGGGCACCGCCGTTCTCCGGCCCGGCCTGGAGGCGGCCGAACGCGCGGGTACCCCCGCCTTCCTGGAGACCTCGGACGCGGCCAACGTACGGTTCTACGAACGCCTCGGATTCGAGGTGACCGCGGAGGTGAGCCTGCCGGACGGCGGCCCGCCGACCTGGTGCATGCTCCGGGAGCCCGGACGCTGACTGGCGGGGCGGGTGACTCCCGCCGCGAGAGCACTCGCCGCGCCGGCTCCCGGGACGGCTGTCGGTGCCCGTGGCCATGCCCGCCCGGCCCCGTCCGTACCGCCCGCGCCCGGAGCCGATGCCGTCGTCCCGGCCGAGAGCTACCTGGCCGGCGCCGTCCACCGCACGGGAGACGGCCGCACCGGAGGACTCAGCGGCGGCCGGGGGAAAGGGACCCGGGCTGTTCTAAAGTGACTACCGTCAGTTCAGCCGACAGGGACCTGTGAGGTACTCACCAGCCATGCCGACCGAAACGTTTGAGTTCCAGGTAGAGGCGCGTCAGCTCCTGCAGTTGATGATTCACTCCGTCTACTCGAACAAGGATGTCTTCCTGCGCGAGCTCGTCTCCAACGCCTCCGACGCACTGGACAAACTGCGCCTGGCCGCCCTGCGGGACGACACTGGCGGCGTCGACGTGACCGACCTCCACATCGAGCTCGACGTCGACAAGGAGGCCCGTACCCTCACCGTGCGGGACAACGGCATCGGGATGTCGTACGACGAGGTCACGCGCCTCATCGGCACCATCGCCAACTCGGGCACGGCCAAGTTCCTCGAGGAGTTGCGCGAGGCCAAGGACGCCGCCGGGGCCGACGGGCTCATCGGGCAGTTCGGCGTCGGCTTCTACTCGGCCTTCATGGTGGCCGACGAGGTCACTCTGGTGACCCGGCGTGCCGGTGAGACCGAGGGGACCCGCTGGACGTCCCGCGGCGAGGGCACGTACACCCTGGAGACGGTCGCCGACGCGCCGCAGGGGACGTCCGTCACCCTCCACCTCAAGCCGGCGGACGCCGAGAACCAGCTCCACGACTACACCTCCGAGTGGAAGCTCAAGGAGATCGTCAAGCGGTACTCGGACTTCATCACCTGGCCGATCCGCCTGCTGCCGGAGCCGGCCGAGGACGGCGCCGAAGCGCGCGAGGCCGAGACGCTCAACTCGATGAAGGCACTGTGGGCCCGCCCGCGCGACGAAGTGTCCGACGACGAGTACCACGAGCTGTACAAGCACATCAGCCACGACTGGCGCGAGCCGCTGGAGACGATCCGGCTGCAGGCCGAGGGGACCTTCGAGTACCAGGCCCTGCTCTTCGTGCCCTCGCACGCCCCGCACGACCTGTTCACCCAGGGGTATCAGCGCGGCGTACAGCTCTATGTGAAGCGTGTCTTCATCATGGACGACTGCGAGGAACTGCTGTCGCCCTACCTCCGCTTCGTCAAGGGCGTCGTCGACGCGCAGGACCTCTCGCTCAACGTCTCCCGCGAGATCCTCCAGCAGGACCGCCACATCCGCATGATCCAGCGCCGCCTGACGAAGAAGGTCCTGGCCACGCTCAAGGACCTGATGACGTCCGGGCCGGACCGCTACGCCACCTTCTGGCGGGAGTTCGGAGCCGTCCTGAAGGAAGGACTGGTGACCGACTCCGAGAACCGGGAAGCGATCCTCGCCGCCTGCTCGTTCGCCAGCACGCACGACGCAGACGAGCCGACCACGCTGAAGAGTTACGTGGAGCGGATGAAGGACGGCCAGGACGACATCTACTTCATGACGGGCGAGTCCCGGCAGGCCATCGAGGACTCTCCGCACATGGAGGCGTTCCGGGCCAAGGGCGTCGAGGTGCTGCTGCTGACCGACGCCGTGGACGAGGTCTGGGTCGACGCGGTGGGCGAGTACGAGGGCAAGCGGCTGCGCTCGGTGGCCAAGGGCGAGATCGACCTCGGTGGAACGGAGGAGGACGGCAAGAGCGCCGCCGAGAAGGAGGCGCAGAGCGAGGAGTACGCCGGGCTGCTCGGCTGGATGACGGAGCATCTGGGCGAGGACGTCAAGGAGGTGCGCCTCTCCTCCCGCCTCACGGTCTCCCCGGCCTGTGTCGTCTCCGACGCCGACGAACTCACACCCGCGCTGGAGAGCATGTACCGGGCGATGGGTCAGGAGGTCCCGCACGCCAAGCGGATCCTCGAACTCAACCCGGAGCATCAGCTGGTGAAGTCCTTGAACCGGGTCCACACGGGGCAGCAGGACCGGACGGAGCTGACCGAGGCCGCCGAACTGCTGTACGCCCTGGCGGTACTCGGCGAGGGAGGCAAACCGAAGGAGCCGGCCCGGTTCGTGAAGCTGGTGGCGGACCGGCTGGAGCGCACCCTGTAGCCGCTCCGGCCGGTGGGGGGCCTCGTCGTGCACCACCACGAATCGTGGCGTCCGTGAAACGGAACGGGGGCCGGCGCCCACTGGCCCTAGCGGGCGCGCCGGTCCGTGGTGGTGACACGGGCGATGGCCTCCAGGGTGAGGTCACGGCCGTGGGGCTCGCGGGCCAGCGCCCGGTGCAGGGTCAGGCCTTCGATGAGGGCGTCGAGCTGGCGGGCCGTGTCCGGGTCGAAGTGCTTCTCCAGGTGGACGCGGCTGCGGCGCATCCACTCGTGCGTGAGTTCCCGGTAGGCCGGCTGCCGCGCGGCTAGGGTGTACAGCTCCTGGGTGAGCACCAGGTCCCGCCGGCTCCCCTCGGACAGGTCGTGCACGAGGTCGGCCACCGCGGCCCGGGCCTGGTCGCGGTCGGCCGCTGCGCCGAGGCGGGCGTCGAACACGTCGACGATGTGATCGGTGAAACGGCCGAAGGCCTCCCGCAGCAGTTCCTCCATGCCGCCGAAGTGGTACGTCATCGATCCCAGGGGGACCCCGGCGCGCGTGGCGATCTTCCGGTGGGAGACGCGCGCGATCCCCTCCTCGGCGATCAGGTCGAGCGTCGCGGCGATGATGCGTTCACGCCGCCGCGGATCCGTGTGTCCGGTTGCCATGGGAGCGGGCTCACACCTTCCGCACCGGCCGGGCGGGGTTGCCGACGGCCACGACGTTCGGGGGCACGTCCTTCGTGACGACCGCTCCGGCACCGATGACGGAGTTGTCGCCGATGGTCACGCCGGGCAGGACGATGGCGCCCCCGCCCAGCCAGACGTTGTCGCCGATGGTGATGGGCCGGGCCGCCTCCAGCTTGTCGCGCCG
Source organism: Streptomyces sp. NPDC028991 (assembly GCF_055564775.1). Classification (NCBI taxonomy): domain Bacteria; kingdom Bacillati; phylum Actinomycetota; class Actinomycetes; order Kitasatosporales; family Streptomycetaceae; genus Streptomyces; species Streptomyces sp. NPDC028991. The sequence continues at coordinate 36,146 of NZ_JBVHVP010000013.1, read as the reverse complement.
GGGCCCGGCCTCCAGGGGATGCGTGGGCGTGAGCAACTGGACGCCCGGCCCGATCTGGCAGTCTTCCCCGATGGTGATCGCCGCGACGTCCAGCGCGGTCAGGTTGTAGTTGACGAAGGTGCGCGCGCCGATCGTGATGTTGCCGCCGTAGTCGACGTACAGCGGTGGCCGCACATGCGCCTCGGCGCCCAGGGAGCCGAGGAGTTCGGCGAGGATCGGCTGCGCGGCCGCCGCGTCCTGCGTGTAGACGGCCTGGTAACGGGCGGCCAGCCGCACGGCCTGTTGCTGTCTGCGGGCGATCTCCGGATCGTCGGCGATGTAGAGGTCGCCCGCCTCCATGCGTTCGAGGTTCGTGCGGGGGTCCTGCGCGAAGTGGTCCGTCGGCATGCGCTCGATCGTACCCCCTGGGGCGTACGAACGTACACTCGCCGTCGGCACGCCACTCGGAGGAACCCCCGGCCGAAGCCCTCCCTCAGCGGCGGCGGGGCTGGAGCACCCCGGCGCACAGGAGGACGAGAAGCCCCGCGACCGGCACCACCAGCAGCCCCACCCGCAGGCTCGTCGCATCGGCGACCAGTCCCACGGCCGGCGGGGAGAGCAGGAAACCCAGCCGCATGAGCCAGGAGACGATGGTCAGCCCGGACCCGGGCTTCAGGCCGGGCAACTCGTCGGCCTCGTGCATGGCGGCCGGAACCAGGGTCGCCACTCCGAACCCGGCCGCGGCGAACCCGAGGACCGTCCCGGGCACCGTCGGCACGGCCAGCGCCAGCCCCATACCCGCCGCGGCGACGAGAGCTCCGGAGCGGGCCACCGCGCGCTGGCCGAAGCGGTCCACGAGCCGGTCACCGATCAGCCGGCCGACGAACTGCGCCCCGACCAGGGCGACATAGCCGGAGGCGGCCAGCGCCACCGACGCGTGCAGCGAGTCGGAGAGGTAGAGGGCGGCCCAGGAACTGCCCGCGTCCTCGACGAGTGTGCCGGCCGTGGCGATGAGCACCAGCGCGGCGAGTACGTATCCGGTACGCGGTCCCGGCGCCGTGCGCCTGGTCTCCCGCGGCGCGCGCCCCTCGGCGCCGGGTTCCACGTCCGGCTCGGTCTCCGGGCCCGGGAGGCGGAACCGCAGGGCGACGCACGCCGCGATCCCGAACACCGCGGCCGACAACAGCAGGTGCCCGCCGCGCGGGACACCCAGGGCCATCGCGGCGGCGGCCATGGACCCGCCGGTGACCGCGCCGATCGACCAGATGGCGTGGAAGGAGTTGATGATGGAGCGTCCGTAACGGCGCTGCACCCGCAGGCCGTGGGCGTTCTGTGCGACATCGGTGAACGCGTCCGCCGCTCCGGCCAGGAGCAGGGCGGCCGCGAACAGCACCACCGAGTCCGCCAGGCCGGCGGCGAGAATCCCCACCCCGGTCAGCAGCGTGCCGCCGACCGCCACCCGCGCCGAGCCGAAGCGGCGGACGAGTATCCCGGCGCCGAGCCCGGCCGCGATGGCACCGGCCGGGAACGCCGCCACGGCCAGACCGTAGGCGGTGTTGCCGATGCCGAGGTCCGATTTGATCTGCGGGTACCTCGGCAGGAGGTTGGCGAACAGGGCCCCGTTGGTGAAGAACAGCACGGCAACGGCCACGCGAGCCCGCCGGTCGGCCAGGGCGGGCCGGTGCAGTACGTCGACAGTCATGCGCGGGAGCCTACAGGCGTAAGCGTACGAACGTACACTCTGGATAACCGGTGTACCGACGGCCCCGTCGGCGCGATCATGGGGAGCGAGTGACCACAACCCCCCGAGGAGCCCCCCGACATGCCGGTGCCCGCAGACCCCACGGTGCTCCATCCGATGCCCGGACAGCCGAGGGTGGTGCTCCTCAAGCCGCTGGTGACCTCCCCGCTGATCGAGGTGGGGGAGTACTCCTACTACGACGACCCGGACGACGCGACGGCGTTCGAGACGCGCAACGTGCTCTACCACTACGGGCCGGAGCGGCTCGTCATCGGCAGGTTCTGCGCCCTGGGGACGGGCACGCGGTTCATCATGAACGGCGCCAACCACCGTATGGACGGCCCCTCGACCTTCCCGTTCCCCACCATGGGCGGATCCTGGTCCGAACACTTCGACCTGCTCACCGGCCTGCCCAACCGGGGCGACACGGTCGTCGGGAACGACGTCTGGTTCGGTCACGGAGCGACGGTCCTGCCCGGCGTACGGATCGGCCACGGGGCGATCATCGGCGCGGGCTCCGTCGTCACCCGGGACGTGCCCGACTACGGCATCGTCGGTGGCAACCCCGCCCGGCTCATCCGCACCCGCCACAGCGACGAGGATGTCGCCCGGCTGCTCGCGGTGGCCTGGTGGGACTGGCCGGCGGACCTCGTCACCGAACACGTGCGGACCATCATGTCGGGCACCGTCGCCGACCTCGAAGCGGTGGCCCCGCCTCGTTAAACTGGCGCCCGTCGTACCGCACAGCGCACTGAGGAGACCGGATGCCGGCACGCGACCCGTCCGTCTCCGGCGATGCGACCGGGGCGCCGTCCTCGCCGCCGGTCCGGCAGGTGCTGTCCGACAGTGTCTACGAGGACGTCAAGGCCATGGTCATGGACCATGAGATCGCCCCCGGTGCCCGCGTCGGCATCGAGGCACTGGCCCGCACGCTCGACGTCTCACCGACCCCCGTGCGCGAGGCCCTGGCCCGGCTGGAGTCGGACGGCCTGGTCGTCAAGCGCTCCCTGTCCGGGTATCGGGCCACCGAGTTGCTGACCCGGCAGGGGGTGGAGGAACTCTTCGAGATGCGGCTGCTCCTCGAACCGCGTGCCGCCGCCCTGGCCGCCCGCCACGCCGAAGAGTCCCAGCTCGACGCCGTCGAGGCGATCCTGGAGGACATGCAGGCCCACCCCGGCCCCGCCGGACCGTACGCGGCCTACCGGGATTTCGCCGCCCTGGACCAGCGTTTCCACGACACGGTCGCCGCGGCCGCCCACCGGCCCCTGCTCGCGGACGCGGTGCGGCGGCTCCATTCCCATCTGCACATCTTCCGCCTCAGCAGCCTCCAGAGCGAGGGTGCCCCGACCCTCGCCGAGCACGAGCGCGTGGTCCGCGCGATCCTGCGGCGCAGTGCCGAACGCGCCGCCGAGGCGATGGCGGACCACCTCACCCGCAGCCTGGAGCGCCGCCTCAGCCGCCTCGGCCCCGGCTGACGCCGCGCCGGTCACCCGCCGTGGACGCCGGTGCGGGTCATCCGGTAGACGCGCCGGGCGGTGCCCGCGAACACCTCGTCCCGCTCGGGCCCGCCGAGCGAGGCGGTCAACTCCCGGGCGGCGGCCAGGACGTCGCCGTAGCGGGCGGCGAGGGTGCTCACCGGCCAGTCGGAGCCGAACATGAGCCTGCCGGGGCCGAAGGCGTCGAGCACCGTGTCGGCGTACGGTCCGAGGTCGCCGACCGTCCACGACCGCGGGTCGGCCTCGGTGACCATGCCGGAGAGCTTGCACACCGTGTTCGGCAGGGCGGCCAGCGCGCGCACCCGGCCGGCCCAGGGCTCCCGTCGGCCGGATGAGATCGGCGGCTTGCCCAGGTGGTCGAGGGCGAAGGTGAGTTCGGGGAGAGCAGCTGCCGCCCTGGTCGCCGACGGCAGCTGGTGCGGAAGGATCACGAGGTCGTGGACGAGTCCGGCCGCCGCGACGGCGCGAAGCCCGCGCAGCACCTCGGGCCGGGCCAGCCAGTCCGGGTCGGGCTCCGCCTGGACCTGGTGCCGGATGCCGCGCAGGAACCCGCCGCCGGGCAGCGAGCGCAGCCGCGCCAGCTCGTCGGCCACCCCGGGCGACGTCAGGTCGGTCCATCCGACGACCGCGCCGACCACGTCGCTGTCCGCGGCCAGGGCCAGCAGCTCGGGTGTCTCCTCGGGCACGGTGACCGTCTGCACGAGCACCGACGCCGCCACCCCGGCCTCGCGGACCTCGGCCTCGAACTCCGCGAGGAGGAACGAGCGGCGAAGCGGGGCGAGTTCCGGCCCGGTGATCCACTCCTGGTCGCGTACGCCGAGGTCCCAGACGTGATGGTGGGCGTCGACGACGCTCATGGCCCTCCCCTGACCGGCACCGGTACCTCACCCGGCAACAGGTCCAGCGCCCGCAGGCTCTCCCACACCGCGTCGGGGAAGGGCCGGTGGAACCGCGCGGCCGCGTCCCGGACCTGGGCGGCCGACCGCGCCCCGACGAGGACGGAGGCGACCGCCGGATGTCCGAAGGGGAAGCGCAGCGCGGCCGCGCGCAACGGCACTCCGTGTGACTCGACGACGTCGCGCATCCGCACGGCACGGCGCAGCAGGTCCGCGGGAGCCGCCCGGTAGTCGTAGGTGGCACCCGGCGACGGATCCGCCAGCAGCCCGGAGTTGAACACACCACCGATGATCACGCTCTTGCCGGCCGCCGCCGCTGCGGGCAGCAGTCTCTCAAGGGCGCCTTGTTCGAGGAGGGTGTAGCGTCCCGCGCAGAGCACGGCGTCGACATCCGTGTCCGTCAGGAAGCGCGTCAGCATCCGGGTCTGGTTCATCCCCGCGCCGATCGCCCGGACGACCCCCTGCGACCGCAGCTCCTCCAGCGCCGGATAGGCCTCCCGGAACGCCTGCTCCCCGTGGTCGTCCGGATCGTGCAGCAGCACGAGGTCGACGCGGTCGAGCCCGAGCCGGGTGAGGCTGTCCTCCAGCGAGCGGCGTACGCCGTCGGCGCTGAAGTCCCACCGCCGCCGGTGGGTGGCCGGTACGGCGAAACCGTGTGCCAGGTCGTCGCCACCGCCGTCGTGCGGGACGAGTACCCGTCCCACCTTGGTGGACAGGGTGAAGTCGTCGCGGGGCCTGGTCCTGAGGGCCTCGCCCAGTCTGCGTTCCGACCGGCCGAGGCCGTAGTGCGGGGCGGTGTCGAAGTAGCGGACGCCCGCTTCCCAGGCGGCGTCCACGGCGGCCGCCGCCTCCTCCTCGCCCACGTCCTCGTAGAGACCGGCGACGGCCGCGGCGCCGAAGCCGAGGGCGGTCACGGAGACGTCGCCGCGGCCGAGAGTGCGGCTCGGCAGCGCTGCGGCGGCACCGCTTCCGTCCGGCCGCGTCACCGTCCCTCCGGCCGCAGCCGCAGGCCCTGCATCCCGCCGTCCACGGCGAGCGCGGTGCCCGTGACCGAAGCGGCGGCCGGGCTCGCCAGGTACACGATGGCAGCGGCGACCTCCTCGGCGGTGACCAGCCGGCCCATGGGCTGCCGGGCGTCCAGCGCCGCCCGCTCGGCGACGGGGTCGGCCGCCCGGTCGAGGAGGCGGCCGATCCAAGGAGTGTCCGCCGTACCGGGGTTGACGCAGTTGACGCGGATGCCCTCCCGGACGTGGTCGGCGGCCATGGCCAGGGTCAGGGACAGGACCGCGCCCTTGCTCGCGCCGTACAGGGCGCGCTGCGGGAGTCCCGCCGTGGCCGCGATCGAGCAGGTGTTGACGACGGCGGCGTGCGCGGAGGCCCGCAGGTGGGGGAGGGCCGCGCGAGTGGTGCGGACCATGCCGAGGACGTTCACGTCGAGGACCCGGTGCCACTCGGCGTCGTCGTTGTCCTCGACCGTTCCCACCGCTCCGATGCCGGCGTTGTTGACCAGGATGTCGATGCCCCCGAGGTGCTCGGCGGCGGCGGTGACGGCGAACCGCACGGAGGCGTCGTCGGACACGTCCGCGAGGTAGCCGCGCAGGGGTTTCCCGTCCGCCGACGGGTCGGGTCCGAGCGGGTCGGTGTCCAGTACGGCGACGTCGGCGCCGCGGGCTGCCAGCAGGCCGGCGGTGGCCCTGCCGATGCCGGACGCGCCGCCGGTCACCAGGGCTTTGAGGCCGGACAGTTCGCTCATGGGTTCATCCTCTTCTGCCGGCCGGCCGGGTCGGCGGCGTCGGTGACCCAGAAGGAGCCGTCCGGATATCGGTAGGCCGCGATCGACGCGTCGTGCATCTCCGCGGAGAAGCCGGGTGCCGCGGGAGCCACGTAGCGCCCGTTCGCGAGGGTCACGGGGTCCTTGAAGTGCTCGTGCAGATGATCCACGTACTCGATCACGCGGTCCTCGGTCGTCCCGGTCAGGGCGACGAAGTCGAACATCGACAGATGGCGCACCAGCTCGCACAGGCCGACGCCGCCGGCGTGTGGGCAGACCGGGACGCCGTGCTTGGCGGCGAGCAGCAGGATCGCCAGGTTCTCGTTGACGCCGCCCACCCGTGCCGCGTCGATCTGCAGCACGTCGATCGCCTCGGCCTGCAGAAGCTGCTTGAAGACGATGCGGTTCTGGACGTGCTCACCGGTGGCGACCTTGATCGGGGCGACGCCCTTGCGCACCGTCGCGTGCCCGAGGATGTCGTCGGGGCTGGTCGGCTCCTCGATCCAGTACGGGGCGTATCCGGCCAACGCGTTGGTCCATTCCACGGCCTCGGCGACGTTCCAGCGCTGGTTCGCGTCGACGGCGATCCGGACGTCGGGGCCGACGGCCGCGCGCGCCGTGCGCATCCTGCGGACGTCGTCGGCGAGATCGGCCCCGACCTTCAGCTTGATCTGGGTGAAGCCGTCCGCGACCGCCTGCTCGGCGAGCCGGACCAGCTTCGCGTCGGAGTAGCCGAGCCAGCCGGGAGAGGTGGTGTACGCCGGGTATCCGGTCGCCAGGAGCCGGGCCTCGCGCCCGTCGGCGCCGTCCTTGCCCTCGCGGAGCAGGGTCACGGCCTCCTCCCGGGTGAGAGCGTCCTCGATGTAGCGGAAGTCCACCTGGTCCGCGAGCCATTCCGGCTCCGCGTCGGAGAGGAACTTCCACACGGGCTTGCCCGCACGCTTGGCCGCCAGGTCCCACACCGCGTTGACGACGGCGCCGATCGCCATGTGCATCACGCCCTTCTCCGGGCCGAGCCAGCGCAACTGGCTGTCGCCGACCAGGACCCGGCCGAGCGATCCGGGATCGGCGCACACCGCTTCGACGGGCAGGCCCACGACGTGGTCGCGCAGCGCCGCGATCGCCGCGACCTGCACGTCGTTGCCCCGCCCGATGGTGAAGGCGAACGCGTGCCCCTCCAGTCCGTCGCCCGCGTCGGTCCGCAGGACCACGTACGCGGCGGAGTAGTCGGGGTCGGGGTTCATCGCGTCGGAGCCGTCGAGCTCGCGCGAGGTCGGGAAACGGATGTCGATCACGTCGACGTAAGCGATGCGCGCCGCGGCCATGGTCGCTTCCCAACTGGAATCAACTGGAATCAAATAGGATCCTGCCGTCCTGATGGTGTGGCAGATTCGATCACCTCGTCAAGACGCGCACCGCAACCGACTTGGTTGCGTCGCGCTCGCTCCCTGCGTGACGGGGCGGCATATCCCATAGGATTTACCCAGCATCGCGAGCGAGCCGCAATCCGCGCCAGGGCTCACTCGAGGAGCTCCGCGACCAGGGTGGCGAACTCGTCAGGGGTGGCCAGGCGCACGCCGAGCTGTTCGGCCCGCGGGTAGGCGGCGGCGTCCACGACCCCTGCTGCCGAAGTCGTCATGGGCGGTGTCTTGCCCCCCCCCGCCACTGACTATGGGCCCGGTCACGCGGACCCGCCGCACGGTGAGACGACACCGCCGCGCGGGAATGGCTGGAAGAGGCGCTTCGTTGACACCTGTCATGCCCGACTCTTCCACACGGCCCCCGGCGTCCCGTATGCCGCTCGCCGTCTACATCCTCGGCCTGTCCGTATTCGCCCTCGGCACGAGCGAGTTCATGCTCTCCGGGCTGCTGCCGCCCATCGCCGACGACATGGACGTGTCGATCCCCCGGGCCGGGCTGCTGATATCGGCGTTCGCGATCGGGATGGTGGTCGGCGCGCCCCTGCTCGCGGTCGCGACCCTGCGGCTGCCACGGAAGATCACGCTGGTCGCGCTGATCTCGGTGTTCGGCCTCGGCCAGGTCGCGGGCGCGCTGGCGACGACGTACGAGATCCTGTTCGTCTCGCGCGTGGTGAGCGCTCTGGCCTGTGCCGGATTCTGGGCGGTGGGCGCTGCCGTCGCCATCGCCATGGTGCCGAAGACCTCACGCGCCCGGGCGATGGCCGTGATGATCGGCGGACTGTCGATCGCCAACGTCCTCGGCGTCCCGGTGGGCGCCTTCCTCGGCGAGCACCTGGGCTGGCGGTCCGCGTTCTGGGCCGTCGGCGCGGCGTCCGCCGTCGCGCTCGTGGGTGTGGTGACCCTGATCCCGCACATCCCCCTGCCCGAGCGGCGTCCTCGGCTGAAGGGCGAACTGGCGATCTACCGAGACCGTCAGGTGTGGCTGTCCATCGTGGTGACCGCACTCGCCGCCGGGGGTGTGTTCTGCGCCTTCTCGTATCTCGCGCCGCTGCTCACCGACGTGGCCGGGCTGGCGGACGGCTGGGTGCCGACCGTGCTGGCCCTGTTCGGCGTCGGCGCGCTGATCGGCACGACGATCGGTGGCCGGGTCGCCGACGCGCACCTGTTCGGCGTGCTGCTCTCCGGCATCACCGCCTCGACCGTGCTGCTGGCCGCGCTGGCGCTGTTCGCGTCGAGCCCCGTGGTCGTGATCGCCCTTTCCCTGCTCCTCGGCGTCTCCGCCTTCTACACGGCACCGGCGCTCAACGCCCGCATGTTCAACGTCGCCGGCGCGGCACCCACCCTCGCGGGCGCGACGACGACCGCCGCGTTCAACCTCGGCAACACCGGCGGCCCCTGGCTCGGCGGCACGGTGATCGACGCGGGCCTCGGCTACGCCGCCACCGCTTGGGCGGGCGCCGCGATGACCCTGCTCGCGATCGCCTTCGCCGCCGTCTCGTTGCGGCTGCACAGCCGGTCGCGCATCGTGATGGGGAGCATGGCCGCCGAGTCCGTGGGCGCGGAGCGGACCCAGCGGGTGTGACGCCTGCCGGAGTGCGGAAACATCACTTATGATCATCGGCAAGGCGGGGTCGTAGCACAGAGGCAGTGCGCCGCGACAGCATCTCGGAGGACGCCGGTTCGGTCCGGCCGCCCCGCCCCTTCTCCGCACCCGGGCACTCCGGTTCTCCGCACCCGGGCGCTCCGGTCGGGTGGGCTCGACGCGCGGGGCTCCTCGGCCGGCCGGACCGCGGCGTTCAGTCGTCGGACGGGACACCCGTCGCCGGATTCGAAGGGACGGTCGGCGTGCTCCGCGCGGCGTCGGCGCAACGGCGCGCCAGGCGGGCGAAGGCCTCCTCGAGCGCGAGCGGGCCGACCACCTCGATCTCGGTGTCGAAGACGCCGATGGCGGCGGCGAGGGCCGGCCACGACCAGGAACCGAGGCTGAGCCGGCAGCGGTCCGGGCCGAGTTCCTCGACGGTGCCGTCGAGGGCGTGGGGGGACACGGCGGCGGCGGGCAGGTGGAGGACGACCTCGCCGCGGCAGGGCCATTCGGGAGAGTGGGCGGAACCGCGGAACCTGCCGGTCAGGAAGGCGGCGACATCTCCTCCGGGCAGTTCACGCGGCGTGAAGCGGGGCCCGGTGGGGGTGCGCGGGGTGATCCGGTCGGCGCGGAAGACGCGCCAGTCGTCCCGCTCGAGGTCCCAGGCGACGAGATACCAGCGCCCGCCGTGGGCGACGAGGTGATGGGGCTGAACCCGGCGGGGCGGCGGCACCGTGTCCTCGCCCGTGTCCGCCGGGTGCGGCGGGGCGTAGTCGAAGCGCACGACCTCGTGCGCGCGGACGGCGGCGCTCAGGGCCATCAGGACGCCGCCGGCGGCCCTGGTCGCGGACCGCGCGACGGCGGTCACCTGGAGGGCGTCGATCCGATGGCGCAGGTGGGCGGGCATGACCTGGCGGAGGGTGGTCAGCGCGCGTGCCGCGCCGTCCTCGATACCGGCGCCGGAGGTGGTGGCCGTCCGCAGTGCGACCGCCAGGGCCACGGCCTGTTCGTCGTCGAACAGCAGCGGCGGCAAGCGGGTGCCGGAGTCGAGCCGGTATCCGCCGTCGGGCCCGCCGTCGGGCCCCTTGGCGGCCACGACGGGATAGCCGAGTTCGCGAAGCCGGTCGACGTCTCGGCGCAGGGTGCGGGCGCTGACGTCCAGCCGCTCGGCCAGCACGGCTCCGGGCCAGTCGCGGCGCGCCTGGAGCAGCGAGAGCAGCGACAGCAGTCGTGCTGAGGTCTTCTGCATGCCGCCCATGCTGCCCGAAGAAGCGGCCACGACCTGACCGCTACCTGCGCCAACGTGAGAACCGCGGGGCCGGTCCGGCCCCGCGGCCGGCCGCTCCCGCACGGGCTGTCCGGCTGCCGTCAGAGGCGAGGAGCCCATCGTGTCCGTCAAAGCCGTGACCCACCTGAACTTCCGCGGAGACGCCCGCGAGGCGCTCACGTTCTACCAGTCCGTGTTCGGCGGGGACCTGGCCGTGGTGACGTACAAGGACGCCGGAAACGTCCAGGACCCCTCCGAGGCCGACCAGGTGACCTGGGGCCAGGTATCCGCCGACGGCGGTCTGTGCGTGATGGCCTACGACGTCCCCTCGCGCATGCCGTGGAACCCGGGCAAGAACGCCTTCTTCGTCTCGGTCCGCGGGGACGGGACCGAGGAGATCACCGCGTACTGGGAGAAGCTGTCCGACGGCGCGACCGTCCTGCAGCCGCTGGCGGCCGCGCAGTGGGCGCCGCTCTACGGGATGCTCCGGGACCGGTTCGGCGTCACGTGGGTCCTGGACGTCGTGGGCGAGTAGCGAGTAGCGAGTAACGAGTAGCGAGCGGCAAGTACGGCCCGCGCCGAGGGCCGCCGGCCGGGTGGCGGACACCCGTCACCCGGCCGGCGGCGGACGCCCGGCCACCAGCACACCAGCCGCAGAGCACCGGCACAGACCACCTCCGCGCGCACAGGCCGCGGACCGCGGCGCGCGGACCGCGGCGGCTCGCGGATCACGGATCATCGTCCGCGGAACACCGGCCACCGGCCACCGGCCACAACCCGAACGAAGGCAGGACCCACAGTGAGTCGCCACCACACCCGCCCCTCCCGGACCCGTCACCCCGCCCCGCGGCTCGGCTCCGAGGCCTCGGTCCGATGACCGTGCTCGATGCCCGGGCGCTCAACCGCGCCACCCTGGCCAGGCAGTTGCTGCTCGACCGTGCCGACCTCCCGGTCCTCGACGCGGTCGCGCACCTCGGCGGCGTCCAGGCCCAGGAGCCCCAGGAACCGTTCGTGGGGCTCTGGTCGCGGCTGCGTGCCTTCGATCCGTCCGCCCTCTCGGGACTGCTGACGGGGCGGCGCGTGGTGCGTACCCATCTCATGCGCCGAACCGTCCATCTCGTCACCGCCGACGACGCCCTGGCCTGGCGGGCCCGACACGACGGGATGCTGCGCCAGCGGGTCCTCGGCACCTACCGCCGCGAACTCGAAGGAGTGGACCTCGACGAACTCGCCGCGGCGGGCCGGGCGGTCATGGCCGACGGCGAGCCCCGCTCGATGAGCGCGCTGGCGCGGGTGCTCGCCGATCGCTGGCCGGCACCGGGAGCGCGGGCACTGGGCGAAGTGCTGGTCGCCGCACTGATCCCCATGGTGCAGGTGCCGCCACGCGGGCTGTGGCGCACCAGGGCGGGCGTGCGCAACGCCCCGCTCTCCTCCTGGCTGGGCCGCGAGATCGACCCGCCGGCCCCGGACGGCTCCGACCCGGTCGGCGAAGCCCTGGTACGGCGCTACCTCGCGGCATTCGGACCCGCCGCCTCGGCGGACCTGCGTGCCTGGTGCGGCCTCGCCGGACTGCCCGCCGCGATCACCGCCGTACGGGGGGAACTGGTCGCCTTCCGCGACGAACGAGGCAGGGAACTGCTGGACCTCCCCGACGCGCCGCGTCCCGACCCCGGCAGCCCCGCCCCGGTGCGATTCCTGCCGGCGTTCGACAACGCGATCCTCGGCTACCACGACCGGAGCCGGATCATCGACGACGCCCACCGGGGTCTGTCGGTCGCGGGCGCTCGCGTCGTCCTGGTCGACGGCCGGGTCGCCGCGACCTGGAGCGTCGAGGCCGACACGGTGACCGTCACTCCGCTGCGCCGCCTCTCCCGGGCCGACCGGACCGCCGTCGCCGAGGAGGGGCGGGCGCTGGCGTCCCTCCTCTCCGACCGGGACAGCGACAGGGTCCGCGTCCTCGCGTCGCCCCGCTGAGCGGCGGTACCGGCTACGTCCGCCGCCAGGGCCGGCAACCCCACAGGGAACACGGAAAACGTCCCCCACCACCCTCCCCCCCTCCACCATCAAAGGCAACGCCGCTGACCGCCTTTTCCCAA
>NZ_JBVHVP010000013.1:0-23887 GCF_055564775.1 Streptomyces sp. NPDC028991 | reverse complement strand
GTGGACCGTGATTCCCCCCCCCCCCCCCCGGACCACCGCCGTTTCCCTCTTCCTCTTTCCCCCCCTCTGCTCTGTGTCCCCGGCTACGTCCGCCGCCGGTACCGCCGCTCAGCGGGGCGCCGTGGACAGTGCCCCGGACCGTCCGCCGCGCTCCCGGCGGCGACGCGACGCCCGTGACCGTCGTTCCGCGAACTCGTCATGGACGTCACCGCCGACCGCCGGGAGACCTCGTCGCCCGGCGTGATGAGCCCCGTCGCGCAATGCCGTTGTATGGGGACGAGCCCTGTGATGCCCGCCGGCGAACCGGCGCCCAACGGAACCGCCCGCCGGGGCCCTTCTCGTCCGCCCGCCTTCCCCCTCGCTGCGACCGACGATCCGGCACCGCCGGAGGCGCCGGCCGCACCGGCGGCAGCGCGGACGGACGAGATGGGCCCCGAGACCGTCAGCCGCGAACCGTCCATCGCACGCGAGGCGATCGGCTGGTGTAAGCGCCACGGCTGGACCGGGGGCGACCCGACGACCGGCACAAAGCGGCGGCCGGCCGCACCGGACCGACGCGCGTCGGCTGCCCGCGGCAACGAAGTGCGGCGTACACCCATCACCGCGATCTACACCCGGAGGAGAGGGACAGGGGCCCGCACTACACCCAATGCAGTACGCCGGTCCAGCCCCAGGGGCGGATCAATTGCGGCAGTTCCCGGGTGAGCATGGAGAGGTACCCCGGTCAGCGCCTCTGCCTCCCCCCATGTGCCGGGTCTTCGTCCTGCCCGTAACCCGACGGATTGGTCCCAGGTGGCTACGTTCCTCTACCGACTCGGCCGACGCGCCTTCCGGCGCCGCGGCCTCGTCGCCCTGCTCTGGGTGGCCATACTCGTGGGCGCCGGCGTCGCCGCATCCACGGCGCCCGCCCCGCCCGAAGACTCCTTCTCCATGCCCGGCACCGAGTCCCAGAAGGCATTCGACCTCCTCGACGAGCGCTTCCCGGCCGCCAGTGCCGAGGGCGCCACCGCGCGCGTCGTGATCCGCGCCCCCGACGGCGGGAAGATCTCCGACCCGGCCGGCAAGGCCCAGGTCGAGGAACTGGTCACGGCCCTCGGCGACGGCCCGCAGGTCGCCTCGGTGGCCGACCCGTTCAAGGCGGACGCCGTCAGCCAGGACGGCACCACCGCGTACGCCTCCGTGACGTACAAGGTCAACGCCATGGAGCTGACCGACCAGGCCCGGGACGCGCTCAACGCGGCCACCGACGACGCGCGCAGCGACGGCTTCACCGTCGAGACCGGCGGCGACGCGGTGATGGCCGAGCAGGAGATGGGCGGTACCGCCGAGCTGATCGGCATCGGTGTCGCCGCGATCGTGCTGCTGCTGACCTTCGGCTCGCTCGTCGCGGCCGGCATGCCGCTGCTCTCGGCGATCATCGGTGTCGGCATCGGCATCTCCGCCATCGGGGCGCTCGGCAGCACGCTCGAACTCTCCGCCACGACCTCGACCCTCGCCATGATGATCGGCCTCGCGGTCGCCATCGACTACGCCCTGTTCATCGTCTCCCGCTACCGCGCGGAGATCGCCGAGGGACGCACCCCCGAGGACGCCGCGGGACGGGCGGTGGGCACCGCGGGCTCCGCGGTCGTCTTCGCGGGACTCACCGTCATCGTGGCCCTGTCGGGCCTCGCGGTGGTCAACATCCCGATCCTCACCAAGATGGGCCTGGCCGCCGCCGGCACGGTCGGCATCGCCGTGCTGATCGCGCTCTCCCTCACCCCGGCACTGCTCGGCTTCGCCGGCAAGAAGGCGCTCAGCCGCAAGGACCGCAAGGCGCCCGCCGGGCAGCGGGACGCGTCCGCAAAGCCGAAGCTCGGCACCCGCTGGGCCCGATTCGTCCTGCGGCGCCCGGTGACCGTGCTGCTGACCGCGGTGCTCGGTCTCGGCGTCATCGCGGTGCCGGCCGCGAGCATGGAGCTGGGTCTGCCCGACGAAGGCAGCTCCGCACCCGACACCACGCAGCGCAAGGCCTACGACATGCTGTCCGAGTCCTTCGGAGCCGGATTCAACGGCCCGCTGATGGTCACCGTCGACACGCGGGACGCGGACGACGCGAAGGCCGCCGCCGACACCGTCGGCAAGGAGATCAAGGGCCTCGGCGAGGCCGCGGCCGTCACCCCGGCGAACTTCAACGAGGCGGGCGACACCGCCCTCCTCACGGTCGTGCCGAAGACGGGGCCGAGCGAGGCGGCCACCGAGGCGCTGGTGAAGGACATCCGCGGACTGTCCGGCGACATCAAGGCGGAGACGGGCGCGACCATGCTGGTCACCGGCGCGACCGCGATGACCATCGACTTCTCGCAGACCCTGGACGACGCGCTCATCCCGTACCTGGCCTTGGTCGTCGGCCTGGCCTTCCTGCTCCTGATGCTGGTCTTCCGCTCGGTCCTCGTCCCGCTGAAGGCCGCCCTGGGCTTCCTGCTCTCGGTGGCCGCGGCGCTCGGCGCGGTGGTCGCGGTGTTCCAGTGGGGCTGGCTCGCCGGCGTCTTCGGGGTGGACCAGCCGGGCCCGATCATGTCGATGATGCCCATCTTCATGATCGGTGTGGTCTTCGGCCTGGCCATGGACTACGAGGTCTTCCTCGTGACCCGCATGCGTGAGGCCTACGTCCACGGATCGTCCGCCGCCGATTCCGTCACCACGGGCTTCACCCACGGCGGCCGGGTCGTCGCGGCGGCCGCGATCATCATGATCAGCGTCTTCTCCGGCTTCATCATGGAGAACGACGACATGATCAAGATGATGGGCTTCGGCCTCGCGATCGCGGTCCTCTTCGACGCCTTCGTGGTCCGCATGGCCATCGTGCCCGCGGTGCTGGCCCTGCTCGGTACCAAGGCCTGGTGGCTGCCCAAGTGGCTGGACCGCCTGCTGCCGAACGTCGACGTCGAGGGCGAGAAGCTCCACAAGGAACTCGGCGACACCGCCGCGCCCCCGGAGCCCACCCGCGAGCCGGAGAGGGCCGGCGTCTGACGCTCCGCCACTCACGCCTACCGCCCCGGTGACCTGGTCCTCCAGGTCACCGGGGCGTTCGCGGGCCGGGTTCGCCGACGGGGAGGCCGACGGGGAGGCGGACGGCCGGAGCCTCGCGGACAGAAACCGACCGCAAGGCTTCCTACTGTCCTCCCATGACTCAGACGCAGAAGCTCCTTGTCACCGGCGCCACCGGAACCGTCGGCCGTCAGGTCGTCGCCGAACTGCTCGCTCGCGGCCACGCGGTCCGCGCCCTCACCCGGGACGCGGCGGGTGCCGCTCTGCCGGACGGCGTGGAGGTGGTCCAGGGCGACCTCACCGAGCCCGACACGCTCGCCCCGGCCCTGGAGGGCGTGACCGGCCTCCACCTCATCACCTTCGGCGGCCCCTGCTTCGCCCCGCTGGAGACCGGCCCGAGGATCCTCGAACTGGCCCGCGCGGCCGGCGTCCGGCGGGTCACCGTGCTGCACGGCGGCGGGCCCTCGCCGCTGGAGGACGCGGTGCGCGCCGACGACGGGGTGGACTGGACCGTCCTCATGCCGGTCGAGTTCATGGCCAACGCCCTGGAGTGGGCGGACCGGATCGCGGCCTCGGACGAAGTACGTGAGCCGTTCGTCTCCCGGCTGAGCGCCATGGTGCACGAGGGCGACATCGGCGCGGTCGCGGCGGTCGCGCTCACCGAGGAGGGCCACGGGGGCCAGGAGTACGTGATCACCGGCCCGGAGCTGCTGACCGTCGGCGACAAGGTGGCGGCGATCGCCACCGTCCGCGGCCGGGACATCGCGCTGGTCGAGCTCACCGAGGAGCAGGCCGTCGCGCGGTGGCGGGCGGCCGGACATCCGCAGGACGTCATCGGCTTCCTGCTCGAGGCGTACGGGAACACCCCCGAGGTGGGGCGCACCGTCGTCCACACCGTCGAGAAGGTCACCGGCCGCCCCGCCCGTACCTTCGCCCAGTGGGCCCAGGAGCACGCGGACGCCTTCCCCGCGGCGACGGCGTAGGGCGCCCGCCGGGTCCGGGTGCCCTCTCCGAGGCGACTGCCGTCGTGGCACGCCTCGCCCGGCGGGCGGCAGCCACCACGCCGGCACCGCGGCCGGCCCGCCCACCGTCGGCGCCGGGGCGACGGCCCCGTGCCGCCGGTGGGCGGGCCGACGGGCGACGCGTCCCTCAGAGGTTCTGGGCCGCGTCGCCGAGCGCCTCGTCGAGGATGGCGACGCCCCGGGCGATCTCGTCGTCGCTCGCGGTCAGCGGGGGCGCGATGCGGAAGATACCCCCCATCCCGGGCAGCTGGACGATGTTCATGTGCAGCCCGAGATCGAAGCAGCGCCGGGTGACGGCCGCGCCCAGCCGGTCGGCGCCGCCCGCCCCGAGGACCTGGTCCCCGACCAGTTCCACGCCCAGCAGCAGCCCGCGACCGCGGACGTCCCCGACGACGTCGTGACGTGCGGCGAGCCCGTCGAGGCCATCGCGCAGGGTCGTGCCGAGCCGGCGCGCACGCTCGTCGAGACGGTCGCGGACCAGGACGTCGAGGACGGTGTTGCCCACGGCGGCCGGCAGCGGATCGTTGACGTGGGTGGTGAAGAAGAGGAATCCCCGGTCGTGGGCCTGCTGCTCGATCTCCGCACTGGTCAGTACGGCGGCCAGCGGCAGCCCCGCGCCGAGCGTCTTGGACAGCGTGAGGATGTCGGGGACGACCCCCTCGTGCTGGAAGGCGTACCAGTCGCCGGTGCGGCACAGCCCGGTCTGGGCCTCGTCGAGGATCAGCAGCATGCCGCGCTCCCGGCACTTGTGCGCCAGGGCCGCGAGATAGCCCGGCGGGAGCTCGACGACGCCGCCCGAGCTGAGGATCGGCTCGACCAGGCACGCGGCCAGGCTGCCGACCGACTGGGCGTCGATCAGCTCGAAGCCCATGTCCAGCTGGCGGCGCCAGTCGAGTGCTCCGTCGCCGTCGACGACGGCGGGACGGAAGCGGTCCGGCACCGGAAGCGCGAAGTTGCCCGGCGCGGCGGGGCCGTAGCCCTTGCGGCCGGCGCTGTAGGTGGCGTTCGCGGCGGCCTGGGTCATGCCGTGCCAGGACCGGGCGAAGGACACTATCTCGTGACGGCCGGTGACGAGTTTCGCCATCCGCACCGCGGCCTCGTTCGCCTCCGCCCCCGTGGTCAGGAGCAGCGCCTTGTCCAGGGAGTCGGGCAGGGTGCCGGCCAGTCGGCGCGCGAGCTCCACGACCGGGCGGCTCAGCATGCCGCTGTGGAGGTGATCGAGGTGCGCGACCTGCTCGCGCACCGTCGAGACGATCGCCGGATGGGAGTGCCCGAGGATCGCGCTCATCTGACCGGAGGTGAAATCGAGCAGCTCACGGCCGCTCTCGGTGAACACGGACGTGCCCGCGGCGCGGACGACGACCTCCGGCGAGAAGGGGGCGTGGCCGGAGTAGCGGATGAGGTGGCGCTCTGGGGCGGCGAAGGCTGTCTCGGAAGGCATACGGCCGACGTTAGGGACGCAAGGCTGCGCGCGTCCATCGCACGGATCCGACGCTGCTGTACGGCAAACCCGAACACACCTCCGTACAATCGGGGTGTGCTCAACTCGGGACGGCTGCGGCTGCTCAGCCTGCTGGACACTCTCGGTACGGTCCGCGCGGTCGCCGACACGCTGCATCTGAGCGCATCGACGGTCTCCCAGCAACTGGCCGTGCTCGAGACGGAGACCCGTTGCCGGCTGATCGAGCGGACCGGCCGGCGCGTGCGGCTGACCCCGGCCGGTCTTCTGCTGGCCCGCCGGGGCCGGGAGATCCTGGACCGGATGGCCGAGGCCGAGTCCGAACTGCGTGCCCTGAACGACGAGCCCATCGGCACCGTCCGGCTCGGCGTGTTCCAGAGCGCGATCTACACCCTCGCGGTGCCGGCGGCGACGCGCCTGGCCACCACTCACCCGCACCTGCACCTCGAACTGATCGAGATGGAGCCGCACGAGAGCGGACCCGCCCTGCGCTCGGGCGAGGCCGACGTCATCGTCACCACCACCGACTACGCCGGCCTCTCCTGGGGCGCGGACCTCGAGGTCATGTCCTTGGGGACCGACCCGGTCGTGTTGGTGCTGCCGCGTGGCCACCCGCTCGCCACCCGCACGGCGGTGAACCTCGCGGCGTGCGAGGAGGAGACCTGGGCGTGTGACCGGCCACAGTCGTACATGGCGGACCTGACCGTGCGACTGTGCCGCGAGTCGGGGTTCGAACCCCGGGTGGCCTGCCGGTTCAGCAACTATCTGATGCTGCTGCGGCACGTCGAGACGGCCGGATCGATCGCCCTGCTGCCCGCCCTGGCCGTCACACCGGACCACGCGGTCGTCACCCGGGAGCTCAGCCCGCCCGTGCACCGCAACGTCGCCGTCGTGGTGCGGCGCGGCACCACGCAGCGCGCCGCGGTGAACGCGGTCATCGCCGTGCTGCGCGAGCACCCGGACATCCCGGCCCTGGCCGCCCCGGACCGAGCCCGTGCGCGTCCTGACGACGGCCACCACCCGTGATCGCCTGACGGACAGGAGCGGCCCGGTGTCCGGCGCCCCCTCCCTCAGCCGGTGGCAGGCCCGGGAATCCGGCCGTGCATGTCCTTGAACATGGTCCGGATCGACGCGTCGAAGATCTCGGCCTGATGGCCGCCCAGGAAGGACGTGTGCCCGAACACCTCGAGGACGACCAGGCCGTGCAAGTGCCCCCACGCGCTCATGAAGAGGCAGACCGCGGGCGGCGGCAGGTCTCCCTGCGCGTTCGCGGGAAGGTGTTCCAGATGCTCCCGGAGCGCCGGTGAGAGCGGGGGGACGTCGGCGGCGGCGAGTTGCGCCGCGGTGAACCCACGGAACAGCTCGTGCTGGAAGATCGCGCCCATCCGGCGGACCGCCTGGGTGGTCGGTCCCTCGGCGGGCGCCGCGTAGTACCGCAGTGGTGTGCCGTAGAGGAGCTGGAAGCGCTCGGGGTGGGCGATGCCCCAGCGGCGATAGACCTGAGCCAGCGTCACCAGGCGTGGTGTGGACGGGTCGTCCGCCGCCGCGTCGACGGCCGCCTGCAACGCGTCGGCCAGGTCCTCGTACGCCTTGGTGATGAGGGCCGTGACGAGGGCGTCCCGGTTCGGGAAGTAGTGGTAGAGCGCCTGCACGGTCATGCCGAGGCTGCGGGCGACCGCTCGCAGGGACAGGGCCGCGGGGCCGTGCTCTCGGATGTGCCGCTCGGCGGCCTCGACGATCTCCCGGGCCGCGGCGGCCCGACGCCGCTCGCGCAGGGACGGCGGAGCCGGCGGCTGTTCCTCTGAAGGCATGCGGCGAGCGTACGGGTACGAGACCTGACCGTGTATCAATAAGCCGAACACTGTTAGGGAAATCTCATACTGCCAAAACTTCGGCCGTCTCACTAACGTCGTCTTGCGGCGACGAAGCGTGCGACACCGCACCCGACTCCGACGGGGCGACGAGCCTCCACGGAGCACCGTGCCGACCCCCGAGAGGTCAACTGCGGCTGCTTTCCGTCGCCTTCACCGCAAGGACTCAAAGGAGAACGTGCGTGTTTGAACGCATAGCCGAACTGGCGATTCGCCGGTCCCGGCTGGTACTCGTGGTCGCCGTCGTGGCCGTGGCCCTCATGGGTGCCGTCGGGGCCGGCGCGTTCGGCAAGTTGAAGGGGGGCGGCTACGACGACCCGGCCTCCCAGTCCAC
The DNA here is from genome assembly GCF_055564775.1 of Streptomyces sp. NPDC028991. NCBI lineage: Bacteria > Bacillati > Actinomycetota > Actinomycetes > Kitasatosporales > Streptomycetaceae > Streptomyces > Streptomyces sp. NPDC028991. The sequence goes on along the minus strand of NZ_JBVHVP010000013.1, from coordinate 16,171 downwards.
CCGGGCCGGCGAGGCCATCGAGGCGAGGTTCGGCGGGGAGACGAATCTGGTCCTGCTGGTCCGAGCCCCCGAAGGCGGCCTCGACACGCCGGAAACCGAGCGGAGCGGCCGCGCCCTGGCGGCCGACCTCAGGAAGGAGCCGGACCTCGAGAACGTCGTCTCGTACTGGGACGCGGAGAAGGCCGCCCTGCGCTCCGAGGACGGCCGCGAGGCCCTGGTGCTCGCCCATGTGAAGGGCGACGAGACAACGCAGCGCGAGAACGCCGAGAGCGTCATCGGCGAGTACACGGGAGCGCGGGAGGGCGGGCTCGACGTCCGGGCCGGAGGCGGCGCGGCCGTGGGCAACGACCTGGAGACGCAGACGCCGAAAGACCTCCTGCTGGCCGAGGCCATCGCCGTGCCGCTGACCCTCCTGCTGCTCCTGGTCGTCTTCGGCAGCGTGGTCGCGGCCCTGCTGCCGCTGGTCATCGGGACCTTCGCCATCGCGGGAACGTTCGCCGAACTCGCCCTCCTGGGAGGCGTCACCGACGTCTCCGTCTCCGCGACCAACCTGACCACGGCCCTGGGACTCGGACTGGGCATCGACTACGCCCTGTTGATGATCAGCAGGTTCCGCGAACAGCTCGCGACCGGGTCGGCCGTGGACGACGCCGTCCGTCACACGGTACGCACCGCGGGCCGTACGGTCGCGTTCTCCGCCGCGACCGTGGCCGTCGCGCTCGCGGCGCTGCTGGTCTTCCCGCAGTACTTCCTCCGCTCGTTCGGCTACGCCGGCGTCGGAGTCGTCGTCATCGCCGCCGTCAGCACCCTGTTCGTCATGCCGGCCCTGTTCGTCGTCCTGGGCCACCGGGTCAACAGCGGACGGCTGCCGTGGGCGCAGCGGTCACGCGCCGGCGCCCGGGCGCCCCTGTGGGGACGGCTGGCCCGCACCGTCACACGGCGGCCCGCGCTCACCGCCCTGCCCGTGCTGGCGGTGCTCCTGGTGGCGGCGAGCCCGCTGCTGGGGATCACCCTGGGCACGCCGGACGAACGCGTGCTGCCCGAGGGCGCCGAGAGCCGTCGGGTGGCCTCGGTGCTGCGGGAGAAGTTCGACGGGAACGACGCCGCAGCCCTCCACGTCGTCATCGACGAGTCCGTGGCCGCGGAGCCGCTCGGCTCCTACGCGGCCGAACTCTCCGGCCTCGGGGGCGTCGTCCGCGTGGAGGCCGGCACGGGAACCTACACCGACGGACGTGCCACGGCGGCCGGCCCCGGCAACACCGCACTCAGCCGCCCCGAGGCACAGCGGATCACCGTGGTCAGCGGCCTGACATCGAAGTCGGACGAGGCCCAGAGCCTGGTCGAAGAGGTGAGAGCGGTGGCGGGGCCCGCGGGAACGGAGCCCCTGGTGGGCGGCACGGACGCCCAACTGGTCGACTCCAAGGGCTCGATCGGCGGCCGGCTTCCCCTCGCCCTCGGCCTGGTCGCCCTCACCACCTTCCTCCTGCTCTTCCTCTTCACCGGCAGTGTCGTGCAGCCGCTGCGCGCGCTGGTCCTCAACGTGATCAGTCTCGGAGCGACGCTCGGGGTCATGACCTGGATCTTCCAGGACGGCAACCTCTCCTCCCTGCTCGGCGTCACACCGCAGCCGATGGAGGCGTCGATGACCGTGCTGATGCTCTGCATCGCCTTCGGTCTCTCGATGGATTACGAGGTGTTCGTCACCAGCCGGATCAAGGAGCTCCACGATCTCGGGGAGGACGACGAGTCCGCCGTGGTCGACGGTCTCGGCCACACCGGACGCATCGTCACCGCGGCGGCCTGCCTGCTCGCCGTGAGCTTCTTCGCCTTCGGGACCGCCAAGATCAGCTTCATGCAGATGTTCGGCCTGGGCAGCGGGCTGGCCATCCTCATCGACGCGGTCGCCGTACGCGGTGTGCTCGTACCCGCCGCCATGCGGCTGCTCGGCCGCCGGGCCTGGTACGCACCCGGCTTCCTGCGGAGGTTCCACGGTCGGTTCGGACTGAGCGAGGGCGGCCCCGCGCCCGCGCCGGCCGCGGTGCCGGAGCCCGCGGCGGCGAAGGCGCCCCATGTCAAGGACTCGACCGGAGTCTGACCCCGCGCCCGCCCGCCCGCGCCCGCCCGTGCCCGTCTCCGCCCTCGCCGGAGGCGGGCACGGGCGGGCGCGTCGGTGGCCGGGACGAGGGAGCCGGGTGAACTCAGCGGCCGACGGAGGCCGAGCCCTCCGCGCCGGTCTCGCCCGCCGCTCTGAACTCCACGGCGACGACACCGTCGACGCGTCGGCAGAGCTCTTCCAGCACGGAGACGGACACGTCGTCCGGGAGCCGGCCGCTGAGGACGACGTGGCCGTGTGTCACGTCCACCTGCATCGACGAAGGAGCCAGCCCGAGGGACCTGACCAGGGCCTCCTCGATGATCTCGGTGCGGATCGCCCGGTCCGTGCGCAGGAAGACCCGCAGCAGGTCGCTCCTGCTGACGACGCCGATCAGCCGCTCTCCTTCGTCGACGACCAGAAGCCGTTTGATGCCGTGCCGGGCCATCACACGGGCGGCGTGGACGACGCTCCAGCCCTCCCGCGCGCAGACCGCGGGTGAGGTCATGAGCCCCGCCGCGTCCGTGGCGGACGCCTTGCCTCCGTCCGGCCGGGCCCCCTCCTCGTACTCCGGGGAGCGGTCGGGGTCCGCACCCCACATCTTCTGCAGGAGGTCGGCCTCGGACACCACCCCCACGGGCCGGTCCCCCTCGTCCACGACGGGCACCGCTGTGATGTCGTACTCCTGCAGCAGGTGGGCGATCTCCTTGAACGGTGTGCCGCGCTGGACGCGGACCACGGCGTCGCTCATGAGGTCGCTCACCTTCTGGTGCTTCATCGAGGTTCTTCTCCTCCGCTGCCGGCCTGTGCCGACCGGCGTCCGTCCTACTTGCCTGTGTAAACGATCTGCCGGTCGCGGGAGTGCCCCGGGGGTCGTTCGCCGGCACCGAGCAGGAGCAGCGCGATGTCGTCGCCGGGGCTGGGTGCGTGCCGGATGAGGGTGTCGGCCATCGCGTCGAGGTCGGTGGGATCGGTGTGTTCGAGGAGCCCGGCGAGGGCCGCGGTGGCGTCGTCGGGGTCGACTCCCGGCGCTTCGACGAGTCCGTCGGTGTAGAGGACGAGCACGCTGCCGGGCGGCAGGTCGCATTCCAGTGCCGAGTAGCGGGTGTCCGGCTCGATGCCGAGCAGGAGTCCGGGTGGTACCCGCAGGAGTTCGACGCGTCCGTCGGTGTGGCGCACGAGCGGCGGCGGGTGGCCGGCGCTGGCCAGGCAGGCACGGTGCGTGTTGAGGTCGAGGTGGACGTAGACGCAGCTGGTGAACAGGTCGGGGTCCAGGTCGGTGAGCAGGCGGTTGGTGCGGGCAAGGACGTCGTCGGGGGTCGCCCCCACGGTGGCGTGGGCGTGTACGGCGGTGCGGACCTGCCCCATGAGCGCGGCGGCGTCCACATTGTGCCCCTGTACGTCGCCGATGGTGGCGCTGGCCGTGCGCTCGTCGAGGCGGATGACGTCGTAGAAGTCGCCGCCGATGCCCAGTCCCCGGGCCGCCGGAAGGTAGCGGGCGCCGACCCGCAGGCCGGGTACGTGGGGGAGGGTGTGCGGGAGCAGGGCGGACTGCAGGCGGTGGGCGAGGTCGTGTTTGGCGTCGTAGAGCCGGGCGCGGTCCAGGGCCTGCCCGACCAGGCCCGCCAGTGAGGTGAGCGCGGCTCGTTCGCCGGGCGGGAAGGCGTGGGGCCGGGCGTAGGCGAGGAGGAGGGAGCCGATGGGCCGGCCGGACGCGATCAACGGAAGCACCGCCCAGGCGGCCATCCCGTCCTCGTGCGCGGTGCCGGGGTAGGCCTGCCGCAGTTCCGCGAAGGACGCGAAGAAGTCGGGGACCCCGCGGGCCATGACATTGGCGCCTGGGACGGCCGAGCTCAGGGGGACGGCGTCGAAGCGGTCCATGAGTTCGGCGCGGTAGCCGCGGTGGCCGAGGATCTTCAGACGGCCGCTCTCGGCGGTCATCAGCACCATGGCCTGCGCGCCCAGAGCGGGCAGCAACTGGTCGGCGGTCTGCTCCACCACGTCCTGCACACCGACGGCCTCGGTCAGGGTGGAGGCCAGGTGCATCAGGTGGTACAGAACGGTGGCGCGACTGGGGCCGGCGGGCCCGGACGGCGCCGGGGGAGCCTCCTCGGCCGGGCCGCCGCGCGTGATGCGGACGCTGATACCGGTGGCGTCCGGGTACAGATCGAAGGCCAGCCGGGTATCCGGGGGACGCAGGACGGTGAAGTGCTGCGGCCGGCGGCTGACCAGCGCGGCCCGGTACCGGTCCTCGACATGGGGGACGTCCATCCACGGCAGCGCCTCCCACGGCAGGGCGCCCACCAGATCGGCCTGACCGGCGCCGACCAGCTCGGCCGCGGCCGGGGTGATGAAGGTGATCCGGCCGTTCATGTCCAGCGCGCAGGAACCGCCCGGCAGGCGGTCGAGGAAGGCCGACACCGCGGTCGCCTCGGCGGGGGAGGGGGTGCGGCCGGCCGGCGGCGGCAGGGTCCGGGGCCGGTCCTCGGGCAGCAACGGCTCGCCGTGGTCCGCCGCCTGCTGAAGGAGCCCGCCCAGGTGACGGCAGCCCTCCTGGATGACCTCGCGCTCGGACGCGCTCAGCCGAGCCGAATGGCTACCGGACCACAGCAGCACCAGACCTCCCCGGACGGTCGTACCCGAGGCGAGCGGGGTGGCCGCCAGCGCGAAGTCGTACGGCAGCACCAGCGCCGGCCGTGGATACAGGCGCGCCATTTCCTCCCGGCCGCCGACCCAGACCAGTCGCCGCTCGCGGACGGCGTCCGCCACCGGCATCGGATCGGTCAGCGCGACGCGCCTCCACGGGGCGGCGATCTCCTGGGGGACGCCCGCCACCAGAACCTGCCACAGGGCGTTCTCGCCCGGCGGCAGCACGTACAGCAGCCCTCCGAACGCACCGCTCTCGCGCAGCACGGCGGCCACCGCGGTGTCCATCAGAAGTCCGGCTGCGGCAGGGCTGCTCGACGCCGACCACACCGAGCGTCACACATATTGAGGACCCTACGCCCGTCCTGCCGTCATGGCATGTGATGGCCCGGGTCCCGGTCGGCGCCGGCGCGCGTGCGGGCCCGCCGTGCCCCTCATAGTCTGGTCCTGCTCGGGGACTTCCCGTGGAGAGGTCTGTCCATGCCCCGGTCGATCTGGAGCGGCGCCATCTCGTTCGGTCTGGTGACCGTGCCGATCCATGTGGTCGGCGCCACCGAGGACCACAGCATCCGGTTCCACCGGTACCACCTGGCGGACCAGGGAAGGATCCGGACCCGCAAGGTCTGCGAGCTCGAGGACCGGGAGGTGCGCCCCGACGAGATCGGCAAGGGGTACGAGCTGACCAGGACGCAGATCGTGCCCGTCACCGACGAGGACCTGCGGGAGCTGCCGCTGCCGACCGCGAAGGCCATCGAGATCGTGGCGTTCGTACCGCTCGGGTCCGTGGACCCGATCAGGATCGGCGACGGCTACTACCTGCAGCCGGACGGACAGGTCGCGGCGAAGCCGTACGAGCTGCTGCGTCGGGCCCTGGCCCGGTCGTCGAAGGTGGCGGTGGCGAAGTACGCCTGGTCGGGCCGGGAGCGGCTGGGCCTGCTGCGGGTGCGGGAGGAGGCGATCGTGCTGCACGCCATGCGCTGGCCCGACGAGGTCCGAGACCCCTCCTCGCTCACCCCTCCTCCGGTCGAGGTGGCCGAGGAGGAGATCGCGGGGGCGCTCGCGCTGATGGACACGATGACCCGCGACGACCTGGAGGGCGACGAGTTCCGGGACACCTACACGGATGCCGTCGCGGACCTGATCGAGGCGAAGCGTGAGCACAGGGTGCCGCCGGCGGCACCCGAGCGGGAGGAGCGGCCGGGGCAGGTGCTGGACCTGATGGCCGCCCTGCGGGAGTCCGTGTCCCAGGCGAGGGAGTCCCGGGGCGACGACGGGCGGGCCGAGGTGCACGAGCTCCCCGGGCCGAAGAAGAAGGCCACGGCCGGGAAGGCGCCCGCCGGGAAGACCACGGCGCGGAAGTCCACGGCGAAGGGATCCACGGCGAAGGACTCCACGGCGAAGGGATCCACGGCGCAGAAGTCCACGGCACAGAAGAAGACCGCGGCGAAGGGCACGACCGCGAAGGGCACGGCCGCGAAGAAGGCGGCGGCCCGCAAACCGGCGGCCCGCAAGCCGAGGAGTGCCTAGGGACCCGTCGCGCGGGCCGGCCGTCCACACGAGGATGCCGTCGTTCCACGGTCCGGCGGCGTCGAGTCCCGGGACCCGGGTGGTGCCCGTGGCGGCATGGACCGGACGGCCGTCGACGACGAAGCAGTTGACGTGACTCCTACTGCAACCGCCATCGCGTCGCCGCCCGCTCCTCCGACACCCCGGACTCCTCCTGCGGGAACCTCGGCTTCCGCTGTGCCAACGACTCAGCCCGGAGCGACTGACCGATCCAGCACGGCCCGCCCCGCCGCGATGATGTCCGCCAGTTCCCCGGTCTCCCGCTCGGTGAGGGGTGTCAGCGGCGGGCGGACCGGTCCGGCCTCGATGCCCGCCAGGGTCACCCCCGCCTTCACCAGTGACACCGCGTACCCCGGCACACGTTGGCGCAGCCGGACCAGGGGGTGGAAGAAGGCTCGCTGCAGCGCGTCGACCGTCGTCCGGTCCCCTTCCTCGATGGCGCGGTGGAAGGTGAGGGAGATGTCCGGCGCGAAGGCGAAGGCGGCCGAGGAGTACAGCTCGACGCCCAGCGCCCGGTACGCCGGCTGGCTCGCCTCGGCCGTGGGCATGCCGTTGAAGAACTGGAAGCCCTTGCCCGACGCGCTCAGTGCCTCGTGCACGGCGGGCACGATGCGCGCGACGAGGTCGAGGTCGCCGGTGCCGTCCTTGAACCCGGCCACGGTGGGCAGCCGGGCCACCTCCGCCGCCGAGCGTTCGTCGAAGCGGGCGTTCGCCCGGCTGTACACGATCAGCGGCAGCCCGGTCTCCCGGCCGACCGCGCGGGCGTAGGCGACGAGTCCCTCGGGGGGCGACTGGACCAGGTAGGGCGGCATGAGCAGCAGGCCGTCCGCGCCGGCCTCGGCCGCGGTCCGGGCGAACCGCCGGGCGAGTCCCAGCGCGCCGCCGACCCCGGCGTACACCGGGACGTCTCCGGCCGCCGCCTCGACGGCGGTACGCACGACAGCGGCGTACTCCTCGTGGTCCAGGGCGTGGAACTCGCCGGTGCCGCAGGCGACGAACACTCCGCCCGGTCCGGCGGCCACGCCCGCCTCGACGTGCCGGCGCAGCGCGTCGAGGTCGGTGTCGCCGGTTGCGGTGAACGGGGTGACGGGGAAGAAGAGAACGCCTTCGAGCACGAGTGGTTTCCTAATCTGTTGAGGAGGCGGCGGACCGGGGTGCGGAGCCGCCGTGGCCGACGGCTTCGTGAACACCGGCTCGGACGACGTTGACGAGCGGGTCTCCGCGTCCCAGACGGCCGATGTTGGCGGCGATCTCCGCCGCGCGCGCGGCGAAGGTGTCGGTGGTGTGACCCGAGTGGTGCGGAGTCATCACCACGTTGGGCAGTTCGTGGAAGGGCAGCCGGCTCGGCGCCTGCGGTGGTCCGGCCCACCACACGTCCAGGGCGGCGCCGCCGATCGCGCCCGAGCGGAGTGCCTCGTAGAGCGCCTCCTCCCGGACCACCGGCCCCCGCGCCACGTTGACCAGCAGCGACCCGGGCCCCATGGCCGCCAGCTCGGCCGGTCCGATCAGCCCTCGGGTGGCCGGGCTCAGCGGAACCGTGACCACCACGATGTCGGACTCGGCGAGGAGTTCGGGCAGCCGGTCGTCGCCACCCACCCAGTCGGGCCGCAGGCCGGCGGGGACCGGGGCCGAGGGGTCGCGCCGCACGGCGCGCACCCGCAGGCCGACCGCCTGGCACAACCGGGCGACCTCGGTGCCGGTCTCGCCGAATCCGATGATCCCCACCCGGCGGCCCGGCAGCGTCGTCCCGAAGGGGAGTCCGGGGTCGACGGCCACGCTGCGCCACCGCCCGGCCCGCAGTGCGCGGTCGGCGCCCAGCACACCCCGGGAGAGCATCAGGACGGACATGAGCACGTGCTCGGCGATGGAACGGCCGTGGTGGTGGGTGGTGGCGACCGTGACCCCGGGAGCGAGCGCGTCCAGCGGAATGCCGTCGTAGCCGGCGCCGACGACGTGGACGAGCCGTAGCCGTACGGCCCGCCGGGCGTCCTCGGCCCGCAGCTTCGAGCCGATGTAGACCTCGGCGTCGGGGAGGGCCGCGGAGACCCGGGCCGTGTCCCACGCGCAGGTGTCCAGCCAGACGTGGCGGCCCTCCGTGGCCGCCTCGAGCCGCTCGTGGAACCGGCTCAGGATGCGGTGATCGAGCATGATGCGCACGGACGGGTCACCACCGAGGGGTCTTGGTCGGGAAGGACGGGTCGAAACGGCGCATGTAACCCGTGTCGTCACGGTCGCGCAGTCCGCAGTCGAGGTACTGCCGGTGCAGGCGCGGGAGTGCCTCCCGGTCCAGCTCGACGCCCAGCCCGGGAGCCGTGGGTACGGCGAGACCGTCCTCGCCGAACCGCAGCGGCGCCGGGTTCCACCACGTCCTCGTCGGGGCGTTTCCAGGGCCAGTGGGTGTCACACGCGTAGGTCAGCCGGGGCGTCGCCGCAGCCAGGTGGGTCATCGCGGCGAGGCTGATGCCCAGGTGCGAGTTGGCGTGCATCGACAGCCCGAGCCCGAAGGTCTCGCAGATCGCCGAGAGCCGGCCGCGGTCCACGGTGTTGCTGCCGGTCACCATCGCGGCCATGCCGTCACCGCCCGCGGTGTCGGTACCGAGCGCCCGAGTGGTGCGTGCGATCAGTTCGTTGAGGCTCCAGACCTCCATGCCGGCCAGTTCGGCGGCGGTGCGGCGCAGCCGCTTCAGGAGCAGGGTGCCGCCGTAGGTCTCGCCGATGCCGCTGACGCCGCTCTCCGTGGTGACCTCCACCACGGCGCGCAGCGCGTAGGGCTCGTGGACGCCGACGGAGTTCAGAAAGGGAGGGTCCCGGAAGGCCACGGGGGTCACGGCGACATCGGCGACGCGTTCGGAGGTACCCGCCATACCCGCCATCCTCATATGTAGTTCACGTTCGCATTTGTGGACACCCAGTTGTAAGCATGGGTGGGCGGCGGTGTCAATGGGCCGGCCGTTCCGGTACCGGGGTGGGCGAGGTGCCCTCGGACGCTCGCGGCGGCATCCGGCCGGGATCCGGCCGGGATCCGGTGCGGGAGATGTCCGGTCCTCCGCATGTCTTGACGCTGTCACCGAGCCGGTTTAGCTTCGGCGTTCACAGATGCAGACCGAATGCGCAGGTGTAGACAGCTCGGGTGGTCGGCCCCATACCCCCCGTGCTCGGAACGCGCCACATCAGCACTTCCCCGGAGACACGCGACGATGAAGTCCTCCGTTTCATCCACCCAGCGCGCCGCACCAGGGCGGCCCCGTACGACGAGCGCGATGCTGCTGGCGGGTGCCGTGCTCGTGTCCAGTGGGTGCGCCGTGGCGAACAGCGCCGGCGGCGACACCGGCCGGGCCGACGGCCGCACCCTGCGGGTGGTGCTCACCCAGGAACCGCCGACCCTGGAACCCTGTGAGGCATCACTGACGGGTACCGGTGTCGTCGTCCGGTCCAACATCACCGAACCACTGGTCGAACGGGATCCCGCGTCCGGTGAGTTGCACCCCCTGCTGGCGACCGGCTGGAAGCAGACCGGGCCCCGCACCTGGACCTTCGGCATCCGCTCCGGGGTGACCTTCCAGAACGGCGCGCCCTTCACCGCGAAGGACGCCGCCTTCTCCATCGACCGGGCGGTCAACTCCGGCCTCGCCTGCAACGTCGAGGGCTACGTCTTCGGCGACGACGACCTGACGGTCGAAGCGGTGAACGACGGCCGGCTGACCGTCACCACCGAGAAGCCCGACCCCATCCTGCCGCTGCGCCTGAGCTTCGTGGAGATCGTGCCCCGCACGACCGACACCGAGGCCAAGGTCCGCGTCCCGGTGGGCACCGGTCCCTATGCCGTCCGCTCCTGGCAGACCGGGGCGGCCATCACCCTCGACCGATTCGACGACTACTGGGGCGACGCTCCCGCCTTCGCCCGGGCCCGCTATGTCTGGCGCGGTGACGCCGGCGTACGCGCCGCCATGATCGACAAGGGCGAGGCGGAGATCGCCGTCGCGTTGGACCCGATGGAGGCGGAGAAGGACACGACGGTCGCCTACCCCAACAACGAGACGACCGCCCTGCGGCTGGACGGCCGCGAGCCACCCCTGGACGACATCCGGGTGCGCCGGGCTATCGGCCTGGCCGTGGACCGCGACGGCATCGTCGACGCCCTGCTCGGCGGTCTCGCCGAACCGGCGGGCCAACTGGTCCCGCCCGGAGTGGTGGGCCACGGCGACGGCATCGCACCACCCCGGCAGGACGTCGCCGGGGCCCGAGCCCTGGTGAAGGAGGCCCGGGCCGACGGTGTGCCCACCGACCGGCAGATCACCCTCGTCGCCCGCAACGGCATGTTCTCCGGAGTGTCGGAGACGGCGGAGGCCCTGCAGTACCAGATGCGGCAGATCGGCCTGAACGTACGCGTCCGCATGGCCGACACCGCCACTCACCTCCAGTACCAACTGCGTCCGCTGCCCGAGGACGTCGGCCCCATCGCCCTGCTGATCATGCACGGCAACCAGGCCGGCGACGCGGCCTTCACCACCAGCCAGTACCTGCTGAGCGACGGCCCGCAGTCCACGTTCGGCACCGAAGCCCTGGACCGGCGCATCGCCGAGGCGGGCGCGCTGTCCGGTCACCAGCGGCAGCAAGCCTTCGCCGGCCTGCTCGCCGAGCAGAACGAGTCGGTCGTCCAGTACGCCCACCTCGCCCACATGAACGGGCTGCTCGGCCTGTCACCGTCGATCCACTACGAACCGGACTCCGCCACCGGAGACGAACTGCGGCTGGCCGAGGTCCGCCCGGCCAAGGGGGCGAAGCGCTGACATGATCCCTTTCCTGCGCAAGCGCATGGTCTCCAGCGCCGTCCCCCTGATCTGCGTGGTCCTCGGCGTGTTCTTCCTGGCCCGGATGACCGGCGATCCCGTCGACCTCTACCTGCCGCTCAGCGCCACTCCCGAGCAACGTGCCGAGTTCTCCGCCGCGCAGGGTTTCGACCTCTCGATCCCCGCTCAGTTGTGGAACTACCTCGTCGACGCCGCCCGTCTGGACTTCGGGACCTCCCTGCGGACCGGCCAGCCGGCCGGCTCGATGGTGATCGACGCCTATCCCGTCACCCTTCAACTCGCCGGCGTCACCATGCTGCTGGCGATCACCGGAGCCGTGCTGGTCGGCAGCCTCGCCGCCTACCGCCCCAACTCCCTGATCGACAGGATCGCCAGCCTGCTGTCGATGACGGCCGCCAGTATCCCCGACTTCTGGTTCGCCATCATGGGCGTGCTGGTCTTCGGCGTGGGGCTCGGACTGCTGCCGACCTCGGGCACGCTCGGCGGCCCCGAGATATGGGTGCTGCCCATCGCGACCCTGCTCATCCGCCCCTTCGGCGTGCTGGTCCAGGTGGTCCGCGGCAGCATGGTCACCGCGCTGGCCGCGCCCTACGTCAAGATCGCCCGGGGCAAGGGCGCCACGCCCCGGCGGGTGATCTTCGGCCACGCCCTGCGCAACGCCGTCACCCCGGTGCTGACCGTGGCGGGCGACCTGACGGTGGGCCTGGTCAACGGCGCGGTGATCGTCGAAACGATCTTCGGCTGGCCCGGCATCGGCAAGCTCATGATCGACTCCATTCTCCAGCGCGACTTCGCGGTGCTCCAGGCGGCCGTGCTCCTGACCGCGGTGACGATCTTCGCGCTCAACATCCTCGTCGACGTCTGCCACGCGCTGACCGACCCCCGAGTACGTCAGGCGGTGCCGGCATGAGTGAAGGAAGCACGATGCCCCGCGAAGAACGGGCCGCGGCAGACGAGGCCGCGGCCTCCGCCGCCCGCGATGCGCGGCCGAGCAGGTGGAGGATGCTGCTCCGGGACCGGGCAGCGGCCGTGGGCGCCGTCGTCCTCACCGTGGTCGCCCTGGTGGCTCTCTTCGGCCGGCTGTTCATCGGCGACCGGGCACAGCGCCAGGACCTGGACGCCTCACTCCGGCCACCGTCCCTGAGCGACGGGGTGTACGGACTGCTCGGCACCGACGTCCTGGGACGCAGCATGGTGGCCCGGCTGATCGAGGCGGCGGGCACGACGCTCTCCGTCGCCGTCCCGGCCGTGCTGTGCTCCCTCGCGATCGGCTCGGCGCTCGGTCTGTGGGCCGGCTACCACGGAGGACGCCGCGAGAGCGTGGCCCTGCGGATCGCCGACGTGATCCTCAGCTTCCCCTCACTGCTGATCGCGGTGGTCGTGCTCTACGTCTTCCAGCCCAGCGCGCTGAACCTCGTACTGATCCTGGCCGTGACCCGCGTGCCGGTGTATCTGCGCACCGCCCGGGCCGAGGCGGCGGAGCTGCGCAGCAGGCTGTTCGTCGACGCGGCCCGGACCTTCGGCACACCCGGCCGGATGATCATCTGTCGGCACATCCTGCCGATCGCCCTGCCGACGCTGCTCACGGTCGCCACCCTCGACTTCTGTTTCGTGATGCTCACCGAGTCCTCACTGAGCTTCCTGGGCATCGGCATCCAGCCCCCCGACGTCAGCTGGGGTCTGATGGTCGCCCAGGGGCGGCAGTACCTCCAGACCGCGTGGTGGATCACCGTACTGCCGGGTCTCGCCATCGTGCTCACGACGGTGTCCGCGACGGTGCTCGCCGCCTGGGCCCGTATCGCCACCGACCCCGCTCAGCGCTGGCGCCTGACACTGCCCAGGAAGCGCCGGCGCACCGCCCCGGCCGCCGTACCCCCGGAGATGACCGCGTGACGACCACCACCAGCCCCGCTCCGTCCGGCACCCCGGCCCTCGACGTCGAGGGACTGTGCGTGGACCTGAGCACGCCCACCGGTACGGTACGCGCCGTCGACGGCGTCAGTTTCAGCGTCCACCGCGGCCGCACCCTCGCCCTCCTCGGCGAGTCCGGCTGCGGCAAGTCGATGACCGCGCTGTCCGTGGTCGGACTGCTGGACCCCGCGGCGGCGGTGACCGGCGGCGCCGTCCGGGTCAGGGGGGACGACACCCTCCGCATGAGTGCGGCGGAACGCCGGAAGCTGGCCGGCCCCGTTCTGTCGATCGTCTTCCAGGACGCCCTGACCGCCCTCAACCCCGTGCAGCCGGTGGGCAGACAGATCGGCGAACCCTTCCGCATCCACCGCGGACTCTCCCGGCGCCAGGCCCGGGAGAAGGCGATCGAGCTGATGACGCGGGTGGGCATCCCCGAGCCGAGGCAGCGAGCCCGGTCCTACCCGCACCAGTTCTCCGGCGGCATGCGACAGCGCCTGCTCATCGCCATGGCCGTCGCCCTCGCTCCCGACGTGCTCATCGCCGACGAACCCACCACCGCCCTCGACGTGACCGTGCAGGCGCAGATCATGCGCCTGCTGCGGGACCTTCAGGACGAACGGGACATGGCCGTCGTCCTGATCACCCACGACCTGGCCGTGGTCGCCCAGCGCGCCGACGAAGTGGTCGTGATGTACGCCGGGACGGTCGTCGAGAACGGCCCGGTGCACGACGTCTTCTCCGCGCCCCGCCACCCCTACACCCGGGGACTGCTCGACTCGGTACCGGAGGGCAGCGTGCGCGGACGCCCGCTGCCGGCCGTCCCCGGGAGCCCTCCCGAGCTGAGCGCGGTGCCGCCAGGCTGCGTCTTCCAGGCCCGCTGCCCGCTGGTGCGCGAGCGCTGCGTCCGGGAGCGGCCGGCCCTGCGTGCGTCGGGCGACGGCCGTTTCGCCGCCTGCCACTTTTCCGAGGAGCTCGACCGTGTCTGAGTCCCGCGCCACCACCGCCACCCCCGGGCCCCGTCCGGACGGTACGCGGGAGCACCCGCCGCTGCTGGAGGTCCGGGGCGTCACCAAGACCTTCGGCAGCGCCCGGCGCCGCCTCACCGCACTGGACGGGGTGCACCTACAGGTCGGCCGCGGCCAGACCCTCGGGCTCGTCGGCGAGTCGGGCTGCGGCAAGTCCACCCTGGCCCGGGTGCTGCTCGGGCTGGAGCGTCCGGACGCGGGCACCGTGCGGTTCGACGGTACCGACCCCTTCGCCCTGCGCGGCAAGGAACTGCTGGCCTGGCGCCGCCGGGTGCAGATGGTCTTCCAGGACCCCTTCGCCTCGCTCAACGCGCGCATGTCGGCCGCCGACCTGATCGGCGAGCCCTGGCGGACCCACCGGGCCGTCGTGCCGGGCGTGAAGGCCCGCGAGAAGCGGACCCGTGAACTGCTGAACCTGGTCGGTCTGCGGGAGAGCGACGCCCACCGCTACCCCAACGAGTTCTCCGGCGGGCAGCGCCAGCGCATCGGCATCGCCCGCGCGCTGGCGCTGGATCCCGACCTCATCGTGTGCGACGAGCCCGTGTCCGCCCTCGACCTGTCGGTCCAGGCGCAGGTACTCAACGTCCTCTCCGACCTGCGTACGCGTCTCGGCGTCACCTACGTCTTCATCTCCCACGACCTGTCCGTGGTGCGCCACGTCTCCGACCGCGTGACGGTGATGTACCTGGGCAAGGTCGTCGAACACGGCGAGACGGAGGACGTTTTCGAACGCCCTCAGCACCCCTACACGGCGGCGCTGATGTCGGCGGCTCCCGTCCTGAACACCGGCCGCGGCAACCGCCACCAGGAGATCCGGCTCCAGGGGGAGATCCCCTCTCCCTTCGACATCCCCTCCGGCTGCCGCTTCCGCACCCGCTGCTGGCGCGCCGAGGACCGGTGCGCGACCGAGGTACCACCGGTCGTCGTCCGGGACGCGCCCGACGGGGCCGAGCCGCACACCGCCCTGTGCCACTTCCCCCTGGGCACGGGGACGGAGACGGCTCGAACGTGACCGGCCCCGCCCGGTACCTCACGCTCCTCATCGCCGGGGCGGTGATCGCCCGGCCGCTGTCCCGCCGGCCGCTGTCCCGCCGGCCGGAGGTACGGCGGATCCGCACGGCCACCACGGCACTCGCGGTGGCGGGTGTCGTGGCGTTGGTGGTGGCGGGTAGCGTGGCGCCGGTGGTTCGGCAGTTCGTCCGAACCGTTCCGACCGCACTGGCCCGGCGGGCGAGGCCGGGCGCCGGCCCACGTCCGGCCGGGCCGTCCCGGGACCCTGCTCCTAGGCGCGCAGCAGCCGCTGGGTGAGCTCCCGGTACTGCCGCAGCGCGAGCCGGAGTTCTTCGTCCTGAGTCTCGGGGTCCCGTTCCTGCCAGCTCTCGTGGAGGACACGGCGGCGCTCCGCGAGAGCGTTCAGGAGATGGGCGGCGGCGTCGTCGAAGGCGCCCTCCGCCTCTTCCAGCGCTTGGCGCGGAGTGTCGGCGAACGTGTTCATGGCCTGGCGCAGGCGCAGCAGGACCGCGTCCCGCTCGTCCGACGGCAGGAGCGCGTCCGGTGCCGCGGAGCGGTGCTCGGGGCGACGCGAGGGCTGGTCCGACGGCTGCTGTGCGCGCGTCTGGTCGTACATCATCGAATGCCGCTTTCCTGGGTTGCGTGGATCACCGGGGTCCCCCGGAGCGGCCTGGCTCTGCGCCGTACTGGTAGTCAACGCCCGATGGCGGTGTGTGTCAACGCGGTGACTGCCGGGCGCCCCGGTCAGTGCTGGGTGAGGGACTGGGGGTAGTCGGTGATGATGCCGTCGACGCCGAGGCCGGTCATTTTGCGCATGGCGCCGGGTTCGTCGACGGTCCAGACGTTGGTGTCCATGCCGAGTTCGTGGATGCGGTCGACGAGGGCTTGGTCGGTGACGGTGTGCTGGGGGTTGATCTGGTCGGCCCAGGTGCTGAGCTGGAGGAGTTCGGTGTCGGTGGGGCGGTCGGCGTCGAGGATGCCGATGGGGACGTGGGGGAGGTGGGTGTGGAATTGGTGGGCGTCGTCGGTCTGGAAGGACTGGACGGCGAGTTGTTCGCGGGTGAGTGCGTGGCGGAGGTAGCGGGGTTTGTTCCGGAGGTTTTGGGCGA
>NZ_JBVHVP010000012.1:86386-227688 GCF_055564775.1 Streptomyces sp. NPDC028991 | reverse complement strand
CCTCCCCCCCCCCCCCCCCCCCCCCCCCCCCCCCCCCCCCCCCCCCCCCCCCCCCCCCCCCCCCCCCCCCCCCCCCCCCCCCCCCCCCCCCCCCCGGTACCGTGCCACGCCGTCGCGGGCGGCGCCGACCAGGAGGAAGGGCAGACCGGTGGGAAGGACTCCGGTCCGGGGGCGGGCGCTTCCGGTGGGCGATCCACCCGGCCCCGATCCGGGGCGCGTGCCGGAACTTCTGGTACTGGGGTCCTCGGTGGCCGCGGCGGCCGCCTCGGTAGCCCAGCCATTCGTCCTCGGCCGCACACTCGACCTGCTGCTGGGCGGGGGCGACGCCGGTCTCTGGCTGGCGGCCGGCGTCGCACTGCTCGTCGGCGAGATCCTGCTCGACGGTCTGACCGCGTTCCTCACCGGCCGGTGCACCGCAGACTGGACCGCCGCCATCCGCTCCCGTGCGCTGCGGGGGCTTCTGCACGCCGTACCGGACACGGCCCGCGCGCACTCCTCCGGGGACGTCGCGACCCGGCTGACCCTCAACGCCTCGGACGCGGGCGCCGCTCCCGGGGCCAGGGCCGCGCTCGCGGCCTCGCTCATCACTCCGGCCGGCGCCCTCGTCGCGCTGGCCGTCGTCGACGTGTGGGTCGCCGCCTGCGTCCTCGTCGGTCTGCCGGCCCTCGCACTGGTTCTGCGGGCCTTCGCACGGGACACGGGGGTGTCGGTCGGGGCCTATCAGCGGGTCCAGTCGGACATCGCCTCCCGGCTGCTGGAGACCTTGGAGGGCGCGGAAACCGTCGCGGCCGCCGGGACCGCCGCCCGGGAACGCGACCGCGTACTCCGCCCGCTGGCCGAACTCGGCACTCTCGGTGAGCGCATGTGGCGTCTGCACGGGCGGGCGTTGGCCACCGGCGGGGTCCTCGTCCCGCTGCTGACCGTGGCCGCCACCGCCGTGGGCGGCATCCGGCTCGGCGCGGGCGCGCTCAGCACCGGTGAGCTGCTGGCGGTGTTCCGCTACGCGCAACTGGCCGCCGGAATCGGTGGTGCGGCCACGCTGGTGGGCGCGGTGGCCCGGGGCCGCTCGGCGCGGAAACGCACCAGGGAACTGGAGGAGCTGCCGGCCCTGCCCTACGGAACCCGGACCCTCTCCCCAGGAGGCCCGGGGACTCTCGAATTGCGCGGGGTACGGGTCTTCCGGGGCGGTACGGAAGTCCTGCGGGCGGACCGGGTGACGGTGCCGGGTGGCCGGACCGCCGCGGTCGTGGGCCGCAGCGGCGCCGGCAAGTCCGTCCTGGCCGCTGTGGCCGGCCGGCTGACCGACCCCGATCGGGGGCAGGTTCTCCTGGACGGAACGCCTCTCGGACTGCTGACCCGGCCGTGTCTGCGCGCCGAGGTCGGCTTCGCCTTCGCGCGCCCGGAACTGGGCGACCGCACGGTGGCGGAGGCGGTGGCCGCCGGTCCGCGCGCCGTGTCGCCCCACGAGGTCCGGTCGGCCGTGCGCCTCGCCGGTGCCGACTCCTTCGTCGACCGGTTGCCGCGGGCGTACGACACACCGCTCGCCGACGCGCCGCTGTCCGGCGGGGAGTACCAGCGCCTCGGGCTGGCACGGGCCTTCGCCCACGCGGGACGACTGCTGGTCATGGACGACGCGACCTCCAGCCTCGACACCGCCACGGAACACGCGGTGGAGCAGGCGCAGCGGCGCTCACCCTCGGCAGCCACCCGGCTGGTCGTGGCGCACCGCCCGTCGGTGGCGGCACGGGCCGATCTGGTGATCTGGCTGGAGCGAGGCAGGGTCCGGGCGGTCGACACCCATCGGCGACTGTGGCGGGATGCCGCTTACCGGGCGGTGTTCGGTACCCGGGAGGAGAGCGCCGGGGCGCCGGCCGGGGAGATCGGCGCTGACGGAGGCGGTCACGAGCGGGCCGGCCCGCGGCCTGGGGAGGTACGTTCATGACAGCCACCGCCGGACGGCGCGCGGTGAACCCCCGCGACGGAGCGGGGGCCGGGCGACGACTCGGGCCGCCCGCCCGTCGTTTCCTCGCCGAACGCAAGGGAGTCCTCGCGCGGCTGGGGGCATGGTCGGTGGCCGAGTCGGTCCAGACCTTCCTGGTGGGCTACGGCGTCGCCCAGGCCCTCGACCGGGGGTTCCTGGCCGGTGACACCCTGACGGGCCTCGGTTGGCTGGCGGTCTCGGCCTGCGCGGTGGTCCTGGGGGCGCCGGTGATCAGAGGGGTCTTCACCCAGCTGTCCGGGCTGACGGAACCGCTGCGCGACCGTCTCGTACGCCGGGCGGTGGACCAGTCCATGGCCCGCGCCCTGTCCCGGCCCGGCGCGGTGGACCGCGCGGCCGTCTCACGGCTCACCAACCAGGTGGAGATCGTGCGGGACAGCTTCGCCGGGCTCGTGCTGACCCTGCGCTCCTTCGTCTTCACCGCGGCCGGAGCTCTGATCGGGCTGTTCTCACTGCATCCGGCTCTCCTGCCGGTCGTCGTCCCGCCCCTCGCCGGGGGCCTGGCCCTGTTCCTGCTGACGCTGCGGCCGATGGCGGCGGCTCAGCGGCGGGCTCTCGCCGCGGACGAGGCTCTGGGCGACCACGCCGCGCGCGCTCGCAGGGCGCTGCGCGACATCACCGCCTGCGGTACGCAGCCGGACACGTCGCGGACCGGAGCACGGCTGGTCGCACACGCCGCGGACACGTCCCGTGCCCTCGCCCGCTGGGCCGCGGTACGCACCCTGGCCCTCGGGGTCGCGGCGCAGCTGCCCGTGCTGCTTCTGCTGGTCGCCGTGCCGTGGCTGCGCGCGCAAGGCGTCACGACCGGTGCCCTGTTGGGGGCGTTCGCCTACCTCGCCCAGGCGTTGCTGCCCGCGCTGCACACCCTCATGACCGCGCTCGGCGCCGCGGGAAGCCGGCTCTTCGTCGTCCTGGAGCGATTCACGGACCTGGAGGGGAATCCCGGCCTCGCGGGCGCGCCGCCGCCCGCACGGCAGCCGGACTTGCCCTCCCCGCCGCCTCCGGCTCGATCGGGGCCGGCCCCCGCGGTGCAGTTGCGCTCGGTGACCGTACGGTACGGCGCTCGGGCGGAGCCGGTCCTCGACGCGCTGGACCTGCGCGTGGAGGACGGCGAGCACGTGGCCGTCGTCGGTCCCAGCGGCATCGGCAAGTCGACCCTGACCCGCCTCGTCGCGGGCCTGTGCGCTCCGCAGAGCGGTGCCGTACGGGTGGCGGGCAGGTCGGTCACCGGCCGGTCCCCGGCGGAACTCGCCGCGCTGCGCGTACTGGTGCCCCAGCAGGCGTACGTGTTCACCGGAACGGTCCGGGACAACCTCGCCTATCTGCGGCCCGACGCCTCTGCGGCCGACATCGAGGCAACCGTCCTGGAGCTCGGTGCCGCACCCCTCGTCGAGCGGCTGGGCGGGCTCGACGCACGGTTGCGGCCGGACGCCCTGTCGCAGGGTGAGCGTCAACTGATCGTGCTGGCGCGCGCGCATCTGTCCACCGCCCGGCTGCTTCTGCTCGACGAGGCGACCTGCCATCTGGACGCGGCGTCCGAGGCACGCGCCGAGGAGGCGCTCGCCCGACGCCCCGGAACGCTGCTCGTCGTGGCCCACCGCATGTCCTCCGCGGTCCGGGCCGACCGGGTCCTGGTACTGGACGGCGTCCGGGCGGCCCACGGCACCCACCGGGAACTGCTCGGGACGTCGCCCCTCTACCGCGACCTGGTGGGGCACTGGGGCCGCGCCTGAGGACGCGCGGTGCGAGCGGGACCCGCACGGCGCGTCCTTCGCCCACGTCACAGCCAGCCGGAGTTCCGTACGATGCGGATCGCGTCCACGCGGTTGCGGGCCCCGACCTTCCGGACGGCGCTGGCCAGGTAGTTGCGCACGGTCCCCCGGGACAAGTGCAGGCCCACGGCGATCTCGGCGACGGAGGAGCCCAGTGAGGCTTCGAACAGGACGCCCAGTTCACGAGCCGTCAGCGGCATCTCCGATGCCCGCAGCAGTGCGACGGTGAGTCTCTCGTCGAGGAAGCGTTCCCCCTTGGCGACCGTGTGCACCGCGGCGATCAGCCGCTGTGCGGAGGCGTCCTTGTCCACGAACCCGAGCACTCCCGCGTCGAAGGCCCTGCGCAGCAGCCCCGCCCGCCCCGGCGCCGCGAGGACGACCAGCCGCGCCTCGCACAGGCTCCAGAAGGGCGCTCGGCCGACCTCGTCCGGAGATCCTTCCAGACAGTCCCCGTCGACCACGCACACGTCCATGGGCAAGTCGTCGCCGTCCGGCACGTCACCGCGCGACGGCATGGACGACACCTCGAGTCCGTCGGCGGACCGCAGCAGTTGCACCAGCGCCGACCGCAGCAGCGCAGCGTCGTGCACCACGAGAACGCGGACCATCTGACAACCCCCTGTCTTCACCGGTCGTCATCGCGGACGACCGGGCTCGTCCCCCAGTCCTCCAGCCGTCTGCCCCTGGCCCCCACCCCAGAAGCACGGGGTCCGGTCGCATCCGGGGCAGAGCGACATCAACACGCCGTTTTCTGCGGCTCGGCACGGGCCCGGAACTGGCGGGATCGGGCTGGAAGGCGTCTGTGACGCGCCGGGACTCCCCCGACGCGTCCGAGTGGAGAGTTCCCGCGTTGGCTGTTCATGTCGGGGACCGTGGTGCCGGGTGGCCGGCGGCAGGGCGGCGCCGTGGGACCGGGACCCGTTGTTACCGGAGCGTCACAGACTCAAAACAGGCGAAGTGAATGTGGCTCATATGTCCTGCCCGCTCCCGTCCTCCGGGACCGCGTGCGACGGGACCTCAGGTGCGCAGGCGGACCGGCTTCAGCGGCGACGGCGAGACAGGCGTGGTGGGCGCGGCCCTGCGGCCGACCGCCGATTGCGGGCGTCCGCCTGCCATCTGGCGGCGGTCAGCCGGCCTCGCCGGTGCCGCTCGGGTCCGGGCTGCGGCTCTGGGAGCGCCCGACGAACTCCTCGACCACTCCCCCTGGGCGTCGTGCCCAGCCCGAACGGCACCACGCACCACCTGTTCTGGCCCACTCCTCGGCACGGGAGGCTCGAAGCTGGGTTCGAAACCGCGCCGACCTGCAGGGGGGGAGCGAGTCTTCGCCCCCCTGCGACCGGCCTTCCGGGTGAGGCCCGACCGCGAAACCCGCGCGGTGCCGCCGGACGTGCCACTCGAGTGAGGAATGCACGGGCTACGGGTTCTCGGCACCATGTTATCTGCATCCGCGGGGCGAAGATTTTACGGAACGTGCAGGCAGTTTCCTTACAGCAATGACCAGAACAGAGTTATTCAACGTACCCAGACAGCCACAACGTGCTACTGTCGTTCTCAGTTGCAGTTGTGGTTCCCGAATTTCAAGCGCTTCCCAGTCGGCCTCCGTGCCGAGCGAAGCTCTTTTTGACACCGGTCTTATCCGGGCGGGGTGATCATCGCGGCGACACGGCGTCCGTGCAGTGCGGACGCCGACGCACTGCCCCGAAGGAGACAGACATGGCTACTGGCACCGTGAAGTGGTTCAACGCGGAAAAGGGATTCGGCTTCATCGAGCAGGACGGTGGCGGCGCCGATGTGTTCGCCCACTACTCGAACATCGCCGCCCAGGGCTTCCGCGAGCTGCTCGAAGGCCAGAAGGTGAACTTCGACATCGCGCAGGGCCAGAAGGGCCCGACGGCCGAGAACATCGTTCTCGCCTGACGCCGGCGCGCCGGCCGGCGCGCACTTCGTAGCTGGGGCCCGCATCCTTCGGGGTGCGGGCCCCAGCTGCATTCATTACCGCAGTGAATCCGACCTGCGGGACGACTCCACGGAATCCGCGGATCCACGTACACGGATTTCTGTTTCATTCGGCCTATTCTTGCAATTCTCCATGCGCACCTTGCTGCGGGAATTCCTTGATATAAGCCGCATCGAGGAAGGCTCCGCATGAACAACCACACCCGCACGAACGACCGCTTCTCCCGGACTCGGAACGGCAGCGCCGCCCCCGGGAAGACCGGCAGCCGATTCGGTTCCCCGGCCCCGAGGCGCTCCGACGGACGCAACCGCCGGCCTGCCGCGGTGCAGGGCGAGTTCGCCCTCCCGGAGACGGTCACCCCGGCACTGCCCGCCGCGGCGAGTTTCACCGAACTCGACATGCCCGCACAGCTGCTGGGCGCGCTCGGCTCGCAGGGCGTCACCGTGCCCTTCCCGATCCAGGCCGCGACCCTGCCGAACTCGCTCGCAGGCCGCGACGTCCTCGGCCGGGGACGCACCGGTTCCGGCAAGACCCTGGCCTTCGGGCTGGCTCTGCTGGCCCGTACGGCTGGGCGACGCGCCGAGGCCCGGCAGCCGCTGGGGCTGGTCCTCGTACCGACGCGTGAGCTGGCACAGCAGGTCACCGACGCGCTCACGCCGTACGCCCGGTCGGTGCAACTGCGCCTGG
This sequence comes from Streptomyces sp. NPDC028991, assembly GCF_055564775.1. Taxonomy (NCBI): domain Bacteria; kingdom Bacillati; phylum Actinomycetota; class Actinomycetes; order Kitasatosporales; family Streptomycetaceae; genus Streptomyces; species Streptomyces sp. NPDC028991. The sequence continues at coordinate 221,273 of NZ_JBVHVP010000012.1, read as the reverse complement.
CCACGGTCGTGGGGGGAATGCCGATCGGCAGGCAGGCGAGCGCACTGCGCGGCGGCGTCGAGGTCGTCGTCGCCACCCCCGGGCGCCTCAAGGACCTCATCGAGCGCGGCGACTGCCGGCTGGACCGAGTCTGCGTCACCGTCCTCGACGAAGCGGACCAGATGGCCGACATGGGCTTCATGCCGCAGGTCACCGCACTGCTCGACCAGGTACGCCCCGACGGCCAGCGCATGCTGTTCTCCGCCACTCTCGACCGCAACGTCGACCTGCTGGTGCGCCGCTACCTGAGCGACCCCGTCGTGCACTCCGTCGATCCGTCGGCCGGCGCGGTCTCGACGATGGAGCACCACGTGCTGCACGTCCACGGCGCCGACAAGCACGCGGCCACCACCGAGATCGCCGCACGCGACGGCCGGGTGCTCATGTTCCTGGACACCAAGCACGCCGTCGACCGCCTCACCGAGCACCTCCTGAACAGCGGGGTACGGGCCGCCGCCCTGCACGGGGGCAAGTCGCAGCCGCAGCGCACCCGTACGCTGACGCAGTTCAAGAACGGGCACGTCAACGTGCTGGTGGCGACCAACGTCGCGGCACGCGGCATCCACGTCGACAATCTCGACCTGGTCGTCAACGTCGACCCGCCGACCGATCACAAGGACTACCTCCACCGCGGCGGCCGCACCGCCCGAGCCGGCGAGTCCGGCAGCGTCGTCACCCTGGTCACTCCCCACCAGCGCCGCGCCATGACCCGCCTCATGGCAACGGCCGGCATCGCCCCGCGGACCACCCAGGTCCGCGCCGGCGCTGAGGCCCTGCACCGCATCACCGGTGCCCAGGCCCCCTCCGGCGTCCCTGTCGTCGTCACGGCACCGGTGACCGAACGCCCCAAGAAGCGTGGTGCCACCTCACGCGGCCGGCGCCGTCCGGCTTCGGTGACCGGGCGCGCAGCCGCACGGCGCTCCGTCATCGCCGCGGCAGCCTAGAACGTCCCGATCGGAAAGCCGCCCATCTCTGCAGGAGGAACCTTTGACGCCGGTCCAGACGCATCCCCGTTCAACGACCACCTACCCCGTGCCCAGGACGGTTGCCGATGCCATGCAGGCGGCCGGTCCCCAGGTCTGGGACGACATGACCGTCGAGGTGGCGCTGTCCGTCATGGCCGCCGCACGCACGGGGCACCTCGTAGTCTGTGACGGGGACGGCCAGTACACCGACCTGGTCACCCGGGCCCGGCTCACCGCCGTGCGAGACAGTTCCGGATACACGGACCGGGTCCGCCTGCGCGACATCACCGTCAGTGACGGGCCCTTCACCTCGCCACTGACCACTGTGGCCGAAGCCGAGCACGCGATGCACCATCGGCGGCTCCGGGCCCTGCCGGTGGTCGACGAACACGGCAATGCCCTCGGCGTCCTCGCCCTCTCCCGCTGATCCGCCTCACCACGCCGGCTCCCCTCCCCCCCTACTTGTTGTGAGGCATCATGCGCTGTGTCATCGCCCGCTTTCCGTTCGAGCTCACCAAGGGTGGCGTGCTGGAGTCGATGAAGGGCGTCAAGCCCGAGCCGGTCACCGGCGACTCCGTGATCATCGGGCGCCGCCACTACCCCACCAAGCAGGTCGGCCAGGTCGTCACCCGCCAGGACCGCCGCGACTTCAGCGGCGACGAAGTCCTCAGGGCCATGGCCCGGCTCGGCTTCACGTGCCGCGTCCTCCCCAAGACCACAACCGCGCGGAACGTCGATCCGCTCCAGCGGGCTTCCGCGGCGCTCGGCGCCCCCTTGCCGGTCTGACCCACGGGAAGATCCAGACGACACCCCCCAAGACCCAGTCGCCCGCCGGTGGCACCGGTCCTTGCCGATGAAGGACGTCGCCACCCGCCCGGCGGGGTTACGCCTACGCAGGCCCTGTCGCTGTCGACCGGTGTCCCGCTTGAGCGGGCCAGGTCAGGCGTCGGCCTTGTCGGAGCGGTCGGCGGGACGTCGTCGCAGTTCCTCGTTGATGCGCCGGGCCTCTTCGAGTTGGTCTTCGAGGATGACGATGCGGCAGGCGGCTTCGACGGAGGTGCCCTGGTCGACCAGCTCGCGGGCGCGGGCGGCGACGCGCAGCTGGTAACGGGAGTAGCGGCGGTGACCGCCGTCGGAACGCAGGGGCGTGATCAGCCGGGCCTCGCCGATGGCCCGCAGGAAGGCGGGGGTCGTGCCGAGCATCTCGGCTGCTCGTCCCATGGTGTAGGCGGGGTAGTCGTCGTCGTCGATACGGTTGAGCGGATTGTCTGCGGTCACTGGCACCTCTGATCGGGGAACGCGTCGAGGGGCCTTGGTGCCGTACGGCACCAAGGCCCCGAGGGATTTGCAACACCATCTGCCGGCTTACTGCACTGCCAGCCTTCTGTTTCCGCGCCGTCCCTCGTCGAGGGGCGGGCGGTCAAGGGATCGCGGATGCGTGACCGTGGGACCACCTTCCGTTCCGGGGCCTGCGGTACCCGGGAGAACCCTTCTCGCCCGGGCGATCCTGATGGCGTCCGCCTCCTTCTCTCTTCCTTACTGATGCACCTCTTGGTACTGCTGGTACTGCGTACTGCCGGCGGCCCTGGTAAGCCGCCTGGCCCGGCAGCCAGCGGCGGGACCCTGGGAACCTCTGGCCCACGCCACTCCACCACCGTGCCGAACCACTGTCCTGCATGCGGGCAGTTCGTCTCTGCCGCGCCTCACTGACTTCCTGGCTACAGTAGGACCCTAACCCCATCGACAGCCGTATGTCTACATCAGCCACGACAGATTTCACTCCAAACGGGTGAACGGTTTTCTGTCTCGGTGACCGTCTGCTCACGGACGTCGGAGCGCCTCACCACCATGTGGGCCCCAAAGGTCACGGTCGGCATGGCACAGGTCGCGTACGTCGGGAGAATGGAGAGGGGGCGAGGGGGTCGGTGCCGACAGTGGGAAGAGGTTCGAGGTGATGGTGCTCGCGTGGCGGAGTCCGGGCCGGCCGAACACCTGGCAGGCGCGTGGCGCCGGGGGCTGGTGGTGAGTCCGGCGAGGTCGCTCGATCCGAAGCTGTTCGACGAGACAGTGGCGGCGGTCGCGTTGTTCGCGGGCCCCGAGCACCGCCTGGTCTACCAGAACGTGGCGTGTTGCAAGATGCTCGGGGCCCGGCCTCTCGGACTGCCGGCGCGGGAGGCCTTCCCCGAGCCGGACGCCGAGCAGTTCCGGAACGTGCTGGACGACGTGGTGGCCACTGGGCGGCCTCAGCGGCTCCCCGACTCACGTCGGCCCGACCCCGGCGCCTCGGACCAGGCCCGGTACTTCGTCTACTCCTGCACGCCCGTCACCACGCCCAACGGTCCCGGCGCCATGGTCGTCGCGCTCGACACCACGGCCGAGACCCTGGCACTCGAGCGCTACGAGGCGTTGGTGTCGGCGGTATCGCAAATGGTCTGGGTGCTGCGTGCGGACGGTTCCGCGGAAGAGATCGTCCCCGGCTGGCAGGCACTGACCGGAGCTCCCTGGCACGGGTGGATGGACGAGCACTGGGACGCCTACATCCATCCCCGTGACCGCGACGGACTCAAGCAGGCTTGGCGCTCTGCCGCCACCCGGTATCCGCCGGGCATCTTCGAGAGCACCTTCCGGGTCCGGGCCGCCGACGGCTCCTACCGTCACCTGTCCACGCGGTGCGTGCCCATCCTGCGTGACGGCCGCGCCGAGGAGTGGGTCGCCGCCACCGCCGATGTCGAGGACACCTGGGGTGCCGCGCTGCGTGAGCGCCTTCTCGCGCAGGTCGCGGAGGAGGCCGGCGGGAGTCTGGACGAGGCCTTCGCCGCACTGGTGAAGGTGATCGTGCCCGAACTCACCGACTCCTGTGTGATTCTGCTGTTGTCCCACGAGGAATGGCCACTGCCGGAGAACGCGGCCGTCACGGCCCGGCGGGTCGCGTCCGCTACTCGCCCAGGCCTGCCGGCCCGGCCCGCCCTGAGGGACCAGCGCGTCACCGTCACCGACACCGTGCGGAAGGTGCTGGAGAGCCGCACCCCACGCACCTTCCGTCTGCCGGCGGGCGGGCAGGTGCCATCCGGGCTCGTCCCCACGGTCACCGAACGGTGGCTGACCGCCGCGGACGCCACCAGTCTGACGCTCATCCCCCTGGTCGTCGACGACATCGTCCTCGGCTACGCCGCCGCCAGCACCAACGGGGACACCCCTGTCCCCGGGCCCGCCGACGTCGAGCTGCTGCACAGAGTCTTCCTTCTCGCACAGCGGCCCATCCACCGAGCCCTCGATCTCCAGCAGGCCCGTCGCACCGCCCTGCGCCTCCAGCGCGCCCACCTCACCCGCCCGCCGACCGTGCCCGGCGCGGCCCTGGCAGCCTGCTACCAGCCGGCCAGCTCCGCCAACGAGATCGGCGGCGACTGGTACGACGCCATCATCTATGCCGACGACACCCTCGTCCTCGACATCGGCGACGTCGCCGGCCACGACCTCACCGCGGCCACCACCATGGGACAGCTCCGCAGCATGCTCCGGGGCCTCGCCTGGAACAACGGCCCGGACTGCACGCCCGCGGCCGTCCTGACCATGCTGGAGGACGCCGCCGAGGGGCTGAACATCGCCTCCTTCACCACCGCCGTCCACACCCACCTGCGACGGCGTACCGACGGCACCTGGAGGATGACCTGGTCCAACGCCGGCCACCCGCCACCCCTCCTCCTCCCCGCCCGGGGAGACCCCCACTTCCTCACCGGCACCGACGAGGATCCTCCGTTGTGTGTCGCCGCCGGCATCTCCCGCACCACACACGCCCACACCATCGCCCCCGGCGACATCCTCCTGCACTACACCGACGGCCTCATCGAGACTCCTTCCGCGTCCCTCGACGACGGCCAGCAGCGCCTCTTGCGGGCTGCCACGTACCATCGGGCCGAGCCGCTCGCCGAACTGCTCCGTCGTCTGCAGAACCTCTCCGACGACCGCGACGACACCGCCATGATCGCCTTCCGTGCCGATCCGCCCAGCTGATCCCCGTCGAAGAACTGCGCGTCGCCGCCGCGCGACCGGACGCGAACCTCCGTCGACGCCGACGGGACATGAGTACGGACTGAGTACGCGCACTCATGTACGGCCAAGTGACCGGGACCACACTCTCAGGCATGACGACCCCCCTTCCTCCCCCGGCTGAGGAGCTGCGCTGGCTCGACGCCGAGCTGCGACAGCTCGACGCCCGCCGCATCGTCCTGATGCGACGCCGCGAGTGGCTGATTCACACGCTGCGTGCCACTTCCGCCCCGCAGCCCGCCCGGGGCGGAAGTGCCGTGCAGTGGGCGCGGCCCGGCGATCCCGGTGCCGTCGCTCACCGACCGGAGGCCACGGCGTCCGGCGTGCAGAACGTGCTGCTGGTCCTCGGAGGAGTCCTGCTGACCATCGCCGCGATCGCCTTCACACTGGTCAGCTGGGGCCACATGGGGAGCACCGGGCGGGCGCTGGTACTCGGCGCGGTGACCATCGCGGCGCTGGGCGCGCCCGGCGCGCTGCTGCGGCGAGGGCTGCGATCGACCGCCGAGGCAGCGGCCGGTCTGGGCATCGCCCTGACCGTGCTTGACGCCTATGCGCTGCACGAAGCGGCGTTCGCCGGCACGGGCGGCCTCGGGTACACGGCTGTCGCGTCGGCCGTCCTGGCCGGGGTGTGGACCGCGTACGGTGTGCTGACGGGCGCGAAAACCCCCCTGCCGCCGCCGACCTCGGGCTTCGCGGCGGAGCAGGGACGAGCACGCGAGGACGGGCGCCCGGCGCTGCGGCTCCCCCTTCCCCTCGCCGCGGCGACCGCGCACCTGCCGCTCCTCCTGTGGGCGCTCGCCGTCGACGCGGGCCCGCACACGCTCACGGCTGTTCTCCTGGTGACCGCCGCGGCCGGCACCGCTGTCACCCTTCGGACCGCACTCGGGCCGGTACGGATCGTCACCCTCGTCGGCGCGGTCGGTACGGGTGCCGGCGGTGTTCTGTCGGCCGGATGGCTCTGTTGGGACGCGGCCGACCCGGGGGCGGCCGCCCCGGCTGCGGCACTCCTGGTCCTCGCCGCGACCATCGCCCTGACCGCGGCCCGGTTCGCCCCGCCGGGCGTGGCCCCGGGCGCGGCCCTGGCCGCGGGTCTCTGCGTGGTCGCCGGGGCGGGCGGGGTGCTGCGCGCCTCGGTACCCGGCGAGTGGACGGTGCCCGGGTGCCTGGCCTTCGGGATCGCCCTGCTGGTGGCCGTCCGGACGCCGCTCCCCGAGCCCCTGCGTCAGGGCCTGGTCCGTGCGTCGCTGGTCGTCCAGGGGCTCGCGGTGCTGTGGACGGTGCCGCTGCTGGCCGGGACGCTTCTCGGTCCGGTGGCCCGTGCCGGGCGGCCTTGGTCCGGCGCTCCGGGCAACGTCCGGGACGCCGTCTTCTCGGACGTGCCCTGGCCTCCGTACGCGAGCACCGTGCCGCTGGTTCTCGCCGTCGTGGCCGGTGTGCTGTTCGCGGCCGAGCGCCGCGCGATCCGGCGACCGGCGACCGGGGTGGGGGCCCTCGTCCTGGGGTGGGCAGCGGTGTTCGTGCTCCCTGCCGTGCTCGACCTGCCCTATGGTGCGGGGCTGGTGGCCCAGGGCACCGTGGTCGTGGTCGCGCTGGGCTTCGCGGAGCGGGCCGGCCGCGACGCGGCCGGGGTGTCCCCCTCGGCCCTCACGGCCGTTCTGCTGGCCCTCGTCACCTCGGTCGACCTGGCCTTCCTCTCACTGGCCTCCGAGCCGGCGACGATCGTCGTGCTCCTGGTCCTGACGGCCCTCTTCGGCGCCGTGAGCATCCGCCCGGGGCTCGGCCCGTTCACGGCGCCCGCCGCCCTCGGGTACGCCACGGCTCTGGCCTGCGCTACCGGCGTGTCCGCCGGCTGGCAGCCGGCGCACACCGCGCTGCTGGTCCTCGTCGTGCCCGTCGTCGCGGCCCTGATCGCGGCGCGTTCGGCAGGCTCGCCCACCACCGTGCCGGTCGAGGGGACGGGCGCGGCCGCGGGGCTGCTCGCGCTCGCGCTCGCGGTGACGGATCCGCCGATGCTGGCCCTGGTGCTCTCGCTCGGCGGGGTCGTCGCGGCCGGGACCGCGCTGCGGCCGGATCGGCGGCGGGCGGGTCATGTGGCGGCCGCACTGTTCCTGCTGGCCGCCTGGACGCGTCTGACGGCCTGGGTGATCACCACGCCGGAGGCCTACACGCTGCCGGTGACCGTGCCCGCGCTGGTCGTCGGGTTCCTTCGCCGACGCGGCGACCCGGCGGTCGCCTCCTGGTCGGCGTACGGTGCCGGGCTGGCCGTCACGCTGCTGCCCAGCCTGCTCGTCGCGTGGGGCGATCCGCACTGGCTGCGGCCTCTCCTGCTCGGCACGGCGGCGCTGGCCGTGACGCTGATGGGCGCCCGCCACCGGCTCCAGGCGCCGCTGGTCCTCGGCGGGAGCGTGCTCGCACTGGTGGCGTTGCACGAACTCGAGCCGTACATCGCCCAGGTCGTCGGGGTGCTCCCCCGTTGGGTGCCTCCGGCGCTCGCCGGTGTGGTGCTCCTTTCCCTGGGCGCCACGTACGAGCAGCGGCTGCGCGACGCCCGGCGGCTACGGGGAGCGCTCGGGCGGCTCCACTAGAACGGCGTCTCTGTCCTGTTGCCGAGCCGCCCGGCCCGCGACGCCTCTCCGCCCGAGGACGGCGGCGCACCGGGCCGGGCGCGCCGCCGGAACCGGGGCCGGGTGCCGCCTACGGAGCCATCTCGTAGGCGCCCGAAAGCGCCTCGACACGCTCCCACACGCGAGCCGAGCGGGCCTCGTCCACGACCGGGCGGCGAATGGCACCGAGGGCCCAGCTCTGCTGCCGCTCCGTGGCGGAGTCCTTTCCGTGGAGGTCGACCGCGTGGCCGGAGAAGTCCCGGACGAGAACGGAGAACAGCTCGTCGAGCACGTCTCGATCGAGGTCGGTCAGCTCGGCCTGCTCGAGGATCAGCTGACCGTGCACCACGAGGGCGAACAACTGACCGACAGCGAGCAGAAGGTCCAGGTCGCGGCTCTGCCGCTCGTCGGGAGCCGCCGTGGTGACGAAGGCGCACAGAGCGTCGGCCTGCTCGCGGAACCGGGCCACGTTGGGCAGGTCCCCGTAGGCGTCGAAGGCGGCGCGCCAGTCGTGGAAGCGGATGGAGCCCAGCCCCCGGGCCGGGCCCTGCCGGAAGAGGAAGGCGTCGTCGGCCGCGTCGAGGCGAGTCGGCACCCGCGGGTGGTCGACCGGGTCGAGCAGGTGGTTGCGCATGAACTTCAGGATCAGCGCGAGGTTGACGTGCACCGTGCCCTCGAGCTTCGGCAGGCCCCGGATCTCGATCGCGGCCTGGGCGAAGTAGTTGTCCTTCTCGAAGCCCTTGGCCGCGATGACGTCCCACATCAGGTCGACGACCTTCTCGCCCTCGGTGGTGACCTTCATCTTGGTCATCGGGTTGAACAGCAGATAGCGGCGGTCGTCCGGGCCGGCGGAACGGAAGTAGTCGACGGCGCGGTCGCTGAACGACTTCATGCCGACGAGGCGTACGTACGCGTCGATCAGTTCCCGCCGAACGTGCGGGAACGCGGTGACGGGGCGGCCGTACAGGACGCGGTTGTGGGCGTGGGTGACGGCCTCGTACATGGCGTGCTCGCAGATGCCGATCGAGGCGGTGCAGAGGTTGAACTTGCCGACGTTGACGGTGTTCAGGGCGGCGTCGAAGGCGGCACGTCCGGTGTGCAGTACGTCCTCGGGGCCGACCGGGTAGTTCTCGAGCCGGAACTCGCTGACGTACTTGGAGGAGTCGACGACGTTCTTCACCAGGTGGTACGCGGGGTGGCGGCTGTCGGCGGCGAAGAAGACATAGCCGTCCGGTCCCTCGATGTCGGTGCGGCGGCCGAAGACCGAGACCAGCCCGGCGGCGTTGCCGTTGCCGATGTAGTACTTGGAGCCGGTCGCGCGGAATCCGCCCTTGCCGTCGGATTCCAGCAGCATGTCCGTGGCGTAGATGTCGGCGCCGTGACTCTTCTCGGACAGGCCGAACGCGAATACCTCGCCGTGGGAGAGGAGTTCGGCGGCTCGGGCACGTGCGGCGGCGTTGTCACTCTGCCAGACCGGACCGAGACCGAGGATGGTGACCTGCCAGGCGTACCAGTAGTCGAGGCCGTAGAACCCGAGGATCTCATTGAGGGCCGCGATACGGGCGGTGTCCCAGCGTTGGTCCGGACGGTCGCCGTCCGCTGCCGGCGTCAGGAAGGTGGCGAACAGGTCCTCCTTGGCGGCGAAGGCGAGGAAGTCCTCCAGCCATACGCGCGAGCGATAGTCCTCGATCAGCCTGCGCTTGCCACGCGCCTCGAACCAGTCGACCGTGGCGCGCAGCAGCCTGCGCGTCTCCGGGTCGAAGTGCGCCGGGTCGTACGTGCGCGGGTTGAACAGGAGCTGGTCAGCCATGAAGTGTGCCTTCCGGGGATCGGGTCGGACGGGGAGGAGCCGCGGAGAGGAGGGATCCGGAGTGAGCCGGGAGCCGGTCCGCAGGGAGATGAGTGGCGGGCGCGCGCGGCCGGTGCCGGACGGGCACCGTGTGGTCAGGTGGACCGTGCGGCGCGGAGCCTGTGGAGGGTGTCGAGGACGTCGTCGAGCCAGGCGATCGTCATCCGCTCGTACGCGATGCCTCCGCGCAGGACGACGTGCTGGAGTTCTTGGCCGGTGTCCAGCGGCCGCGGCGCCCCGGGGCCGGTGAAGTCACGCCGCTCTCCGGCGAGGTAGCGCCTGAGGCGGTCGTCGTGTTCCTTCCGATGGCGCTCGACCTCGGAGATCAGTGTCGCCGGGTCGTCGAACGCCGCGCCCCGGATCTTCACTGCCAGCTCGTGCCGGATGCTCTCCGGTTCGACCGGTTCGTGCAGCCATGCGGAGAGCGCCACGCGGCCGGGCGCCGCGACGGAGTACTCCTTCTTGTCCGGCCGACTCCGCTGCGGCACCTCGCGGACGTCCAGCAGACCGTCGCCCTCCATGCGCCGTAGGACGCGGTAGATCTGCTGGTGTGTCGCGGTCCAGAAGTATCCGATGGACCGTTCGAACCGGCGTGCCAGTTCGTAGCCCGAGCCCGGCTTCTCCAGCAGCGAGACGAGAATCGCGTGTTCGAGGGCCATGCCCCGACCCTCTATGCAACTTGGTGCATAGACAAGCCGCCGCATCCGGATGAGACGCGACTCACCCCGGGTCCAAGGCCAGGGCCTGACCGCACGTCGTCGTTGCGTCCGGTCAGGGCCATACGCCGTGCGGTCCCGGCACGTCGCGGCGGTAGACCTGGCGGGGGCCGCCCTCCGGGCCCGGCTCGGTGGCCTCGGCGGGGCGGAAACCCAGGCGCTCGCAGAAGGCACGGGCGCCGCTTGCCACAGCCCCGGGGTGATCGGACCCGAAGGTCACCACCTCCACGGTTCCCGGGCCCTCGACGAACCGCCGCACCGCCTGCGACATCAGTTCCCTGCCCGCGCCCTGGCCCCGCGCCCGCTGGTCCACCACCAGCCAGCGCACATGGTGGACCGGGGCGGCCATCCCGAACAGCAGGCCTCCGAGGATGTCGCCCGACTCGGAGAGGGCGACGAGGGCCATGGAGCGGCGTATGTGTTCTTCGACGGCGCGATGGAAACCCGGTTCGTCCACCATCGGGCCGAACCAGTGCTCCACCTGAGCGGCGAGGCCGATGATGCCGGGAACGTCACTCTCCCGTCCGAGTCTGATGATCACCCGTCCAGTGTGGCAGAAGGCCAACGGCCCTCGTCCGCGGCGCGTTTGACGCACGCGTCGTGAGCGGAGTGCATCAACCCGCCGATCGGGCGACAGCAGTTCGGACCAGTCCCCGGGGCTGCGACGAGGTCCGCGGCGTCGGCGCGCAGTTCCGGATGGTCCAGGTCGCCGCTGACGACCAGCGGGGGTGCGCGCCCGGCGATGGTGTCCGCCGTCGCGATGAAGTCGAGGCTGCCGTCCGCGAGCCACACCGCCAGGCCCGTGGCTCCGGCCGCGTTCCGCAGCGCCGCCGGGGCCCGCAGCCGGGGCTGCTCGGAAACCACCGGGAGTGGGAGGAGGCGCAGCCCGACGACGAGCGCGACCAGCGGCGGAAAAGCATGCCCGGCCGAACCGAACCCGGACCGAGCCGACCGACCCGCGACGGGGCCGCCTTCCGGACGGAGGCGGCCCCGTCGCGGACGGGCATGGCGCCGTCACTGCCCTGCGGACGCGGCGACGTCGCCTCACGCCACGGCGGTTCCCTCCAGCTCGACTATCAGGTCGGGGATCGCCAGCCGTGTCACCCCGAGCATCGTGGTGGTCGGTGCCACCCCGGCGGCACCCAACCGCGACGCCAGCACACCGTAGTGCTCGAAGAGCCGGTCGACGTCGGTGGTGTAGACGTTGAGCCGGGCGAGGTTCGCGAGGGACATGCCCGCCTTGCCGAGAACGGCCTCCAGGTTGTCGAGGGCCAGCGCCAACTGCGCTGCCATGTCACCGGCGTGCCGGGGTTTGCCGTCACCACTCATCGCGGTCTGACCGGAGCAGTACAGGGTCCGGGTGTCCCCGGAGACGATCTCGCCCTGGCTGTAACCCATCCCCACCGACCAAGTCCACGGGTTGACCGTCGACCGCTCCATCGTCACATCAGCTCCATTCGGTTCCTCGGCAGCACGTACGCACGTCGGCTCGGTGGCCACCGCCTTCGACGTCACGCTGCCAAGCCTCCCCGGAAAACACGACACCCTTCGTCATGCATTCCGTTAACGTTCTCGTATGCGTGCCGACCGGTTGATCTCGCTGGTCCTGCTGCTGCGCCGGCACGGCCGGCTGACCGCGGCCACGCTGGCCCGCGAGCTGGAGGTGTCCACCCGCACCGTGCTGCGCGACATCGAGGCGCTGTCCGCGGCCGGTATCCCGGTGTACTCCGAACGCGGCCGGCGCGGCGGTTTCGCGTTGCTGCCCGATTTCCAGACCGATCTCACCGGACTGAACCACGACGAGGCCCTGGCGCTCCTGGTGGCCGGATCGGGGCGCGGTGAGCAGGTGTTCGGCCTCGGCTCCGCGCTCGCCGCGGCCATGCGCAAGGTGGTTGACGCACTGCCCGAAGGCCATCGGGAAACCGCGAACGATGCCGCCCGGCGATTGCTCGTCGACCCGGAGACGGACCTGCTTTCACACCGCCTGGTCACCGACGAGTTGCCCGACACCACGATGATCGAGGTCCGGCGCGCGGTGCTCGCCGGCCACAGGCTGCGCATCCATTACGCGGCCAAGGACCAGACACCGCGGTGGCGCACCGTGGACCCGATCGGCCTGGTGACGGTGCGCGACCGGGGTTACCTGCTGGCCACGCGATCCGGCGCGGACCGCACCTACCGTTTGTCGCGGGTGCTGGCCGCCGAGGCACTCCCCGAACCGGCCCAGCGGCCAAACCGGGTCGACCTGGAGCGGATCTGGCGGGAGCGCTGCGCTCAGTTCCTGTCCGACGGCGACCAAGTCACCGTGCGGGTACGGGTGAACCCTGCGCGGCGGGAGGATCTGGTGGGTACCGCACTGGCCGTCCGGGCCGAGGAACCCGACGCGGACGGCCGGCTGCGGCTGGAGGTGACCTTCCAGGACGCACGGCACGCCGAATGGGCGCTGTGGCAGCTCACCACGGACGCGGAAGCGCTCTCCCCGCAGTGGTTGCGCACCTCCCTGCACAGTCGCGCCGCCGCGGTCGCCTCTTGCTACGGAGTGTCATCCTGAGCGTTGAGAACGGCGAGACAGGGGCACGAAGTCGGGCAGGGTGAGGGCCGAATGCGCCGGTCGTCCCTTCTGGGAGGGCAGGTCGCTGAGAGCGCGCAGCCTGTCGTTGCGCTGCTTCAGGGCCTGGGCGGTGGTCGGGAAGAGTGCGGCACCGCCCTCGCCGGCCTGTTCCTGGTTCAAGGTCACGAACTCTCGGGTGTCGTGTTCGTAGGCTGCGAAGCCCGCGGTGTGGCCGCGGTCGGCCAGGGAGCCGGCGAGCATGTAGGCGCCGACTAGGGCGAGGCTGGATCCCTGTCCGGTCAGGAACGAGGGTGCGTACGCGGCGTCGCCCACCAGCGCGCCCCTGCCACTGGACCAGCGGGGCATGCGGATCTGGCCGACCCCGTCGAAGAACAGGTCGTCCGCGTCGCGCATGGCGGCCAGCATGCCGGGGACCTCCCATCCCGCGTCGGCGAAGACGTCGGCGACCAGGGCACGTTGGGCCGCGGGGTCCCGGAACGCGTCGAAGGGCGGCTCCGGCTGTGCGAAGTTCAGGAAGGCGTGCACCTCGTCGTCGTCCCCCACGGCGTAGAGGGCCGCGGCCCTGCCCGGGGTGTTCCACATCACGGTCTCGTGGGAGAGCCCGAAGGTGTTGCGCATGGTGAACACGGCGAAGCAGTAGCCGAGGTGCCGGTGGAACCGCTCTTCGGGGCCGAACAGCATCTCCCGGGTACGCGAGTGCATGCCGTCCGCACCGATCACCATGTCGAACGTACGATCGCCGCCGCCTCGGAAGGTGACGTCGACCCCGTGGCCGGACTGGTCGAAGGTGTCGACGGAGTCGTCGAACACGAACTCCACGTCGTCACGGACCGCCGTGTGGAGCGCGTCGGCCAGATCCCCGCGCCGCACCTCCAGGTCCCGTCCGGCACCACCGGTGACGGCATGCGGGTGGAGCGATGCCACTTCGCCGCCGTCGCCGTCGAGGAAGGTCAGCCGGCGCAGGTCGACGTGCGCGTCCCGCAGTTGCGGCAGGATGCCCATCCTTCGGACGACCTCCAGAGCGGTGCCCCGCACGTCGACGGGGTAGCCGCCGCTGCGAGGCGTGCCCGCCTTCTCCACCACCGTGACCGCGTAGCCGCAGCGGTTCAGCCAGAACGCGAGGGCGGACCCCGCGATGCCGGCCCCGGATATCAGTATTGTGCGCCTCGGCGCGGTGTGAACGTCCGTCAGCCGATCGGTGAGGGTCATGCCTTGACTCCTTTGCTCATGGTGCGGGCGACAAGCAGGGACAGCACCGTGACGGTGCCGGCGACGAGGAAGCCGGTGACGAAGGCCGATTCGGCCGGGACGTCCGACCCGGAGGGGGTTGCGGCGGTGAGGAGCGCTCCGCCGAGCTGCGCGCCCACGGCGTAGCCGATCACCCGGGTCACCAGGACCAGGCTGGTGGCGATGCCGGTGTCGCCTTCGTCGACCGAGGTGGCGATGCCGGTCACCATCGCCGTCACGCACAGGCCGTTGGCCAGTGCGATCAGCGCCTTGCCGACGACGAGGTGCCAGACCTCGGTGTGTGCGGCCGACAGGGCGATCAGCGCGACGGCCATGAGGACGACACCGGTGGTGACCACGGCACGCGAGCCGAAACGCCGCTCACCGATCCCTCCGACCGGCCCGGCCAGCGACGCGGCCACGGCGCCGGGCAGGAGGAAGAACCCGATCTCGGTGGCGCTGGCCCCGAAACCGTACCCGTCGCCGGACACGTCGAACAGCTGCGGAACGAGATAGGCCGCCATCGAGGTTCCGACGCATATGACGAACGTCAGCACGCACGACTTCCACATGGCGGGCCGTGCCAGCATGCGCGGATCGATCATCGGCGAGGCCGCACGCCGCTCGACGGAGATCCATCCGGTCACGAAGGCGGCCAGAACCACGATGAGGGCGCCGAGGACGAGCGGCCGCGCCCCGATGTCGGGCGCCAGCGCGAGCACGAGCATGAGCGTGAACAGCGTTCCGCTCAGAAGAACCAGGCCGGGCCAGTCGAGACCGGCATCGTCGGAACGGCCGGGCGGATCGTTCGGCATCAGCCTGTGCACGAGCAGGGTGGCCCCGATGACCGCGATCGTCGGCAGTGCGAACATCCAGTGCCGGGAGAGCCCTTCCGCCACCGGCCCGGCCGACAGCGTTCCGGCCATCCCGCCTCCCACGAACAGTCCGCTGACCGTCCCGATGGCCACCTTCGACTCGCCCGCGGGGAGGTGTTTGCGCACCACGATGAACGACAGGGGCAGTGCGCCGACCATCGCCCCCTGCAGTACCTGACCGAGCAGCAGCACCGGCAGGTTCGGTGCCAGGGCGGACACCAGACCACCGGCCGAGACCACCGCCATCAGCCGGATCAGGACCCGTTTCCCGCCGTGGCGGTCACCCAGCTTGCCCGCGAGCGGTGTGACGAGCGCGCCGGTGATGAGCAGCACGATGCTCAGTAACGCCCCTTCGGCCGGACTCATGTCCAGCTCGCGTTGCAGGAGCGGGAGCGTCGGCGACACCACCGACTCCAGGGCGCCGGTGGACACCGCCAGCATCCCGAGGGCTCCGACAGCGGCCTTCCCGACGGGCACCGGGGGCGCCAGGGTTGTGGTCATAGAGGTTCCTTCCTTGCCGGGCGAAGCAACAGGGCGGCCGTACGCGTGGCGCTGCCGCCCGCTGCCTGAGAGGTGGGACGGGACGCAAGCCGGCGTGCTGCCGGCCGGCGCCCCGTGGGCTCGTGCTACGACCAGCGGCGCAGCGCCGCCCGGGCCGGCACGGTGACCGCGAGCAGTGCCAGGCCGCCGGCGGCCACCGCGAAGGATCCGTACACCAGCGGGGGCACGTACGGCGCCTCGCCGGTCATGCCGTTCATCATCGGGATCAGCGTGGCCGCGGCGATCGCGGAGCCGAGGACCACACCCACCGCGGAGACCAGCAGGCCCTCCCAGCGGAGCATCGCGAGCACCTGACTCCGGGTGGAGCCCACGAGGCGCAGCGTGCCGAGCTCGCGGCGGCGGTCCAGGACCGTCATCACCAGGGTGTTGACGGCGGCGACGGCGGCGAAGCCGCCGAGGACCGCGGCCATGGTGTTGCTGGTCCAGGCGCCCAGTTTCGCGTCGAGGTTCTGCTCGGTCGCGTAGCCCGACGCGTCGGTGACCTCGCCCAGGGCGGCGAGCGACTCCGCCGAGCCGCCCCGTACCAGCAGCGTGCTGTCGAAGCCCGAGGTGACGTGCCCGGCCAGGGACGCCCGGTCCATGGTCACCGTGGCCAGGCCGAGGCCGCGGCCGTAGACCGCGACGACCTCGGGGCGGGCCTCGGTACCGTCGGGGAGGTAGAGCGGGAGCCGGTCGCCGACGCCGGCGTCCGCCGAGGTCGCCAGGGTCTTGTCGATGGCGATACGGCCCTTGCCGAGCCGGTCGAGGCTGCCGTCGCGTACGTCCAGATCCTGCACCTTCGCGAGCTCGGTTCCGGAGCCGGTGACGCCCTGGGTCGCCGCGCCCTGCAGTGACGCGAACTCGCCGGAGCCGACGGGCACCAGTACCTGTGTGTTCAGCAGGCCCACGGCCGCCTCCACCCCGGGGGCGCGGGCGGCGTGCGCCACCGCGTCCACCGGGAGTCCCACCGGGTCCGTCACCACGTGGTCCGCGGTGATGCCCGCGCGCAGCTGCTTGTCGGCGGCGTGGGTCTCGCTGGTGTGCATGAACACGAGGGTCGAGGCGAAGGCCATGGCGAGCACGATCGGAGTGATCGCGGAGGCGAGGCGGCGGGCGTTGGTGCGGGAGTTGGCGGCCGCGAGCTCGGCGGCCGGGCCCGCGCCGCGCAGCGGGAGGCCGAACAGGCCCGCGCACAGCCGCGCCACCAGCGGGCCGAGCAGCCCGACGGCGAGCATGAAGCACATGACGACGCCGAGGGCTGCGCCCGCCGCGTCATCCCCCGCGGAGCGGGCGGACACGCCGGTGAGGACCGCGCCTCCGACGAGGGCGCCGACACCGAGGACGGTACGGATGACGCCGGGCCGCAGCCGCTCCACCGACGCCTCCGACAGCGCCTGTCCCGGCCTGACCTTCGCGGGCCGGCGCCCCGCCGTCCAGCCGGCGCCGAGCGCGGTGAGCAGCCCCATGCCGACCGCGGCGAGCAGTGGGAGCCCCGAGACGTGCAGGTCCACGGCCTGCGGGACGGCGCCGCGGTTCTGCAGTTGCCTGAACCACCAGTGCGCGAGGCCGATGCCGGGGAGACAGCCGACGATCCCGGCGAGCGGCGCGACGAGGAGTGCTTCGGAGGCGACCGCGCGCCGGATCTGCCGTGGGGTGGCGCCGACGGCACGCAGCAGGGCGAATTCGCGCGAGCGCTGACCGACCGAGAGCGCGACGGTGCCGGCGGCGGTGAAGACCGCGACGATGGCGGCGATGCCGCCGAAGGAGCCGCCGATCCCGAAGAGCGTCTGCTTGGCGTAGGCGAGGCCCGGATCCTCGACCGCGCCGCGGTCGTCGCCGGTGTGCACCTGGGCTCCGGAGCCGGCCAGGGCCTTCGTCACGGAGCCGGCCAGGACGTCGGCATCGGTGCCGGGCTTCGCCAGCACGGCGATGGCGTCGGCCTTGCCCGGGTGCCCGGCGAGCGTGGCGGCCTCGGCGTCGGCGAACCAGGCCAGGGCTCCCCCGGCGCCGGTGTCCCGGACGGTGTCCTCGGTTCCGGCCTTGGCGACGCCGGCTACGCGGAAGTCCCGCTGCCCGGCGGCGGTCTGCAGCACGACGGTGTCACCGACGGCCGCCTTCGCGGCGCGGGCCGTACCCGCGTCGAGTACGACTTCGCCCCCGCGGGGCGCGGAACCGGTGGTCAGCGCGGTACCGGTGAAGGCGTGCGAGCCCCATCCGTGCGCGGTGAGCACACCGCCCGGAACGGGCAGTCCGCGTGCGCCGGGGCCGGCGCCGTCGTCCGCCACGCGCACGGGGAAGGTGAAGTCCGGGACGGCCGTGGCCGCGCCCGGCGCGTTGGCTGCCTTCGCCGCCAGCCCGGCGTCCACCCGTGCGGTGTCCGGCAGCGGGGTCGCCTCCTTCTCCCGGTCCTCACCGCTGCCCGTGACGACGTACTCGTACTGGTCCGCCGCCGCGACGACAGGCGCCTTCGCGTACCGTTCCGGCGGCACCGACGCGCGCAGGCCGGTCTCGAGCAGGATTCCGCAGGCCGAGACGATCAGTGCGGACATCAGCAGCGCGAGGAAGGTCCCCGCGAAGGACGCGGGCTTGAAGCGGACGGCCTCACGGGCGAGTCCGTTGGGACGCCTCATGCCGCCACACCTGCCATCGCACCCGCGCGGGAGGTGCGGGAGGTGAGCACGGCCATCCGTGCCGCAATCTGCTCCGCCGAACCGCGCTCGAGATGGTCGGCGAAGGCTCCGTCGGCGAGGAACAGCACTCGGTCGGCCCAGGCGGCCGCGGCCGGGTCGTGGGTGACCATGACGACGGTGGCCCCGAGGGCGTCCACCGCGTTCCGCAGCAGGCCGAGGACCTCGGCGGCGGTGCCGGTGTCGAGAGCGCCGGTGGGTTCGTCCGCGAACACCACGTCCGGGCTGGTGACCAGGGCGCGGGCGACGGCCACGCGCTGCTGCTGGCCGCCGGACAGCTCGCCGGGGCGGCGTTTCGCCTTGCCGTCGAGCCCGACCTGCGCGAGTACGGCGGCCGCACGGCCGCGGTCCTGGCGCCGTCCGGCCAGGCGCATGGGCAACAGCACGTTCTGCTCCACGGTCAGCGACGGCAGCAGGTTGAACGCCTGGAAGACGAAGCCGAGGCGGCTGCGGCGCAGCTCGGTGAGCTCGTTCTCACTCATACCGGTGATCTCCGTACCACCGAGGCGCACGGATCCCGCCGACGGCCGGTCGAGCCCGGCGGCGCACTGCAGGAAGGTGGACTTGCCCGATCCGGAGGGGCCCATGACGGCGGTGAACGTGCCGCGCGGCAGGGCGAGGTCGACGCCCGAGAGCGCGTGCACGACACCCGCCCCCCGACCGTACTGCCGCCGGACACCGCGCAGCTCCACGGCGAGACCGGGCGTCGCGGCCGGGACCTCGCGCCGGTCGTCCGCCTCCGGCCGGTTGTCCGTCCCCAGCCGGTTGTCCGTCTTCTGCCGCTTGCCGCTGCGTAGCCTCATGTCCCGTCTCCCTCATACGCGCACTTCTGTGACGGGGTGAAGAGTGCGGGGGCGGCTGCACGCCGGGCGTCATACCCGGGAGCCAATGTGGAGGTGCTACCGCGGTAGGGGGTGGAGGAGGGGCAGGCCCTCCCCCGGCCCGCGGTCACCCGCCCGGTTGCAAGGGCGGAGCCCGCGGAACCCGCGGAACCCGCGGAACCCGCGGAACCCCGGGCCGCGCCGGAGGCGGGCCGGCCGGAGGCGGGCCGGCCGGGGCACCGCGGGCGGGGCGTGCCGGCGGCTACGCCTCGTTGCCGCCCGGTGCCGGAGCCGGTGCGTACCCCCGGCGAGGCATCCACTTCGCCGGCCGGGAGCGATCCGTCCCGACCCGGTGGTGGCGTGCTCGCGGTTCAGGGGCGGTGCTATTCGCCCGGGGCCACCAATCCCGATTCGTAGGCGAAGACCACCGCCTGGGCGCGGTCGCGCAGGTCCAGCTTGGTGAGGACACGGCTCACGTGCGTCTTCACCGTCTGCTCGGCCAGTACCAGGATTTCCGCGATCTCCCCGTTCGACCGGCCGCGGGCCACCAGGGTGAGGACTTCGGTCTCGCGTTCCGTCAGACCCTTGAGCCGCTGCGCGGGCTTGCCCCGGGCGGCGGGACGCTGCTTGGCGAAGTCCGCGATGAGGCGGCGCGTGACGGACGGGGCGAGCAGCGCGTCGCCCGAGGCCACGACGCGTACCGCCGCGATGAGGTCGGCCGGCGGCGCGTCCTTGAGCAGGAAGCCGCTCGCGCCCGCCCGCAGCGCCTCGTAGACGTAGTCGTCGACGTCGAACGTGGTGAGCATCAGGACGCGCGGCCGGTGTGTCACGCCCGGCGGCGGGGACAGGAGGCGGCGCGCGGCCTCGAGGCCGTCCATCTCGGGCATGCGGACGTCCATCAGCACGACGTCGGGATGGGTCCGCCGGCTCAGCTCGACGCCCTGCGCGCCGTCGGGGGCCTCGCCCACCACGTCGATGTCGCTCTGGGCGGCCAGCAGCGCGGCGAAGCCGGCCCGCACCATGGCCTGGTCATCGACGATGATGACACGCGTCGTCACGTGAAGTCCCTTTCGGTCAGTGGAAGTCGGGCGGCGACCCGGAAGCCCCCGTCCGGCAGCGGCCCCGCGTCGAGGGTGCCGCCGATGATCCGTACCCGCTCGCGCATGCCGACGAGTCCGTGCCCGGTGCCGCCCACCTCGAGCGGCGCGGAGGGCTGCTCCGGCGGCGGGTCGTTGACGACGAGTACGGTGAGCTCCGCGCCGTCCTCCGAAGTGGGCTCCGACACCGACAACGACACCCGCGTAGGGGCACCCGGCGCATGCCGCACGACGTTCGCCAGGGCCTCCTGGACGATCCGGTACGCGGACAGGCCCACCGCCTCGGGTACGTCGGCGTCGCAGGGTGTGAAGTCCACCGGTCCGCCGGCCCTCGCCGTCGCTTCCACCAGCTGCGCGATCTGCGTCAGGTCCGGCTGGGGGGCGAGCTCGCCGTGCGTGTCCTCGTTGCGCAGGACGCCGAGGAGCCTGCGCATCTCGCCGAGCGACTCGCGGGCGGTCGCCGCGATGGACGTGAACTCCTTCCGCGCATCCGGCGGCAGGCGGTCGAGGCGGTACTCCGCGGTGTCCGCCTGCACCGTGATGACGGACATGTGGTGCGCCACCACGTCGTGCAGCTCGCGCGCGATCCGGGCGCGTTCCTCCAGCAGTGTCCGGCGACCGCGCTCGGCCTCGCTGATCGTCTCCTGCTCGGCCAGCCTGCGCTGCACCTCGTGCCGCTCACGGAGCGCACCGCCCAACACGAGGGTGACGCCGCTGAGAATGGTGAGCAGTGTGCTGTTGCCGTTCGTTCCGTGGGGTACCACGAACTCCAGGCCGACGCCCGCGCCCGCCGTCGCCAGCCACACCAGCAACAGCGTCCGGCGCCGCTCGCGCAGGCCCAGGGCGAGGCAGAGGCCGACGTACCCGACGATCTCCATGGGCGGGAACGGCCACAGGAGCCGGGCTTCGAAGTCGACGGTGAGCAGGGCGAGCGCCCCGGCCACGTCCGCGGCGAAGACCACGTACCAGGCCTGCAGCGGACGGACCACGGCGAGCAGCAGCGGCGCCGACTGCGTAACGGCCAGCGCGCTCGCGATGCCGCCGTTGAGGCCGTAGTCGACGCTGAGCACCCGGATCGTGGTGGGCAGCAGGGCGACGCACAACACGAACGCCACGCCCCACGGCAGCAGCCGTACCCACCGACGTGAAGCCCCCGCCAACAGCGCGCGCGGGCGTCCCTCCTTCAGTGCGATCATGGACACCAGCCTAGGTGCGGCGGGACGGCGTCAGGACACGCGCGGCTGTCGTGCGCAGCCCTGCGGGGCCAAGTCGGGAGTGAACCCCGGTAGGGGGTGGGCCAGAGCTTGTGTCTTGATCGCTCGTCGCTCGTCGCTCGTCGCTCGTCGCTCGTCTCTTGTCGCTTGACGCTTGTCGCCGGTCGCCGGTCGCCGGTCGCTTGTCGCTTGTCGCTTGTCATCAGGGCCAACCGCGCAAGCCCGCGGAGGTACCCCTGTCTGCGCCCCGCCGAAGCCATTGCGCGGCAAGATCGAGCGCTGCCAAACTGATTTCGGGAATCGTCCGTGTCGAGGGGTGGCTTGTGGGGGAATGGTTCGATCTGTTTTCAGGCCCGCTCAATGACCGACGCATACGAAGGTCTGTCTCATGAGCCCGGTCCTGGACACCGCGTTCATACCGCCGCGGGACCGGGAGGAAGTAGTCCGGAACGCGGTGTGGGAATCCATGGTGGCAGTCGATATCAATCACCGTCCTCCGGCTGAGGACATCTCCGTTCGCATAGGGCTCGGCGCCGTGGGGCCCATCAGGATCTGTTCGGCGCGGGCGACCGCGGTCAGGATCCGCCGGACGGAGCGGCTCGCCCGGGAGGACGAGGAGCCGGCCGTCTCTCTCGGTGTTCAGATGACGGGCAGCAGCATGGTGGTGCAGAACGGTCGCCAGTGCCTGCTGAGGCCGGGTGAATGCGCCGTCTACGAATCGATCGCTCCCTACACGCTTCTCTTCGACGAAGGAGTCGACCACCGCTTCATCCGTTTCCCCCGCGCGGCACTCGCGCTCCCCGACCGGTTACTGCGAGACGTCACCGCGGTCCCCCTGGGACCCGACAACCCCGTTGCGCGCCTCGCCTTCACCTACTTCTCCCAACTGGCCGTCACCGACGAACTGCACCAGGGCGTGCACGCCGACGCGGTCGTGGAGCCCAGCGTCGAACTCCTCCGCGCCGTCCTGACGGCCCAGCGCGGCGACGCCGGCCTGGCCAGGGGCCCTCTCGAGGAGACACTCGGACTGCGGATCACTCAGTACATCCGGGAGCATCTGTCCGATCCCGACCTGTCGGCGACACGGATCGCCGCCGCGCACGGCATCTCCGTACGTCACCTCTACGCGGTGCTGTCCCGGTCGGGCATCAGCCTCGGAGACTGGATCCGCACACGCCGCCTGGCCGAATGCAGGCGGGAGCTGGCCGGCCCGAACGGCCGGCTGCGGACCATCGCGGCGACAGGACGGAGTTGGGGCTTCGCGGACGCGACCCACTTCAGCAAGGTGTTCAAACAGGCCTACGGAGTCTCGCCCCGGGCCTGGCGCGACCAGAACCATCCCCGCTCCGCCGAGTGACGGCCTCCCAGCGGCCGCGTCCGCACGGCCGGCCCCGCCCCGGGGAGTCGTGGCCGGACGGTCAGCGCCAGGCCTGGCGTTCCTGGCTGCGGGGGTCGTCGACCAGGGCCCACTCGGTGTCGATGCGCATCGTGGCCCGGCGCTCGTCGTCGTACGGGTCCCAGCCGGGGTCGCCGGTCCTGGCGAAGCGGACCCACGCCCCGTGCATACGGGCGGCGAGACCCGCGGGAGGTTCGTCGGGGCCGAGCAGGGCGGCGGAGCCGTGCAGCCGCGGAAGGTGGGCGGTATCGAAGACGAAGGGCAGCTCGACCGCGTGGGTCGCGCCGAGCTCTCCGCCCAGGGCGTGGGAGCGCCAGGCGAACTCGTAGGCGTAGGTGGCGGATTCGGGGTGGGCGGCATGTGCGCCGGCCAAGGCCCGGCTGCCCGCCCCGAACAGTGCGTCGCCCAGGATGGCGGAGCGAAGTTCGCCGAAGGACGCCTCGGGACGTGCCTTGCGGTACGTCTCGACGAGTCGGGCCGGTTCCGGGTGCGAGCGCGCCGCCACGTCATCGACGTCTCCGGCGGTCGAGGTCGCGTACTTGCCCACCGGAACGAGATAGAGGTGTCCCTCTTCGGTGTTGGTCCCGATGAGCAGGCGGACGTCGCTGCTCGGGCCGGCGGCGACGGATTCGGCGGGCTGCGTGTCGAGGACCAGGCTGAAGGGGCTGAGCCCGATCAGCGGGTCATGGTGCGTCTCGGTCCGCAGGCCGATGCCCGTGAGCCGGGAGGCGGCCTCGACCAGGCGGTCGTCGGAGATGCCGGCGAAAGCGTCGACCTGGGGTTCGATGCCCAGGGCGTCGGCTGCCGCCCTGGTGATACGGGCGGCCTGCTCGGTGGTGAACGCCCCCAGGCCGCTGCCGCTCTGGACGATCGCCCGGTGGAAGAGGCCGTCGGCTTCCTCGGCGGCGAGGATGCCGCCGACGATGGTCGCCCCGGCCGACTGGCCGAAGAGGGTGACGTTGTGCGGGTCGCCGCCGAACGCGGCGATGTTCTCCCGCACCCAGCGCAGCGCGGCGACGACGTCGAGCAGCCCGCGGTTGGCGGGCGCGCCGGGTATGTCGAGGAACCCGGCAATGCCGAGCCGGTAGTTGACGGTGACGAGGACGACGCCGTCGCGGGCGAAGGCGGAGCCGTCGTACAGCGCGGACCGTGTCGAACCGGCGACGAATCCGCCGCCGTGCACGAACACCATGACGGGCAGGCCGCCGTTCGCGGCGGCCGGCACCCAGACGTTGGCGGTGAGGTAGTCCTCGCCGCGGCTCCAGCCCGTGCCGAAGTAGGGGGACATGTCGACGCCGCCGAGCCGGCGCTCGGACTGCGGCGCGTTGGGTCCCGGCACGGTGGCGTCCCGTACGCCGTCCCACGGCTCGTGCGGCTGGGGCGGCCCGAATCGGCCGGCGCCGCGGGGCGGAGCGGCGTAGGGGATGCCGAGGAAGACGGCCGTGTCTTTCCGGCGCAGGCCGCGGACGGCTCCCTGTGCCGTGGTCACGACGGGGCCGGGGTGGTTGCTCATGTCTCGTGTCTTTCCGCAGGAGTTCAAGCCTGCTCGGTGTACGGGGCGAAGGGTGCCCAGCGCTTGATGGCGAACTTGTCCCCCTCGCGTGCCACCTCGGCGGCGCCGTGGCCGCCCAGATGCGCGGGGATCACGAGCGCGTTGTTGTCTGCCGCCCAGCCCAGAACCCTGCGGCGGGTGGCGCGGGCGCCCGCCGGGTCCTCGCAGAAGCAGCTGTTGGCGTCGGGTTCGAGGATCTGCACGGGGCTGTGCAGCATGTCTGCGACGAACACCGCGCGGTCCGTCCCGGAGGTGAGGGTCAGTACGGAGGAGCCGGGAGTGTGTCCGGGGGCCGCGTCGAGGCGGAGGTCGGCGTCGATCCGGTGGCTGTCTTCCCACAGCAGCGTCCGGCCGGCCTGGTGCACCGGGGCCACGCTGTCCTCGAAGACATTCTGGTTGCCGCGGCCGAGCAGTGGCTTGTGGCCGTTCTCGGGGTTCCAGAAGTCGAAGTCGTCCTTCGGCATCAGATAGGTGGCGTTGGGAAAGGTGGGCACCCACTGCCGGCCGTTCAGATACGTGTTCCAACCGACGTGGTCGACGTGGAGATGCGTGTTGATCACGATGTCCACGTCCTCGGGCTCGACGCCGGCGCGCGCGAGATTGTCCAGGAAGCCTGTTTCGAGACGGTTCCAGACCGGCGCGTACGGGCGGTCCTTGTGGTTGCCCACGCCGGTGTCGACGAGGATGGTCTTGCCTCCGCTGCGCAGCAGCCAGGTCTGGATCGCGGAATTGACGGTATTGCTCTCGGAGTCGATGAAATGTGAGGCCAGCCAGGAGGAGCCGCTGTTCCACACTTCCTTCGGACTTCCGGGAAAGAAGGTGTCGGGTGTCATCTCGACAGAACCGAAGTACTCCCATACCCGCGTGATGGTGACGTTGCCGAGCGTGATGTGTTCTTGTTCCATGAGGCGTCCTTGGGAATGGGGAGGCTTTCCCGAAACCGTAGAAGCGGCCTCGGCCCGCCCGGTATCCGTCAGGTGACTGCACCCGCGCACCGCCCGGGCACTGGACCGGCGCCGCTTGTAGCCTGGACGGGCCGGAGCAAGGCCACTCCGATCGAATGCCGCAATGCCGGGAGGCTCCGTGGACGAGCACACAGCCGACCGCGGTGCTGCCCTGAGAGCTGAGTCGGATACGGCGGAGCCGATCGTGGGCCGGGACGCTGAACTGGCACGCCTGTTTCGTGCGGTGGACCGGGCGTCGGCCGACCGGGTGCTGATGCTGGTCGGTGATGTGGGCACGGGCAAGAGCGCGCTGCTGGAGCACGCGGTGCGCCGGGCTGAAACCGGCGGTGCTCGCGTACTACGTGCCGAGGGCAGCGAGTCGGAGACCAGCCTGGCGTTCTCCGCACTGCATCAGTTGCTGCGGCCGGTGCCGGCCGAGGTGGACGGACTGCCGGGGAGGCAACGCGCGGCGGTGCGGGACGCCTTCGGCGAGGGGCCGGCCACGGCGGGACCCGATCCCATGCTGGTCGCGGTCGCCGTCCTGAGCCTGTTGTCGGGCCTGGGCGACCACCGTCCGGTACTCGTGGTGCTGGACGATGCGCAGTGGTTTGATCGTGCTTCCCTTGACGCGCTGTCCTTCGCTGCCAGACGGCTGGAAGGTGAACCGGTCACGATGCTGATCGGGGCCCGTGGCGGCGACCACCTTCCGGGATTCGACCGTCGTGTGCCGATGCTCACCCTGGAGCCGCTCGACGCCGCTGCGGCCAATCGGCTGCTGGACCTGCAGCCGAAGGTCCCCACCGGCCACATCAGGTCGCGGATCCTCGACCAGGCAGGCGGCAACCCGCTGGCGCTGGTGGAACTGACGAGGACGGCCACAGCCCAGGACACGGCTGCGGGGCCGCCGTCCGCGGGACCGCTTCGGCTGACCGATCGTCTGGAGCGGGTCTTCGCCGCCCGTCTGGACGGCCTCCCCCACTCGGCCACGCGGGCGCTGCTGCTCTTGGCCGCCATGGACAGCGCCGACTCCGCGATCGCCGTCTCGGCGGGGCTGCCGCGTGCCGAGGACGCGGCCTGGCTGCCGGCCGAGCAGGCCGGGCTGGTTCGGCGGACCGGCCGCGACGTCCGGTTCCGCCACCCACTGGTCCGGTCCGCCGTGTATCACGCCGCCTCCCCGGACGCCCGGCGCGAGGCTCACCTCACGCTCGCCGGGATGCTGCGGGCCGAACCGGACCGGAGTGCCTGGCATCTTGCGGCCGCCTGCCCGCACCCGGACGCTGCCGTGTCGGCGGAGCTGGAGCGGACCGCCGGGCGGGCCCTCCGTCGCGGCGGCCATACGGCGGCGGCCCAGGCCCTGCAGCGCGCCGCGGAGCTCGCACCGCGGCGCGAGGACGGTGCCCGGCTACTGGTCGAAGCCGCCGCGGCGGCCGTGTTCACCGGAGACATCGCCTGGGTCGAGGAACTGGTCGCCGCGGCGCACACGCGCACGGACGACGCGGCCCTGCTGGCCTCCGCCGCCGTGCAGGCCGGTCGGCTGGCGGTCCTGACCGTGCGCCACACCGTGGTCTTCTCCCGGCTGGCCGCGGCGGCCGAGGAGTTGGCGGTCCCCCAGCCCGCGGCCGCGCTGGACCTCCTGGCCGACGCCGCCGTGGTCCGCTTCTACTCAGGAGAGGACACCCAGCGCCACCGCGTCCGGGACATCCTGCGGCGCCTTCCCGCGCACGCCTCGGACGCAGGCCTGCGCACGTGGGTGAGGGCGGTGTCCGACCCCTTCGACGACCGGGCCCGACTGGTCTGCCTGCTGCCGCGGTTGACGGCCGAGGCGGTGGACCGGCCGGAGCGGCTCACCGCCGTCGGGATCATGGCGTGGCTCCTGGACGAGACCCCGCACGCCGTCCGCGCCTTCGACGAGGCCTTCGACCGCTGGGAGCTGCGGGGAGCACTGCCCGAGGGGCTGGGCGGCGCGGTCGCCTGGGCCTATGTGGAGCGAGGACGGTGGGAACAGGCCCGTGCGGCCTGCGCCCGTACCACCGCGGTCGGCCGGGCGGCCGGCCTCGACCACGCCGTGGCCTGTGCGGCCACCGTGGACGCCACCCTGCTGGCCTTCCAGGGCGACGCGTCCTCGGCGCGGGCTCGCGCCGAGGAAGCGCTCGCCCTGATCGATCCGCTGGAAAGCCGCTCGGTCGCCGTCTACGCCCATCGTGCGCTCGGTGCCGCGGCGGCCTCGGAGGGCGCCTACGAGACCGCGTACGGCCGACTCCGCATGGTCTTCGCGGCAGACGGCGCGCCCGTGCACTACCACGCCTCCTACCCGGCCCTCGCGGATCTGGCCGCCGCCGCTGTGCGCTGCGGCCGCCACGAGGAGGCTGTCGCGATCGTCGAGCGCTCGGCACGTGCGCTGGCGGACAACGCCTCACCCCGCCTGCGCGCGCTGATCAGCCGAGCGCGTGGCCTGCTGGCGGACCCGGAGGACGCCGAACCGCACTTCCGGGCGGCTCTGGCGGATCCGGTACTGGAGTACTGGCCCTTCGAACGTGCCCAGACCCTGCTCGACCTCGCCGAGTGGCTGCGGCGCCGTCGGCGCGTCGCGGAGGCGCGTGGGCCGCTCACCGAGGCCCTGGAGACCTTTCGTCGGCTGGGCGCGCGCCCGTGGATCGAGCGTGCCCGGGCCGAATCGCGCGCCGCCGGGCTCGATGTCGCGGACACGGCACCCGACGCACTCGCCGAACTTTCCCCGCAACAGCAGCAGATCGTCCGGCTCGCCGCCCGCGGACTGACCAACCGCGAGATCGGCGAGAAGCTCTTCCTCTCCCCGCGCACGGTCGGCTCCCACCTCTACCGCAGCTTCCCCAAGCTGGGCGTCACCGCCCGTTCCCAGCTGCGCGACCTCGTCGAGGGGGACCCTCGCCGCGGCGGCCCAGCAGGGTTGCGAGGCGGGCCCTCGCAGGCTGGACACTGTTCGAGTACGGGGGACCAGCCACCAGGGCTGCCCCCCGCCCACGGCACGGGGCATGACGGCGAACCGGGCCGGACCGCCGTCGGGGCATACGACCACGCGTGACGGAAGGCTCCGTGCGAGAGGCGGACATGCACTCCGGCGTGGACAGGGGCGGCACGCCGGCCGAAGAGCCGGGCACCGCGCTCGGGGCAGGCCGGGTGTGCCATCTCATGACATCGGTTTCCTCGTGGTCAGGCTCGGCCGCGTAGGACGCGAGGCGATCGGCGAGCGCAATGACGAGGTGGCGCAGTTCAACGGGGCGTTCGATGACGAACGGCCGGTCGAGTGAGGCGAGTACCGCAGGCAACCAATCGAGCCGCTCCGCCCGCAGCTCGACGCGCAGCCAGCGCTCGGTCGCCCGGTCCTCGCCCGTCCCGGGCGCGTACTCCTCCAGGCTCGCGATGCCGGCGGGAAGGCGGGCGCGGATCTGCTCGACCGTCCCGTGGATCCGCAAGGTCACCTCATGCCGGTACTCGGCCGTGGCGAACCCCGACAACAAGCGCTGTGCCGGACCGGGACCCGCTGGCGCTTCGAAGGAGCCTGGCAGGGTCCGCGCGTCCGCGATGCGATCGAGCCGGAAGGTTCGGTCCTCGACGGTCCGGGCATCCGTGCCCGTGACGTACCACCGGCCCGAATGGGCGACGATCCCGTAGGCGTGCAACGTGCGTTCGCTGCGCCGTCCGTCGCGGTCGGTGCAGCGGATCGAGACCGGTCGGCGGTGGCGCACCGCATCGGCGATGGTGAGCAGGATCTCGGCGTCCGGGGTGTCGAGATCATCGCGCTGATCCGTGAAGGCGAGAGCTTCCAGGAGCGTTTCGAGCCGACGGGCGATGCGCTTGGGCAGCACTCGCCGGATCTTCGCCGATGCCGTCTCGCTCGCCGTGTGCTCCCTCGTCGTCAACCCTGCTCGGCGGCCGGCGGCCAGGCCGAGCAGCACGGCCAGCGCCTCGTCGTCGCTGAGCACGAGCGGAGGCAAGCGGTACCCGGGGGCGAGCCGGTACCCGCCGTAGCGGCCGCGCACCGATTCCACGGGCACGTCCAGGTCGATCAGCTGGTCCACATACCGCCGCACGGTGCGCCCTTCGACGCCGAGCCGGTCGGCTAGACGGTCACCACGTCATCCCGGCTCGGCCGGATGTGCGGGGCGGCGGCTTGGGCAAGGAGGTGCGGCACGCGGTGCTCCGTCTGGCGTTGGGCCCCGGCGGGCCTCAGTGGAGGCACAGACAGAAGGGATGGCCCGCCGGGTCGGCGTAGACGCGCCAGTTGGCCCCCGGGTGGAGCTGGTCCGTCCGCTCCAACACCGTCGCACCGAGGGCAAGCGCCCGCTTCTCCTCGCCGTCGAGGTCGTCCACGTCGAAGTCCAGATGGAGCTGCTGCGGGCTCTCCTGACCGGGCCATTCGGGCGCTCGGTAGCCGTCCACCCGCTGGCAGGCCAGCGGCGTCCCCTCGAAACCGTGCACCTCGACCCAACCGGCATCCTCCGGATCCATCACCACCCGCCCGCCTAGCAGATCCGCGTAGAACTCGGCGAGCCGTACCGGATCGGCACAGTCCAGCGCGACCGCCTGCAGCTTTCTGATCACTTCCGCCACCCCTCGCTCCAAGGCCGCTGCCGCGACGCTCACGTACGGGAGGGCTCGTACCCGCCGCCGCCGGGGGCATGCGCGGCAGCACGCCCGTGCGCGGCCGGTCCGGCTCGTCCGGCCGCTTGCCGTCGACACCGGGCTCGGCGCACGGGTCGGCGGGTGCAGCGCGACCATCGGCTCCGGACCCGGAACCTCGTCCGTCGCTGACGCCACGCCGTGCTCCCTGACCGCCCTCGAGATCACTGTGTGCGTCAGCAGAAGCCCTCCGCGATCGGCCGAAGGCCGGCGGCCGGGGCGGCCTGGGCGGCCGGACTGACACGGAGGACGCCAGACCCCAGGCCCCGGATAGCGTCGGCCACCCGGCCACCCGGCCCACGGGACCGCCGTGTCCCCGGTACGCCCTCGTCTCGGGGACACGCTCAGCGCAGTGACCGGCGTCACACTCGACTTCTGTCAGCAATCGGGACGCCGTCTCGTTCAGGGGGCACGCGAACGAGACAGGAGCACTGACATGAAGCACCGCATCGTCGTACTCGGCGCCGGATACGCCGGGGCCTTCGCCGCCGGGAACCTGGCTCGCCGGCTCTCCCCCGCCGACACCGAGATCACCGTCGTCAATGCCGTGCCCGACTTCGTTGAGCGGATGCGGCTCCACCAGCTCGCGTCGGGCCAGGGAATCACGTTCCGCAAGCTCGCCGACGTATTCGCGGGCACCGGGGTACGGCTGCGCCTGGCGCGCGTCACCGGTGTCGACCCCGAGCGCAGGACCGTCGCCGTGACCGGCGAGGACGGCGACGGTGAGCTCGGGTACGACACGCTCCTCTACGCTCTCGGCAGCTCCGTGGCCGACCACGGCGTCCCCGGTGTCGCCGAGCACGCCTTCGATGTGACCGGCCGTGCCTCGGCGCTGCGGCTGCGCGAGCGCCTGGCCGGCCTCGGCGAGGGCGGCAGCGTGCTGGTCGTCGGTGAGGGGCTGACCGGCATCGAGACCGCCACCGAGTTCGCCGAGACCCGGCCCGATCTCTCGGTCGCGCTCGCCGCCCGCGGCGAGCTGGGCGCCTGGCTCTCCCCGAAGGCCCGCCGCCACCTGCGTCAGGCCTTCGACCGGCTCGGCATCACCGTCCACGAGCACACCCGCGTCGAAGCCGTCGAGCCGACACGGGCCATCGCCGCCGGCGGTACGTCCATCCCGGCCGAAGTGACCGTGTGGGCGGCCGGTTTCGCCGTGCACCCCATCGCTGCCGCCAGTGGCCTGGAGGTCGCCGATACGGGCCAGATCGTCGTCGACCGCACCATGCGCTCGGTCTCGCACCCGGACGTCTACGCCGCCGGCGACTGCGCATACGCGATCGGTGAGAACGGCCGGCCGCTGCCGATGTCCTGCGCCTCGGCAGGCTTCACCAACATGCAGGCGACCGCCGCGATCATCGCGCGTCTGACCGGCGACAAGGTCCCGGCCACCGGGCTGAAGTACCACGGCAACCACATCAGTCTCGGGCGGCGGGACGCCATCTTCCAGATGGTGGACGGGGACGCCCGGTCGAAGTCCTGGTACCTGGGCGGCCGGGCCGCCGCGCGGCTCAAGTCGGGTGTGCTCAAGGGGGCCGGGTGGGGCATCGTCCACCCGACCTTCGGCATGCCGAAGCGCAAGCGCCGCCTGGCCGCCGCGCCCGACCGGGCCGGTGTGAGGGTCGCCGCCTAGGCTGTCCCGCATGGACACCACGGCCATCGATCGGTTCGAGGCCAGCCGGGGCCGGCTGGCCTCGCTCGCGTACCGTCTGCTCGGTTCGGCCGCCGACGCCGAGGACGCCGTGCAGGACACGTTCCTGCGCTGGCAGGCCGCGGACCGCGAACGGGTCGAGGTGCCGGAAGCGTGGCTGACCAAGGTCGTCACGAACCTCTGCCTCGACCGGCTCCGCTCGGCGCAGGCGCGCCACGAGCGGGCGGCCGGTGCCTGGCTGCCCGAGCCGCTGCTGGAGGGCGACCCGATGCTCGACCCTGCCGGCACCGTCGAGCAGCGGGAATCGGTGTCCCTGGCCGTGCTGACCCTCCTGGAGCGCCTCTCGCCGGTCGAGCGGGCCGTCTACGTCCTGCGTGAGGCGTTCTCGTACAGCCACGCCGAGATCGCCGGGATCCTCGACATCACCGAGTCCGCGAGTCAGCAGCATGTCCACCGGGCCCGGATCCGGGTCACCGCCGAGCGCCGACGCGGCGTCGAGGCCGACCCCGTGTCCGCACGGCGGGTCGTGGAGGAGTTCCTCGCCGCCGCCTCTTCGGGGCGCACCGAACGACTGGTGGCACTGCTCACCGACGACGTGACGGCGGTCTCGGACGGTGCCGGACTGGGCAAGCGGCTGCTGCGGTACACGACGCGGGAGCGGGTCGCCTCCTTCGTACGGGCGGGTTTCAAGCCCACGCCGGCGAAGCGGCGGCTGGCCGGCGGCTCGCCCGCCATGCATATCGCCCAGGTCAACGGCTCCCCGGCCGTCGTGGCCGTGGTCGGCGACCGGATCGTGGGCGCCGTGGCGTTCGAAGTCCGCGACGGCAAGGTCGCGTCCCTGCGCGGCATTGCCGCCGCCGACCGGCTCGGGCGTCTCAACGAGGCCTGGCGGCGGCACGAACCCGACGCGCCGGTCATCGAGGCGTGGTGACGGAAGCCGAGCGCCCCTTCGGTCCCCGCACCGCACAGCGCGGGGACCGTGGCACGTCGGTCTCGGGCATCGGCGTCGGCCACGCGGCAGGGCGGTGGTCGCCGATCGGTCGGGGTCGCGGCCCGCGCTCACGGGTGTGCCGAGATCTCGCCGGGTCCGGGCGGCGCTGAAGCCGGGTGGGACGCCGATGTGTGTGAGGCGAGCACGGGGGCGAAGGGAACGACCGGCCCGTCCCCCCGGGGGAATCGTCGGTCGGCGTCGTCCCGTCAGGCTGCCTGGGTGAGTTCCGCGCGGCCGAAGAGGATCGCGTAGCCGGAGGGGAGTTGGGTGAGGATCCGGTCGAGCAGGTCGGGCCCGGCGAGGCGGGCAACGACGCCCAGTACGGAGCCGACGTCCCAGCGAGTGGTGGCCAGGGTGCCGCCGGTACCAGCGGCGAGGTCCCTGACGAAGGCCCAGCCTGTCATCGAGTCGGTCGCGGGAATCTGGGCGGCGAGGATCTGTGCCGCTTCGCGGGGAAGGCGGGCGGCCAGCTCGACGCGTTCCTCGCCGGTGACGCGGCGGCCGAGAGCGGCCAGGACCGCGGAGACGACTTCCTCGGCCCGCTCACGGGTGGGGTAGGCGCCGTTGTAGCGGACCTGCTCCAGCATCTGGCCGTACGACACGGAGGGGATGCCGGTGACCGTCGCCGGGGCCGTCTGGGTCTTCATCGGTGAAGGAGGCCTTTCTCGCTCGTGGTTGTTTTCTTTTTTTGGGGGATGGGCCGGTGACCGGCGAAGCCGGAGGAGTCAGTCACCGGATGTGCGGGCGGTACCGGAGGGCGTGGTGTCCTGCGGCCGGCCGAAGAGGAGGTCGTATCCGGGCGGGAGTTGCAGCAGGATGCGGCGGGTCAGCTCCTCGCCCGCGGCGTCGGCGGCCACGCTGAGCACGGCGCCGACGTCCCAGGTCGCGGTCTTTTCGGTGGCTCCCTCGATCCACGCCGCGGTGGCCCGCACGAATCGTTCGGCGGACAGGGGCTCGGCGGCCTGCAAGGGGTTGAGCAGGATCAGGGCGAAGGTCTCCGGGAGCCGGGCGGCCAGCTCGGCCCGTACCTCGCCGACCAGATGCGCGCCCAGGAGCGCCATGACCGTGCGTGCCGCGCGGTCCGCCTCCGTGCGGGTCGGGTACTCGCCACGTTCCTGTACCTGGTCGAGGAACACATCCCAGTGCATGGCCATCGGGATACTCCTTCCCCTGACGGTCCGTGCCGGTCGGCGGAGGGCGGGTGCCGCTGGGAAAGCCGGTCCGCCCTCCGTCACCGGGGAGGCTCTGCCTCAGCCGGAGATCTCCCTGCGGTCCGCGCCGGTGCCGATGGAGACCTTGCGCGGCTTGGCACGCTCGGCGATCGGGACGCGCAAGGTGAGCACGCCCGCGTCGTAGTCGGCACTGATGTGCTCGGTGTCGAGCGTGTCGGCCAGCATCACCTGGCGGGAGAAGACACCCAGGGGGCGTTCCGAGAGTTCCATCTGGATGTCGTCGCTCTTGGTGACGGGACGGCGCTCGGCCCGGACGGTCAGCATGTTCCGCTCGACGTCGATGTCGATCGCGTCCGGGGCGACACCGGGCAGATCGAGGGCGATCACGTACACGTCCCCCTCGCGGTAGGCGTCCATGGGCATCGCCGAAGGACGGGACCAGGTGCCGGACGTGTTGCCGAACAGCTGCTGGGTGAGCCGGTCGAGATCACGGAAAGGGTCGGTGCGCATCAGCATCGGGAAACACCTCCAGTTCACTGAGCAGAACCGCTCATGCGCTGCTTCCTGTCTTTCTTGTAGCATGTCATCGAAACGATGACAAGTGATGGTGTCATCCGTCGGGTGACGCGATGGAGTGGAGGTGAACCATGACCGTGGACCCGCGAGAAGCCGGTTCCAGGCCCTCGTCCTTCCTCGCCGCCGAGGCGGCACTGGCGGTGATCGACGAGGCCGTCCACACCGCCCAGGTGCCACAGTCCGGAGGGCGGCCCGGTGCCGAGGTCAGCTCCGATCAGGCGCTGGCCGCGCTGTTGCTCCTGCGTGAGGTGCGTGCCCGGCTCGCGGGATGGGAGACGGGGCTGATCGAAGCGGCGCGCGAGGCGGGGGCGAGCTGGGCGGACCTCGCGCAGCCCCTCGGTGTCGCCAGTCGGCAGGCCGCCGAACGCCGCTACCTGCGCCTGCGCCCCGGTGTCCCCGGCGCCACCGGCGAGCAGCGCGTACAGGCCACTCGGGACCGCCGCGCCGCCGACCGTGCCATCACCGCCTGGGCCCGCGGCAACGCGTCCGACCTGCGGCAGCTCGCCGGCCAGGTAGTCGCGCTCACCGCTCTCCCGACCGAGGCCCGCGTCCCCCTCGTGCTGGCGCTGGGCCGCGACGACGCCGCCGGCCTCATCGGCCCGCTGGCCCGTGCCCGCGAACATCTCGCAGCCGATCACTCGGAGCTGATCGCCCGCATCGACACCCTCACCCACCGCGCAGACCAGGTCCGCGCGCCGGGGAACGGCGGACGCCGGCCCCCGGAGTGACAGGGCGGGCCGCCTGCGGCCGGGCCGTCACGGCGGACGACTGACCGCGTGGGCCGACGGACCCTGGCCACGTGGGCACTTGGCCACCTGGGCACCTGGGCATCCGGGCACCTGGGCATCCGGCCGGAAGCAACCGGGAAGCACGCTGCGTCAGTTGCCTTGCTCGGGCTACCGTCCACACGCTGTGCGGGTCAGGCCGGAGGCGGCGGGGCCCCGCCGGCTGTCCCGGACCACAATCGCCTTTCGCGTCGAGCCGCCGGGCGCTAGTGTCCGGATGCGGCGAGTTCACCCACGGGGAGTTGCGGACATGGTCGGTCTTACGAGCACGCGTTGACGTCGTGGGCCGATCGGCCCGTCATCGCGTGCTGCCCTTGATGTCGCGGCACGGCGAGCCTTCTCCTGCCCGAACCGTCGGCGCACACCTGTGGCGTGCCCGCCGGCGGGCCTCATTGTGGGCAACCCGAGGGATCCAGTGCCGTCCGACTCCTCCTCCGTATCCGGTTCCGACCGCCCCGTTCCGCCGGGTCTGTGGCGGGACAGCAGCTTCCGCAGGCTCTGGACGGGGCAGACCGCCTCCCAGCTCGGCGAACACACGGGTCTGGTCGTTCTGCCGCTCTTCGCCGTCCTGACGCTCGATGCCAGCGCCGCCCAACTGGGCGCGCTGCGCGCCGTGGGGCAGGCGCCGATCCTGTTGCTCTCGCTCCTCGTCGGCGCGTGGGTGGACAGATGGCGCACTCGCACAGTGATGGTGCTGGCCGACGTCGGCCGGGCCCTCGCCCTGGGTGCCGCCGCCCTGGCCGGCCTCTTCGGCCGGCTCGGCCTGCCCGCACTGTTCGTGGTCACCTTCGCAGTCGGGGCCCTCTCCGTGTTCTTCGACGTGGCATACCAGGCGTCCCTGGTACGGCTGGTGCGACGCGATCAGCTGGTGCGGGGCAACAGCGCGCTCGAGGGCAGCCGGTCCGCGGCGCAGATCGGCGGTCCGGCCCTCGGCGGTGCGTTGGTGTCCCTGCTGTCGGCACCGATCGCCGCCGCCTCCAGCGCGCTGTTCTTCGCGCTGTCGTTCCTGTCGATCCGGCGAATCCGCCGGGTCGAATCGACTCCGGAGCGCCTGGAGCGGACGTCCAGGGTCTGGCGGCGGATTCACAAGGGTCTCCGTTTCGTCGTCGGCGACACCACGCTGCGGACCGTGTGCCTGGCCTCGGCCGCCTTCCAGTGCTCCTTCGCGGCCGTCATGACCGTCTATCTGCTCTTCCTGCCCCGGGAACTGCACCTGTCGGGCACCGTCGTCGGGCTGGCCCTCGCGGCGACAGGGCCGGGCGCGCTCCTGGGCTCCCTGCTGGCCGCCCGTCTGCCGAACCGTTTCGGGTACGGCCCGGTACTCGTGGCCGCCGCCGTGCTCGGCGACGGCGTGTTCTTGTGGGTACCCGCGCTGCACGGTTCCTCCGCCGTGACCGTACCCGTGCTCCTTGCGGTCAGCTTCGTGTTCGGGGCCGGCGGCCAGTTGGTGAACGTGGCGCTCATGGCCGTCCGGCAGACGGTCACTCCGGACGGGATGCAGGGCCGCGCGGCCGCGACGATCACGTTCGTCGGCATGGGGCTGACCCCGCTCGGCGCCCTGCTCGGCGGATTCCTCGCCGCGGAGTGGGGGCTGCGTACCAGTCTCCTGGTGACGGCCGCGGGCATGATGCTGTCCCCCCTGGTGATGGCCCTGTCCCCGCTCGCACGCATGGGGCGGACGCTTCCGGCCGTGCGCCATGCCCCACCCGCTTCCGGCCGCTCCGAGGTACGTCCGTGACCCGCTGGTACGTCCGTGACCCGCTGCTGGACCGTGAACCGTTGCCGTCCGGGTCAGTCCGCGTACACGACGATCAGGCACAGCGCCACGAACGGCACGACGGACGTGCCGAGCAGCGTCAGCGCCGCCGGGACCGCCGCCGTCAGCCGCTCAGTGCCCTTGTCCCGGCGCGAGAGGAACACGCGACGGGCCAGGAAAAGCGGCAACACCACCACGGCGAGGAGGACCACCGTCGCCGAGACGTTGCTGAACGCCGTGGTCCCGGTGCCGGTGACCAGGCGCCAGGCGGTCGCGCCGAAGACGATCGCCGATCCGGCCAGAAGTCCGCAGGCGAGCACCATCGCCACGGCGACCGTCAGTCCCTCGGTCAGCCGCTCCGCACGCCTGCGCTTCCTGCGCACGTCCACTGTCCCGCTCTCCCCCACACCCACCCCCGGGCGCCGCCGGGCCCCGTAGCCCTTTGCTTGCGTCTAGACGCTCATCATGCCGAGAGCACCGGAGCCCATCCGGGCCCCGGACGCGATGCTCTCACGGGCCCATCGGGCCCATCGGGCCCATCGGGTCCGTCGGGTGACCACGGGGAGCCGGAATAGCGGATTGGCAGCCGTGCGCAGCGGGCAGGGAGCCAGTTGGTGTCATGCACACGACTGCCCTTTCCCCCACGAGGAGGTCGACCATGCGCGTCCGTACCCTGACCGGCGGCCTGGCCGCGGCTCTGCTGATGTCCCTACCCGCGCTGAGCGGCCAGGCCGTGGCCGCCGAACCGTCCGGCGGCACCGCGATCCCCCTGCCCGCCGCCCGGGTGCTCACCTACGACGCGAGCGGCTCCGCGGAGTTCCGATCCGCGGTCACCCGGGGCGCGTCGATCTGGAACGAGAGCGTCGACGGCGTGGAACTGCGCCCCGCCGCGTCCGGTCAGCGCGCCAACATCCGGATACTCGCCGACAACGGCTGGCCGCGCGCCCTGCCCACCTCCCTGGGCAACGGCACCGTCTACATCGGACGCCAGGCCGTGAACCAGGGCTACAACACGGTACGCATCTCTTCGCACGAGCTCGGTCACATCCTGGGCCTGCCGGACCGCAAGCCCGGTCCCTGCTCCAGCCTGATGTCGGGCTCCAGCGCGGGCGTCCCGTGCACCAACCCCTACCCGAACGCCGCCGAGAAGGCCGAGGTCGAGGGCAACTTCCCGGCAGCCTGACGCCCTTCGAGGAGGCGGGACGCAAAGGACGGGCCCGGTGCCAGGAGCCCCGGCAAGCGGCGACCGGCCGAACAGCGGTGAGGGTCCTGCCGGTGCTCACCGGCGGGACCCTCACAGCGTGTCGTGCCGTTCCCCGGCGCGGCGGGCCTTTCGGTCAGTGCTCGGAGTAGCTGAAATCGCCCACGGTCCAGGCGCTGACGTCCTCGATCGCCACGCGGTACATCCCGCCCGTCTCGGGGATCCCCACCGCGCCCTGCAGGATCCGGGCGACATGGAAGTGCAGATGCGTGGGCGGGCCGTCCTTCTTCGCCGGGGTGTCGAAGACAGCGGAGAACTCGCTCAGCCGGCTGGAATCCGTCAGTACCTCCGACACCCGTTGCCGCCACACGGCTTCGGGCGCGAGACGGCCGGTGATGACAGCACCGCCCGTGACCACGGTGAGGGACATCTGGCTGCTCTGCCCGGACTCCACGAGGGCAGCGATGTCAGTGATGAGCTCGTCAGGCTTCGGCATGAAACCGAATTCTATGCACCGGCCCGCCCCAGCGGCTCACGCGGTGGCACACCGGTCAGGACAGCCGCCTGCCGTTTCGCCACCGAAGGCGTCGAGTGGCGACGCGATACGGTCCCTTGGGTACTAAAAAGTCACCCTTGGGCAGCCGGGGTGAGCACCACGAAGTCCGCGTTCGACGGATCGAGGCAGCCTGCCAGCCGGCCGACGCCCTCCGCGTCCTCCGGTCCCATCTGCACACTGCCGCCGTTCGCCGTGACCGCGGCGACCGCGGCGTCGCAGTCGGCGACGGCGAAGACCGGATGCCAGTACGGTCGGCCGTTCGCCAGCGCGAGGTCCTGCTCGCGGAGCTGCATGACACCGCCGTGCATCCGCTCCTCGGGAAGGCCGGCGGGAGTGATGAGGGAGTACGTGCCTCCGCCGCCCGGCAGATCCATGTCATCGAACTGCCAGCCGAAGACACCGCCGTAGAACTCCTTGGCCGCTGCGGCGTCACTCGTGTACAGCTCGGTCCAGGAGAGCGAGCCCGGCTGGTCCACCAGTTCGACGCCCTTGTTCGTGCCCGGCTGCCATACGGCGAACTGGCCACCCGAAGGGTCGCTGTACTGGGCCATCCGGCCCCATTCGTCGAGGTCCATCGGCGCCACCCGCACCGTGCCGCCGGCGCGCTGCACGGCCTGGGTCGTCGCGTCCGCGTCCGTGACGCGGTAGTAGATCATCCAGGCGGAGCGGGCACCCTCCTCGGTGAGCTTGCCCAGCCCGGCGACGACCTTGCCGTCCTTGCGGAACATGCCGCCTTCCACGTCCTCCCCCATGGCCTCGTACTCCCAGCCGAGCACGGCGCCGTAGAAGGACGCGGCGCCCGCGACGTCGGGAGTACCGAGGTCGAGCCAGCAGGGGGAGCCGGGGACGAAGTCATTGGTGATCACGGCGATTCCCTTTCGCAGTCGGGTACGAACTCAGCGTGGCATCCCGCGCTGACACCCGCACATCACCGGTCCGGGCCCCGCCCCTGGTGCAGGTCGGGTTCGGTGACTCACCCGAGCTTGTTCGTCCGGGCCTCGACCACGGCCGTGGGCACCGCGGCCGCCTTGCCGGTCGCGAGCGTGGCGAAGCCGACCGTGTTGTACGTCGCGACGGAGTGGCCGACGCGCACCACCTCGGAGTTGAAGGCAACCGAGCGCACGCCGTCCATGCCCACGTCCGCCCAGAAGGCGACGGCCTCGTCGCCGGTGCCGGAGACTCTTGGGCCGTCGGAGTGACCCGGCGGTCATCGAGGGACATCTCCGGTCTGTCTGAGAAGGTTGTTGTACAGGCGTCTGAGGTGTTTGGCCGCGGGGCACCTCACACCGTCCGCCTGGCATTGACGGCAGTTGCGCAGGTGGTGGTCGTAGTCCTTGCGCGCCTGCTCGAGACGGTCGTACGACGGCTGCATTCGGCTTCCTGACGGAGGTTCGGCTGCCCGGTGAAGGGCGCGAGCGGGTGGGGGCGGACTGCCTCAACTGTTCGCGTGAGACGCACGCAGCCACAGTGATCTTGTTACTGGAAGTAGAGCAAGCCGAGGCGTTCATTGTGCCCGCGAAGGCCGGTCGGCAGTGCTCCCGGCATGGACCGACCGCACTCCGGCCGCTGCCCGAACCGACCGGCGGCGTCCCCGACGCACTCCCCCCCCGAACCTCACCCAGCCGAGTTCTAAGCGGTCGACGCCGCCTCGTCCGGACTTGCGGTACGTCAGGAGGGCGCGGTGGCGAGGCTGCGGTTGAGTGCGCTGTCGGGGCGGCCGGTGAGCTCCTCCCAGGTCCCCTCCTCGGTGATGCGTCCCGCTTCGAGGACGGCTATGCGGTCGGCGCGGCGGATGGTGGCCCGGCGGTGCGCGATGACGATCGTGGTACGGCCCTCCTTCTCCAGTGCGGCGGCGAGTCGGGCGTCACTGGCGTTGTCCAGATGGGCGGTGGACTCGTCCAGTACGAGGACTCGCGGCCGGGCCAACAGCGCACGGGCGAGGGCGATGCGGGCTCGCTGCCCTCCGGAGAGGGTGGAGCCGCGCTCGCCCACCGGAGTGTCCATCGGGGCGATGCGGTCGACGCCGCACAGCCGTGCCGTCTCGGCGAGCAGGTCGTCGTCCGCCTCGGGCGCGGCGAGCCGCAGGTTCTCGGCGAGCGTGCCGTGGAAGAGGGGGGTGTCCTGTCCCACCACCGCGACGGCACGCCGGAGTTCCGCGTCACTCACGTGCCGCACGTCGACGGGGTCGCCGTCGGCGGGTATCAGCTGCACCGCTCCCCCGGACGGATCCCAGAACCGGGCCAGCAGGTGGGCGCAGGTCGACTTGCCCGCCCCCGAGGCACCGACGAGGGCGAGTGTCTGCCCCGCGCGGGCGGTCAGCTCGACGCCGTCCAGCACGGGCCCGCCGCCGTAGTCGAACCTCACCCGGTGCAACCGCACCCCCAGCGGACCGGCGGGCAGCGGGAGGGGCACGGCGGGCGGCGGAGCGAGGGTGGGGGCCCGCACGGCCGCGTCGACCCGGGCGGCGGCCGCGCGCAGTGCCACGGCCTGGCTCAGCGCCCGCGCGGACTCCGCGACGGGGCCGAGGACGGACAGCGCGAGTGTCATAGCCGCGGGGGCCCATGCCCCGTGCAGCCGTCCGGCGGTGACGGACTGCGCGGCCGCGGCCACCACACCGAGCACCGCTGCCACGATGAGGAGGTCGCGGACCGCGGCGGCGGCGGCCTCCCAGGTGGCCTCGGCCCGCTGGGCGTCGCCCACCTGCCGCCCCCGCTCGGCCAGTCGGCGGCGCCGTTCGGCCAGCGCGCCGAAGGAGAGCAGCTCGCGCAGCCCGTCGACGGTCTCCACGGTGTCGGCCGACAGCCGCGCGGCGGACGTCCGGGTGCGGCTCCCGCGCGCCGTGCGCCCGCGCGCGTCGGCGAAGGGCGCCGCGGTGAGCAGCGCCGCGACCGGCAGCACCGCCGCCAGCAGCCACGGCTCCACCGTGGCGAGGACCGCTGTGCCACCGGTGAGTACCGTACCCGCCGCGAGGAGTTGGGCGGTGGTGTGTGCGTAGAAGAACTCCAGGGCCTCCACGTCGGCCATCGCGGTGGCGGCGAGGTCTCCGCTGCGCCGGCCGCCGACGCGGGCGGGCGCGCTGCGGGCGAGTCCGTCGAAGACGCGCACGCGCAGTGCGGCCAGTACCCGGTAGGCCAGGTCGTGCGAGAGGTCCATCTCGCGCCAGGTCGTCAGGGCGCGTACGAGGACGAGGGCGACGAGCGCGGTGACGGTGGCGGCCGAGGGGGCGCGGCCTTCGATGACGGCCGTTCCCACGGTGTGCGCGGCCAGGGTCAGCAGGGTGACGAGGGAGCCTTGCTCGAGAAGTGCGGCGGCGCAGGTGCGGACCGTCATGGCGCGGTGTCCGGCGAGGGCGGGCAGCAGGGCGCGCAGTGAGCCCCGCGCGGGCACGCCTGCTTCGGCGATACCGGTGTCGGTGGTGCTGCTCATGCGGCGAGTTCTCCTCGGTGTGCGTGTCCGGCCGCGACGAGTTGGGCGTAGACGCCCCCGGCCTCGACCAGGCCGGTGTGCTCGCCGACCGCGTCGACCCGGCCGGCGTCGAGGACGACGATGCGGTCGGCGTGCCGGACCGCGTCGAGCCGGTGGGCGACCACGAGGACGGTGCGGCCGCCGGCGGCGGTCAGCAGTTCGCGGACGATGTCCGCCTCGCGGCGTTCGTCGACCGAGCTGGTGGCCTCGTCGAGGACGAGTACCGGGGCGTCGGCGAGCAGGGCCCGGGCGAGGGCGAGGCGCTGGCGCTGGCCGCCGGACAGGGTGGCCCCGCGTTCGCCGAGGACGGTGCCGTATCCGTCGGGGAGGGCGGCGATCTCGTCGTGGACGCCGGCGGTCCGTGCCGCGGCCGTGAGTTCGTCGTCCGTCGCGTCCGGCCGGGCCAGGCGCAGGTTGTCGGTGATGGTGGCGGGGAAGAGGTACGTCTCCTGGGAGACCACGGCGATGCCCTGGCGCAGCGAGTCGAGTGCGTACTCGGTCGTGCGGCGCCCGTCCAGGCTGATCCGGCCCTCGCGCGGGTCGTGGTGGCGCAGGAGCAGGGCGACGAGCGTCGACTTGCCCGCGCCGGACGGACCGACGATGGCGGTGGTGCGTCCGGCCTGTGCGGTGAAGGACACGTTGTGCAGTGCGGGCGACTGGGCGTCGCCGTAGGCGAACCCGACGTTCTCGAAACGCAGTTCGGGGGGCGCCGGCCAGTGGGCGGGCGCCGTTCCGGTGTCGCGGACGGCCGGTTCGGCGGTACGCAGGGCCGCGAGCCCGTCCGCGGCCGACGCTCCCAGGTATCCGGCGTGCCATTCGCGCGCGAGGTCGCGGACGGGGCGGAAGCACTCCGAGGCCAGCAGCAGCACGAGGTAGGTGCC
Organism: Streptomyces sp. NPDC028991; assembly: GCF_055564775.1. Classification (NCBI taxonomy): domain Bacteria; kingdom Bacillati; phylum Actinomycetota; class Actinomycetes; order Kitasatosporales; family Streptomycetaceae; genus Streptomyces; species Streptomyces sp. NPDC028991. Next base: position 178,442 of record NZ_JBVHVP010000012.1, on the reverse strand, counting down.
GGTCGCCGTGGTGGATCCGGTGACGGCCGACCAGCACGCCAGGAGCGCGGCGGCGGCGGTGCCGCCCTGGATGGCGAGATCGGTGATGCCGGTGTCGATCAGGGACACCCGCAGCTTGGCGACGGTCGCCCGGTGCAGTGCCGCCGAGCGCTCCTCAAGGCGACCGCGGGTGCGTCCGACCGCGCCGGCGGCCCGTAGGGCGGGCATGCCCTGCAGGGCTTCCAGGTAGTCGGCGCCGAGTCCCTCGTAGGTGTCCCAGTGCTCCTTGCCCCGGGCCGCGAGGAGCCGGTCCCAGGCACGTGGGCCGCACAGGGCGAGCAGCAGGGCGGGAACGAGACCGAGGAGGGCCACGGGCTCCACCGCCGCCAGGACGGCGAGCACCGGGAGCGGCACGGTGAGGGTGACCAGGAGCTGGGGAAGGTAGCGCGAGACGTACGCGTCGACGCCCTCCACCCCGTCGACGAGGGTGGTGCGTACGGCCCCGGCACGCGCGGTGGTCAGGTGCGCGGGTCCCAGGCGTCCGAGGTGGGCGAGGAGTTCGTCACGCAGGGCCACCCGCACCCCGGCTCCGGCTCGGGTCGCGGTGCGCCGCTGCCACGTGCCGAGCAGGGCGCGCGCGGCGACGACGGCGAGGACGGCGGCGAGCAGCCACGGGAGCCGGCCGGTGTCGGCGCGCGCCAGGTCGGCGAGCGCGACGGCCAGCAGCGCGGCCTGCGCGAGGTGGGTGAGGGTGACGGCGCCTTGCAGGAGGGCGGCCGCGAGCAGGGGGCGACGTGCGTGCCGGGCGGCGCGGCGCAGCTCGGGGTGGACGATCACGTGGTGTTCTCCTCGTCGGCGTGTCGGGTGCCGAGGGCCAGTGCGTGGACGATCCAGTCCCGGCCCGGTGCGGCGCCGAGCGCGGCGCCGAGGTCGGCCCGCTGCCAGGAGCCGATGGGCCGGGCGGCCAGTCCGTGGCGCAGGGCGGTGACGTGGGCCAGGTGGACGGCGAAGCCGGCGCGCAGGTGGGTGCGGCGGATGTGCGGCGTATCGGCGTCCGCGGGGCAGCCGTGGGCGAGCAGGACGGCGCCCGCGTCCGCGATCCACGCCTGGCCCGCGGCCCAGGCCGCGAGCGTCGGGCGGGCCTCTCGCGCGGCACGCTGCCGCAGTGCCCCGCCGTCGGCGGTCACCTCGACCAGGCCGGGGCGTGGCGTGCCGGCGGCCGCGCACCAGCGCAGGTCGCCGGCGCCGGCCCGCGCGGCGGTGGCGAGAACCGCCCGCAGCGCGTCCGGCGGCGGAGTGCCCGTCAGCGGCGGCGGGGCGCTGCGGCGGGCCAGCAACTCGCCGGGAGTGGGCACGCGCGCCGGCGGCCACGGCCTGGGCGCGCCGCCGAACGGGCGTACCGGGCCCTGAGCGCCGGGCGGACGGACGCGGACGGTGGCCAGTGGGCTCGCGACGAGTCCGTCCAGCCGGACCTCGGGCTCGTCCGCGCCCAGTGCGCGGGCCGCCAGGAACAGCGCCGCGGCGGCGTGCCCGGTGTCCAGGAGCAGCAGTGGCCAGGCGCGATGGCCGTAGTGGGCGACCGTGCGCCGGGCGGTGACGGAGAGTCCGGCGGTCACACCCGGCGGCGTGTCGCCGGGCGGCGGTCCGAGGTGGTGGACGCGGTGGTTCAGCGGGTCGTAGCCGTAGCGGCCGGGCGGCAGGGGGCAGCCGGTCCCCACGAGCAGTTCGGTGTCCACCGGGTGCAGGGCACCGGCGGAGGAGGCGGGCCGCAGCCGGCCGGAGCCGTCCGAGGCCGCCAGGGAGAGGCGCAGCAGGGCCCGCAGGTCGAGATCGGCCGGGCCGGCCTCCGGGATGGGGCGCGGCGGCCCCGGCCAGCAACGGACGGGGGGCCCGGCGGATGCGGCGGCGCCGGGGCGCTCCGCGGAGCGGGCGCGGGCCAGCGCGGCGGAGAGGTCCACCGGGTGGTCCTCATGGGTGTGTTCCATGGCGGCGGTCCCTCACATGTGGGGCGGGGGCGCCAGTGTGAAGTCCTCCGGGGCGCCCGGCGCGGTCGTTCGCCAGCCCCGCCGGACGGCCGCTTCGGCGAGGCGTGGGCAGCCGAAGTAGCCGAAGGCGGCCGGGGCGTTGGGGAGCAGCCCGGAGACGAGGACCCGGGCGACGCGCAGGGACGTCTCGGCCACGTCCTCGGTGGTGAGGTCGAAGGTCATGACCCGGTGGCCGCCCGCGCGCAGCGCGCTCCGCAGCCGTTCCGGGCTGCCGGACTCGACCGCTTCGACGGAGACGGTTCCGTGGGCGGGACCGGTGAACCGCCGGGCCTCGGGCGTCATCCGGTCGTCCAGCCACACCTGCACGTGGGCGCCCAGGTCCCGTACGTGCTCGAACCGGTCACCGCACGCGTCGAGGTAGCGGCCGTCGGCGCGGTGCTCCAGGTACAGGCCACGGGCGAGCAGCCCGGCCTCGACGGCCTGGAACACCCAGCCGTCGGGGTCCGTGAGCCCCTGGGTGAACACCCAGGTGTGGACCGCTTCGAGAACGGCCTTGCGGGCTGCCTCGGCCGGGTCGTACTTGCAGGCGAACCCGGCGGCGTAGAGGCCGAGACGCGGGTCGTGGACGAGGGCGGCCATGCAGGGGGCGAACTCGGAGGGCATCTCCACGATGTGGACGTCGAGCGCGGACCCGGCGAGGTCGTCGGCGAGTCCGGGCACGCCGGCCGGGTCGATGCCGCGAGTCGGGCCGTCGAGGTGCCACCACAGTTCCAGGGCGTCACGTTCGACGATCTCCAGCAGGGCGCGTTCGACGGCGTCGTCGAATCCCTGTCCGGTGGCTATGCCCGCGTAGTTGAGGTGGTGGGTCCGGGGCAGCTCGCGCAGGGCGCCCTGGCGCCAGTTGAGGTGGGTGAGGGCGACGGGTGCCCAGACCTGTGCCGTCCGTCCGTCCGGCAGCCGCTCGGTGCCGCGCGTCCACAGGGAAGGGGTGTCGGCGGTCAGGCGCCGGTAGGGGAACTTCTCCCGGGCGTACTGCCACGGCGCGTAGGCGGGCAGGTCGCCGGGGCCGTAGAGCCGCATGCCCTTTTCGGCCAGTTCCTCGGCGGTGGCGCGCAAGGGGGCGTCGGGGTGACCGGGGGGCGGGACCCGGTTGCCGCAGTACCGCTCCACCCCCTCGGCTATCGCGGCCACCCGGGCCTGCTCGGGGTCGCCGAAGGTGGTGCCGAGGGACACCCGGTCGGCGGGCCACAGACCGTGTCTGCGGGCGTCGGACACCTCGGCGGTGAGCGCGGTGTAGCGGGGCGGGGCACCCGCGGGGTGTTCGACGGGCTTGACCTTGCGGACGATGCCGCAGACGGGATCGACGAGAGCTTCCAGCGGCAGCGCCGTCATCGCAGAATCTCCTTGGCGGAATCGGTGGGCGCGGGGCGGGACGGGAGCACGTGCAGCGTCAGTGCCACGCTCTCCGGGTCGACCTCCCGCCGGGAGGTGAGCAGCCGGTCGGCCGTGACCGGGTCTTCCCCGGTGTGGGGGTTGCGGGCGTGGACCGGGAAGTGGTGCCCGGCGATCTCCAGGCGGAGCCGCGTGCCGGCCCGCAGCCGGCGCGAGAGCCGGCCGAGCTCGATGGTGAACCCGGTTTCCCGGCCTGCCGGTTCCTCGCGCCGCAGGACGCCTACGGCGAGTCGCTCGGCGGCCCCCGCCGGGGTGAGGGCGACCAGCCGAGCGGCCCAGTCGGCGGACGGCGTGTGCGCGGTGGCCCGCAGACGCACGCGTACGGGGCCGACCGCGTCGAGCGGGCGCGGCAACGGCGGGGTGACCGTCAGGCAGCGGTCGGGCGGTCCGCCGGTGGGGACGGTGAGGTCGTCGGAGCGCACGGGATGGTCGGGGTCGGCGGTGAAGGCCGAGCCGTGCTGCGGCCGCGGCCGCAGCGTGCGGGGCTCGCCGTCGGTGCCGGCGGCCAGCCACAGGTTGCCGCCGCCCAAGGCCGCCGCGCCGTGGCGGCCGGAGGCGAGTTTGCCGGTCAGGGCCTGGCGGGCCCAGCGCACGTACAACTCGCCCAGGCTCACCGCGTGGGCGGGGCCGGCGTCGGGGCCGGGCGCGGCGACGAGGCCGTGGCCCCAGGGGCCCAGCAGCAGTCGTGCCGAGGGCCCGCCCCAGTCGCGCCACAGTGCGACGGTGTCCTCGGCGAAGTGGTCGTGGTGGCCGCCCACCGCGAGCAGCGGCATCCCGGCGTGCACCGCTCGCGACGCGAGCCGGCCGCGGTCGCGGTGTCGCCACAGGGCCGCCCAGGAAGGCAGGCTGCGGCCCAGCCGCTCGGGGAGGCCGGCGAGCGGCAGGTGGGCGAGCAGGCCGGGGTCCGCGGCGAGGGCCTTGTCCAGCGCGCTCTCGTCGGAGTCCCGGCGGTCGCCGTGCGCGGCCCACCATCCGGCGCGGGCCAGCAGCCGTTCCACACCGGAGGGTTCGCGGGCCGTCTCGGCGGCGCCGAGCGCGGGTACGGCGGCGATGACGGCGTCCGGCCGGGCGTCCTCGGGCGTTTCGAGGGCGAGGACGAGGGCGCAGTGGGCGGCGTAGGAGGCACCGGCGGCGACGAACCGGCCGTCGCTCCACGGCTGTCGCCGGATCCATCGGGCCGTCACCGCCCCGTCGGCCGCCTCGTTCTCGTACGGGTGCCACTCCCCCGCCGACGCGAACCGGCCGCGCACGTCCTGGACCACGGCGGCGAAGCCGCGGCGGGCCCAGCCGCGCGCCTCGGCGCGGTGCCGGGCACGGTCGTAGGGGGTGCGGACGAGGACGGCGGGGAAGGGACCGCCGCCGTCGGGGAGTCGTACGTCGGTGGCCAGACCCTCGACGACGGTGCTGAAGGGCGTCATCCGTCCTGCTTCGGCATCGGGACGACCGCGGGCACCGGGAGGACGGGGTGTTCGGTGACGGTCAGGGTGCGCAGGTCCACGCGCCGGAGCCGGCGCCGTGCCGGGAGGCCCGCCGTGTCGGGGGCGCCGGTGGCCCACCGGCCGAGGTCGTCGGCGAGCAGGGCCGCGAGCAACCCGGCGGCGGGGACGGTGAGCCGGAAGGGTGCGCCGGACGTGCGAGGGCCGTTCCAGTAGGCGGCCAGCTCGCGGTGCGCGGGGGTCGCGGCGAGCCGGCGGGCCCGGACATGCGCCGCGGTGACGTCTCCGGGGGCGGCGGCGAGCGGTTCGACGTACGCCTGCCAGCCCTCGCGGTGGCAGCGCAGCCAGGCGACCCCGTGCTCGGGCAGCCGGTCGGCCGCGTCCCACAGCCCGTCGGGCACGGGTCCGTCGAGGCACCACACGACGGCTGCGGGGTTCCCGTCGAGCAGGTCCGCGATCTCCGTCGACGACGCGTCGGAAGCGGCTGGGCCGTGAGCCGTCCGCGGTTCGGCGCCCAGGGCGGCCAGGTGCCGGGCCAGCGGTCCGGTCAGTTCCGGTTCACCGAGCAGCCGGACGTCCCGGCGGGCGGCGGGCCACTCCGGTTGCCGGTGGCCGCCCGTCAGGTAGCCGGCCCCGTGGAAGGCCCGCACGAGACGGCCCAGTTCCTCGTCCGCCGGGACCGCGGCCGCGCCGGAGAGCAGCGCGAGCAGAGCGTCCTCGTCCGCGTCCCGGGTCCTGACGCTGAGGAACTCTCCGTCAGTGGTGCGGACGGCGAGACCCCGCCCGGGTACGGCGACGACCTCGACACCGGGTACGAGCCGACTGCGGGTCACGGTGATCCTCCTGACGACGGGTCTGGGACGGGTGTGGGCCCGCCCGGAAGGCAACGGGCGGGCCCACGGTCGAGGGCGGTTGGGCCCTCGCTTACTCCTCGGTGTCGTCGAAGGGGTTCTCGACGAGGGCGTTGGAGTGGGAGGCCGAGTCGTGGGCCAGCTGACCCGGGTCGGCGATCGGCGCGAAGACCTGCTCGTTGTCCATGAACTCTCCTTGTTCTCAGGGGAGACACGGCGTTCGGTCGAACACCGTGACGCCACCTTAATGAATCTGATTTTCATATTCTAGATCCAGGAGGGGGTGATCTGGGTAACACACCGGCCAGCCCCCTTGGGGGTCCCGGCCGACCCGGCCGGCCACCTTCAGCACGTCGGCCAGCAACCCCGGCGTGACGACCTCCCCCGGCGGCCCGTCCGCCACCACACGGCCGTCGCGCAGAGCGACGATGCGCTCGGCGAACCGGGCCGCGTGCGCCAGGTCGTGCAGCACCATCACCACGGTGAGCCCGTGCTCCTCGCGCAGGCGGACCACCGTCCGCAGCACGTCCAGCTGGTGATGCAGATCCAGGTATGTGGTCGGCTCGTCCAGCAGCAGGACGCGGGTGTCCTGGGCCAGCGCCATCGCGAGTCGCACCCGTTGCCGCTCTCCCCCGGACAGCCCGTCGACGTCACGGTCGGCCCACTGCTCCACACCGACGTCCCGCAGCGCCCGGTCCACGACGGGGTCGTCGCCCTCGCGCAGCATGCCCAGCGGGCCACGTGCCGCGTACCGGCCCTGCCGCACCAGGTGACGCACCGTCATTCCCGGTACGGCGGGCGCGGACTGGTGCAGCAGCGCCACCCTCCGGGCCGTGGCGCGCCGGGAGAGCCGGGCGAGGTCGTCCCCGCCGAGCAGCACTCGCCCCCGGTCCGGCCGCAGCAGGCCGGCGGCCAGGCGCAGCAGGGTCGACTTGCCGCAGCCGTTCAGGCCGATGAGGGCGGTCAGTTCGCCCGGCCGCACGGTCAGGTCGACGCCCCGCAGCACAGCTCGTGCGGGGTAGCCGAAGTGGACCCCCTCGACGCGGATCCCCACGGACTCGGTCATGCTCTGTCCTTAAGTCGACTTCAGAACGTACGGCTCGGCGTGCGGCGCACGACGACCAGCAGCAGCACGGCACCGAGGCAGGCGGTGAGCGCCCCGACCGGCAGCGTGAGGCGTCCGGAGTCCAGGATCTCCGCCAGCAGCCGCGAGAACAGCTGCGCCGCGGCGTCCGCCCCGCACACCACGACCGCGCCCACCAGGGCGGCGCCGGGCAGGCTCGCCCGCAGGTCCGCGCCGAAGACGGACACCGCCAGATGCGGGACGAGCAGCCCCACGAAGCCCAGCGCCCCGACGGCCGCCACCGCACCTGCCGTCAGCGCCACCGCGCACAGCAGGGCGAGGGTGCGGGCCCGCCGGGCGGAAAGACCCGCGGCCAGGGCGATGTCGTCCCCGCAGCGCAGCAGGGTGAGCGGCCCGGCCAGCAGCCAGGCCGCGGCCCCCCAGACGAGCGCCCACGGCCACAGCAGGTGCCAGTGCTGCCACACCCGGCCCTCGGTGGTACCCACCAGCCACTGGACGACGCTGCCGAGTTCGCCCGGCTCGACGAGAAGCACCATGGCGGTGAGCCCGCCGAGCACGGCCGAGACCAGCACCCCGTGCACGGCGGTCTGCGCGGGATCGCCGCGGCCGCGGCCGGCGAGCAGCCACAGCAGCGCCGCGCCGGCGCATCCGCCCGCGCAGGCCGCGATGACCACGGCCAGGGGCGAGTCCCACCCGGCGATGCCCAGGGCCGTCGCCGTGACCGCTCCGAGGACCGCCCCCGGCGTCACGCCGGTCACCTCGGGACCGGCGAGGGGATTGCGCAGCGCGGACTGCAGGACCAGTCCGGCCACGGCGAGGCATGCGCCCGCGCCGAGGGCCACCAGCATTCTGGGCAGGCGGAGTTGCCAGAGGATGTGGCGTTCCGTCGCGTCACCGCCACCGCCCAGCACGTCCCGGACCACGCCCGGGGACATGCCGCGCCCGGCCACCAGTTCCACCCCGGCGCACACCGCGGCCAGTGCCACGAGCACCGCGAAACGCCGGCTCACCGCGCGTCCTCCTTTCCGGTCACCCGGCCGGAGAGCGAGGAGACGCCCCCCTGACCGCCGGCGCCGGGACCGTCCCGACGTGCGCTTCCTGGCGGCCCGGCGCCGGCGGCTTCCGCCATGGCGCCGGAGGCCGGGGCCCTCGGCGCGTGCGGCGCGCGCACAGCGCCGGAGGCCACCGCCCCGCGCGGGTTCGTCCGGCCGCGACCGCCCGACCGCATCAGCGCGACCCCGGCGGGGACGCCCAGCAAAGCCGTCCAGGCACCGGCCGGCGTCTCCACCGGAGCCAGTGCCAGCCGGGCCGGGACGTCGGCGACCGTCACGACCACAGCACCCCACGCGGCGGACCAGGGAAGCCAGCGCACCGCTCCCGCCGTGGGGGCGAACCACCGGGCCAGGTGCGGGGCGAGGAAACCCACCCACGCGACGGGCCCGCACACGGCCGTGACGGGTGCGATCAGCACGACGGCGATGGCCAGGGCGGCCAGCCGTGCCCGCTGGGCGCGCACGCCCAGGGCCGCCGCGTCCTCGTCGCCCAGCCGCATCACCGAGAGCACCGGCGCGCACAGCACGAGGGCGGGTGCCGCGACGAGCAGCCACGGCCACAGCCCCGAGACGTCGTCCCAGGTCCGGGCGGAGAGGGAGCCCAGCAGGTAGCGGTAGATGAGCTGGAGGTCGAGTTGGTCGGCCATGACCATGAGGACGAGCAACGCGGCCTGCAGCGCGGCCGCGACCGCGGCGCCGGTCAGCAGCACGGCGGACGGACTGCGCCCCAGACCGGCGGCGAGCAGGGTCAGCCCGCCGCCGAGCGCGGCCCCGACGAGGGCAAGCACGGGCTGGACGACGGCGGGCAGTGACAGTGTCAGCACCAGCGGGGCGGCCACGCCCAACGCGGCTCCGGACGAGACGCCCAGCATCTCCGGCACCGCCAGTGGGTTGCGCAGTGCCTCCTGGAGCACGAGCCCCGCCGCGCCCAGACAGGCTCCGGCGATCAGCGCCAGTACCAGCCGGGGCACGCGGAGTTCGCCGACGACGATCCCGGCGAGCGTGGTGTCCCCGTCCAGCACCGCGCCGGGGAGCCGGTGCGGTGGGACGTGGGGGGTGCCGAGGCTCAGCGCGCACATCGACGCGACGGCCAACAGCACGACCACGAGGAGGGGCTGCCAGAAGGGCGCCCTCACCGCAGCGCGGCCGTGGCCTCGTCGAGGACGAGGCCCAGTGAACGGGTACCGCGCCCCTTGGCCCACACCTCGGAGTTCACCTCGTGCACGTCCCCGTTCCGCACTGCCGGGATCTTGCTCCACAGGGGGTTGTCGGCCAGCTTCTCCGAGAGCTTGCCGTCCGTGTCGCCGAAGCTCATCGTCTCGACGAAGAGGACGTCGACATCCCGGGCGAGGATCTGCTCGAGGCTGTAACTTCCCTCCACTCCGCCGGATTTCCACGGGTAGTCGGCGATCTTCGGGAAGAGACTGGCGGCCACGTCGCCCTCCGGGGTGGCGACGCCGAAGTTCTCGTCACTGCCGTAGATGATGAGGGCGGTCTTGTCGCTCGGGGTCTTCTCGGCCCCGGCGAGCTTGGCCCGGAAGGTCTTCTCGGCCTTCTCCCCCTGCGCGGTGCGGCCCGTGAGCGCGGCCAGGTCGCGCAGGTATCCCACGCTGTCCTGCCACGTCTCGGGCTGCATGGCCCAGAACGTGGTGGCGCCCTTCAGCGCGGGAGCCAGCTTGCCGTGGGTGTCCCCCAGGCCGATCACCAGATCCGGCTTGTGGGAGAGGATCGCCTCCACCTCCGGGGCGATGAACCCGCCGGGAATGACGTCGACCTCCTTGGCCTTCTCCTCCCCGAGGAAGTCGGAGTGCGCGAGCAGCGTGCTGTTGGTGGCCGTCGGAACGATGCCGAGCTCCGTCAGGATGTCGTCGCAGAGTGCGAACAGGCACACGATCCGCTCCGGCTCCTTGTCCAGGGAGACCTCCGCTCCGTTGGTGTCGGTCAGCCGCGTCGCCGCCTTGATGGGCTCGACGGTGACCTCGGTCCTGGCCGGCGGTTCGGCCTCGTCACTCGTGGCGTCGTCGGACGATGTGCCACAGCCGGTCAGTACGGAAGCCACGACCGCCGCGGTGATCCAACCGCGGACAGATCTCGACGGTGAGCGCAGCATTGATGCCCTCGCTTCTTCTTCAGGAACCCGGAACGCAACGAAGATACATGATAATCGTTTTCAGAAAACCGGATCTCCTGGAGGCCTCCATGCCCGCTGCCGCTCCCGTACTGGTCGTGTCCGACCACGTCGCCGGATCCGTACACGTGCTGACCGTGCCGGACGGCACCGTCGTGGGCCGTCTCACGGGCCGTCATCTCTCCGAGCACGCCGGCTTCCTCGCGCTCCCCGGAGGGCGGCTGGCCTGCGTCGACGACCGCCGGGGAGAACTGCTGGTACTCGCTCCCTTCGGCGAGGAACTCGTGGAATTCTCAGTTCCGGTCGCCGTGCCGGCCGAGCACCTCGCCTGCGACCCGTCCGGTCAACGGCTGGCCGTGACGACCGGCCTGGGCAAGAACACCGAGCCGTGGTCGGACCTGTTGACGGTCGTCGACCTGGACACGGGAGACACCGCGCGGGTGCGCACGCGCGTCGGCGAACCGGGCGTGACGGTGCTGGGCGGCGGCGATCCGCTGTTGGCGCTGCGGCACCGGGAGCCCGGCGGGCTGGCCGTCCACCGCTTCACGGACCTCCTGGCGGCACCGCCCAGCTGCCCCGCGGTCACACCCCACGCTTTCGTGCCGTTGCCGGACGACGGGCACGGGGACGCCCAGGACCCCCTCGCGGGGCACGTGTTCACGGCCACGGGCGAAGGAGTGCACCGGGCTCGGAGGAGGGGCGACACGCTCGTGGCCGAGGCGGTGATTCCATGGGAATCGCCCGCCCGGGGCTGGTACCTGCGCCTCGACACCCGTCGGCGGGCACTGTGGACGACGCTGCGCGGCGGAGCTCCGGACCCACGGCGGTGGCCGGAATGGACCAACCAGGCGTGGCAGCACGATCTGGAGACGGGCCGCACCCTCCGCACAGAACTGGGGCCCGGTCTGGTCTTCCGGCTGGCCCTCGCCCGGCGGCACACCGCCTTCACCCGCGTCCACCCCGACGGCGACGAGTTGATCCTGCTGGGCACCGGCGACACCGTCCGACGCTTCCCGCTGCCCTCCATGGACGGTGCTCCGCGCCGCGGCGGCACCCCCTGGGAGGGCGTCCAGCGCCGCGCGGTGGCCGCCTCACCGGGCGCCGACTGGGTCGCCGTCACCCGTGGCGGCCACGGCGAGGTGCACATCATCGACGCGGAGACCGGCCTCGAGGCGACCCGTCTGCGGTTGAGCACGCCGCTGCACCACGGCGGCCACGTGACGCTGCGCGCCCGGAGCGACGGCGCCGACGGCGATCCCGTGGGCCGGTGACAGCGCACGGGCCGACACCGCCCGGCCCGGGCCGCGCCCTCGGTGCCGCGTTCCTGGCCACCGGCAGCGGCGCGGACGTCCGCGCCGCCCTCGTCGAGGCAGCCGCAGGCCCCCACGCACCGCTGCTCACCGGCCGCGCGGGACGCCGATGCCTTGGAGAACGCCAGAACGCCAGAACGCCGAGACCATACCGGAGCTCTGCCGCGCCCCCCTTCCCTCGGCGCCCGCACGGCGCCAGCATGGCGTGCCATGATCGTATGGCTCAACGGCACCCACGGTGCCGGCAAGACGACGACCAGCGCCCTCGTGCAGCAACTGCTCCCGGATTCACGTGTGTTCGATGCCGAGAAGGTCGGCGAGACCCTCATGGACATCACACCGGGCCTGCCGGAAACGGACAACTTCCAGCACTGGCCGCCGTGGCGACCGCTCGTCGTCGAGACCGCCCGCCGCGTGCTCGACTACACCGGCGGCACTCTGGTGATGCCCATGACCGTCCTGGTCGAGCAGTACTGGCGCGAGATCAGCGCGGGCCTGGCGCAGCACGCCATCCCGGTGAGGCACTTCGTCCTCCACGCCGACCAGGACACCCTCCGCGGGCGCATCGAGGGGGACACCGTTCTCGGCCCCTCCTCGTTCCGCCTCGCATACCTCGAGCCCTACGCCGAGGCGGCCCGCACGTGGCTGCACGGCGAGGCGGAGGTCGTCGACACCACGCACCTCACGCCCGCCGAGGCCGCCCGGCAGATCGCGAAGGCCGTGCGGAGCCGAGGGCCGGACGCCGCACCGGGCGAAACCGACCGGCAGCCGCGCTATAGTTCCCGGCCATGCCCGACCTCTTCGGCATCAACCACCTGACTCTGCCCACGGCCGACCTCGACCGGCTCATGGCGTACTACACGGAGGCGCTGGGAGCAACGCTCGCGTTCGAGCGCGCCGCAACCCCCTCTGCTCCCAGGATCGCGGTCCTCGACGTCGGCGGGGACGACCACCTGATGCTGGTCGAAACCACGACCGCGCCCTCCACCGATCTCGACCCCCTCGGCAAAGCCGGTTGGGGGCTGCGCGTGGGAACGTACGCGCGGCTGTGGGAGGTGCGCGAACAGATCCTGGCTGCCGGGTGGCCGGTCGGAGAGATCGAGACACTGCCCACGCAGTGGACGATGACGGCTCGCGACCCCGATGGACGCCCGGTCGACGTGCGAGCCCATCGTCCCCGCACCGCCTCGCCGGCACCCTCCGGCTGACGGCCGGCGACGGTCGGTTGAGGGCTGACGGCCGGGGATTGGCGGCTGACGGCTGACCGCGCCCCGATGTGCAGAGCACGCCCCGGCCGAGCCGTCCCCTGGGGCACGGACGGACTCAGACATGCGGGGCGGGCCGGTAGACGAGCTCCTGGATGTGGCCGTCGAGCGTCCGGCTCTCGACCAGCTCGAGGTCGAAGTCGGCCGCGCCCCGGAATACGGGGTCCATTCCGGTCCGACCGGTGATCACGGGGAAGAGCGTCACCTGGACGCGGTCGACCAGGCCGGCAGCCATCAGCGCCCGGTTCATCGACAGGCTGCCGTGCGAGCGCAGCGGCACCTCGGACTCCTCCTTGAGCCGGGCCACGACGTCGACGGCATCACCACGCACGACGGTCGCATCCGGCCAGTCGAGGGCCTCTTCCAGCGTTGTCGACACCACCGTCGCCGGCAGGCTCCTCATCCGGGTGACCCATGGATCACGCACCTCGGACTCCTCGGTACTCGAGGCCAGCATCCGCGCGAACGCCCGATAGGTGTTGGCCCCGAAGACCATCCGCTGCTCCTCTCCGTACAGGGCGAGGCGGTGGTCGAGCAGCTCGGGTCCCTGCTTGCCCCAGTAACCGCCCCAGTCACCGCCGGCGGCGCCGAATCCGTCGAGGCTGGCAAAGACATCGAAGGTGTAGGTAGCGGTCATGGTGCTGCTCTCCTCGAGTGCGGTCGATCGCCTGTCGTGGATACAGACCGGCGAGCACGGCGAAACTCATCGCCGCGGGCTCCTCCGGGGCGAAGACCAGGGTGCCCGGCGGCGCGGCGGGTGCGGAGGAGGGAGACGCCGCCATCCCGCCCGAGTGTGTCGGGTCCGTGGTGAAACCGCAGGCCGCCGGTGAACATCCCGGCCTCCTTCCGTGCCCTTCGCCACAGCACTGCCGCAAAACAGCGAAGGCGCGGTGCGCCGTTATGGCCCGTCGATGCACCGATTCGCGGCCCCGCGTCCGCCGCCCAAGGTCCTGACGGCTGCGAGACCGGGACGGGTTGCCCGCACGTGGGCGACTTTATGATCGTCAACGAACTACTGTCGTCGCGCCCGCCCTCCCGTCGCCAACGGTCCTTGGCGACCGCGAACACAACCGGCTGAGCGGGTCACGCGACAGTGACACGTGTAAAGAAAGGTGAACCCCATGGCCCTCGGGCTGCTCCGACGCCGGCGTTCTCGCGGCACCTCCGGTGCCGGACCGAACATCTCGGTTCCCCTGCCGCCCGATGCCGGGGCGTTCGGTTTCGAGGTCGTCGATCCCATGGGACATCCCATGGGCGGAGCCGAGGTCACGGTGACCGCGCTGGACAGTCACCGAGTCGTGACGCGTGGCACCACGGACCCCCACGGCTACTTCATAGCGACGCTGCCGCCGGGCTCGTACAGCGTGATGACCGTGGCCGACGGCCTGGCACCCGCTCGCGAGAGCCTCGACATCGCCGCAGGGGTGGCTCTGCCACCCGCGCGCATCGCGCTCGAGCCCGCCCGCCAGACGGAACTTCCGACAGCGGGAACCTGGCTGTTCGACCCTCCGCACACCGCGATCCGGTTCATCGCCAAGCACGTGGGCATGGCCCACGTCCACGGCCGGTTCACCCGCTTCCAGGGCGGTATCCGCGTCGCACCGAACATGGCCGACTCGCACGTCTCGGTCCGCATCGACGCCGCCAGCATCACCACGGGCAACAACACCCGTGACAATCACCTGCGTTCCGCCGACTTCCTGGACGTCGAACGCTTCCCGTACATCGACTTCACCAGCACCCGGTTCGCCTACCGCGGCGGCTCCAAGTGGACCCTGCACGGCACCCTCACCATGCACGGCACCAGTCGTTCCGTCGGCCTCGACACGACCTACCTGGGAACGGTCAACGGCGGCTACGACCAGGAACTGCGCTGCGCGGCCCTCGCGAAGGCGGAACTCCACCGGGAGGACTTCACCCTCAACTGGCGCTCCATGCTGGCCCGTGGCATCGCGGTCGTCGGCCCGACCGTCCAGCTGGAGCTGGACATACAGGCGATGTACCGCACCCACGACACCCCCACGCCTCCGGAGTAGGCGCTCACGGGGAGGTGCCTGACGCGAGCCGGGCCCGCGAGGCACCTCCCGGTCGTTCGCCGGGCGCCGACCGGGGCCCTCTCCGGCAGCGCACCACCGGATTATGTTGATCTTGTGCAGCTTCGCAGTCGACCGCATGGAACCCGGACGAGGCCACCCATCTCGCTGGGCGGTGTCCGGCGGCACCGTGATAGCACGGGGTAATCAGATGGGAAAGGGCTCACGATCATGGGTATCTTCAGCCGTCGCCAGACCTCCGTCGCCGAACGGGCCCCGGCCCTCGACACCGGCATCGCGGGCACGGCGGCCGCGCCTCGGAATGTCGCGCTCGACCCGGCGCTTCGCGCGCTGACCGGACGCTGGACCATCGACCGCCCGCACAGCCGTATCGGGTTCTCCGTGCGGCACGCGATGGTCACGACGGTGCGCGGAGCTTTCGCCGACTACGACAGCACGTTGTACTTCGACGGAGCCCGGCCCTCCGAGTCGCGGGCCGACCTCGTCATCCGGGTCGCCAGCGTCGACACCGGCGTGGAACAGCGGGACGCGCACCTCGTCGGCCGCGACTTCTTCGACGCGCGCCGCTACCCCGAGATGGTCTTCCGCAGCACCTCCACCGTCCACGAGGGCGGGGAGAGCTTCCGCATGACCGGGGACCTGACCATCCGCGACGTCACCCGGCCCGTCGATCTGCAGCTCGACTACCTCGGATCGGTCCTGGATCCGTTCGGGTCCGAGCGAGCCGGCTTCGACGGCACCACCACCATCGACCGCACGGAGTGGGGCCTGGTCTACAACCAGCGCTTGAAGGCGGGCGGCACCATGGTGAGCGAGAAGGTCCGACTCCAGTTCGACATCTCCGCGGTCCGGTCGACGCCGTAGCCGGCGCTTGTACCCCGGCCGCCCACCAGCGGGCTGGTGGGCGGCCGGGGTACGCGCGCCCGTCGCTCGGCGTCTCAGTCCTGTGCGACCAGCGCGGGGGTCGACCGGGTGAGCACCTCACCGCGGAAGAAGGCGGGGCTGCGCCGGCACATCACGCACATGATCACCACACCGAGTGCGAGCAGCCCCACGCCGATCACGAAGACGGAGCCGACCCCGAGGACGGATGAGCCACTGCCGTAGGCGGGATCCCACATGTCGGCCAGTGTCTTGACGAAGACGGCCGAGAGCAGGGCGCCGCCGAGAGCCGGGAAGAGCCCCTTGAACATCAGGTCGCGACCGGACTTCAGCAGGTCGGCACGGAAGTACCAGGCACACGCGAAGGCCGTCAGCGCGTAGTAGAAGCAGATCATCAGGCCGAGCGCGTAGATCGTGTCGACCAGTACGTGCTCGCTGACCAGGGTCATCACCGTGTAGAAGACACCCGTGGCGATGCCCGCGGTGACCGTGGCACGGCCCGGGGTGCGAAAGCGCGGGTGGACCCGGGCGTAGGAGGCGGGCAGTGCCTCGTACGTCGACATGGCCAGGACCGTACGGGCGACCGGAATGAACGTCGTCTGCAGGCTCGCCGCCGCCGACGCGAGGACCGCGACGAACAGCAGGACGCCGAGGCCCGGCCCCATCACGGGGCCGGCCAGGGCGGCGAAGACGTTGTCCGACGTGTCGGGGTTGGCGAGACCGAGGCCCTGGTCGCCGGAGCCCACCGCCATCTGGGCGGCGACGCCGGTGGCCAGGTAGGAACCGACGAGCACGATCATGGCGACGAGCGCCGCCCGGCCCGGCGTACGGCTGCTGCCGCTGGTCTCCTCGTTGGCCGTCAGACAGGCGTCCCAGCCCCAGTACATGAAGATCGACAGCGAGAGGCCCGCGGTGAAGGCGGCGAACGACTGGACGGCGAACGGGTTCAGCCACGACCAGGAGAAGTCGGCGGAGGTCGGAAGGCCGGCGCTTCCGGCCTTCGAGAAGGCCATCGCCACGAAGACGGCCAGCACCAGGAGCTGCAGCGCCACCAAGGCGTACTGCAGGCCCTTGGTCGCCGTCATCCCGCGGTAGCTGATCACCGTGGCGATCGCGATCAGAGCGAGGCAGGTCACGATGTGCACGGCCTTGTTGCCGTCGAGTCCGGCCACCGAGGCACTCCCGGTGATCTCCCCCGCGAGCAACCAGAAGTACGAGGTCGCCACACCGGCCAGGTTCGACAGTACGATGATCGTCGCGATCACCAGGCCCCAGCCGCACATCCATCCCAGGCGGGGACCGAATGCCCGTACCGTCCAGGTGAACGAGGTGCCGCAGTCGGGCATGGCCTTGTTCAGCTCACGGTAGGCGAAGGCGACGAGCAGCATGGGCAGGAAGCCGGCGAGGAACACCGCGGGCATCTGCACTCCCACCTCGCCGGCGGTCGAGCCGAGCGTGGAGGTGAGGCAGTAGACCGGGGCCACGGTGGAGACGCCGATGACCGCACTGCCCATCAGGCCTACGGAATTCCCGTTCAGGCCCTTCGTGCGCATGCCTTCGGCGGAGGCCCCGTTGCCTGGTTCGGGAGCCTCCAGCCGTACGTCCAGCTGAGTCATGAACAAGACGTTAAGTCCTGCGGTTTCCGTGGTGGCCGGTCCGTGACTCGACCCGCCAGAACCCACCCCACCATCTGATTGCAGGTCGACGTGCATGATTTACCTGCACTACACAGGGAGATGACCCACATCACTCACACCTCTCAAAGGGCGAGCGACGACCGTCCGATATTCGGTTATCGCAGAAGTGGCCGATTCATGACGTTCGGGCTTGCCGCGTGACCTGCGTCACACTTCCTGCCTCGACCGCGCCGCCCCGCGACAGGGCGCAACAGCGGGAACGACGCCGACGGGTCTGGTTGTCGGCGACCCGGTCGGAGGTGGTGGTTCGACGACCGGGGGCTACCGGCTCCCCGGCAGCGGTGCGCCATCGTCGTCCGGTACGTCGGGATCGTCCACCGGGCTGCCCGGCTCACTCCTCTCCGCGTGCCTTCATCACCGTCTTGTTCAGCACCCACAGCGCGATTCCGATGGCCAGCAGCACGCCCGCACGGATGTAGACGTCCGCGGGCCGGTCGGACAGGGGGCTGGCCAGAACGAGGGAGGTGACCGCGCCCAGTACCGGCAGAGCGGTCGGCGTACGGAAGTGCTTGTGCTCGACGCGGTCGCGGCGCAGGACCAGGACGGCGATGTTGACCACGGCGAAGACGCACAGGAGCAGGAAGGCCGTGGTGTCGCCGAGGCCCGCGATCTCCCCGGTGGAGACCAGGCCGATGGCGAGAAGCGAGACGAAGACGATGCCGACGACCGGCGTTCGACGCCGGGGAAGAACACGGCCCAGGGCACGCGGCAGGATGCGCTCGTTCGCCATGCCGTAGCAGAGCCTGGACGCCATCATGATGTTGATCAGCGCCGAGTTCGTGACCGCGAACAGGGCGATCAGCGCGAACAGCTTCGGCGGAAAGTCCAGCCCGCCGGCCTTGACGACCTCCAGCAGCGGGCCGCTGGAGGCCTCCAGCACGCGGTAGTCGACGAGCAGCGAGGAGACCAGGGCGACCAGGACGTAGATGGTCCCGGTGACGGTGACGCCGATGAAGATGGCGCGCGGGAACGTGCGCACCGGATCCTGGGTCTCCTCCGCCATGTTCACGGAGTCCTCGAATCCCACGAACGCGAAGAAGCCGAGGGCCGTGGCCCCCAGCACGCTGGTGACCAGCGCGTAACTGGTGCCCCCCGCCTGGAACTCGCCGAGCCGGGAGGGCTCACCGTCGCCGGTGAGGACCGCCCAGGCACCGACGGTGAGGATGACGAACAGGCCGGTCAACTCGACCAGGGTGAGGACCACATTGGTCTTCACCGACTCGGACACGCCGCGCAGGTTGAGGGCAGCGAGGGCGAGGATGAACAGGATCGCGACGAGGGTGGGCGGCAGGAGGTCCGTGAACTCGGCGAGGTAGTCGCCGCTGAAGGCGCGGGCCGCCGCGCTCGCCGAGGACAGGCCCGAGCACATGACCATGAAGGCGACGATGAAGGTGAGGAACGGCACCTTGAACGCCTTCTGCGTGTACAGCGCGGCACCCGCCGCCTTCGGATACTTGCCGACGAGTTCCACGTACGAGGCCGCCGTCAGGACCGCCACGACGAACCCGATGACGAAGGGCAGCCACAGCGCCCCGCCGACCTTGCCCGCGACCTGACCGGTGGTGGCGTAGATGCCGGTACCGAGGATGTCGCCGATCACGAAGAGGATCAGCAGCTTGGGACCGATGGCCCGCCGCAAGGGGGTGCCGTCCGCTCCCTCCTTCGAGGCAGTGGCATCACTTCCGCCGGTGGTCACGGAGACTCCCCCTCGAGTGTCTGGCAGCGGACAACGTCTCACCTGCCCGGGAGACCGGTGAGTCATGCCCGGCCGCGCCTTCCTGGACGAGCCGGTGACCACTGCCCGCCTCGTGTGCCTGCTGCCGATCACCCTGGTGCGGCCGGGCTCGAACCGCCGCACAGACCGCCCGCCGGCGCCAGGCCGAGCGGGCCGGGCCGGGCGCGCGAGGGCAGGGTCCGTCGGGAGGGCATCGGTGGAATGACCGATGTGCGGGAGGTGCGGGTGCGGTCATAGTCCACGGGAGATCGTTCGCGGGTGGCCGCTGTGCGCCCGGTTTTCGAAAGGGACCCTCCATGGACAGGTATGCGGATCTGGTGTTTCTCGGCGGGCGGGTGGTCACGGTCGACGCGGAGTTCTCCGTCGCCTCGGCCCTGGCGGTGACCGGTGGGACCATCAGCGCCGTCGGTGGGCGGGACGGCGTCGCGCCACTCGTCGGGCCCGGCACCCGGGTGATCGACCTGCGGGGGGCCACCCTGCTTCCGGGTATCAACGACTCCCATCTGCACGGGTGCGCGTTCGGCATGGCGACGCCGCCGCTCTCCCTCGACCTCGGCCATCCCGCCGTGTCCTCCCTCGCGGACGTGGCCGAAGCGGTGAGGGTGGCCGTCGGGCGAGTGCCGGACGGGCAGTGGATCACGGGGCACGGCTGGGACACCGGCTACCTCCGGGAATGCGTGTCCGATCCGTCGCGGCTGCCCTCGCGACGCGACCTGGACGCCGTGAGCCCGGACCACCCCGTCGTCCTGTACTCCTTCTCCGGGCACGCCACCTGGGTCAACTCCAAGGCCCTGGAGCTCATCGGGCTCGACCGGCACACCGTGGCGCCGCCCGGCGGGGCCATCGTCGTGGACGCGGCCGGGGAACCGACCGGACTGCTCCACGAGGGAGCCCAGGCCCTCGTTCAGAACGCGCTGCCGCCGCTCAGCCGGCAGGAGCGGACCGACGCGATCAGGTCGACACTCGCCACGCTCGCCCGGCTCGGGGTGACCAGTTACACCGAGCCCGGGCTCGGCCCCGGTGGCGAGGGCATCATGCGCGGCGCACTCGGTGCGCAGACCCTCGACGTCTACCGCCGGCTGCTGGCCGACGGCGAACTGACCGCCCGCGTGGGCGTACTGCTCCTGCCCACCGGGATGGCCGGCACCGCCGAGGAGTTCGCCCGCACCCTCACCGCCCTCGGCGAATCCGGAGAGTCCGGCGAAGCCGATCCGCGCCGCCTCGCCATCCACGGGGTCAAGGTCTTCGCCGACGGCATCGTCCCCAACAAGACGGCCTGGATGAACGAGCCGTACGTCGGCGGTGGTTGCGGTTCCCTGTGCGTCGGCGGCGAGACCGACGCCGAGCGGACCGCCGAGATCGACGCCATGATCCGGCACGCCCACACCGCCGGGTACCAACTGGGCGTCCACGTCACCGGCGACCGGGCCGTCGACACCGTCGCGGACGCGTTCGCCGCTGCCGTGGCCGAGCACCCGCGGCCCGACGCCCGTCACTACGTGATCCACGGCGACTTCCTCACCGCCCGCAGTATGAAGGTGCTGGCCGCGCACGGCTTCGGCGTCAACATGAACCCCACCATCAAGTGGACCGTCGCCGACATGGAGGAGGAGTTCGTCGGCGCCGAACGGGCCGCGTACGCGTGGCCCTACCGCGATGCCATCGACGCCGGCGTGCGGGTCGCCAGCGGGTCCGACGCCCCGGTCACGCACCCGGACTGGCGCCAGGGCGTCGCCACCATGGTGCTGCGCGAGTCGAAGGCCACCGGCCGGGTCAGCGGCCCCGAGCAGCGCATCGGCCTGGCAGAGGCGATCCGTACGTTCACGATCGACGCGGCCTGGCAGGACTTCGCCGACGACTGGAAGGGCTCCCTGGAGCCGGGCAAGGTTGCCGACCTCTGCGTTCTCGACGGGGATCTGCTCGCTGCCGATCCCCATGAGATCCCGGGAATGCCCGTCGTGCTCACCGTCGTGGACGGGAGGGTCGTGCACGACGCCCTTCGCGATTGACGTGTTCCGAGCGCGTGATCATCCTTGGCGGATGGCAGCGGAGCGGAGCACGGCGGACATCCTGGACGCGGCCGTCCACGTCCGTGAGGCCGCCAGGAACGCCACAAGGGGCGCGACCGGCGTCGACACGGTCCTCACGGCGTTGTCGGAGGTGATGACGTACGACCACGCCTCCCTGGCCCGGTGGGACCCGCTGCGCCGATGCCACACCACACTGGCGGGGAGTTACCCGGACGACGCCACGGCCTACATCGAGACCCGCCTCCACCGCGACCCGGTGTTCGCCGTGCTCCGGGGCCCGGCCCGGGGCGGCCTGTGGCTCAGGGACGTCCCCGGGCAGCTCCTGGCCACATCCCCCGGCTTCCGGGAGGTGCTGCGTCCCCTCGGCGTCGAGGACGGCGTGGCCCAGTGCCTGTTCGCCGCCGACGGCCGGTACGTCGGCATGCTGAACGTCAGCACCCGCCGGCCGCGGCGCACGCCCGATCCGGCGCGCGCCGTGATCACCCTGCTCACCGAGTCCCTCGCCGCGGCCCTCGGCTCCCCGGCAGGCGCGCCGCCCGAGCGGGTCGCCGGGGACCCGCGGCAGCCCGGCGGCCTCTCGCCGAGGGAGCTCCAGGTACTGGCCGAACTGACCACCGGCCGCACCAACCGCGAGATCGCCGAGCGGCTCCACGTCACGACCCGCACCGTGGGGACCCATGTCGAGCACATCCTCGCCAAGCTCGACCTCCCCAACCGCGCGGCCGCCGCCGCCCGGGCAGCCGCCTGGGGCATCGAACCCTCCCCCTGAGGCACCCCCGGCCGCGGAACCGGGATCGAATGCCGACAGAGGGGCGGGTGACCCTACTCGGACTCGGACGGGCGGGAGACCACGTTGATGTTGAACGTGTGGCTCCCCAGACCGCCCGCGATGCCCATGAAGAGCAGGGCGAAGTGCTCCTGTCCCCGGGCGGTGGTGATGCCGCCGATGTCGAGTTGGGACGACGTGGGCCAGCCGAGGTCGGTGAGCAGCCGGCCGGTGATCCGCTTGGCTTCGGCGTCATCGCCGGAGAGGAAGACCGTGCTCGGGCCGGCGAGACCCGCCGGGGCGGTCATCACGGTGGAGTCCATGGTGCACAGGGTCTTGACGACGGGGGTCGCGGGAAAGGCCTTCTGAATCCGTTCCCCCAGACTGCTGTTGGGGTGGGAGAGCTCGGTGAAGTCGTCGGACAGGCCGACCCCGACGTCGATCAGCGGGGTGCCGGCCAGGGCCGGCGCCCCTATGGAGTGAAGCAGGTCCACGGAGACGGTTCCCGGCGTGGCGTTGACGAGTACCTCCGCGTGTGCGGCTGTTTCGCCGAGGCCCGCCACGGGGAGGCCGAGGTCTGGCCGGTTCCCGGGATGGCGCGAACCGAGGAGCACTTCGTGCCCTGCGGCGCTCCAGCCGTGGGCCAGTGCTCGGGCGACGTTGCCGGTACCAAGGATTCCTATACGCATGGTGGGACGCTAACCGTTGCCGCGGGAGCGGCGAATCGGGCCGCGGGCCCTGACGTATCGGCACCAAAGACCTAGTTCCGTGGTCTCTCCTCCGCACCGGCTCGGCCGGTACGGGATCGGGGGCCGAGACGAGGGGACGGGATCGGCGACGGTGCGCGGCGGCGTGGAACCGGCCCGGGCCGCGGCCGGGTTCCTCAGGCCGGGCCCACGTCGGTGTGCAGCATGTGGTGATCCGAGTACGGGGTCGCCTGCACGCGGTGGTCGAGCGGGGCCACGCCTCGCAGGAAGACGTAGTCGAACTTGCTGTGCCAGTCGGTGGTCGGCTCGCAGGGGCCGGCGGGCGCGGGACGGCACCGGGGGTCCGTGTCCGTGGCCAGGGACCACATCCGGGCGAGTTCGGGAGCGTCCGGTACGGCGTTGAAGTCGCCGAGAACGATGGCACGGTCGTGCCGGGCGACGTCTGCCGCGAGTACGCCGACCTGGTCCGCTCGGAAGGCTTCCTGACGTCGTTGGGCGAGGTGTGTGTTGAAGACCCGGACGGGCTGACCGCCGACCAGAGTGGTGACTGCCATGTACCCGCGGTCTTCTGATCCGCCGTCGGGATACTCGACGTGGACGTGGTCCGTCATCGGCGCTGCCGAGAGGATCGCCTGACCGAAGGCCCCCGGGTTCCACGGCACTCCCCCGCAGCGTCCCCGATGCCGGAGGACCGTTCCGTACTCGACGTGGTACACCAGCCCGTAGAGGCGCTCCAGATGATTCCGGATGCTCTCGACGTCACGCACGCACGCCTCTTGCATGCCGACGACCTGCGGCGCGTACGTGGCGATCTCCGCCGCCCGGTCGACGTTGCTCACCTCGCAGGGGTTGCAGATGTTCCACGTCATGACCCGGTTCGCTACGACCTCCTCGACCGCGTCGGCGGGCAGTGACCTGGCGAAGAGTGCACCGCCTGGCGCACTGGGGCCGACGAGCATCATGCAGACCACCGCCATGGCGCCCGCGAGCAACCACCTGCCCCTTCCGAGCACCATCGCCTCCTCAGTGCGGATACGGATACCGGATACCCGTGGCATCCGACGTCTCCACAGGCAAGGTTATGGGACGGGAGCGCCCTGACGGGAGCGCCGTCAGTGTGCGCTCTTCGCCCTTCACCAGGCCCTCCGCTCCGCCCGGTGCCCGGTCCCTGCCCGGTGGCCCGTCAGGGAGCGGGAACGGGGCCGCCGGGCCGGAAACGCTCCACACCGACGATGTGCCGCACCTTGACGGGACGCACGATCACCGCGACCCGCCGCTCCCCCGGCATGATCCACTCGAACCGCTCGCTGCCCAGGTACTTCCGGGCCAGCCGGTCCATCCGGTCGTGCGCCTCCGGGCCCTCGATGAAGCGGGCCACCACACCACTGATCTGCACTCGGTCGAAGGGGTCGGCGGCGTCCGCGTGCGAGAGATAGACGCGGGGGTCGTGGCGCAGGTTCTCCTCCTTCACCCGGCCCGCCGAGGTGTTGAACGACAGCTCCCCGTCCCCCTCCAGATCCACCCACATCGGGCTGACCTGCGGCGCTCCGTCGGGGAACACGGTGCCGACGTACCAGATGTTGGGGGCCTGCAGCCGGGCGCGGACGGCTTGGTCAAAGGTCGCAGTCATCCCGAGAGGCTAACAACCATGGTCGGCAAGGCGGTCCGGGGGAGTGTCCGGCAGCCCCCTCGGCCGGGCCGGAGAGGACCCGTCAAGTGGTCCCGCCGTCAGGCCCGCCGGACCGCGTGCCGTCAGCCGGCCTCCGCAGCCCGCCGCCGTCTCCGCGCGACGAGGGCGCGTGACCGAGGAGCCCTCGCACCAGGGCGTCAAGACGAGTCGTCACGAGAGCGTCGGTGCCTTCTCGAGCGCGCCGGTCAGCTTCTGACGATGCAGAAGGGGTGCCCGGCCGGATCGACGAGGACCCGCCACTTGTCCTCGTCGGGTTGGTGGTCGGGCTTGGCCGCGCCCAGCCCGAGCAGCCGGGCCTCGGCCTCGTTCAGATCCTCGACCCGGAAGCAGATGTGGAGTTGCTGGGGAACGGCCGGGTCGGGCCATGCCGGGGCCCGGTGGTCGTCGACCCGTTGGAAACCGAGGAGGAGCCCGTGCTCACCCTTGAGGCCGGCGAAGTGGGCGTCCGACTCCGGATGGAGCTCGAGGCCGGTGGCCTGCTCGTAGAACGCCGCCAGGGCCGGCGGGTCAGGGCAGTCGAGAGTTATGGCGCACAACTTCATCCGCGCGGGCATGAAGCCTCCCTAACCGCTCGGTGGGCTCGTCGGTCCCATCATGGCCCATGCCGGCGGTACGCGGTCACGGCCGGCGGCATCAGTCAGTGCCATGACCGTCGATCAGGCGGGGCTCTACGCCCGTAATCCCGGCACCGGCGACTCACCGACGCGGGCCACCGTCTTCACCGCAGGGGCGGACGGCCCGTTCAGCGGCTGGATTCGAGGCGGGCACGGCTCAGGTAGCGCGCCGCGATCTGCTCGGCGTGCGTGGCGAGCAGACCCCGCAGAACGACTCGACCGTGCAATGAAACGACCGCCTGGGCCAACCGAACGACCGGGCGGTCTTTTCCAGTACTCAGCGGTCAGGACCGTGATCACCGGGGAGCAGGGCGGCGAGGCCCGGCTCATGCTGACCACCTCGGGGCAGGCTCCGGTCGAGGTGTGGCGCTGGAGACTGGAGCCGGGTGAGGAGTATCCGAGCCACCCGCACCCGGCCGGCGTGATGGAGACCGTCAGCGTCACACCGGGCCGGATGACACTGGTCGTGGACGGCACCGAGCATCCCGTCGAAGCCGGACAGACCGCCGCCTTCGACGGCGACGTCCCGCACGCCCACCGCGGTTCGGGTACACGGACCTGCCAACTGATCATGACCGTGCACCTCCCGTCCGCCCCCCACTCCGCGAAGTGACCGTGCACGGTGCGGGTGCCGGGTGGTGGAGTTGGTCCGAGTGAGTGAAGGTGGAGGAGATGCTTCTGTTACGCGGGGGCGGCTGACCAGGCGCTGGACCGCCCGGCAGGCGCTGCGGGACGGACACCGACCGCGCAGCCCGAACGGCCCCCGGAAACCGCCCGAGTCGGCGGGATCACCACCGCCAGCGCCCTTCGGACTTGGAGGATCCCCATGGTCTCCCTACGCCTGTTCGCCGGTGCGGCCGCGGCCGCCATCGCCCTCGCCGTGCCCTCGGCGGCTCACGCCGCGCCTGCCGTCGCTCCGGACAGCTGTGCCAAGGCGAAAGCGGTCGCCGAGATGACGCAGGAGCAATACGACTCCACGGTGAAGTGGTACAAGGACCTCATCGCCCAGGGCGGGCACCCGGGCATCGTCGGGGAGCAGGCGGTGGCCGACGCCAAGGCCGATCGGGATCGGGCGGCATCCCAGGCGCAGCGCATCTGCGGCCCGTGACCGCCCCGCGACCCGGGGCTTCACAGCCGACAAGCGCAACCGGAGTCGCCGGACGGATGGCCGCCGCAGCGGTGCACGCGGCGGTGCACGCGGCGGGCGCTCCTTTCACCCCGCCGAAGCGTCCCGGACCTCTCCCGGACCTCTTCCGGACAGTGTCCGGCGTTCATTCGGCACCGGCTGCGCCTTCAGGACGCCACGCGGTAGGTCACGTGCGTGACCAGTCGGGCCGATCGCGACCTGACCTGCTCGAGTCTCAGCGGCGGGACGCCCTCGAACAGCCGCGTGCCGGCGCCGAGGGTGAGCGGCGCGATGTGCAGCCGCAGCTCTTCGATGAGGCCGGCGGCAAGGTACTGGTTGACCGTGGTCGCGCCGCCCTGGATCGCCACATCACCGTCGCCGGCCGCCGCGCGCGCCTGCGCCAGGGCGGACTCGATACCGTCGGTGACGAAGTGGTAGGTGGTGCCGCCGTCCATCGGCTGCGGCTCACGCGCGTGATGGGTGAGCACGAAGACCGGGGCGTGGAACGGCGGATCGTCGCCCCACCAGCCGTTCCACGGCCGATCCCACTCGCCGCGCACCGGGCCGAACATGTTGCGCCCCATGATGAAGGCTTTGGCGGCGGCCATCTGATCGAGCTCGGCCCGGTTCTCCTCGGGAGTCTCGGCGAGCCAGGCGTGCAGCCCGCCTCCCCAGCCGTCACCGCCGTCATCGCCGAACGGGCGCTCCTCGGTCTGGTTCAGACCGGCCGAATACCCGTCGGCCGAGATCGTGATGTCGCAGGTCACCCTGCCCGGACGCGCGGTCATCGTTCGCTCCTCCTGGTCACCGGAAGCGGTACACCCACCCACCGCACCGGACACGATCGACGGCCGTCCGGCCGCCCGCCCCACTCGGTTGAGAGGCACCCAGCAGTGTGGCCCGGCGGCTTCCCGGCCGCCAGCGGCGGCGAGGGCGGCAATGGCGGTGGCAAGCTGCGCTCCGCCGGGTTGCCGGGGCCGGAGACATACAGGCCGGCAACGCTCCCCCCGCGGTCGGCTCCGGTCCGAGAAGGCGTACTGGCCGTGGATCCGGCCACAGGAGGGCTCCGACGGCTTCATCCTGTTTCCGGCCGGCTCCGCACTGGATCCGGTCGGCTCCGCACGGGTATTACCGGTACGCGGGTCGCGCGCTGACGGATCCGGAAGGACGGTGCCGTGCCGGAGGTCCGTCGAGCCTGCCCAGATGCACGGTTGCCTGCCGAAATCCGCTGGCGCGACGCCGCACAGGACGTGAGGATCGACAACCGGTGTCCGACGCGCGCTGAAGGGGTGCCGACGTGGTCGGTCGAGTGGAATTGCGGCAGGTGGACGAGGCGAGTCTCGAAGAGCTCATCGCCGTGGCCGTCGAGGACGCGCAACCCGAGGAGGTCATGCCTCCGGTGGCGGGCCCACCAGGGTGGACGCCGGCTCGGCAGGAAGCTTTCCGCGCGTGGCACCGCGCTCGGCGCCCCGGACTCGCCGGCCCTCTCGGGGAGTCCACCTTCGTGATCGCCCACGACGGACAAGCGGTGGGGTCGGCGCGGCTGGCCGCCCGGGACAGCGCGCACGTCCTCGAAACGGGCATGTGGCTGGCCCGTTCCCAACGCGGCCGCGGGATAGGCAGCGCCGCACTGCGCATACTCCTCGGCGAAGCCGCCAGGGCCGGTGCGCGGGCGGTGGTCGCGGACACTCAGGTCCGCAACACAGCGGCACTCGCAGCGCTGCGCCGTAATGGCGCGACGCTCGTCCCGAGTCAGGACACCGGCGACGTCCACGCCGAGCTGCGACCGAGGACGATGCCGTCGGCTGCGCCCACCTCCGCGAATCCGTGAGAAACCGGCACCGGTGCTGCCGGTGAACACGCGCCGGGAACGCGGGTCCGAGCGCGGTCAGCCGGTGGCCGCCCGGAACGATCAGGCGGTGCTCGCCCGGGACGACCCGGTGGTGGAGCGGGACCGGTCCATGATCCCCGCGACGATTCTCATCAGTCGGCCCCCCGCCTGATCGATGCTTCCGTTCTGTGTGCTGACCTGAGCGCCTTCGAGTACGAAGGTGATCTCGGCCGCTGTCTGCTCGGGGTCGGGCAGCCCTGCCTCGGCGCACATGCCGACCAGCCTGCGGGTCTGACGGGCCTTGTGCTCCTCGATCACCTTCCGTGCGGGATGGGAACGGTCGGGCAGTTCGGCGATGGAGTTGATGAACGGACAGCCCCGGTGCGAGATGGCCGGCAATCCCTCGGCGATGAAGCGGGCCAGGGCCAGGATCTGCTCCCTGGGCCGGGCCGGATGGTCGGCCTCGGCCCGGTCGAAGGCCGCCTGGTAGTCGGCGGCGACGATCCGCAGCCACTCCGCGACCAGCGCGTCCTTGGTCTCGAAGTGGCGGTAGATCGCCATTTTGGTGGTCTCGGCCCGCTCGGCGATCGCCTGGACGCCCACCCGCCGGATCCCCTCGCGCTGGAAGAGCTCTTCCGCCGCGTCGAGGATGCGCTCACGGGGCGGCAGCTTCGCCACCCTGCTCGGCCTTCTGCCGGTCGATGCCATGACCACTCCGTGACGTCCCGCCGCCGATTGCCGACCGCTCATCCGCTGCTACGGTACCAGCTCGTTCCATGCGATACCGTCGGGTATCGTTCGGTACCCAATGGTCCCAATCGATCTTTGTTGCGGGAGTGACAGTGAAAGTTGCCGAGTACGTGGATTTCGACGCGGTCGGGCTCGCGGAGCTGGTGGCCGAGGGTGAGGTGACCCCCGCCGAACTGGCAGCCGCCGCACTCGAGGCCGCACAGGCGGTGAACGGGCGGATCAACGCCGTCGTGGAGACATGGCCGGCCGACGACCGGCCCCACCCGGGCAGTTCACCGCTGGCCGGAGTGCCCTTCCTGATCAAGGACATCGGAGTCTCCATGGCCGGGAGGCGAATGGAGCTGGGCAGCCGTCTCGCGGCCGGCAACATCGCCGGCGCCGACTCCTCCCTGATGCTGCGCTTCCGGCGCGCCGGCCTCGTGACGTTCGGACGTACGGCGGCACCGGAGATGGCCTACAGCATCACGACGGAACCAGTGCTGTACGGCCCGACCCGCAATCCGTGGAACCCGGAGCTGAGCGCGGGCGGATCGAGCGGAGGCGCGGGCGCGGCTGTCGCGGCCGGGGTGGTCCCGATCGCCCACGCCACCGACGCGGCCGGCTCGCTCCGCATACCCGCCGCCCACAACGGCCTCTTCGGACTGAAGCCCACCCGGGGCCGGGTCTCCATGGGTCCCGGCGCCGACGAGGTCTTCAGCGGCCTGGCCGTACACGGCAGCGTCAGCCGATCCGTACGCGACAGTGCGGCTCTGCTCGACCGGATCCGCGGCCCCGAGCCGGGCGACCCCTACTTCGCCCAGCAGCCGTCCCGGCCCTACGCCGAGGAAGTCACCCGCCACCCGGGCTCGCTGCGGATCGGTGTCCTCACCCAGGCATGGGGTGGACGCCGCACCACCGCGCCGGTGGCCGACGCTCTCGCCCGCACCGCGCGCCTGCTCGAATCGCTCGGCCACCGGGTGGAAGAGGTCGAGGTCGACCTGGGCGTCGACTGGGAGGAGTTCGTCCTGGCCAACGCCCGTCTGCTGGCGGCGAACCTCGCGGCCTCGGCCGACGAGCTGGCCGCCGCCTTCGGCCGGCCCGTCGACTCCTCGACCCTGGAGCCGCAGACCCTTGCCGGCTACCACTACGGGCAGCGGGTCAGTGGCGCCCAGTTCGTCACCGCTCTCGCCATCCGCAACCGGGTCGCTCGAAGCCTGGCACGGTTCTTCGACGCCCACGGCATACTGCTCACCCCGACCCTGCCCGAGCTTCCCATGCCCTTGGGCACCTACGCCGAGGGCGGGGAGGCCCTGGACGGCCTCGGCTGGATCGACCGCCTCAACGACCGCTCGCCGTTCACCATGCCGTTCAACATGGCGGGCACGCCCGCCATGTCCGTACCGGTGACGGCCGACGCCGGGAGCGGACTCCCGATCGGTATGCAGTTCGCAGCCGGTTACGGGCTCGAGGGCCGCCTTTTCCGCCTCGCCGGGCAACTCGAACAGGCGAACCCGTGGTGGAGCCGAACCCCCACCGTGTGGGCAGGGGGCCGCACGGGCCCCCGGGCGCGCTCGTAGGGGCCGGACGGCGGACCGATGAACAGTCGAACGCGGCCACCGTCCTTGTGACAGACGCGGGCTGGTCACGCTCTCGCTCCCGAGGAGACCGCCGATCGCGTTGTCCGGGAAGCACGCGACCGCGCCCCGTGAACTGACCAGGGTGGCCGTACCCGAGGTGGCCCTGGCCGGCCGCCGGATCGCGGCCGAGCCGGCGGTTGCGGACGGCTGCCCCACACCTCCGACCGGCCGCCCGCCCCCTCCCGCCGGCTCACGCGTAACGTCCGTCCGCATGGAACCATCGCCCCGCCCGCTGTCCCCGCCCGGCAACGCCCGACGCCGGGCCCGTGACCTCGGCATCGTCATCGGATCCGGTGCCACCGGGCCCTTCAACGCCATCACCGACGTCCCGGGGGTCCGCGTCGGCCACACCACCGTCCGCGGCCGGCCGGACGTACACAGCGGGGTCACAGCCGTCGTGCCCGACCTCGTCAGCCCGCACACCCCCCTGCCGGCCGGGGTCTTCACCGGCAACGGCTACGGCAAACTCATCGGTACCACCCAACTCACCGAACTGGGTTCACTGGAGACCCCGATCCTTCTCACGTCCACCCTTTCCGCCTTCCGCGTCGCCGACGCCCTCGTCGGCTGGATGCTCCAACGCCCCGGATGCGGAGGGGTGCAGAGCCTCAACCCCGTGGTGGGCGAGTGCAACGACGGCCTCCTGTCCGACATTCGCGCGCGGCCCGTACACGAGGAACACGTCCGCGCGGCACTCGACTCGGCCTCCGGCGGACCCGTGGCCGAGGGCTGTGTCGGCGCGGGGACCGGCACTGTCGCACTGGGCTTCAAGGCCGGCATCGGCACCGCC
Source organism: Streptomyces sp. NPDC028991 (assembly GCF_055564775.1). Taxonomy (NCBI): domain Bacteria; kingdom Bacillati; phylum Actinomycetota; class Actinomycetes; order Kitasatosporales; family Streptomycetaceae; genus Streptomyces; species Streptomyces sp. NPDC028991. The sequence continues at coordinate 147,612 of NZ_JBVHVP010000012.1, read as the reverse complement.
TCACGTACCCTTGCCCTGGCCGGTGGAGGCTGCACGGCCGGTGTCCTGGTGCAGGCCAACTTCGGCGGCACACTGCGGGTTCTCGGCCGCACCCTCACACCGCGGTCCGTGGGCCTCGGGGCCGACGATCCGGTACCGTCCGCGGACACCGGCTCCTGCATGATCGTGGTCGCCACGGACGCCCCTCTCGATGCCCGGCAGCTCACCCGCGTGGCACGGCGCGCGGTGTTCGCCCTGGCCCGCACGGGCGCGGCCTACAGCCACGGCAGCGGCGACTACGCCATCGCCTTCGGTACGCGACCGGACGGTGTCCCGGTGGCGGACAGCGGGCTCGGTCCGCTGTTCGAAGCGGTCCTCGACGCGGTCGAGGAAGCGGTGCTCAACTCCTTGCTCGCTGCGACCACGACCACCGGCTTCGGTGGCCGGAGGGTGCCCGCCCTGCCGGCGGACCGCCTGCTCGCCGCCCTCTCAGCCCCTGACAAACCAGGAAAGTGGAGAACATGACGATGCGTACTCACCACGTCGACGAAGAACTCGTTCAGGCCGCGGCCCACGTCGCACGCACCCGCTGCCGGGGCGACAACCACACCATGGCGGCCGCGGCCCGCGCCCGGGACGGTCGGATCGTCACAGCGGTGAACGCCTACCACTTCACGGGAGGCCCCTGCGCCGAGCTGGTCCTCATCGGAACCGCAGCCGGTCAGGGCTCCTACGAACTGGACACGATCGTCGCCGTCGGAGACCGCGACCGGGGTGTGGTTCCCCCGTGCGGCCGGTGCCGGCAGGTCCTTCTCGACTACTTCCCCACTCTCGAGGTCATCGTCGGTGAAGGTGACCGTCTCCGCACCGTCCTCATCACCGATCTGCTGCCCGAAAGCTATGTCTGGGCCGACCACCAGCTCGACACCGAGTAGTCCGCGCAACGCAGCACGAGTCGGTTCCGGCGGGACTCGCGTGGTCCCGCGCGAGCGGCGGTACCAGACCCTCCGCCACCGACGAGTGCACCCTTGACACGGACACGCCGAACGCCTGTATGGTCTAGTCCAACAGAACTCGCCGCTCCGTTTGCGGAGTTGACCCCTGCCGGGGCTCGGAGCTCCCTGCCGGGGCGGTGAGGACGCGTCACCTTCCGCCTCTTGGCCCCACCCACGAGAGGCCGTACCCGGCGTGTGCGGTCACCCCACCTACGACCGCGTGTGCCATGGGACGGCCTGATGTGAAGGAGTTCCGCATGCACACCAGCCGGAAGACCGCTGCGCTGATCGGCGCGGCCCTCGCCCCTGTCATCGCCGTCAGCCTCCCCGCCTCCTCGGCGAGCGCGCACGGCTACATCTCCGATCCGCCCAGCCGCCAGGCCCAGTGTGCCGCGGGCGCGGTGTCCTGCGGGGACATCAGGTACGAGCCGCAGAGCGTCGAAGGCCCCAAGGGCCTGACCAGTTGCAGTGGCGGCAACAGCCGCTTCGCCGAGCTGGACGACGACAGCAGGGGCTGGACCGTCACACCGGTACCGAAGCACGCGACGTTCTCGTGGAAACTCACCGCGCAGCACGCCACCAGCACCTGGGAGTACTACGCCGGCGGACAGCGGATCGCGCTGTTCGACGACGGCGGCGCCAAGCCGGGCGCGGTGGTGAACCACCAGGTCGACTTCGGTGGCCTCACCGGGCAGCAGAAGGTCCTCGCCGTGTGGAACGTCGCCGACACCGACAACGCGTTCTACGCCTGCATCGACGTCAACGTCGGCGGCTGACGGCTCGACCGGTGGAGAGGCGGGAGCGACAGCCGTCCCCCCGGGGCCCCGCTGTCGCTCCTCCCCGTCTCCACCCACTGTGGTCTCACCGCAGCACTCGTCGCCCAGCCGGCGACGACACGGTGCTTCACACCGCTCCTCGACGACTTGCCCGGCAGCACCTTCGGCTGCCGGGGCGGGCCGCCTGCGAGGTCTCGCCGTCGAGGCGGCCCTGACGAGCAGCCCGCACTACCCGGGAGTGGTGGAGCGGGCCCGCCACAGGTCGCGGAGCAAAGCGATCTCGGCCATGTGGTGGATGAGTTCGAGGTTGGCCCCGGCCAGCACGGCGATGAACGGGTCGCCGGGGTCGGAGCCGTACGGATACCGCGAGAGGCCGACGGTGTCGAGTTGCTCGTCGGTGACGGCGGCGACGCTGCCGCGCCAGCGGTCGATCAGCTCCCAGAACCGCTCGAGCGCCAGGGACGCGGAAGGAGTGAAGTCGACCAGCAGCCTCGGATCCCGCCTTCGTTCGCCGAAGGTCCACTCCCATCGGCCGGCGAAGTCGGAGTGCAGGTGCCCCAGCCGCCAAGCGATGGTGCTGATCGGCGTGTCGTCGGGTTCCGGCGTGCCGCTGTGGGCGAGGACCTCCTCGACCCGCTCGGTACTCACGCTCCAGTCGTCCGCGATCTCGGCGATGGTCATGCCGTCGGCAACCTGCCGGGCAACCTCGGCGTACTCGCTCGCCGGGATGTCCGGGGCGCCCTTGTCGAGCACCCATTCGCCGGGACCGTACGCCCTGGGCGTCACCGCGTCACCGCGGCGCCGGATCGACCAGCAACCGGCCACCGGCTCCCACAGGTACTCCTCGTCACCGAGCCCGGTCAGCCGTACCTGAGCCATCTCCCTGGCCTGGTCGAACTGGTCGAGCAGCAGGCCCAGACGATCGGTCCGCACGCCGTCGGTCTCCATTCCCGGCTCCCCCTCGCGTTCATGCGTCGCGCGTCACCGCGCCAAGGCGGAGGCTAACGGGCCCCCTCACGTGACGCGACCGATTTCCTGGCCGATGACGGCCTGCGTCAATCGGGGTCCATGGTGAGGAAGCGGGCGTTCGTCAGTCTGGTGCAGAGCATCGGGCGTCGTCATGCGTCCATTGACTCGGCGAGGGAACGGGGGCGCAGATCCTGCCAGTTGGCCTCGACGAACTCGAGGCAGGCGGCCCGGCTGTTCTCCTCGAAGGCGAGCGTCCACCCGCCGGGCACCTCCGCGAAGGCCGGCCAGAGTGAGTACTGGCCCTCGCCGTTCACGAGGACGCGGAAACGGCCGTCGGCGTCGTCGAAGGGGTTGGTGCTCATCCGCGGTACCTCCCAAGGAAATTAGGTTAGGCTCGCCTAATGGGAAATGAGCTTAGCCTTCTCACTTTCCGCTCCACAAGGAGACGTTCATGAGGTTGGTGGGGGAAGACGCCTTCGCCGCGTTCGGACTGCCCGGCGAGCCCGGATCCGACGCGTTCTGGGCGAGCGCCAGGACACCCGCGTCGGTGGCCGACGGCGGCGGTTGGACGACCCTGTTCCTGCGGCGCGGGTCCGAATCGGCGAGCGTCGGGTTCGAGAGCTGGTCGGAACCGGTCCCGCTGCGGCGGTGGGGGGACACGGACTGCTGGTACGCCGAGGTGCGCATGCCCGCCCGGCTGCGGGTCACGTACCAGTTCCTCGTCGGCGACGCGGCGTACGCCGACCCGCTCAACCCGGTCGGTGCGGGCGGTGACCGGTCCATCGCCGCGACTCCGGACGTCCCGGCCCAGCCGCACTGGCCGGCGGTCGCCGCCACCGACGTCCTGCCCCTCCCGCGCACCCGGCTGCGCTGGGCCGGTGAACGGCTCGGCGGGCGGCGTACCGTGCGCGTCCACCCGGTGGGCGGCGGCGGGCCCCTGGTCCTGCTGCTCGACGGCGACGACTGGCTGTACCTGCACCCCGCGACGACCGCCTTCGACTCGGCCGTCGCGGGCGGCGAGCTGCCGCCGGTCACGCTCGTCTTCCTTCCCGTCCGGGACAGGGAGGCGGAATTCGGGTGCCGGCCCGAGCTGTGGGAGGCGGTCCGGGACGAACTGCTGCCGCTGGTCGCGGAGTCCGGCGTGCCCGCCGACCGTGACCGGCTGGTGGTCGCCGGGCAGAGCCTCGGCGGGCTGAGCGCGCTCTACGCGGCACTGGAGTTCCCCGACCTGGTGTCCCGCGTCGCCTGCCAGTCCCCGTCGTTCTGGTGGACGCCCGACGCCCGGCACCTGGCGGACCCGTTGGGCGGCCCGGTCGGTGGTGCCGTCGCCGGGCTCCTGCGGCGGCGGCCCGACCTGTCCGGTCTGCGGGTCGCGTTCGACGTGGGTGAACACGAGACGCGGATGCTCCCCCACTGCGCCCTGGTGGAGACGCTGACCCAACAGGCCGGTGCGACCGTGCGGGTCTCACGGTCGCCGTCGGACCACGACCGGGCCGGTTGGCGGCACGCCCTGCTCAGGGATGTCGCCTGGGCTCTCGCCTGAGGCCTGTCCGGCGATTCCCGCCTGCCTCGCGACGCCATGCACACACTCTCGCCGCACCGGGCGCAGAACCGGGTACATCCAGTACGAGGCTCTGCGCCCGGCCCGCCGAGAGCAGGCACCTGACACCGCGAGGCGGCCCTCCGGGCGACGGCGGGGACTGTCGGACAGACCTGGGAGACCTCCGGATCACCGGGCCACGGCCCTGCAGTAGTCGGCGTCGGTGGCGAGCAGGTTGCGATGCGTGTCCTGCGCGGTGATCGCGCCGTCGTCCAGGACGAGGACCCGGTCGGCGGCGTCCAGGAGGGCGGGACTGCTGGTGATCACCACCGTGGTGCGGCCCCGGCGCAGTTTCGCGACGTTGCGCGCGATGAGTTGCTCCGTGACCGCGTCGACGGCGGTCGTCGGATCGCGCAGGACCAGGACGTCGGTGTCGGCGGCGAGCGCGCGGGCCAGGGACAGCCGTTGGCGCTGGCCGCCGGACAGGTTGGCGCCGCGGTCGCGGACGGGGTGGTCGAGCCCTTCGCGGTGCAGGGCGACGACGTCGGTCAGCATGGACGCCTCGACGGCCTCGGGGACCGTCCGGCTGGTGCCCGACGGGTCGATGTTCGTGCGGAGGGTGCCCGCGAAGATCTCCCCGTCGTACGGGTTCACCAGCATGAGTTCGCGGACCGCCTCGGTCGACAGCTCCACGAGGTCCCGGCCGCCGACCCGCACCGCGCCCTCGTACGCGTCGGGCGGGACGTTCAGGGCCAGGATCGAAGCGAGATCGGCCGCCGCGCGCGGCTGGTAGGCGGCGATGGCCACGAACTCGCCGGCGGCCACCCGGAACCCCACCTTGCGCAGGGCCCCGTGGCGCACGCGGTCGACCTCGAGGTCCCGGCCCGCGGCCGGGCGCTCCGCCCCGGGAGTCGTCACCGGGGGCGCGGTCAGGACCAGCGCCATGCGCTCGGCCGAAGCGCGCGCGATCATCACGTACTTGGGCATCTCGGAGAAGAGTTTGAGCGGTTCCATGATGAACTGCGCGAGTCCCACGGCCATCACGAGTTCGCCGATGTTGATCCGGCCGTCGAACGCCAGCCAGCCGGCCGTCAGCGTGACGGCGGCGGCGAGGACCGCGTTGAGAGCCAGCGCGGTGCCCGCGTACGCACCGTTCGCCCGGGCGACGGTGATCGACTGCTGCTTCGCCTCCGTGCTGACCCTCCGGTAGGACCGGAAGGCGGCGTGGTTGCCTCCGAAGCCGTGCAGCGGGCGCAGTCCGATGATCAGGTCGGCGACCTTCGCGCCCGCCCGTGCCACCCGGGCCTGCTGTTCACGGGTGCCGGAGCCGATCCGTCTGGACATCACGCTCAGGATCGTCAGGATCGCGACGGTTCCCACGATCACCAGCAGCCCGAGCCGGAGGTCGGCCAGGCCCAGTGCGACCGCCGCGATCACCACCGCGACCAGTGAGCTGATCAGCAGCGGCACCACCTCGATGATGTCGGCGGTCTGGTCGGCGTCCTCCGTGGCGATGGTCAGCACCTCACCCGACTTGAGGTCGACGTCCCTGGCCACCGGCTGGAGTCCGCAGGCCGCGACCCGTACCCGCCAGCGGTGCGCCTCGGTCGTGTTGGCCTTCTGCAGGACGCGCATCCCGAACCGCCACGACAGCGACACGGTGGTGATGATCACGGCCAGCGCGGCGATCGAGACGCCGAGCGAGCCGAGGCTCCGGTCCCGCATCGTGTGTTCGACGATCAGGCCGAGGGCGATCGGGAAGGCGGTCTCACCGGCCTGGTACAGACCCATGAGGACGGTGCCCCAGGCCATGGCGCCGATGTTGCGGCGCAGTGCGGTGCGGAGGATGTCGGACCCCGGGCGGGGCCGCTGCGTGTCAGGAGTCGTCATCGAGGTGGCGGGCAATCGCTTCCGGGGTGCGCAGGGTGAACAGGTCGCGGATGGTGATCACTGGACCGTACTCCCGGCGGAGCAGCCCGGTCAGCCGCACCGCCAGCATGGAGTGCCCCCCGAGGGACACGAAGTCGCTCACCGCGCTCACCTCGTCGTCGTCCAGGTCCAGTGCCTCGGCGAAGAACTCGCACACCACGGTCTCGGTCTCCGTCTCCGGGCCGCGCTCCCCCGCCGTGGTCAGCGCGCCCAGCGGCTTGGCCTCCGGCAACGCCCTGGTGTCGGCCTTCCCGTTCACGGTCAGCGGGATCGCGTCGACCTCGGCGTAGTGCGTCGGGCGCAGGAAGTCCGGCAGCGCGGCACCCACCTGGGCGGCGACCTCCGACAGGCCGGAGCCGTCCAGCACCAGGTAGGCGGCCAGCCGGTACGCCCCGTCGACCTGCGGGTCGGGCTGGGCGACCGCGGCGACGAACCGCACCGCCGGGTGCGCCGCGAAGGCGGCCTCGACCTCGCCCGGTTCGACCCGGTGCCCCCGGATCTTGACCTGCTGGTCGGTGCGGCCCAGGTACATGAGGTTCCCGTCCGGCCGCCGGACCACCAGGTCGCCGGTGCGGTACATGCGCTCGCCGGGTCCGGCGAACGGGCAGGCGACGAAGCGGTGCGCGGTCTGGGCGGGCTGCCCGAGGTAGCCCCGCGCGATGCCGACGCCCGACACGTACAGCTCTCCGGGCACGCCGTCCGGCAGCGGCCGCAGCCACGGATCCAGGACGTACACGTCCGTGTTGTCGATCGCGACCCCCACCACCGGGTCCTGGCACTCGAAGGTGCCGACGCCGAGGGTGTTGATGGTGTACTCGGTGGGTCCGTACAGGTTGTAGCCCACGGTTCCCTCGGTCTCGGCGAGCCGCCGCCACAGCGCCGGGGTGACGGCCTCGCCGCCCAGCAGCACCAGCGCGGGCCGGCGTGCCGGGTTGTCGAGCAGTCCCTCGGCCACCAGTTGCTGCGCGTAGGTCGGGGTCACGTTGATCACGTCGATCCCGTGCTCGAGGCAGTACTCGACCAGCCTGGGCGCGTCACGGCGCAGTTCCTCGTCGCAGATGTGCACCTCATGGCCGTCGGCGAGCCACAGCAGCTCCTCCCACGACATGTCGAACGCGAACGACACGGTGTGCGCGATCCGGAAGACCCGGTGGCCGTGCTCGGCCAGCACCGGTTCGAAGATCCGGCGCTGGTGGTTGATCAGCATGTTGGTGAGTCCGGCGTACTCGGTCACCACGCCCTTGGGCTTCCCGGTCGATCCGGAGGTGTAGATCGTGTAGGCGGGGTGCCGCAGCCGGTTCGGGTCGTGTGGCGCGAACGTCACGAACGGCTCGGCCGCGGGCAGCGGACGGTCCAGTTCGATCAGGTCGCCGGTCAGCCGGGGTGACACGGCGCTCACCGTGACGATCACGTCCGGTCCGGCGTCCGCGACGATCGCGGCGATCCGCTCGTCCGGGTGGTCCAGTTCCAGCGGCACGTACGCGGCGCCGACGCGCAGTACGGCGAACAGCGCCACGATCGAGTCGAGGGAGCGCGGGATGGCGAGGCCCACGGTCGCCTCGGGACCGATGCCGCGCCCGGCCAGCACACCCGCCACCGCGCGACTGCGGTCCCGGAGTTCGGCGAAGGTCATGGCCGTACCGTGGGCGACGAGCGCCACCCGCCCGGGCGCCCGGTCCGCCGCCAGGTCGAACCGGTCGACGACGGTGTCCGTGCCGACGTCGGTGCGTGGGGCGGACTCGGGTTCCGGCCCCGGGCCCCGGAGCGCGCCGACCGGGCCGGTGGACCGGGCCAGTTCGTCGAGTACGCGCAGATAGTCGTCGAGGAGACGACGGGCGCGGTCCGGGTCGTCGTCGCGGTGCTCCAGTTTGACGGTGAGCCGGTCGCCGGGCGTGACGACCCAGGTGAACGGATAGTGGGTGGAGTCGTCGGCCCGCACCGAGGTGATGCCGTGCCGGGCGTTCATCTCGGCGAAGGCGTCCAGGTCCAGGAAGTTCTGGAGCACGAACAGGTTGTCGAAGAGGGTGTCGTGTCCGCCGGCCCGCTGGATCTCGCCGAGGCCGAGGTGCTCGTGTTCCATGGCCTCGACCCTGGCGGCCTGAACGGCCCTCAGGTACTCGCGGACCGTCTCGTCCGGCCGTGCCCGCGTCCACATGGGCACCGTGTTGAGCAGTACGCCGACGATGTCGGAGAGCCCTTCGCCCTCCCGGCCGGAGACGGTCACGCCGAACACTGCGTCGGCGCGACCGGTGTGCGCGCCGAGGAGGAGGCCGAACGCGCCGGTCAGCAGCGAGTTCAGGGTGACGCCGTGCGCCTTGGCGGCTTCCCTGAGCAGGTCCGACCGCTCGGTGGAGAGCGTGTGTACGAGGGCGCGCGGCAGGTCGTCGGTCAGGGACGGTGCCGGTCCGGCGAGCAGCGTCGGTCCGGGGAGGCCTGCCAGGTGCTTTGCCCAGAAGCGCTCCGATGCGGCCGGGTCCCTGGCGGCGAGCGCTCGGGCGTGGTCCTGGAAGCTCGGTGCGGCCGGGACCGCTGCCGGCGGCTCACCCGCCAGGACGGCCTGATACGCGTCGAAGAGGTCCCGCAGCACGATCTCGCGGGACCAGCCGTCCCACAGCAGCAGGTGGTAGCTGAGGAGCAGTGCGTCGCGGTCGCCGGGCAGACGCACCACGGTCAACCGGACCAGGGGCGGCTCACCCGGGTCGAATCCCGTGTCCCGGTCCCGGGCCCGCAGCGCTTCGGCCTCCGCGTCCGTCGCCGGTTCCACGGTGCGGACGTCGACTCGGCGGCCCGCCGCGAGGACCTGGACGGGGTTCCCGTCGTCGTCGGTGGTGAAGCCGGCACCCACGACCGGGTGGCGCGCGATCACGTGTGCCATCGCCTCGGCCAGCGCCTCGGTGTCCAGGCGCCGGTCGAAGGTGAAGTAGCTCTGCGCGACGTAGTGTCCGGCCGGGCCCGTCATCTGGGCCTGGAAGTACAGGCCTCGCTGGAGCGGGGTGACCGGTGCGGTGCGCTCGGCCGTCGCGGCGGCGTCCGCGATGTGTTCCAGTGCGCGGTGCCAGTGCCCGGTGATCTCGTCGGGGATGCCCTCGGCGAGGGTGAAGGCCGCGTGCAGGCTGCCGGTGGCCGCGTCGGTCCACGCGTTGACCTCGACGGCGTACGGACTGCTCTGGTCACCGCCGGTGAGGTGCGGCGCCTGGGACTCGCCGCCCCGGCCGAGGTAGTTGAACAGTACCTGCGGGCGGGCGGTCAGCAGCGGCGCCGTCTGTGGGTTGAGGTACCTGAGTTGTCCGTAGGCGACGTGCGCGCGCTCGTCCGGCTGGCGTTCCGCGACCTCGCGCGCGGCCGCGAGCGGGTCGGTGTGCGCCGTGAGCCGTACCGGCGCGATGGAGGTGAACCAGCCGACCGTGCGGCTGTAGTCGTGGTGTTCGAGGGCCGGCACCCGGCCGTGCCGCTCCATCTCGATCGCGAGGTCGGTGGGCGACGGCTGGATGTGTGTCAGCGCGGACCGAAGCGCGCCGCACAGCAACTCGGTGAGACCGACGCCGAGTGCGGCGGGCGCGGTGCGGGTCACGCGATCGCTCAGGCCGGGCGCGAGCACGACCGTCGTCTCCCGCAAGCTTTCGGCCGCGGGCAGCGGCGCGGGCGCCTGGAGCGTGGCGATCCAGTGGCCCAGGTCGCCGACCGCGTGGGCGGACCCGGACGCCAGTGCTTCGGCGTACTCGGCATAGGACGTGGTCGGGGACGCCGGCGACGCTCCGCCCAGCGCGGTGGCCAGGTCGTCCAGCAGGATCAGCCAGGAGACCGAGTCGACGGCGAGGTGGTGCACGGTGACCACCAGTGTCCGGATCCGCTCCAGCCAGGTGAACGCGATGACGTCCCCGGACTCGGGATCGAGCCGTCCGGCGGCTTCGTCGGCCGCGGCCGTCGCGTCGGTGGCCTGCGTCCGGGCGACGGTGATCCGGCGCGCGGGTTCGGTGCGCAGCGACCACACGCCGTGCTCGACCCGCAGGCGCAGGCGGAGGGCCGGGTGCGTGGCCACGACGGTGTGCGCGGCGCGCTCGACGTCGGCGAAGCCGGTGCCCTCGGGGACCACCAGTGTCCTGGCCTGGGCGAACCGGGCGAGGGAACCGCCCAGGTCCCGCTGCCGCAGGACGATCGGCGTCGGCGGCAGCGGGCCGTCCGCGCGGCGGACGGGCGCGGGCACCGGGGGCAGTGGGCTGCTCGTCCCCAGGTGCTCGGCGAGGGCGCGGGGAGTCCTGAGCAGGAACACGTCCCGTGGCGCGATCGGCAGGCCGAGCGCCCTGGCCCGGTTGATCACGGTGATGGCGACGATGCTGTCGCCTCCGGCGGCGAAGAAGTCGGTGTCGGCGTCCACGCCGGTGCCGGGGAGCGAGTCCGCGAAGATGCCGGTCAGGGCGGCGAGCCCGGAATCGTCGCCGGCGTTGTCGTCCGCAGGTCCGCCGCGGCCGGTCGCACCCCGCGGCGCGGCCGCGGATCGATACGGCTCCGCCTCCCGCCGGGACTCGGCCGCTCGCTCCGTCAGCGTCCTGCGGTCCAGCTTGCCGTTGACCGTCAGCGGCAGGGCCTCGACCGGGAGGACCTCGCTCGGGACCATGTACGCGGGCAGCTTCCCGGACAGTCGCTCGGTGAAGTCGGCGGGCACCCGGCCCACGACGTGCGCCACCAGGTGCTCGCCGCCCTCCCTGACGGTGACGGCCGCGTCGACCACGCCGTCGAGTTCCCCGATCGCGGACTCCACCTCGCCGAGCTCGATGCGGAAGCCCTTGAGCTGCACCTGGTCGTCGGCACGGCCGGTGAACCGGAGCTCGCCGTCGAGCGTGCGGCGGGCCAGGTCCCCCGTGTGGTACATGCGGGAGCCGTCGCCGGCGAACGGGTTCGCCACGAAGCGGCCGGCGGTCAGCCCGGGCCGGCCCAGGTAGCCGAGCGACACCTGGTCGCCGGCGACGTAGATGGCGCCCACCCTGCCCGGCGGCACCGGCCTGAGCCGGTCGTCGAGCAGGTAGGTGACCAGACCGGGAAGCGGGCCGCCGATCGGGCCGGAGCCGCCGCCGGGGCCGAAGTCCTCGTCGGTCAGCACCCGGTGGGTGACGTGCACGGTGGTCTCGGTGATGCCGTACATGTTGACCAGCTCGGGCGACCGGGTGCCGTGCCGCTCGACCCAGCCGCGCAGCCGCCCGAGGTCCAGGGCCTCGCCGCCGAAGATGATCCGGCGCAGCGCGGGCAGCGGCTCGCCGGCCTGCCGGTCGGCCTCGGTGAACCGGTAGAACGCCGACGGGGTCTGGTTGAGCACGGTCACCCCGCGCTCGCGGACCAGCCGGTGGAAGTCGACCGGGGAGCGGGTCAGCCCGTAGTCCGGGACCAGCAGCTCGCCGCCGTGCGCCAGCGCCCCCCACAGTTCCCATACCGCGAAGTCGAAGGAGAAGGAGTGGAACTGGACCCACACGTCGTGCGGGCCGAAGGCCATGTCCGACCGCGTGTTCGCGAGCAGTGTCACCACGCTGGAGTGCGGGACGACGACACCCTTGGGCCTGCCGGTCGATCCTGATGTGTAGATCACGTAGGCGGGGTCGGTCCAACCGGCTCCGGGCCCCGGCTCGGTGGCCGCCGCGGGCGGCACCTCCCCCTGCACGAGCACGCGGGCGGGCACGCCTGCCCGGGCCAGCAGCCGGGTGAAGCGCTCGCGCTGCTCCGGGTGCACGAACACGACCTGCGGGGCGGCGTCGGCGAGTACGTACTCCAGTCGCTCGTCCGGGTACGCCAGGTCCAGCGGCACGTACGCGCCCCCCGCGCTGACGATCGCGACCAGGGCGACGACCTGCTCGACGGAGCGCGGGAGGGCCACGGCGACCCGCTTGCCGGGTCCGACACCGCACGCGCGCAGCGCCGCGGCCAGGGCGCTCTTCGCGTCCGCCAGTTCGCCGTAGGTCAGGGACCGGGTTCCGCCGTCGAGACCGCACTGGGTGACGGCGGTGGCGGCCGGGTCCCGGCGCGCGGCGGCGTCGAACAGGCCGTCCAGGGTCGTCGGGGGGACGGGTTCGGTACGCCGGGAGGCCCCCTCGGATGCCAGGGCGTCGACCAGGGCGTCCGGCCGGGTGAGCAGGCCGGTGAGGGTCCGGGTGAAGGTGTGCAGGATCGTGCGGGCACCCGCCTCCCGCAGGAGCTCGCCGTCGTGGATCAGGCTGAAGCGCGGACGGCCGCCGAGCGTACGCTCCACCACCAGTGTCAAGGGGTAGTGCGGGGCGCCCTCGTTCACGACGCCGGTGACGACCAGCGTGTCGCCGGGCCGCCGCAGGCCGCTCACGTCGGTCGCCACGTCGAACACCACCAGGGTGTCGAACAAGGTGACCGTGCCGGTCTGGCGGGCGATCCTCGCCAGCGAGACGTGCTGGTGCGGCAGGACCGCGCTCTGGTGTGCCCTGACCGAGGCGAGCAGGTCGCGCGCGGTGGTCGTGTCCGCCCACCGGGCACGCACGGGGATCGTGTTGATCAGCAGACCGACCATGTCCTCGATGCCGGGGACGTCCGCGTCGCGCCCGGACACCGTGGAGCCGAACACCACGTCCCTGCCGTGCAGGATGCCGCCCAGTGTCACCGCCCAGGCGCTGTGCACGGCCACGCTCAGCGGTACGCCGGCCGACCGGGCGGCGGCGTCGACGTCGGCCTCCACGGCGGTGTCGGCGAACCGGTCCGAAGGGGTGTGCCCCTCGGCTACCAGCGAGGGGCCGGGCAGTCCGGCGAGCTGCTCGCGCCAGACCCGGTCGCTCGTGTCGTCGTCGCGTCCGGCGAGCCGGCGTACGTGGTCGGGGAAACCGCCGAGCGCGTACACGGTCCCCGGCGCGTGGTACTCGGCCAGCATCGTGCGCAGCATGGGCGGCACCGACCAGCCGTCGGCGATGATGTGGTGCACGGTCTGCACCAGGACGTCGCGGCCCGGGCCCCCGCGGATGAGCGTGTACCGCATCAGCGGGCCGGTGGCCAGGTCGAACCCGGCGCGGCGGTCCCGCTCCGCGTGGTCGCGGATCTCGTCGTCGGTGATGCCGGGGCGGTCCAGCGTGGTGAAGGGCGCCTCGACCCCGCTCTCCAGCACGGAGACCACGCGGCCGTCGGCGAGGGCCACGAACCGCGCCGCCAGGTTCGGGTAGAGCGTGAGCAGCCGGGTGGCCGCCGCCGCGAGCCGAGCGGCGTCCACCTCGCCGTCCAGTGTCAGCAGTTGCTGTTCGACGTAGCTGCCCGCCGAGTCGTCGTCGTAGACGGAGTGGAAGTAGAGGCCTTCCTGCAGCGGAGTAAGCGGCAGGATGTCCCGCAGTGCGGGACCGTCCAGCGCGTCGACGTCGGCCTGGGTGAGCGGCACCGGCGCGAAGTCGCTGGGCGAGTGGCCGCCCCGCTCCAGCGCGGCCAGCCCGGCCAGGGCCTCCCCGTAGTAATCGCCGAGTGTCGCGATGTCCTCGTCGGTGAACATCCCTTCGGGCCAGGAGATGGCGGTGACCAGCTCGTACTCGCCGGTCGACGCGGGTTCGGCGATGGCGTTGAACTCCAGGGCGCGGGGCAGACGCATCCGCGGGTCGCGCTTCTCCCCCAGTTGCCCGGTGGCCCGCGCGAGTTGCCAGTCGCCCGACGCCCCGGCGTCGAAACGGCCCAGGTAGTTGAACAGCACCTGGGGTGCGGGCGCGTCGAACTCGGTGTGCGCCAGGTACCGCAGGGCGCCGTAGGAGATGCCGTTGTCCGGTACCCGGGAGAGGTCTTCCTTGACCGCCTTGAGCGCGGCGGTCAGGTATCCGGGTGCGGTGGGGTCGGGGGCCGCGCCGGGGTCCACGGTCACCGGGAACAGGGTGGTGAACCAGCCGACCGTTCGCGACAGTTCCGGCTCGAAGCCGGCGGAGGGGGCCACGAACCGTCCCTCTCGGCCGTGGCCCTCGAGTTCGACGTACGCGAACGTCTGGTCCTGGCCCAGGTCGCGGCGCCGGCGCGCGAGGGCGACGGCGAGCGCGGTCAGCAGCACGTCGTTGACGCCCGCGTGGAACTTCGCGGGTATCTCGCTCAGCAGCGCGGCCGTGATCCCCGCGCCGACGGAGACGGTCCGCACCCGCTCCCGCGCGACGGTGTCGGCCTCGGTCGGCGCGCGTCTGCCCACCGGTTCGTCCGCACCCGGCAGGGCGCGCCGGAAGTAGGCACTGTCCGCGTCGAACGCCGCGCGCTCCAGCAACTGCGTCCAGCGCCGGAACGACGTGCCCACCGGCGGCAGTTCGACCGGGTCGCCCGAGGCGGACTGCCGCCACGCGGTGGCCAGGTCGTCCATCAGGATCCGCCAGGACACGCCGTCGATCACGACGTGGTGGGCCACCAGCACCAACTGCCGCGCCTCGCGGCGCCAGACGGCGCGCAGCATCACGCCGTGCTCCGGGTCCAGCCCCTCGGTGGCCGCCGCGACGCACTCGTCGAGCGGCCGGTCGCTCTGCTGCCACCGCGCGCTCGTCCGGTGCGACCGGTTCGCATGGTTCGTTTCGTCCGCCTCCGGGATGTCGAAGCCCCAGCGGTCGCCGCGCACCAGTCTGGCCCGCAGCATGGCGTGCCGCCCGACCAAGGCGGCGAGGATCTCGTCGAGGGCGTCGGCGGTCAGGGCCGACGGGGTGTTGAGCACCACCGACTGCACGAAGCCGTCGATCGCGTCCGTGGTCTCTCCGAGCCACTGCACGACGGGGGATCCCACGACGGGGCCGGTCGGTACGTCACGGTGGTCCACGGTGGCGGCGTCCTCACGGCTCGCCACCGCCGCCAGCGCCCCCACGGTGCCGTGGGTGAAGATCTGCCGGGCCGTGACGTGGAGCCCCGCGTCGCGCAGCGCGCTCAGCAGCGAGATCGCCAGAATGCTGTCCCCGCCGAGCTGGAAGAAGTCCTGGTCGACACCGACTTCGTCCAGTTGCAGCAGCGCCGCGACCGCCGCGCACACCGCGCGCTCGTTCTCGGTGGCGGGCGGGACGACCGCGGCCGTCCCGCCCGTGGGCTCGGGCAGCGCGTGCCGGTCCAGCTTGCCGTTCGCGGTGAGCGGGAACTCCTTCATCACGACGATGCGGGCGGGCACCATGTACTCCACCATGTGCTCGCCGGCCCACGCCTTCACGTCGGCCGCCCGCAGGCCGTCGTTCCCCGCGGCCGGGATCACGTACCCCACCAGATAGGTGCCGCCGGCCGCGTTCTTCTTCGCGACGACGCAGGTGTGCCGGACCGCGGGGTGTTCGGCGAGGCCGGCCTCGACGTCCTCGATCTCCAGCCGCATGCCGCGGATCTTGATCTGGTTGTCGGCCCGGCCGAGGAAGTCCAGCGAGCCGTCGGGGGCGAAGCGCGCGAGGTCACCGGTCCGGTACAGCCGGGATCCGTCGTTCGCGAAGGGGTTCGCGACGAAACGGGACGCCGTCAGACCGGGCGCTCCCACGTATCCGCGCCCCAGGAGGAACCCTCCCACGTACAACTCGCCGCCGACGCCCACCGGTACCGGCCGCAGCTCGTCGTCGAGCACGTACAACCGGGTATTGGGGTTGGCCTTGCCGATCGAGGTCGACAGGCGTTCGGCCGCGCCCCGGTAGACGACGTGGGAGACGCCGATCGTCGTCTCGGCGGGTCCGTAGCCGTGGTACAGGGGGATGTCGAGCCGGGTGCGGAACCGCTCGTACAGTTCGGGAGTGAGCACTTCGCCGCCGCACCAGACGTGCCGCAGGCTGTCGAGCCGCCCGGAGTCGCCCGTCATCTCCAGCAGCACGTCCAGCATGGAGGACACCAGGTAGGTGAAGGTGACGCGCTGCTCGGCGATCACGCTCAGCAGGTGGTGCGGATCGCGTTCGCCGCCGGGCCGCAGGACCACCAGCCGGGCACCGGACACCAGCGGCAGGAAGATCTCGTTGATGGAGATGTCGAAGGACAGCGGTGCCTTGAACAGGGACGCGTCGTCGTGGCCGAAGCCCAGGATCTCGTGGACCTGCCACAGCAGGCGCTCGCTGATCGCTTCGTGCCGGATCATCGCGCCCTTGGGCCGCCCGGTCGAACCGGACGTGAAGATCACGTAGGCCAGGGCGTCGCCCAGGACGGTGACCGAGGTTCCCTCGGCCGGGTGGGAGGCGTACCGCCAGTCGTCGAGGTCCACGGCCACGGCCTCGGGTTCGCCGGCGGCGTGCTCGCCCGACGCGTTGAGCTGCGCCACGACCCGGGCGTCCTCGATGACGACGGCCCGGCGCGCGGTGGGCCAGTGCGGATCGAGCGGCACGAAGGCGCAACCCGCCTGGAGCACGCCGAGGAGGCCGATCACCATGGCGGCGGAGCGCTCCAGGGAGATGCCGACGACCTGCTCGGCGGTGAGTCCGCGTTCGATCAGGTGGTGGGCCAACTGACCGGCCAGCTCGGCCGTCTCACGGTAGGTCAGCGTCCGCCGCTCGTCGACGACGGCCACGGCGTCCGGCCGGGTCCGCACCTGTTCGTGGAACATCTCCACCAGCGTCGGGCGGACCCGGTCCGCGTCGGTGTCGTTCCACTCGGCCAGCTCCGCCAGCCGTGCCTTCCCACTGGACGGCCGTATGGTGCCGACGGGCCGGTCCGGGAAGTCGGCCAGGTCGTCGAGGGCGAGCTGGGCGTCGTCCGGTGCGACGCCTTCCGGGAGGGAGATGCTCCGTACGTCCGTTCCGACCTGCCAACGGCCGGGTGCCGAACCGCCGTTGGCGACCCAGCCGAGGACGTCGGCGAACAGGGTGGCGGGGGTGAGGTCGATGCCGTCGGGGCTCCGGCCCGTCGCCCAGTACGACAGCCCGATGGCGCAGGCCTCGGCGATGGTCCTGTCGGAGAAGTCGCCGGTGCGGCGGCGGATGCCGGTCAGGTGCCCGGGAGAAAGCCGTACGAGACGAGCGGTCGGTTCCATCATCGAAGACTCAACGCCCCTTCCAAGGAATGCAGGCAGGCTAACCTAACTTAGGCATGCCTAACTACCTTCTCGCCAGGCTCGCCACAGCCGTGCGTACCGGCCGCCCAGAGCCACCAACTCCTCGTGCGTGCCTTCCTCCACGACACGCCCCGCGTCCAGTACGGCGATCCGGTCCGCCGCCATCGCCTGGGTCAGCCGGTGCGCCACGAACAGCGTGGTCCGGCCCGAGCAGGCGGCCCGCACGGCCCGTTCCAGCTCGGCGGCGCCCTCGCTGCCCGCCTCCGCGGTCGACTCGTCCAGCACCACCACCGGCGACCGGCTCAACACCAGCCGGGCCAGGGCGATCTGGGCGACCCTGGTGACGTCGAGGCGCTCGCCGCCCTCGCCGACCAGGGTGTGCAGCCCGTCGGGCAGCGCGTCGACCCACGCCTCGGCGCCGACCGTGCGCAGGGCGGCCAGGAGTTCGGCGTCGGTCGCCTCCGGAGCGGCCAGCCGCAGGTCGTCGGCGAGCGGTCCGGAGAACACGTGCGTCTCCTGCGTCAGGATGCTCACCAGGGCCCGGGCTCCCGCCTCGTCCAGTCCGGCCAGATCGGTCGGCCCCACGCGCACCGAACCGGCCTGCGGCGTCCCGATACCCGCGATCAGCGCGGCCAGGGTCGTCTTTCCCGCCCCCGTCGCCCCCACCAGGGCGAGCGAGCCGCCCGCCGGAATCGTCAGGTCGACCTCCCTGAGGACCGGCTCGTCGGCGCCGGGATAGGCGAACGTCAGCCCCCGGACCGTCACCGGGTACGGCACGGTGTCCGCCGCCGCCACCGACGTGTCCCCCACCAGCCGGTCCGCCGAGTCCTCTCCCAGCACCCCGACCAGCCGGGTGAGGCTCGCACCCGACTTCTGCGCCTCGTCGAAGGTGAACATGATGGCGCCCAGCGGGGTGAACAGCCGGTGGAACAGCAGCGGGGCCGCCGACACCTCGCCCAGGCTGGCGGCGTCGGCCTCCAGGAGGGCGTACCCGACCACGATGATCAAGGTCAGCCCGATGAACTCGGCGCGGTTCTCCCTGCCGACGAACCGGCCGAAGAACCGGAACACCTCGATACCGAGATCGCGCACCCGCCACGACTCGGTGGTCACCTTCTCCCGGAAGGCGCCCTCGAGTCGGTACGCCCGGACGGTGTCGATCCCGTTCAGGCCACTGATCAGCGCCTGCGCGCGGTCCGCCTGCGCCACCCGCTGCTTCCGGTACAGCGGGGCGGACCGGGGGAGGTACCACCGCAGGGCCAGCGCGTACGCGGGCAGCGCGCCGGCGCCGGCCAGCCCCAGCCGCCAGTCCAGGCCGAACATGCCCGCCGTGGCGATGACGACCAGGACCCCCGCCGAGAACACCGTGGGGACGGCCGTCCGGATGCCGTTGGAGATCACGGCGACATCGTCACCGACCCTGGACAGCACGTCTCCCCGGCCGACCTGCTCGATCCGCGTACTGGGCATGCCCAGCACCGCCCGGACGGCGCCTTCCCGCAGTCGCGCGAGAAGGTCGGCGCCCAGCCGCCCGATGAGGTAGGTCGACACCGCGGTGGCCACCGCGCCGAGCAGTGCGGCGGCCGCCATCAGGACCCCGACCGTGACCAGGACCGATCGTGACTCGCCGCCGACCACCCCGTCGACCACCCGGCCGAGGAGGAGCACCGGGAGCACCTGGAGCGCCGCACCGGCCACCGTGGTGAGCATGGTGGTGACCGTCAGCCACGGCACCTCGCGGCAGTGCGCCGCGACCCACCGGGTGGCCTCACGTCCGGTCGCCGTGTGCAGGATCGCCGGGGCGACGCGTGTGTCGGTGCCGCTCACACCTACCCGACCGACTCGACGAGCTCGTCGATCGCGTACGGCATGGACAGCAGGGTGCCCTGGGAGATGGCCGCGCCGACCGCCGGGCCCTCACTGTCCAGCAGGTACGACACCTTGCCGTTCTTGACGGCGTCCAGGTTGGTGAACAGCTTGAACTTCTTCAGCGCGTCCTGGTCCGCCTTGTCGTTGATGACGAAGACGCGGTCGACGTCGACCAGGTCGACGCGCTCGGGTGAGAGCGTCGTGTAGAAGTCGCCGTCCGCGACCTTGTCGATCTCGGTCTGGTACGTGAAGCCGAGGCCCGTCACCAGCCGTCCGCGCACGTCGGTGGAGGTGAAGGGCGCCACCGAGTTCTTGTACCAGGACAACACCACGGCGGTCTGGCCCGCGAACTCGGGGTGCGCCTTCTTGGCCGCGTCGAGCTTGCCCTGGATGTCGGCCACCATCTTCTCGCCCTCCTCGGCCTTGCCGAGCGCCTTGGCGATGTGGAGCGCGTTGTCCTGCCACGGAGCGCTGAACGGCTCCTTCTCGGCCTTGGTGCGGCCCACCGTGGGAGCGATCTTGGAGAGCTTGTCGTAGGCGGCCTGGTCGATCTCGGAGTAGACCGCGATGATCAGGTCCGGCCGCAGGGCGGCGATCTTCTCGAAGTTGGGGCCGGAGTCGCCGTTCTTCATGACGACCTCGGGCTTGGTGTCGCCCCACTTGTCCTTCACCCAGGGCCACTGGGTGTTGATGTCGGGACTCTGGCCCGCCGGGTTCGGGTACTGGTCGACCATGCCGACCGGCTTGATGCCGAAGGCCAGGATGGTCTGGTCGTCGGTGTAGCCGACGGAGACGACCCGCTTGGGGGCCTCGGTGACCTTCGTGGTCCCGAACGCGTGCTCCACGGTGACCGGGAAGGCCCCGGAGGCGGCGGCCGGGGCGTCGTCGCCCGCCTTGTCCGCCGAGTCGTTCGAGTCGGAACCGCATCCCGCGAGGAGGCCGGCGCCGAGGGCGGCGGCGGACAGTACCGCCGCCAACCGCCGCCAGGTCCTGATACGCGTCGTTCTGTGGAGGAGCATCCGGAGATCCCTTGCTGTCGCACTGTCCACTGCGGCCCCGTCCAAGGGCAGCACACCTTACCGCGCTCGAGTGAGGTTAGCCTACCCTCACCACTACAACTCTGTTACCGCTTGGCCGAGTTCGGCGTGGGTCCGTCCGATCGGGACGATGAGGGGGCGATCACCCACCGGATCGTCGATCACCTTGGCGCGCAGACCGAAGGCCTCGTGCAGCAGCTCGGCGGATATCACGTCGCGCGGGTGCCCCTGCGCCAGGACCGCCCCCTCCCGCATCACGACGAGGTTGTCGCTGTAGCGCGTGGCCAGATTGAGGTCGTGGAGCACCATGACCACCGTGCACCCCGACTCGTGCAGGTCGTCCACCAGATCGAGCACGTCGATCGCGTGCGCCAGGTCCAGGTACGTGGTCGGCTCGTCCAGCAGCAGCAGGTCGGTGCCCTGGGCCAGGGTCATCGAGATCCAGACGCGCTGACGCTGGCCGCCGGACAGCGAGTCGACCGGGCGGTCGGCGAGGTCCGAGACCCCGGTCATGGCCAGCGCGCGCTCGACGACGGCGGCGTCGTCCGACGACCACTGCCGCAGCCAGCTCTGGTGCGGATGACGGCCCCTGGCGACCAGGTCGGACACCGTCAGCCCGTCCGGGGCGACCGGAGCCTGGGGCAGCAGGCCGAGCTTCTTCGCCACG
The DNA here is from genome assembly GCF_055564775.1 of Streptomyces sp. NPDC028991. Classification (NCBI taxonomy): domain Bacteria; kingdom Bacillati; phylum Actinomycetota; class Actinomycetes; order Kitasatosporales; family Streptomycetaceae; genus Streptomyces; species Streptomyces sp. NPDC028991. The sequence goes on along the minus strand of NZ_JBVHVP010000012.1, from coordinate 126,909 downwards.
TCCCTGGTCCTGAGCGTGACGATGTCCTCGCCGTCCAGCACGACCGTGCCCCTGGTCGGCTTGAGCAACCTCGACAGCGTCCGCAACAGGGTCGACTTCCCACAGCCGTTGGGCCCGATGATCGTGGTGATCACCCCGGGCGGGATGGCCACGTCGAGCTCGTCGATGACGGTCCGGGCGCCGTACCCGACCGTGACACCCCTGGCCGCCAGCCGTGAGACGTCATGGGTCCCGGACCCGACCGCGCTGATGGACTGAACGACCACGAGGCCCCCTTGTTTAGGCTTGCCTTACTTTGTACCAGCTATCTGCGGTTCGCCCGTACCAGCAGATAGACGAGGAAGGGGCCGCCGATCGCGGCGGTGACCACGCCGACCGGGAGAGAGACCGGCAGGGCCGTGCGGGCCACCAGGTCGCAGCCGATCAGCAACAGCGCTCCCACCATGCCGGAGGCCGCCAACGGCGGTGTCGGGCACCTCGCCAGACGCATCGCCACCTGCGGTGCCACCAGCGCGACGAACGGGACCGGACCCGCCGCGCTCACCGCCACGCCGGCCAGCAGCACCGCGCACAGCAGCAGCACCGCCCGCACCGTCGAGTACCGGACGCCGAGGCCCGCGGCGACCTCGTCGCCGAAGTGCATCGGCTTGAACTGGAAAGCGACACAGGAGACGACGGCCAGGAGGACGAGCGTCCCCCAGAGGGCCACCCGGACCTCGTCCCAGGACCGGTTGTCCAGCGAGCCGACCAGCCACGCCTGGGCCCGGGCCACATCCCTGATGTCGGCCGTGACCAGCAGCCAGGTCGTGATCGCCTGCATCACGGCGCTCACCGAGATGCCGATGAGGATGAGCCGGAAGCCGTCGATCCCGCGCCGCCACGCCAGGAAGTACACCAGCAGACCGGTGCCGAGACCGCCCGCGAGCGCCGCGGCGGACAGTCCCACGGAGTCGACGATCGCCGCGGAGGTGCCACCCGAAACGGTCACCAGGAAAACGGCGACCGCGCTCGCGCCGCCGGTGATGCCGAGAATGTCCGGACTGGCCAGCGGATTGCGCGCGATGGACTGCGTGAGCGCGCCGGACACCCCCAGCGCGACACCCACGACGAGACCGGCGAGGGCACGTGGCATCCGCAGGTCCATGATCACGAACTCGTCGACCCGCTCGCCCCCGCCGAGGATCGTGGCGACCACCCGGGGCAGGCCGATGGGAAAGTCCCCGACGCCGATGGACAGACAGAACACCAGGAAGGCCGCCGCCGCCAGCAGCAGCGTGACGCAGGCGGTCCAGGGCCGCCACACGAAGGACACGCGCCCGAACCGCACACCCGGCGTCAAGGACGGCCTGACGTCGGCCCCGTTCACCTTCACATCCGCCCCGTTCACGCGTTCTTGAACTTTCCGCGCCACACCAGGGCCGCGAAGAAGGGAGCGCCCAGCAGAGCGACGAGGACACCCGCGTCCAACTCCCCCGGCCGCACCACCAAGCGGCCCACGATGTCGCAGACCAGCAGGACGACGGCGCCCAGCAGACCCGCGTAGGGCACCAGCCAGCGGTAGTCCGGCCCGGTCAGGTACCTGGCCACGTGGGCCACCATGAGGCCGATGAACGCGATGGGGCCGCACGCCGCCGTCGCCGCGCCCGCCAGCAGGGTGACGGCGACGATGCCGACGGTCCGGCTCAGCGCGATGTTCACACCCAGCCCCCGTGCCACGTCGTCCCCGAGGTTGAGCAGGTTGATGGCCGGCAGCGTGGTCAGTGCCAGCACCAGCCCGACCGCGATGAACGCGGTCACCGGCCAGATGACGTCGAACCCGACACCGGCCACCGAGCCCGCGTTCCAGAACCGCAGGGCGTTCAGCGACGCCTTGTCCGTCAGCGCGACCGCCGTGGTCATCGCCGCGAGGAACACGGTGACGCCCTGTCCGGCCAGGGCGAGCGTCAACGGGTTGCCGGCGCCCCGGCCGATGCTCGACAGCCCGAACACGACGACACCCGCGACCGCCGCGCCCAGGAAGGCGAACCAGACGTACTGGAACGGACTGGTGAAGCCGAACAGGGCGATCCCCGACACCACGGCGAACGAGGCACCGGAGTTCACCCCCAGCAGGCCCGTGTCGGCGATCGGATTGCGCGTGTACCCCTGGATCAGTGCCCCGCCGATCCCCAGGGCGACGCCCGCCACGACCGCCAGCACCGTGCGGGGCACCCGCACGGTGCGCACGATGAGCCTGATCTCCGTGAGCCGCTGATCGGAGTCGGGCGCCGCGGACAGCCCGTGCCACACCTCGGCGGGACTCAGCGCGCGCGCACCCACGGCCAGCGACGCCGCCGTCGCGACCACGAGGATCACCGCGAGTACCCCCAAACCGGCAACCCGCCTCCGGCGGGCCTCTGTCGTACCCCTGGGCAGGGGGCGCTCAACCGCAGTCGTGGCCATGGCGCCGTACATTAGCGGGCGGTGGTGCCGGCTCCGTCGGCAACCGTCCGGGCCTCGTCGGAGGCGGACTTGAGGCCCCGGGCGAGCAGTGATTCCAGGATCTCCCCGACCCTGATGGCGGTGTTGGACAGCAGGGACGACGTGATGCCGTGGGTGTGCTCCGTACCGCCCTGCAGGTAGATGCCGCAGCGCAGGCCGGGGTCGGTCGCGACGCGGTAGTCACGCTCGACGCGGACCAGGCCCTCCTCGTCCCTGAGGCAGCGGTCCGCGACCTCGCCGAGCAGGCCGAGGGGATCGGCCGGGCTGTAGCCGGTGGCGAAGACCACGACGTCCGCGTCCAGGAAGGTCTCCTCGCCGGTGACGAGGGAGGTGACGGTGGCTCGGACGTTGTCGGGCGTCTCCTTGACCTCGGTGAGCCGGGACACGTTGAGGAAGCGCAGCCGCTCGGTACCGAGGACCTTCTCCCGGTACATCTGCCGGTAGAGGTCGTCGATCAGGTCGATGTCCACCACGGAGTAGTTGGTGTTGCCGTGGTAGTCCATCAGCCGGCGTTTGACGCTGCCGGGCGCGGCGAAGTAGTCGTCGACCGCCGCGGGGTCGAAGATCCGGTTGGCGAACCCGCTGTCGTCGGCGGGACTGTAGCCGTACCGGGTGAAGACCGCGCAGACCTCGGCCTCGGGGAAGCGGCGGTGCAGGTAGGCGACGTTCTCGGCGGCGCTCTGCCCGGCGCCGACGACCACGAACCGAGAGGGCGAGGTGCCTTCCAGCCCGTCGACCTTCGCCAGCAGTTCGGAGTTGTGCCAGACCCGTTCGCCGCGCTCCACGCCGTCCGGAAGCAGGGGACGCAGCCCGGTTCCGATGACGAGGTTGCGCGCCCGGTGGACCTGGGTCCCCCCTCCCGAACGGACCGTCACCTCCAGGTGATCCACCGTTCCGTCCCGGACGACGGACGCGACGCCGACGACCTGGTGCCCGTAGGAGACCATGTCGTCGACCTTGCCCGCGGCCCACTCGAAGTAGTCGTGGAACTCCACCCGCAGCGGGAAGAGGTTCTTGTGGTTGATGAAGTCGATCAGCCGTCCCTTGCTCTGCAGGTAGCAGAGGAAGCTGAACTCGCTGGCCGGGTTCCGGAGTGTTACCAGGTCCTTGAGGAAGGACACCTGCATGGTGGCGTCGTCGATCAGCATCCCGCGGTGCCAGCCGAAGTGCGGCTGCTGCTCGAAGAAGCGGGCGCTGATCGCCTCCTGCCGGCCGGCGCGTGCGTTGTGTTCGCCGATCGCGATCGCCATGGCGACATTGGAGGGTCCGAAGCCGATGCCAATGAGGTCGTGGACCGGTGTTGCGTCATCAGGAAGAACCTGTGACATGTCACTCCCATCGTGCGGGACAGTCGCCTGTCGGGCGTGGGGATTGCCGGAATGGGGCATGCCGACGGAGCGGCCGCCGGGAACTTAGGGGAGCCTAAGCTAATGCCGCGAAGCTGTCGATAGGGCGACGCGGCACGACGCGTTCGCCAACCAGGGTGTTGCGCAAGGCTGTTGCACACTAAGGTAAGCCTTGCTTTAGTTGCTGGGCCGTCCCCTGCCTTGAGGAGGAACCCCCATGCGGGTCGTCATGTTCGGTTACCAGACCTGGGGGCACCGGACCCTGCAAGCCCTCCTGGACTCCGAACACGACGTGGTGCTGGTCGTGACGCACCCCAAGAGCGAGCACGCGTACGAGAAGATCTGGAGCGACTCCGTCGCGGACCTCGCCGAAGAGCACGGCGTGCCGGTCCTGATCCGCAACCGCCCGGACGACGACGAGCTGTTCGAGCGCCTCAAGGAAGCCGACCCGGACGTCATCGTGGCCAACAACTGGCGGACGTGGATCCCCCCGCGCATCTTCGGCCTCCCGCACCGCGGCACGCTCAACGTCCACGACTCGCTGCTGCCGAAGTACGCCGGATTCTCACCGCTGATCTGGGCCCTGATCAACGGTGAGACCGAAGTGGGCGTCACCGCGCACATGATGAACGACGAACTCGACGCCGGCGACATCGTCCGGCAGGAGGCGGTGCCGGTCGGACCGACGGACACCGCCACCGACCTCTTCCACAAGACGGTGGACCTCATCGCCCCGGTGACCATCGGCGCCCTCGGCCTCATCGCCGCGGGCCAGACGGAGTTCACCAAGCAGGACCGGTCCCGGGCGAGCTTCTTCCACAAGCGCTCCGCCGAGGACATCCGCATCGACTGGAGCTGGCCGGCACGGGATCTGGAGCGCCTGGTCCGCGCCCAGTCCGACCCGTACCCCAGCGCCTTCACCTTCCACAAGGGAAAGCGGCTCGAGGTCCTCGCCGCCGTCGTTTCGCAGGGCCGCTACGGCGGTACGCCCGGCCGCGTCTTCTACCGCGAGGGCGACGGCGTGGTGATCGTCGCCGGAGCCGACGCGCGCACCGGCCGCAACCGGGGCCTCTCCATCACGCGCGTACGGACCGAGGACGGACGGGAGCTGTCCGCGGCGGAGTACTTCACCTCCATGGGCGGCTATCTGACCAGCCACCCCTCCCCGGACGGGTGAGCCGGGGCGAACACCGGTGAGGGCCCGGCCGGCAGACGCGGCAGGGCCCTCACTCACATGCTCTTCCGCCGCCTACGGGGCGGCCGGTTCAACCGTTCAGCCACCGCTCTTGCGCCGGAACGACCGCTGGCTCGCGGCCGGACCGTGTGCGCCGCGGATCTTCGACGCGTCGGTGTGCCCGGCGAGGGCCGCGGCCTCCGCCTGCCTGCCGCGCTTGCGCTCCAGAGCCTCCCGGAACTTGCCCTTCAGGTCGTACTGACCGTTCTCGTCGGGCGTCACGGCAGGGCTCTCGACGTCGGTCGGCTCCGAACCTGCTTGCGATGAAGACTCTGCAGCCATGGTGACCTCCTGGGTTCGGACAACAGGACCACAGCTTGTCATGCCGACCACCGTCCGGGGTACCGCCCGTCCCCGGAGGACGCACGGCGGCGGCCGGGCGCGCCGCGACCCCGGCGTGGACGCGGTCGCCGCGGGGATCGGCGCTCGGCACCACCGCGCCGCGGCTCCGCCCTCGTCAGCGCGGGCGGGTCCGGCTCGGGCGGGGCCGGGGGACTGTCGCGTCGCAGGCGGGGCGCGTGGAATCGCCTGTGCCTCGGCGCCCTGCCTAAGGTGGGCAGTCCGACGGAACCGGAGTTCTTGCCGGACGCAGGAAGGCGGGGCGGCATGGCGCGCAGTGTCGATTCGATCCGGCGAGCCGTCCTGGGCTCCCTCGGCGCCGTACTGGTCGTGATCGGCGCAGCCCTGCTGGTGCTGCCGGGACCGGGTCTGCTGCTGGTGTTCGCCGGGGTGGTGCTGCTGTCGCGTGCCATCCCGGCACTGGACCGGTTCGTCGCTCCGCTGCGCGGACAGGCGATGCGCGCGGCCGAGGAGAGTGTCTCCTCGCCTTGGCGTATCGCCGGCTCGGTCCTGGCCGGCCTCTTCCTCGTCGGCGCGGGCGTGGTGTGGGGGCTCGTCCCCCGGGTGCCGTACTCCGGCTGGACGACCGGGGCGAGTCTGATCGTTTCCGGCTGCGTTCTGTTCGCCCTGCTCGTCTGGAGTCACCGCCGCGTCCAAGCCGCGCGTGACGGCCGTTGACGAAACGGGACAGCGTTCCGGAGGACGGCACCGAAGTGGCACGCCGATCTCTACGTCCTGTCCCCCGGGCCCAGGGACCCTGGTGCCCCTGTTCGACGCGGAGCACGGACTCGGCGGGGTCGCCGGCCGCGGCGTCGCGGAGACCGCGGACGAGAGCCCCGAGCGGGTGGCCGCGGTCCATCGGCTCACCTGGGCCTGCCTGCGCAGCGCGCTGTACCCCGGGCACCCCGCCTGGCGGGCGGCGCGTGACGAACTGACGACCGGGCCCGACCCCTTCGGACGGGTCCAGGCCAGGTAGGCGGGCCCGGCGCGGACCAGGCACCAGGCACCAGGCACCAGGGGTCGGCGTGGCCGCCGCGGGGGCCGCGTCCTCACGCCTCCGGTACGACGCGGGGCGCTGTCCGGCGCGAGGTCCCCGGGAGGCCCGGGGCCCCGGGCCTCCCGGAGCCCGCTGGTAAACTGGGTCCACGCTTCGAGGCGCCCGGGTCCGTACCGAGGGGTACGGACCCGGCCGTGTTCCGGGCGCCTGATCAGGAAGGTCCCCCATGAACGCGAAGCCCTCGCCGGCCACCGGAGATTCCCGGGCCGGCAGGTCCCAGCCGACGACGGCGCCACCGGAGCCGGCGGACCAGCCGCCGGTCACGTCCTTCGACGCGCTCGGGCTGCCGCCGGTACTGCTGAAGACGCTGACCGGCCTGGGGGTGACGGAACCCTTCCCGATCCAGGCGGCGACCCTGCCCGACGCGCTGGCCGGCCGCGACGTCCTCGGCCGTGCGCGGACCGGCTCCGGCAAGACGCTGGCCTTCGGGCTCGCCCTGCTCGTCAGGACCGCGGGCGCGCGGGCGAAGCCGAAGCGGCCGCTCGCTCTGGTCATGGTGTCGACGCGGGAACTCGCACAGCAGGTGAGCGAGGCCCTGGCACCGTACGCGCAGGCGCTGAACGTGCGAATGGCGACGGTGGTCGGCGGGCTGGCGATCAACCGGCAGGCGGCGCTGCTGCGCAGCGGGGCCGAGGTGGTCGTCGCGACGCCGGGGCGGCTGGCCGACCTGGTGTCGCGGCGTGACTGCCACCTCGACGACGTGCGGATCACGGTGCTGGACGAGGCGGACCAGATGTGCGACCTGGGCTTCCTGCCGCAGGTCACGGGCATCCTGGACCAAGTGCCCCCCGACGGGCAGCGGCTGCTGTTCTCGGCCACGCTCGACCGCGACGTCGACCAGCTGGTGCGGAGCCATCTGCACGATCCGGTGGTCGCGTCGGTCGACCCGGCCTCGGGCTCGGTCACCACGATGGAACACCACGTACTGACCATCCACCCCGCCGACAAGTACGCGACCGCGACCGAGATCGCCGCACGTGACGGCCGGGTGCTGATGTTCCTGGACACCAAGGCCGGGGTGGACCGGTTCACCCGGCACCTGCGGGCCAGCGGCGTGCGGGCCGCCGCCCTGCACAGCGGGAAGTCGCAGCCGCAGCGCACGCATACGCTCGCCCAGTTCGTGGAGGGCCGGGTCGGCGTGCTGGTGGCCACCAACGTCGCGGCGCGGGGCCTCCACGTCGACGCGCTCGACCTCGTCGTCAACGTCGATCCGCCGGCCGACGCCAAGGACTACCTGCATCGCGGCGGGCGCACGGCGCGCGCCGGGCAGTCCGGGAGCGTGGTCACCCTGGTCACTCCCGACCAGCGGCGCGAGGTGAACCGGATGATGTCCGACGCGGGAATCCGGCCGACCGTCACCGCGGTGCGCTCCGGGGAACAGCAGCTGACCACCATCACCGGCGCGAAGCGCCCGCCCACCGGGCCGCGGACCGGTGGCGGCAACGCCCCCTTCCGAGGCCTCGGCGTCCGTTCGGGCCGACCCGCGAAGGAGTCCCGCAAGACCGCCGAGGCCCGCAAGGCCGCGGAAGCCCGCGCGGCGGCCCGGGTGCGCAGGGGCCGCTGACCCGGGTCGGGCCCGGCCGGGGCGGGTGAGCGCCCCTGGGTAGGGTGGGCGGGAAGCACCCGTGGGAGGCCCGCTGAGAAGGCCCCCTGTGAGTCGGACGAGGAGCGGAATTGAGCGAGCCGGCGGCCATCGCCCTGCAACTGGAGATCGCCCGGGAACTGGAGGTCGCGGAGACCTTCGATGCCGAACGGGAGATCGAACGCCGAGTGGCCTTCCTTGCCGAGCGGCTGACCTCCACCGGTCTGCGCTCTCTCGTGCTCGGCATCAGCGGCGGTGTCGACTCGACCACCGCGGGCCGGCTGTGCCAGCTCGCCGTCGAGCGGGCGCGGGCCGAGGGGCACGAGGCGAGTTTCCACGCGATGCGGCTGCCTCACGGGGTCCAGGCCGACGAGCGCGACGCCCAGCTCGCGCTCTCCTTCATCAAGGCCGACCACGTGCTGACGGTGGACATCAAGCCGGCCAGCGACGCCGCGCTCGAGGCACTGGTCGCCGGCGGTGTGACCTTCCGCGACGCCCGGCACCAGGACTTCGTACAGGGGAACGTCAAGGCCAGGCAGCGCATGATCGCCCAGTACGCCGTGGCCGGCGCGCACGACGGCCTGGTCGTGGGCACCGACCACGCCGCCGAGGCGGTCTCCGGCTTCTTCACCAAGTTCGGGGACGGTGCCGCCGACCTGGTCCCGCTGACCGGTCTCACCAAGCGCCGCGTGCGCGCCGTCGCGGACATGCTGGGCGCGCCCGCCGAACTGGTGCGGAAGGTCCCGACGGCCGACCTGGAGACCCTCGACCCCGGCAAGGCCGACGAGGACGCCCTCGGAGTCACGTACGAGGACATCGACGACTTCCTGGAGGGCAAGCCGGTGGACGAGCAGGCCTTCAAGAAGATCGTCACCCGGTACCGGCTGACCGACCACAAGCGCCGGCTGCCCATTGGTCCGTTCCCCTCGAACTGACCGACCGCGCCTTCACCGTGATCGCCCCGGCCCTGGACCACACCGGCTGACGACGAGAGGCCGGGCAGACGGCCGCACTTTTGGTGCGACTTGTCGCTTATCACCCTAGTCTGTCGAGCGAGAGGCTTGGACAGTCGATGCCGGTTAAGCCGGCGGAAGGTGAGCTTCCATGGCTGAACGGCTCAAAAGGTCCGGCTTGATCGGTGAACTGTCGGCCGAATTCGCCGGCACGATGGTCCTCATCCTCTTCGGCTGCGGCGTGGTGGCCCAAGTGGTCGCGGGCGGGGCCCTCACGGATCCCGCAGGCGGCCTCGGGGACCACGACAGCATCTCCTGGGCGTGGGGTCTCGGTGTCACGCTGGGCGTCTACGTGGCGGCGAGGCTGAGCGGCGCCCACATCAACCCCGCGGTGACCCTCGCCCTCGCCGTGTTCAAGGGGTTCCCGTGGCGCAAGGTGGTTCCGTACGCGCTGGCCCAGACGGCCGGCGCCTTCGTGGCCGCCCTGCTGGTCCGCTGGAACTACACCGAAGCGCTGGCGAAGGCCGACCCCGGCCACACCATCAAGACGCAGTTCGTGTTCTCCACGCTCCCCGCCAACGGGAACACCGCTCTCCCGGTCCACGAGTGGGGCGCCTTTCGCGACCAGGTCATCGGCACCGCCATCCTCCTACTGCTGATCATGGCCCTCACGGACCTGCTGAACACGCCGCCGGGCGCGAACCTGGCACCCTTCGTCATCGGCCTGGTCGTGGTCGCGATCGGCATGGCGTTCGGCACCAACGCGGGCTACGCCATCAACCCCGCCCGCGACTTCGGCCCCCGGCTCGCCAGCTTCCTCACCGGTTACGGCGGAGCCTGGCGAGATCAGTACGGAAACCTCTACTTCTGGGTACCGATCATCGGCCCGCTGATCGGTGGCGTAGTGGGCGCGGGCCTGTACAAGGTTCTGATCGGCCGGTTCCTGCCCAAGGCGGAGCCCGAGCCACCGGGGCGCGTACCGGCGCCCGAGGACTGACACCGGCCGGAGAGGCGGCACAGCATGGCGGACTTCATCGGCGCGGTGGACCAGGGAACCACCAGTACCCGATTCATGATCTTCGACCACGGCGGAAACGAGGTGGCGAAGCACCAGTTGGAGCACGCCCAGATCCTCCCCCGCTCCGGATGGGTGGAGCACGACCCGGTGGAGATCTGGGAGCGCACCAACTCGGTGATGCAGAACGCGCTGCGTTACGGCGGACTGTCGGGGACCGACCTGGCGGCCATCGGCATCACCAACCAGCGGGAGACCACGGTGGTCTGGGACCCCCGCAACGGCCGCCCCTACTACAACGCCATCGTGTGGCAGGACACCCGCACCGACGCCATCGCGGCGGGCCTCGAACGTTCGGGCCGGGGCGACGTCATCCGCCGCAAGGCCGGACTGCCGCCGGCGACCTACTTCTCCGCCGGGAAGATCCAGTGGATCCTGGAGAACGTCGACGGGGTGCGCGAAGCGGCGGAAGCCGGTCACGCCCTCTTCGGCAACACGGACGCCTGGGTCCTGTGGAACCTCACCGGCGGCCCCGACGGCGGCATCCACGCCACCGACGTGACCAACGCGAGCCGGACCATGCTGATGGACCTGGAAACGCTCGACTGGGACGACGAACTGCTGGGCTTCTTCGGCATCCCCCGGTCGATGCTGCCGTCCATCAACCCCTCGTCGCACGCGGAGGCCTACGGTGCGGCCCGGACCTCCCGGCCGCTGCGGGCCGCCGTTCCCATCGGCGGCGTACTCGGCGACCAGCAGGCGGCCACCGTCGGACAGGTCTGCTTCGCGCCCGGCGAGGCAAAGAACACCTACGGCACCGGCAACTTCCTGGTACTCAACACCGGCACGGAACTGGTCAGGTCCCAGCACGGCCTCCTCACCACCGTGGCCTACCAGTTCGGCGACAGCCCGGTGGTCTACGCGCTGGAGGGCTCCATCGCGGTGACGGGGTCCGCGGTGCAGTGGCTGCGCGACCAGATGAAGATCATCAAGACGGCGGCCGAGAGCGAGGACCTCGCCCGCACCGTCGAGGACAACGGCGGCATGTACTTCGTACCCGCCTTCTCGGGCCTGTTCGCCCCCTACTGGCGTTCCGACGCCCGCGGCGCCATCGTCGGCCTGGCCCGGTACAACGACAACGCGCACCTGGCACGGGCGACCCTGGAAGCCATCTGCTACCAGAGCCGCGACGTCGTGGAAGCCATGGAACAGGACTCCGGGGTCCATCTCGACGTGCTCAAGGTCGACGGGGGTGTCACCGCCAACGACCTCTGCATGCAGATCCAGGCCGACGTCCTCGGCGTACCGGTGAGCCGCCCCGTCGTCGCGGAGACCACCGCACTCGGCGCGGCCTACGCGGCGGGACTGGCCACGGGGTTCTGGCGGGACACCGATGAACTGCGCACTCACTGGCACGAGTCCAGGCGCTGGGAACCCCAGTGGTCCGAGGACCGGCGCGCGCAAGGGTACGCGGGGTGGAAGTCGGCGGTGGAGCGCACCCTGGACTGGGTCAAGGTCCCCTGAACCGGCTTCGCCCAGGAGGGAGGACTCGAGCGCGGAGGGCAGCAGGCGTCGCCATAAGGTGATCCACATGTCTGCCAGATTGAGTTCCGCGAGGACCCGCGACGCGCTCCGCACCACCGCGCGCACCTCTGCCGAACTGCTGCTCATATTCGTCATGCTCGCAGTGGTCTTGTGGCTCCTCGGCCGCATGTGGTCGGTCGTGTGGCCGCTGATAGTCGGTCTGCTCCTGACCACGCTGACCTGGCCCGCGGCCCGCTTCCTGCGACGGCACGGGTGGCGTCCCGCCCTGGCCGCGGCGGTGGTGACCGTGGCGTTCCTCCTGGCCGTCACGGGCATCGTGGCGCTGATCGCGGTGCCGATGTCCTCCCAGACCGACGAGTTGACCGACGGCGTGGTGGAAGGCATCGAGCGGCTGCGCGACTGGGCCGCGGGGCCGCCGCTGAACATCGGCGACGACCAGATCACCGGCGCGCTCGACTCCGCGATGGCACGCGTCCAGGACAGCGTCGGCAGCGTGGTCACCACCGTGGCCACAGGTCTGAGCACCGTGGTCAACGGTCTGATCACCGCGGTCCTGGGCGTCTTCCTGATGTTCTTCTTCCTCAAGGACGGGCCCCGGTTCCTGCCTTGGCTCACCCGCCAGCTGCCCGGCCGGCTCGCGGCCGACGTGCCGGCCGTCGCCCTGCGCAGTTGGGAGACGCTGGGGTCCTTCGTCCGCGCACAGGCGCTCGTGGGTCTGCTCGACGCCGTCTTCATCGGCATCGGACTGTGGATCCTGGGTGTGCCACTGGTACTGCCCCTGGCGGTGCTGACGTTCGTGTCCGCGTTCGTGCCCATCGTGGGTGCCCTGTTCGCGGGCTTCGTCGCGGTGCTCATCGCTCTGGTGTCGAACGGTCTCACGGACGCGCTGATCGTACTGGCGATCATCGTCGTGGTGCAGCAGCTGGAGGGCAACGTGTTCCAGCCCATCATCCAGAGCCGCGGGCTCGGTCTACACGCGGCGGTGATTCTGCTGGCGGTGACACTCGGCGGCAGCCTCGCCGGAATCGTGGGCAGTCTGCTCGCCGTACCGGTCGCCGCGCTGATCGCGGTGGTCTGGAACTACGTCCGCGAGCAGCTCGCCGACCCACCGGAGGAGCCCGCCACCGCCGACGCCTGAGGGGCGGGACGGCCCGCCCCGCCGGACGGCGCCGCGTCCGCACCGTGCGCCTTCCGGTAGGCGGTCGGGGCCGGCCCCACCTCCCGTCGGGAAGGGGCCAGGCCGCTAACCGGCGTCCAGCGGCCGTTCGAAGAACGTCTCGAGCACCACCGTCGCCTGGGTGCCGCTGACCCCGTCGATCGCGTAGAGGCGGCGCAGCACGTCCTGGAGCCGCTCGGTCGTGGCCGTGCGCACCTTGACCAGGACGGCGGCGCTGCCCGCGATGACGTGCGCCTCCTGGATCTCCGGCAGGGCGGCGAAGTCCTCGGCCCGGTCGCCCATCCACGCCGTGGAGTCGACCAGCACGAAGGCGAGGACCCCGCGGTCGATCGCCTCGGGGTCGACGTCGACCGTGGTGGCCCTGATGACGCCCTGTTCGCGCAGCTTGCGGACGCGCTCGTGGGCGGCGCCCGCCGACAGGCCGACCTCCCTGCCCAGCGCGGCGTACGGCCGGGTCGCGTCCCGCTGGAGCAATGCGAGCAGGCGACGGTCGATCTCATCCACTGACTTCATGGAATGACCGTATCTGATTCGGTTATCTGCATGCTACGTTGAATGTCATCCTGATCACTACCTGCTGAGAGGACACCATGTCCACCGACGGCCCGTACGAGATCCTGGACGACCGCTTCCGCACCGGACGCTGCGCCAACGGTGACAGCAGGCTGGAGGTCCTGCACGACGGCTGCCGCTGGGCCGAGGGCCCGCTGTACGTCCCCGCCTGGCGCCAGCTCGTCTGGAGCGACATTCCCAACGACCGCATCCTGCGCTGGGACGAGGCCACCGGCACCGTCGGCGTCTTCCGCACCCGGGCCGGCCACAGCAACGGCAACACCCTCGACCGGCAGGGCCGCCTGGTCACCTGCGAACAGGGCAACCGCCGCGTCACCCGCACCGAACCCGACGGGACCGTCACCGTCCTCGCCGATCGCTACGACGGCAAACGGCTCAACAGCCCCAACGACTCGGTCGTGCGCTCCGACGGCACGATCTGGTTCTCCGACCCGGACTTCGGCATCACCAGCGATTACGAGGGCCATCGCGCCGAGTCCGAGATCGGCGCCCGCAACGTGTACCGGATCGACCCGGCGTCGGGGGACGTGCGGCTGGCCGCCGACGGCTTCGACGGGCCCAACGGCGTCATCCTGTCCCCGGACGAGAAGCGGCTGTTCGTCTCCGATTCCCGGGCCGCCCGGATCCACGTGTTCGACGTCCGCGAGGACGGCGCGCTGGCCGGCGGGAAGGTCTTCGCCGAGGCCGGGGGCGAGGTGCACTTCGACAACATCCGCTTCGACGACGAGGGCCGCCTGTGGGCCGCCGCGCTGGACGACGGTGTCCACTGCTACGACCCCGACGGCACCCTCATCGGCCGGCTGCGGGTGCCCGAGCCCGTCTCCAACATCGCCTTCGGCGGCCCGAAGAACAACCGCCTGTTCATCACGGCAACCACATCCCTGTACTCACTGGTGATGTCGGTGACGGGCGCGCCGCGTCTCCAGAGCCCGTCCGGTCCGGACGGTGCTCCGTGGCACCCTCGTCGCGGGTGAGCCGGTGGGTGCCCCATGCGAACCGTTCCAGCGGCGGAACCGGACGGGACGGTGCCACCGGACACCCCTGCCGCGAACGGGGCGAGCCCCGAAAGCCGTGCCCGGACAGCTCACGGCAGGTGACGGAAGGCGACCACGGGCGGCCGAGCCGGCTGCGAAGCGGTGAACCGGTGTACAGGAAAAGGCCGTTGCGACGTAGGTTGTGATGAAGCACCCATGCCTCGGCTGAAAGACGGACCGTACCCATGAGCGACCCTGTGACCACACCCGGCACCGCGGCCCACCAGAAGATCGACACCTCGGTGCCGCATTCGGCCCGGATCTGGAACTACTGGCTGGGCGGGAAGGACAACTACCCGGTCGACGAGGAGGCCGGCGACGCGTACACCACCGTGTTCCCCGGCATCGTGACCATCGCCCGCAGCAGCCGCGCCTTCCTGCGCCGCAACATCACGTACCTGGTCGCCGAGGCGGGTGTCCGGCAGTTCCTCGACATCGGGACCGGTCTGCCGACCGCCGACAACACCCATGAGGTCGCCCAGCGCATCGCCCCCGAGACCCGGATCGTCTACGTCGACAACGATCCGATGGTCCTCGCCCACGCCCGCGCGCTGCTCTACTCCACCCCCGAGGGCGCGACCGCCTACATCGACTCCGACGTGCTCGACCCCGACAGCGTCCTGAGGGACGCCGCCAAGACGCTGGACTTCGACCGGCCCGTCGCCCTGATCCTCAGCAACATCCTGGGGCACGTGGCGGACTACGACCAGGCACGCTCCATCGTCACCCGGCTGATGGACGCGCTTCCGTCCGGCAGCTATCTCTCCGTCAACGACGGCTCGCGAGGGATCGATCCGGAATTCGACCGGGCCCAGGACGCCTACAACGAGAGCGGCGCCGCTCCCTACATCCTGCGCACCGTCGATCAGATCACGGCGTACTTCGACGGCCTGGAGCTCGTGGACCCCGGGGTCGTCCCGGTCACCCGCTGGCGTCCGGAAGCCGGCTCCGCCGCCCCCGAGCTCATCGGCGAACACGGGGGCCTCGCCCGCAAGCCGTGACGCCAGGACCGCGGACGGCATCGCCGAATCCGGCCGACGGGGCACTCACCGCCCGGAGGGTCGACGTAGTCGACGGGCGGCTCCCGGTGACGCCGTCCGTGGCCGCCCACGACAGGCCGGGGGCGGTGCGCCGCTCTCACCGGCGCCCGGCCGACCCGGCCGGAACCCGACCGGAACCCGACCGGAACTTGACCGGAACCCGACCGAAGGAGCGGTGCCCATGCCCGGATGGCCGTTGCCCGAGACGTTCCCCAGCAGCTCCGGGGACGTCCGCTGGAACCGGCTCGGCGGAGCGGACCGGCCACCGCTGGTCCTGCTGCACGGCACGCCGTTCTCCTCGTACGTGTGGCGTGCGGTGGCCCGCTCGCTGGCGCGTGACCATCAGGTGTTCGTCTGGGACATGCCCGGCTACGGGATGTCGGAGAAGTACGCGGGCCAGGACGTGTCGCTGGCCGCCCAGGGCCGGGTCTTCACCGAACTGCTGGGCCACTGGGGCCTGCCGGAGCCTCTCGTGGTCGCCCACGACTTCGGCGGCGCCGTCGCGCTGCGCGCCCACCTGCTGCACGGCGTCGGCTACCGGGCCCTCGCCCTGGTCGATCCGGTCGCGGTGGCGCCGTGGGGGTCACCGTTCTTCCGGCTGGTCGGTGACCACGCGGAGGTGTTCGAGGAACTGCCGCCCGCGCTCCACCGGGCTCTGGTCCGTGAGTACATCACGTCCGCCAGCGGTCCGGGGCTGCATCCCGCGGTGCTGGACCGGCTCGTCGAGCCCTGGCTGGGCGAGTCGGGTCAGCCAGCCTTCTACCGGCAGATCGCCCAGGCCGACCAGCGTCACACCGACGAGATCCAGGACCGGTACTCCGGTATCGCCGTCCCCACGCTCATCTGCTGGGGCGAGGACGATACGTGGATCCCCGTGGCGAAGGGCCGTGAACTCGCCGCCGCCGTCCCGGGCGCCCGGTGGGAGCCGATCGCCCACGCGGGCCATCTCGTCCAGGAGGACGCGCCCTCCGAACTGACCGCCGCGCTGCTCGCCTTCCTGCGGCCCGTTCCCTGACGGCCGCGGCGCGCGCACGTCACCACGGACACCGGGGCACGGTGCCCGGGAACCGATCGGCTCCCGGGCACCGTGCCCCGTTCGGCGGTCCCCCGGTCAGGCGGGGGTGATGTTCTCCGCCTGCGGGCCCTTCTGGCCCTGGGTGATGTCGAAGGTGACGGCCTGGCCTTCCTGCAGCTCGCGGTAGCCCTGGGCGTTGATGTTGGAGTAGTGCGCGAAGACGTCGGGACCGCCGCCGTCCTGCGCGATGAAGCCGAAGCCCTTTTCAGAGTTGAACCACTTGACGGTTCCGCTGGCCATGCCTTTGCCTTTCAGCCGATATCGGATCCGCACCGTGCGAACCCGGAGGTGGTCGTCCTGGTCCTCCGGCATTGCACAGCAAACCGCCCGCACTCCGGCGCGGGCGGTCTGGGCGAACCACGACATCTGCTGCTGACGCTACACGGCATGTCCGAGCCTCACCAGTGAGTAAGGGGTGTGAGCGGCAACGATGTTGCCGGCCGTGGCCGTGACGGCGTGCCGGAGCGACGTCACATCCCGGTCGTCCTCACTTCCCTGCGCCATACGGGGGAGACGGCGAGGCGGCCGCACCACCCGGTTCCGCAAGTGGTCTAGCTATGAGTAGTCCACACACGGAGTCGGAGATCGATATGACCGTCAGGAAAGCGCTGGCCCTGGTGATCGGCGCTGTCATGTGCACCGGCGTGACGGCGACCGGCTGCGCCCAGCACCAGTCGGGCGCCTCCTCGCAGGAATCGCGGCCGCCCGGCAGATCCGCGTCGGCCCCGGCATCCCCCCGGCCCGCTCCCCCGCGCTCCTTTCCCCGCCCCCTTCCCGGGCTCGGACCGGCGATGCGCGCCCGGGTCCCCGACGCCTCCCGGCAGGCGCTGGTGGTGTCGGGCGCGACGGAGAGTTCGTACGAGGCCCAGGCGGTGCTCTACGAGCGGTACCCCGCACAGGGCTGGCGTGCCGTCGCCGGTCCCTGGCCCGCCCACAACGGCCTGCGCGGCTGGACCGACGACCACGAGGCGGGCGACCTGCACACACCCATCGGCGTCTTCCGCCTCAGTGACGCCGGGGGCCGGCTGCCCGACCCGGGGAGCCGGCTCCCCTACGACCAGGATCCGGAGTTCGCCGTGTCGGGCACCGGGCACCTCGGCGAGCCGCTGGAGGGTTCCTTCGACTACGTGATCGCCATCGACTACAACCGGGTGCCCGGCACCACCCCCCTGGACAAGACCCGCCCGCTGGGCGAGGACAAGGGCGGCGGCGTCTGGATCCACGTGGACCACGACGGGCCGACCAACGCCTGCGTGTCCCTGAGCGAGGAGCACATGCGCGCGCTGCTCAACGCCCTGGACCCGGACAAGGAGCCGGTCGTCGTCATGGGCCCCGAGCCGGTCCTGACCCGGTAACACGCCCCCGGCGGGCGTCCACTCGCCTTAGACACCCGGTGCGAAACGGCAACGGAGCACTGCGTCCCCCGGCCGAGCCGGGGCGTACCGGTTCGTGCCACGCGGGCTTGACTGGGCGGGCCGCGCTCGGCCTACTGGAGGCACGACTGGGCGGATTCGGGGGACTGGTCCAGTGTCGGCCCGTTATGTCAGCCCCCGGCCGGGACGCAGGTCAGGAGTCCGACAGTGCGGCGTCGACGGGCAGCGGCGGCAGTTCTGCTGACATGGGCACTGCTGTGCGTCGTGGCCCTCCGGCCACCGGGATTCGCTGAGCCGGATCCGGACCGGGACACGGCGGGGGTGTCGGTGACGGTGACGGTGACGGTCGAGGAGGCCGGGGATCCGGGCCCGTGCGAAGAGGGTCCGGCGCTCCGGCATGTCGCCGTCCGGTCGCCGAGGGCCGCGGCGGCGGCCGGGGCCGACGGCGTCGCGGCCGCCTGCGTCCCGGCGCCGGGACGCGCCGCGTGGCAGGGCGGCGCGGACCTTCGCCCGCGAGGACCTACGGGCGGACCGGGAGCGCACGGCGGCGCCCGAGCCGCACCGGGACCGCAGTCGATTCGCTGCTGAGCAACCGCGGTACGACAAGGCCTGCGCCGCGCGGCCTGAGTACTGCCCCGCCGCACCGCGGTGTCCAGCAGGCCTTCGTGTGTCCGGAATTCCGATGACGCAGGAGGCGGGCGAATGTCCGGAAAACGCATAGACGTGGTCGCGCCGGGTGAGCTCGGCGCGGACGACCGGAAGATCTGGCGGCAGATCAGGGCCGCTTCCGGAGCCCCGGCGAATCCGTTCCTTGATCCGGCGTTCACCGGGGCCGTAGGCCTGGTGAGGCCGCAGGCCGCGGTCGCGGTGCTGCGGGAGGACGGCTTCCCGGTCGGGTATTTTCCGCACGAGCGGGGCCTCGCGGGGCGCGGGCGGGCCATCGGACTCGGGGTGTCGGACAGCCAGGGCATCGTGCTGCGCGGGGGCGTACGCCTCGATGCCCGTGCGCTGCTGCGGGCCTGCGCCCTGTCGTCCTGGGAGTTCGACAATCTGGAGACCGGCCAGGATCTGTTCCTGCCCCACGCGACCGAGGCACTGGCCTCCCCCGCGGTCGACCTCGGTGACGGATTCGGGCCGTACGAGGGAAGCCTGCGCAGGAATTCGCCCGGCTTCCTCAAACAGACGCTCGCCAAGGAGCGCAGACTCGTCCGTCGGGTCGGCGAGGTGCGCTTCGTGTACGACGACCCGGACCCCGGGGCGTTGCGCGCGCTCATGCGGTGGAAGTCCGCCCAGTACCGGCGGACGGGCCGGCGGGACCGGTTCGCGCAGGCGTGGATCACCCGGCTCGTGGAACTGCTCGCCCGGAGCGACGACCCGGAGTGCCGAGGAGTGCTGTCCGTGCTCTACGCCGCCGGCCGGCCCGTGGCCGCCCACTTCGGCCTGCGCTCCGCCACGGTCCTGTCCTGGTGGTTCCCGGCGTACGACCGCGCGTACGGCAAGTACTCACCCGGGGTCCTGCTGTTACTGCGGATGCTGGAGGCGGCTGCCGCCGACGGGATCGAGCTGGTCGACCTGGGCAGCGGGCCGGCGCGCTACAAGGAGTCGTTCAAGACGCGTGATCTGAGGGTGCACGCCGGCGCCGTGGTACGCCCGGGGCCGGGCGGCGTCCTGTACCGGCTGGGCCGGGAACCGGTACGAGCCGCCCGCCGATTCGTACGCGACCGACCGGGGCTGGCCCGCACCGCCGCCCGGACCCTGGAGGAGCTGGGCCGGGTGCGCGACCGCTGACACCGCATCGTCCGGCGTACGCCGGACGTCCCGCCGCGGCCGCTCACGGTGGAGCGGCGGACCCGTGCCGTCCGTGCGCGGTCAGCCGACGGGCGGCATGTCGGTGGGCGTCGAGTCGAGTCCGGGCCTGCGCTCACGCCAGTCACCACGGGTGAAGTCGGGGATCTCGACGGGGCGGCCGCCCTTGGCCAGCGACGTGACGCTCAGCGGGACGGGCGAGCACCAGGCGGCCGAGTCGTACACGTCGATGTCCGGCACCAGCCCCGCTCGCATCAGCTGGACGGTGCGCCACTGCAGGACGTAGTCCATGCCGCCATGGCCGCCGTTGTTGGCGGCGTCGTCGCCGACCTTCTGCCACAGCCAGTGGTCGTACTCCTTGCGGTACCCCTCGAAATCGCGCCAGGAGTGGCCGCTGTGGTCCGGTTCGACGTAGATCCGGGCGCCGGTCGGGGAGGGCCCCGTGTAGTCCTCCACGATTCCCCGGCTGCCGGCGAGGGTGTTGATCCGGCTGTACGGGCGGGGCGAGCTCACGTCGTGCTCCGCCCGGATCGTCCTGCCCTTCGCGGTTTCGATCATGCAGGTGACCAGGTCACCGTTGATGTAGGTCTCCTTCCAGGACGGGTGGTCCCTCGGCACGAAGCGCGCACGGTAGTCGGCCAGTCCCCTCGGGGCGGTCGCGGTGGCGCGCAGCGTGGTCATGCGGTCGCCGCGGTTGACGTCCATGGCCGCCGCGATCGGGGCCAGCCCGTGCATGGGGTAGAAGGACGCGGTGCTGCGGGTGTGCCACAGGCGCCGCCAGGAGTCGGTGTAGTAGGTGTCGGAGAAGAGGAGTTCACGCAGGTCGTGCAGGTAGCCGCCGTGGCCGTTGGTGATGTCGCCGAAAAGGCCGTCGTGCGCGCCCTTGAGCATGGCCAGTTCGTTGCGGCCGTAGTTGCAGTTCTCGGACAGGAGCAGGTGCCTGCGGGTGCGCTCGGAGGTGTCGACGAGGTCCCACAGCTGACGCAGTTCCGTCGCGATGGGGAGCTCCACCAGGGCGTGCTTGCCGCTGAGCAGCGCCGCCCGGCCGTGTTCGTGGTGGAACTCCCACGGTGTCGCGATGTACACCAGGTCGATGTCGTCCCGCCGGAGCATCCGGGCGTAGGAGTCGGCGGAGCCGCCGTACTCGGCGGGGCGGGGGCTGCCCTTGCTCTCCAGGCGGTCCGCGGCACGTTTCGCACGGTCGGCGCGGATGTCGCAGACGGCGGCCACGGTGCAGCCGGGCACGGCCGCCCAGCCGGCGATCATGCCTCCACCGCGGTTGCCGAGGCCGATGACTCCGACACGGACGGTTCTGCGGGCGTCGAAGGGCACGCCGATCATCGACTTCTGGCCGGGCCTGCGGCGGGGCGCCTGCCCGGCCGCCGCCGACGCGGACGGGGCCGACGCGGTCATCCCGGCCGCGACGGCGCCGGTGGCGACGGCCGAGCCCAGGAGCAGTCGGCGTGAGACAGCGGGCGTTTCGGACATGACGGCAACACTCCTCGTGGGCGGTCGGCATCACGGGCGGGGCGCGGTCGGGCGCGGTCGGGCGTTGTCGAGCACGGCGGAGCGTGGTCGAACGGACGAGCAGTCGACCGGTCGAGCTGTCGAACACTTTCGGGGCAAGACTCTGCGTGCTCGACCGTTGCATGTCAATATGTGCTCGATACAAAGCCGTTCCGAGCATTTCCGCGCACCGAGGGTCCGTCACATACCGTCCTGCACGACTCCGCGCGTCGAGAGCGTGACGGGGTCCCCGTTCGTGAAGTCACCCGGCGGGATGCCCGGGTGGTGCCCCTCGCTCGAGGGCGGGGCCTGGTCGCGCGGCCCCAGGGTGAGCCGGGACACGATGCGGTAGCGGTCACCGCGGTAGAGGGAGTGCACGTACTCGACCGCACGGCCGCACGTGTCGGTGGTCAGGCGTTCGAAGAGCAGCGCCGGGGACAGCTCCGGCACGTCGAGCAGGTCGGCCTCCGCACGGGTCACCACGGTGGGCTCGATCGACTGCACGGCCTCACGGACCCGGACGGAGTGCCGCTCACCCAGATGGTCGTACAGGTCGCCCTGCTCCAGTTCCTCACTGGTCAGGTCCGAGACGAGGTCGGCCGGGACGTGCAGGTACTCAATGGCCATGGGCGAGCCGTCGACCAGCCGCAGCCGGGCCACGTAGTGGATCCGCGCCGCCGGCGACATACGCAGCTTGCGGCCCACGCGGGCGCCCGCGGGCAGGGTACGGACCTCCAGGATCCTGCTGGTCCAGGCGCCCGCGGCCTGCGGGAGGCTGAAGGCCTGCCGGTCCGATACCAGTTCCTGGGTGATCTTCTCGGCGGCGACGAACATGCCCCGGCCGTGCTCGCGCACCAACAGCCCGGCGACCACCAGTTCGTCGACCGCGGCACGCAAGGTGGGGCGGGACACGCCGAGTTCGGCACACAGGGCGCGCTCGGAGGGAATCGCGTCCCCCGGGCTCCGTTCCTCGATGAGCTCCAGGATCGCGTCGCGCACCCGCTCGCGTTTGAGCACCGCACCGGAGGCGGCGGCGTCGATCTCCATGCACTACTCCCATAACTGGTCCGCTGGTCAACCGAGTTTACCTGTCCACATGGATCGAGAACCAGCCACCCACGTTCCCACTCGGCTCAAATGCCGCTCCTGCGTGAGGGGTTGACGCCCTCATTGGTCCATGCCACCTTCAACCAACGCCGACTGGTAAACCCTTGGCGCCCTTACTGGTCAAGTGCAGGTGTTGTCGTCCCTCGCAGGTCTCCCAGCCCCAGCTCTCCCAGCCCCAGCTCTTCCAGCCCCAGCTCTTCCACCCTCAGATCTCCCAGCCCAGCCCTCACAGATCCAGCTCCCAGAGGTGAACCGTGAAGTACCGCTCGCTCGCCCTGTTCTCCACGCTGGTGCTCAGCGCCGGGCTCGCCGCCTGCTCCTCGTCCGGCGACGCGTCGGACGGCGCCGGCGGCAGGACCGCCCTCGACGTGTGGCTCATGCGCGACAGCGTCTCGGCCGACTTCCAGAAGCAGTTCGAGACGGGCTTCGAGAAGTCCCATCCCGACATCGACCTGAAGATACAGATCCAGGAGTGGGAGGGCATCGGTGAGAAGGTCACCGCGGCGCTGGCCAGCAATGACGCTCCCGACGTCATCGAGGTCGGCAACACCCAGGTCGCCCAGTACGCCCAGAGCGGCGGCCTCACCGACTTCTCGGACCGGGTGGACGAGCTCGGCGGAGGAGACTGGCTCAAGGGGCTCGCCGAACCCGGGGCGTACGACGGCAAGCAGTACGGCATCCCGTACTACGCCGCCAACCGCGTCGTGATCCACCGCACCGACCTGTTCGAGGAAGCGGGTGTGGACGCCACCGGGATCAAGACGCGGGACCAGTGGATCGCCGCCACCGGCAAGCTCGACAAGGGCGGCGTCCAGGGCATCTATCTGCCCGGGCAGAACTGGTACGTCCTCTCCGGCTTCGTCTGGGACGAGGGCGGCGACCTCGCGGTCGAGTCCGGCGGCGAGTGGAAGGGCGGCCTCGACAGTCCCGAGGCGCTGCGGGCCATGGACTTCTACCAGCGCCTCCAAGCCCTCGGCAAGGGCCCCAAGGATTCGGACGAGGCCCAGCCGCCGCAGGCGGAGGTCATGGCGAAGGGCCAGGTCGCCCAGATCATCGCCGTCCCCGGCGGCGCCAAGGTCATCGAGGAGAAGAACCCCGGACTCAAGGGGAAGCTCGGCTTCTTCCCCATCCCCGGCAAGACCGCCGACCGGCCGGGTGCCGTCTTCACCGGCGGTTCCGACCTGGTCGTCCCGGCCGTCGCCGCACACCAGGAGGAGGCCTTCACCTTCATCCGGGAACTGACCGGGGACGCCTGGCAGAAGAAGCTCGCGGTCGCCATGAGCTACGTTCCGAACAAGACGACCCTCGCGGGCGCCGTCGCGGCCGACCCCGGCACCGCCGCCATGGCGGCCGGCGCCGCGAACGGACACGCCACCCCCAACACGCCCCAGTGGGCGGCGGTCGAGGCCAAGAACCCGATCAAGGAGTACATGACGGCCGTGCTCACCGGCAAGGACGCGAAGTCCGAGGCGGTCAAGGCATCCCGGACCATCACCGACACGCTGGGCAGCGACTCCTGACCGCAGCCCGCCCGACATCCACAAGCGCAGGAGGCGCCGTGTCGACCGTCCGTGAACGGAGCGTGCCGCGCAAGGCCGGCCGCCCGCCGCGTGCCCCGCGTGCCGCCCCCGGGCGCCCGGGCGGGCGCGGCGGGGCCGGCCCGGGAACCCTGTGGCCGTACCTGCTGATCGCACCCGCCGTACTGGGCATGCTGTACCTGCTGATCTATCCGCTGGTCCGGGCCGTGCTCATCTCCTTCCAGGACTTCCGGCTGCGCCAGCTGATCCTCGGCGACGCCGACTTCGTCGGGCTGCGCAACTACCGGACCCTGCTGGGCGACCCGCGGTTCTGGGAGGTGGTGCGCCGGACCTTCGTGTTCATGGCGGTCAGCGTGGTGGCGATCATGGTCCTGTCCACCCTGGTCGCACTGATGGCCGAGCGGCTCGGCAGGACGGCCAGGACCGTGGTCCTCAGCTCCCTGGTGCTGGTGTGGGCCGTGCCCGTGGTGGCGGCGACCACCGTCTTCCAGTGGCTGTTCCACTCCGAGTTCGGCATCGTCAACGAGACCCTCACCGGCCTCGGCCTCACCTCGTACGAGGGCCACCCCTGGTTCGCGCACGGCGGCACCGCGTTCGCCATCGTCGTGGTCCTGATCGTCTGGCAGTCCGTGCCGTTCGCCGCGATCACGCTCTACTCGGCCCTGGTCACGGTGCCGGCCGAGCTGTACGAGTCGGCGCGGATGGACGGAGCGGGCGGTGCGCGCATCTTCCGCGCCGTGACGTTCCCGCTGATCAGGCCCATCTTCATGCTGGTCCTGTCCCTCGAAGTGATCTGGACGTTCAAGGCGTTCGTGCAGATCTGGGTGATGACCCGCGGCGGGCCGGGCGAGGCCACCACCATCCTGCCGGTGTATGCCGTGCAGACCGCGCTGGCAGGCCAGCGGTACGACCTGGGCTCCGCCGCCTCGATGCTCACGGTCCTCTTGATGAGCGGCGTCCTCGTCCTCTACTTCCGTCAACTGTTCCGTCAGGAGGGTGAGCAGCCGTGAGCACCACGCGTTCCCCGGCACGGCGAGTCCTGCGCCGCCTCCCGCTCAACGGCGCCGCCGCGCTCACCGTGGTGATCTGCCTGTTTCCCGTGTACTGGATGGTCACGACGGCGTTCAAACCGTCCACGGACATCCAGTCGTACGATCCCCGCCTGTTTCCCGGCGCCTGGACGCTCGACCACTTCCAACGGGCGGTAGGCGCCGACGGTTTCGCGCTGTTCTGGCGCAACAGCATCCTGGTCACGCTCAGCGCGGTGGTGCTCGCCCTGCTGGTCGCCCTCGGCGCCGCCTACGCCGTGGCCCGCATGCGGTGGCGCGGGCGGCGGCAGTTCATGCTGGCGGTGTTCATCGCGCAGATGGCGCCCTGGGAGTCGCTGATCATCCCGATCTACATCATCTCCCGCGACACCGGCATGCTCGACCGGCTCCCGACGCTCACCCTGATCTACTTCATGATCACGCTGCCGTTCACGGTGGTCGTGCTGCGCGGCTTCATCGCCAAGATCCCCCCGGAACTGGAGGAGGCCGCCCAGGTCGACGGCTGCACCCGGGCCGGGGCCTTCCGCAAGGTCGCCTTCCCGCTGCTGGCGCCCGGTCTCATGGCCACCTCGCTGTTCGGCTTCATCACCGCGTGGAACGAGTTCACCTACGCCAACTTCCTCATCATCAAGCAGCAGGACAGCCGCACGCTCCCGGTCTGGCTCTCCTCGTTCCAGTCGACCTTCGGCACCGACTGGGGGGCCACGATGGCGGCCTCCACTCTCTTCGCCCTGCCCGCCCTGGTCATCTTCCTCGCCCTGCAGCGCCATGTGACGGCCGGGCTCGCCTCGGGAGGCGTCAAGGGCTGACCGCGTACGCCGTTCCCCGCCCTCGGCCCTTCCCCCCTCGCCGTGCACCGCCGACCACCGGAGCCGCCCCGTGGACCTGCCACGCCCCGAACTGGCCCTCGTCCCCCGCCCCCGCCGCCTGTCGACGCGCTCCGGCCGGTTCCGGCTGGACGGCGCGACCCGGCTGCGGGTCACCCCGGGAGCCGAAGCGGCCGCGACCCTGCTGCGCGGGGTCCTCGCCCCGGCCACCGGGCTGCGCCTGGAGGCAGCCGACGACGGCGCCTTCGTCCTCGCGCTCGACCCCGCCCTCACCGGCCTCGGCGAGGAGGGATACGGCCTGACCGTGAGCCCCGAGGGAGCCCTGCTGCGCGCCGCCCGCCCGGCCGGACTGCTGCGCGGAGTACAGACGGTGCGGCAACTCCTGCCCTACGAGGCCCTGTCCGGGCGGCCGGTGCGCGGTGTGCCGTGGGACCTGCCCGCCGTGGAGGTCACCGACGTCCCCCGCCACACCTGGCGCGGCTCCATGCTCGACGTGGCCCGGCACTTCCAGCCGGTGTCCTACCTGCGGCGCTACGTCGACCTGCTGGCCCTGCACAAGCTGAACGTCTTCCACCTCCATCTCACCGACGACCAGGGCTGGCGGATGCCGGTGGCCGCCTACCCGCGGCTCACCGAGGTCGGTGGCCGGCGGGCGGAGTCGATGGCCGGCCCCGCCGGCAGCGACCGCTTCGACGGAGTGCCGCACAGCGGTTCGTACACCCGGGCGGAGCTGCGGGAACTGGTCGCGTACGCGGCCGAGCGCGGGGTGACCGTGCTCCCGGAGACCGGCGTACCCGGTCATGTCCGCGCCGCCCTGGCCGCCCACCCCGAGCTGGGCACCGACCCGGCGCGCCGCCTGGACGTGTGGACGCGCTGGGGCGTGTGCGAGAACGTCCTCGGCACCGACGACCACGTCCTGGACTTCTTCCGCGCCGTCCTGGACGAGGTGATGGACGTCTTCCCCTCGCCGTACGTGCACATCGGCGGCGACGAATGCCCCACCGCGGAATGGGAGCGGAGCCCGGCGGCGCGGGCCCGCGCCGCCCGTGAGGGGCTGCCGGGGCCCCGCGCGCTGCACCCCTGGTTCATCGCCCGCATGGCCGAGCACCTAGTGCGCGCGGGCCGCCGGCCGGTCGTCTGGGCCGAGAACGGCGTCACCCTCCCGCTGGACTGCACGGTGATGAGCTGGCGCGAACCCGGGCACGGCCACGCGGCGGCGGAGCGCGGCCACCAGGTCGTGCACACCGACCACCGGACCACCTACTTCGACTACGCGCGCGGACCCGGCCCGCAGGAACCGCCCGCCCAGCCCGGCGCGGTCGTCGACCTGCGCGCGGTGTACGGCGTCGACCTCGCACCACCGACGCCCGACCCGCTGGTCGCCTCCCGAGTGCTCGGCGCGCAAGGCCAGTTGTGGACCGAGTTCGTCGCTACGCCCGAGCACATCGAGTACCTCACGTACCCCCGGCTGTGCGCGCTCGCCGAACGGGTCTGGGACGGCACGTCGGACTGGCGGGACTTCACCGCCCGACTGGCCGGTCACCGGGCCCGTCTGGACGCGCTGGACGTCCCCCACGCCGATCCGCCGGCCACCGTACCCGCACCGCCGCGGGTGGGTGGCGTCCGCTGAGCGCCCGGTGCCGGCCGGTTCACCGTCGCATCCCCCGCTCCACGCACCACCCACCCACGCTTCCGGGCAGCCGGGAGCCATGCCGAAAGGATCCCCGATGAGAACCCGACCCCCCGTCAGCCGCGCCCGCCTGGCACTCGCCCTGGCGGCCCTCCTGGGCGGCGGTGCCCTCACCGCGCTCCCCGCTCAGGCCGCACCCGAAGCAGGCGGTCTCGCCGTCCAGTACCGCACCAGCGCGAGCGGTGCCACCGCCGACCAGACGGAACCCTGGCTCAAGGTCCGCAACACCGGCGCCAACTCCGTGCAGCTCAGCCAGGTGAAGGTCCGCTACTACTTCAAGGCGGACGCACCGAGCGCCTCCTACCGATTCGCCTGCTCCTGGGCGGTGCGGGGCTGTTCCGCCGTCACCGGCACGTTCGGCACGCTGAGCAACCCCACCGCGACGGCCGACCGCTACCTGGAGATCGGTTTCACCCCGGCGGCCGGGACCCTGGCGCCCGGCGCGGACACCGGTGACATGCAGCTCCGTTTCCACCAGGCCAACTGGCAGACGGTCCGGCAGAGCGACGACTACTCCTTCGACGGCGCCCGGACCGCGTACGCCGACTGGGACAAGGTCACCGCCCAGCTCGCCGGCGCCACCGTGTGGGGCGCGGCTCCCGAGGGCAACGACCCCACCGACCCGACCGATCCCCCCGACCCGACGGACCCGCCCGGCGGCGGACAGACCCTGTTCGACGACTTCGACTACAGCTCGCACACGGACCCCGACATCTCCGCGCACGGCTGGAACGTGCGCGCCAACTCCGGCGGGCCCGGTGTCCCCGGCGCCACCTGGGACCCGTCCAAGGTCACCTTCGTCTCCGCCGGCGGCAACTCGGTGATGAACCTGGAGACGTCCACGGCGGGCACCGGCGCGTCCACCACGCACACCGAAGTCCTCACCAAGGCCATGAAGTTCAGGAACGGCACCTACGCGGCGCGGGTGAAGTTCTCCGACGCCCCCCGGTCGGGGCCGGACGGGGACCACCTGGTGCAGACGTTCTTCACCATCAACGACCTCAAGGCCCCGATGGCCGACGACTACGCCGAGTACGACTTCGAGTACCTGCCGAACGGAGGGTGGGGCGAGCCGTCGAACATCCTGTACACGACCTCCTGGGAGACCTACAACCCCGATCCCTGGCAGGCCGTCAACCAGCACTCGGAGCAGCGCCGGAGCTACGCCGGCTGGCACGACCTGGTCGTCACGATCGACGACAGCGCCATCACGTACTACGTGGACGGGCAGCACTTCGGCACGCATGACGCGCGCTACCTGCCCGAGCGGCCGATGTCGATCAACTTCAACCAGTGGCTGATCGACCTCAACGGCCAGACGTCCACGACCCCGCGCGCCTACGACCAGCAGGTCGACTACGTCCTGCACGTCAAGGACCAGGTGCTGAGCCCGGCTCAGGTCGCCGCGAAGGTCACCGGATACCGCGCCGCCGGAACGGACTTCGTGGACGAGGTTCCCGCGTCCTGACCCCAGGCGGGGACGGTCAGAACAGCCGCTCCTGGGCGGACGAGGGCCGTCCCCGCCGGTTGCGGCGCGGAGTGCTCGGTGCGGGCGCCGTGTCCCCGAACAGCGGGGCCGTGCCGTATTCGTCCGGCTCGGCCGGGACGGTCGTGGGTCCCGTGGCCACGTTGAGGACCAGCGGGGCGTCCCGGTCGAAGTCGCCCGGCGTCATCGCCACCCACTCACGGTCCTGCCGCTCATCCACGCACCGACACCTCTCTCGCGCCGCCCGCCGCGACCACGCGACGCTACCAGCCCCGCGAAAGCCCGGTGATCACGGCTCCCGCCCGGCTCGCTTCCCTCGTTCCCGGACGGCCGGGGGACGACGCATCGTGATCGGCCAGGACCGCCACGTGCCACCCGCGCACCCACCGCGTCGTCCGGGCCGCGGGACGGGCCCGCCGCGGCGGCTCGGTGGTCGATCGAGGCGTGACCCCGTCCTGGCTGGTTCCGTCGCCGGCCGGGGCGGTGCGCACTGGTGCGGCCCCGCGTACGGGGGAGAACGCGGGGCCGCACGAGCAAGCTATCGGAGTACTCCCCCGCCTGCCAGCCCCGGCCGCCCCCTGTGCCGCCCGGAGGCGTCACCCGGCCGGCGGACACCCATGGCGCCCCGAACAGGGCGCACGCGCATGGCGCGCTGCGAGGCCGACCGTGCGGGGCACACACTGAGGACATGGTCTACCTCGATCCGCCGGCGGCGGTGTCACGGCGTTTTCCCGAGGCTCCGGTGAGCGCCGCGTCGGCTCGGCGGTTCGTGCGGGCCGCGCTGGACGACGTCACCCCGGACGTGGTGGACACCGTCGAACTCCTGGTCAGCGAGCTGGTCACCAACGCGGTGCTGCACGCGCGCACCGAGGTCGAGGTGGCGGTGTCACGCCCCGGCGGCCGGGTGCGCGTGCGGGTCGGTGACCGCCGGCCCGGCCGTGCGCCCGTACCGCGGCACTGGCCGCCGTACGCCGGTACGGGACAGGGTCTGGCCCTGCTGGAGAAGCTGGCCTCGCGACACGGGGTGGAGGCCGACGACGAGCGCAAGACGGTCTGGTTCGAGATGTGGCCCGAAGCCCCGCCACCGTCGTCGCCGGGGTGGGAATCCGCCGAGCCTGGGTGCCCCTCCGAACGGACGGTGACGCTCGTCGACGTACCGGGCGCCCTGGACTCGGCGTGTCGGCAGCACCGGCACGCGGTACTGCGCGAACTGGCCCTCGCAGCGTCCGCCGGAGAGCTCCTCGGCGTGTCGCCCGAGGAGCTGGCCGCCGCCGGGGACATCAACAACCTGATCAGCGCCCGCGTGACGACCGCGCTCCGGGAACCGCTCACCGAGCCGGACCTGCGCACCCTGCTCCTGCCGCTGCCGGCCGACGCCGTGCCCTCGGTGCTCACCCTGCGCCGCGTCCTGGGCCTGGCCGAGGACGCGGCCGGGGAGGAACGGCTGCTCACGCTGCCGGAGCTGCCGCGCGGGCGAGCCTTCCAGGAATGGCTCTTCGACCAGATCGCGGGACAGCTCTCCGGGAGCCACCCCACCGCGTGGACGGTGGTGCCCCGCGAGCCGGAGACCGGCGCGGCCGAGGTCGTACCGTGGGACGCCGGTCAGGTACGGGGCAGCAGGGTCCCGACCATCGCGGCCGACGAGAGCAACCGGATCATCGCGGCGAACGGACCGGCTGCGGGCCTGCTGGGCTGGGCACCGGACGACCTCGTCGGGCGCAAGCTCACCACACTCATCCCCGAGCACCTGCGCCGGCGGCACACGGCGGCGTTCACCTCGATGCTGCTCACCGGTCGCACCCGCATCGTGGGCCGCTCCGTGCCCCTTCCGGCTCTGCACCGGGACGGCGGGGTGATTCCGGTCAGGCTGTACATCCAGACCCAGGAGACGGCCGACGGCCGTACGGTCTTCGTCGCCCAGCTCAGTCCGCGGGCCACCACGCCCCTCGACGTGCCGAGGACTCCCGGCGGAAGCACGCAGTCGGCGGACCCGGAGCCGGGCAGGGGCCGGCCACCGGCCACCCCGGACCGCGGCGGGAGTCCGAGCGGTGGCGCACACCGCATGTCGGCGCTGGACCGGCTGTCCCTCGTGGCCGATCTGGGAGCGGAGCTCAACAACACCCTGGACCTGGACGACGGGCTGCGGCGCGCCGGCCGGCTGCTGACGCGGCGGCTGGCCGACTGGTGCGTGGTCGACCTGTTCGCCGAGCACGCCCAGGTGGACCGGGTCTGTGTCGTGCACCGCGATCCGAGAGACCGTCGCCCAGACGTGTACGAGGGCCGGCTGCCGGTGGTCTCCGAGGAATCGCGCGGACCGCTGGCCCGTGTGCTGCGCGGTGCGGGGCCCCTGCTGCTCACCGACGCCCCGCCACCGGGCCAGGCCGAAAGCGCGCTGGACCGGAACTATCTCGAACTGTTCCGGGGGCTCGGGGCGGGCAGTGCCGTCGTCGCTCCGCTGCGGGCCCGCCGCAAGATCTTCGGCGCGCTGACCCTGGCCCGTGCGCCCGGCGGGCGGCCGTTCACCGAGGAGGACCTCGCCCTGGTCGACGACCTGGTCCACGGCCTGGCGCTGGGAGTGGACAACGCCCGTCTGTACCAGGACACCCGTTCCATCGCCGAACGGCTCCAGCGCTCCCTGCTGCCGGTGCTGCCGCAGGTCGAGGGTCTTCAGCTCGCCGCCCGCTACGCCGCCTCCTCGGCCACCGCGCAGGTCGGCGGTGACTGGTACGACAGCTTCGTCCTGCCCAAGGGGGACACCGCCGTCGTCATCGGTGACGTCACCGGACACAACCTCGACGCGGCCATCGCCATGAGTCAGCTCCGCAGCATGCTGCGCGGTGTCGCCGTGGACCGCCAGGAGCCGCCCGCGGAGGTGCTGCACCGCCTGGACCTGGCGAATCACAGTCTCCATCAGGAGGCCACCGCCACCTGTGTCTACGGGGTGGTCAAGGGCCCCGCCCGAGGCCCGTGGGAACTGAAGCACTCCTCCGCCGGCCACCTCCCGCCCCTGCTGACCACCCGGGAGGGTGAGACCCGCTACCTCGATGACGGGGCGGGGCTGCTCCTCGGTATGGACCCCGACTCGCCCCGGTCCACCGCCCTCCACGCGCTGCCGGCCCACTCGACGCTGCTGCTGTACACCGACGGTCTCGTCGAACGCCGGGACGAACCCCTCGACGACGCCCTGGACCGGCTGCGCCGGCACGCCGCCGACCTCGCGCGCGAGCCCCTCGACACGTTCTGCGACGAGCTGCTGATCGGCCTGGGGGCCGACAGCGTGGACGACATCGCCATGCTCGCCGTCCGCCCCGCACCGCTTTCGTGAGGGGCCGGTCGGCCGGTTCGTTCAGTGCGCGGCCGGCGCCCGGCGGTCGACGGGGAACAGATAGCCGTCCTCGCGCATCCAGACGAGGTCTCCGGTGTCCACCCGGCCGTCGCGGAAGGTCGGCGCGGAGAGCCCCGGTGCCCGCCAGTAGCGGCGCACGCGGTCGGGGCCGCGCACGATGATCTCGCCGGCCTCGCGGGGCGGGAGGGTGTTTCCGTGCTCGTCGACGACCCTCACCTCGGTGTCGCAGGCGGCCCGGCCGCAGGACTGGCGGAGTCCGGACTGCCTGGCAGTCCGGCCACGTACTTCGCGTGCCTGCCGCGGTCAACGGGTCGGGACATTACCTTTGTGCGGGATACCGCGCCCGGCGGGCGGCGGCGCTCTGCCCGTTCGGGCAGCCCCTTCTGCCTCGTGGTCTCCTGACGTCTCCGCAACGGAGCGTTACGTTCGGCTCGTGAGCATCAGGTCCCGGCGAGCGCCAGGGTGAACGACGAGCGGCTGACCACGGCGGAGGCGGCCGAGGACACGGCCGGACTACAGCCGAAACGGCCGGAACGCCGGCGGTCGGCACAGCCCGATCAGCCGGAAGCGCCCGGCCGGCCGGAACAGCCGGGCCGGACGGAGGGGGCCGGCAAGCGGAAGCGCCGCGGCCCGGGCCCCGTCACGCTACTGCTGCTACCGGGGCTGGTGACCGTCACCGGCGTGGCCGCGTTCCTCGCGCTGACGGGCGGCCTGCCGTCCCCGTGGCCCGAGGACTCCGACGCGGACCAGGCCGCGGCGGTCGACATCGACCCCTCCTACATCCCGTGGCTGCGCAAGGCGGCCTCGGCCTGCACGCTCCTCGAACCCTCCGTACTCGCGGCCCAGATCGACCAGCTCTCCGGCTGGAGCGACGACACGGACGAGCTCTCCGGCCAGAAGGGCATCGCGGCCTTCACCGACACCGAGTGGCGGACCTGGGGCAGGGACGACGACGGCAACGGGCGCTCCTCGCCGCGTGATCCGGCGGACGCCATCATGGCGCTCGGCCGGCAGGACTGCTCCCTGGCCGAGAAGGTGACCGAACTGCGCACCGAAGGCCGGGTCAACGGGGATTTGGTGGACCTGACCCTCTCCGCGTACTCCTCGGGGACGGACGCCGTGACCAAGGCGGGGCGCGTGCCCCCGACGGCCGAGACCTACCTCGCCGAGGTCGAGGCCCTGCTCCCGCGTTACGAGGCACTCGACCGAGCCGGCTCCGGCGGCGCGGGCGGGACGGCCGGCGCTCTCCTGACCGCTCCGGTGAGCCCGCTCACCATCACCTCGCCCTACGGATCGCGGGAGCACCCGCTGACCGGGGTGACCAAACTGCACACCGGCGTGGACTTCGCCGCGCCCCAGGGCGCGCGGGTCGTCGCCGCGCGGCGGGGCCGCGTCGTGTTCGCCGCGCCGACCACCGCGTACGGCAACCGCGTGGTGATCGACCACGGGACCATCGAGGGCAAACGGCTGGAGACCACCTACAGTCACCTGTCGTCCCTGGAGGCCGCCGCGGGACAGACCGTGGAGGCCGGCACCCCGGTCGGACGGGTCGGCTCCACCGGGTTGTCCACCGGCCCCCACCTGCACTTCGAAGTCGTCCTCGACGGGTACTACACCGATCCGCGGCCCTGGCTCGTCGCCGACGGCTAGGAGCGGCGGCGCAGGTCCGCATCTGTGGGTCATACGGCCGGACGGCCATGGTGCCGCCGCCACGCGCCGCGCAGACTGGTCACGCCCGCCGGAGACGCCGGCGGACCGAGGAGCAGGCGGTTGACGATGACGAACACCCCTTCCAGGACCGGTGACCCGTACGCGGCCGGCGACCCGTACGCGACCGGTGCCTTCCCCGCGACCGGAGTGCGCGTCCCGGACACGAAGCTGGCCCGGGAGGCGACCGAACTGGTGCGGGAGAGCACGAGCGAGCTGATCTACCACCACTCGCGCCGGGTGTACTTCTTCGGCGCCCTCCAGGCGCACAACCGGGATCTGAGCTTCGATCCCGAGCTGCTGTACGTCGGCGCCATGTTCCACGACCTGGGTCTGAACGAGGCCTTCCACGGCAGCGGCCGACGCTTCGAAGTGGACGGCGCCGACGAGGCGCGCCGCTTCCTGCGCGCGCACGACGTGCCCGAGGACGGCATCCGGCGGGTGTGGACCGCGATCGCCCTGCACACCACCCCCGGCGTCCCCGAGTTCATGGAGCCGGAGGTGGCGCTGGTGACCGCGGGTGTGGAGTACGACGTGCTCGGCATCGGCTACCACGACGTCTCCGAGGACGCCCGGGCCGCGGTCGTCGCCCTGCATCCGCGTCCCGGCTTCAAGCGCCGCGTCCTGGAGGCGTTCGCCGACGGTGTGCGGTCCAAGCCCGAGACCACTTTCGGCAACGTCAAGGCGGACGTGCTCGCGCACTGCGTGCCGGGCTTCGAACGCGGGGACTTCGTCCGCACCATCCTCGGATCCCCGTGGGCGGAGTAGGCACGGCCGTGTCCGCGCGGCGTGTGGTGGCGGTGACGGCCTTCGACGGGGTGCAGCTGCTCGACGTCACCGGTCCCGCCGAGGTCTTCACCACGGCCAACCTCTTCGGCGCACGGTACGACGTGCGGGTGGTCTCCCCGTCCGGCACCGACGTGCGGACCTCCTCCGGCGTCCGGGTGGGCGTGGACGGCGGGCCGGCCGGGCTGCCCGGCCGGCTGGACACCCTGGTGGTCACGGGGAGGCGGGAGTGGCGGCAGGCCGTCGCCGAGCCGGATCTGATGGCGCTCGTGACCGGCCTGGCCGGCCGGTCGCGCCGCATCACCTCCGTGTGCTCCGGGGCGTTCGTACTGGCGCGTGCCGGGCTGCTCGACGGCCGGCGGGCCGCGACGCACTGGCGGCTCGCCGGGCAGTTGGCCGCCGCCTTCCCGCGGGTGACGGTCGAGCCGGACCCGGTCTTCGTCCGCGACGGCCCGGTCACGACGTCCGCGGGCGTCACCGCGGGCATCGACCTGGCGCTGGCCCTGGTCGAGGACGATCACGGCGGGGACCTGGCCCGTGAGGTGGCCCGCGAACTCGTCGTCTTCATGGCCCGCCCGGGCGGGCAGTCGCAGTTCAGCGCCCGCCTGACGCCGCGCGAGGCACGACACCCGGTGGTGCGCGCCGTCATGGACGCCGTGACCGCCGACCCGTCCGCCCCGCACAGCCTGGCCTCCCTGGCCCGCGGCGCCGGGGTCAGCGCCCGGCACCTCCGGCGGCTCTTCCGCGCCGAGACGGGGACGACCACCGGTCAGTACCTGGAGGCCGTGCGGCTGGAGAGCGCGCAGGCCCTCCTCGAAGGGGGCAACGAGGACATCGAGGCGGTGGCGGGCCGGTCGGGCTTCGGCTCCGCGGAGACGATGCGCCGCGTCTTCCGGAGCGCTCTGGGCGTCACGCCCACGACGTACCGGGCACGGTTTCGCACCACGGCGGGGTACCCGGTACGGCGTGCGGACTGAGCGGGCTCACTGCCGGCCGCCGAAGAAGACCTGCACCTCCCGGATCAGTCCGTCCCGGACAGTGATCGCCTCGACGTTGCGGTACCTGTCGCCGGTCGTGAGTGCGTACTCGTAGTAGGCGAAGACGAGCTCCCCGTCCGCCGGGGTGACGTGCACCAACCGCTGCTCCGCCAGCCGGCCGGCGGTCGGGAAGCAGCGCTCGAAGAACGCCGCTTTGTCGATGTGGTCGTCCTGCGGGCTGGTGAAGGAGAAGTCGTCGGCGTAGAGAGCGGTCGCCGCGTCCCGGTCCTGCGCCCGGTAGTACCGGAACGCCGCTTCCACGATGCTCGTCGGGCTCTCGGACATGCGATCTCCCTGTGGGCCGGTGCCGCGGCTGCTGCCCCTATCGTGGCATTACGCACCGCGATTCGCGTTTGATCCGCCGGATCGCGTCGAAGGACACAGCATGACCCAGTCGAAGCGCGAGACAGAGCGAAAGTACGAGCCCTCCTCCCCCGGCGCCGACGATCTGCCGGACCTCACCGGCGTCGGTCCCGTCACCTCGGTGACCGAGGCCGGGCCCGAGGAGCTGGACGCGGTCTACCACGACACCGCGGATCTGCGGCTGGCCGGCACGTCGGTCACCCTGCGCCGCCGGACGGGCGGCTCGGACGCCGGGTGGCATCTGAAGCTGCCGCTCACCGGGGACAGCCGCGAGGAGGTGCGGGCCGCCCTGTCGGACGACGTACCGGAGGCGCTGCGCGAGCTCGTCCTGTCCCGCACGCGGGGCGCGGAGCTGCGTCCCGTGGTACGGATCAGGTCCACCCGTTCCGTGCGGCACCTCCGCGACGCCGAAGGCACGGTGCTCGCCGAGCTGAGTCTCGACGCGGTGCGCGCCGAATCGCTGCTGACCGGAGATGGCCGTGCCGAGTGGAGCGAGCTGGAGGTCGAACTCGCCGACGGGGCGCCCGCCGGACTGCTGGACACCGTGGAGCGGAAACTGCGCAAGAAGGGGATCGCCCGGTCGGACAGCCCCTCCAAACTCGCCCGGGCGCTGCGGGACACCGGTGCGTCGTCGGCGGCGGGGGCGTCCCGCCGGGCCTCCGCCGAGGTGGTGCCCGGGTCTCCGGGCGCCTACGTGCTGGCGTATGTGCGCGAGCAGGCCGGCATCCTGGTGGCGCTGGATCCCGCGGTCCGCCGGGACCGGCCCGACGGGGTGCACAAGATGCGTGTCACCTGCCGGCGCCTGCGTAGCTGCCTGCGCTCGTACCGGTCGGTGCTCGACCGGCGGGCCACCGATCCGCTGCGCGCCGAACTCCAGTGGCTGGCGGGTGAGCTGGGCGTCGAGCGGGACCAGGAGGTGCTGCGCGAACGGCTCGGCGGCGCGCTCGACGAGCTGCCCGGCGACCTGCTGCTCGGCCCGGTCGCCGCCCGGCTGCGGGTGTGGGACGTGTCACACGGCGACGAGAGCCGGACGCGTACCCGGGAGGCGGTGGCCTCGGCCCGCTACCTGCGCCTCCTGGACGCGCTGGACGATCTGGTCCGGCGGCCGCCGCTGCGCGCCAGGGCGGCGGACAAGCCGGCCCGAGTCATGGCCAAGGCGGTCCTCAAGGAGTACGACCGCCTCGCCGGGCGTATGGAGCACGCGCTGGAGCAGCCTCCCGGGCCGTCCCGGGACGCGGCGCTGCACCAGGCACGCAAGGCCGCCAAGAAGGTCCGCTACGCGGCCGAGGTGGCGCGCCCGGCACTCGGCAAGCCCGTCACCCGCCTCGGCAAGCGCGCCAAGGCGGTGCAGAAACTGCTCGGCGAGCACCAGGACGCCGTCGTCGCCCAGGACACCCTGCGGGAGCTGGCGGTGGCGGCCCACGGTGCGGGGGAGACCGCGTTCACGTGGGGCCTGCTCCACGGTCAGGAACGGGCGGGCGCCCGCGCACGGCGGGAGGAACTCCCGTCGGTGTGGCGGGCGGCGTCGGATCCCGCGCTGCGGGCGGCGCTCAAGCACTGAGCCGCACCGCGGCCCGCGCCGTCGCGCGCGCCACCCCGGGTGCCCGGGCGGCGCGTGCGGGGGTCAGTCCCCCCGGCCCGGGTGGGTCCCCGGCCCGTCACCGTGTCCGGCCAGCGGTGTCGGCGAGAGGTCGACGGGTTCCTCACCGGCTTCGAGCAGCGTGTCCGCGGCGCCCACGATCAGCGGGTCGGGACTGCCCACGGCCTCGTCGTCCTTCGCCGGATAGTCGCAGCGGTCCAGCAGGCTGCGGATGGCCTCCAGCCGGCCCCGGCGCTTGTCGTTGTTCTTGACCACCGTCCAGGGCGCGTGCGACGTGTCGGTGGCCCGGAACATGTCGACCTTGGCCGCGGTGTAGTCGTCCCAGCGGTCCAGGGAGGAGAGGTCCGTCGGCGAGAGTTTCCAGCGGCGCACCGGGTCGACCTGCCGGATCGCGAAACGGGTCCGCTGCTCGGCCCGGGAGACGGAGAACCAGAACTTCACCAGCAGGATGCCGTCGTCGGTGAGCAGGCGTTCGAACAGCGGAGCCTGCTGGAGGAACTGGCGGTACTCGGATTCCGTGCAGAAGCCCATCACGCGCTCGACGCCCGCCCGGTTGTACCAGGAGCGGTCGAAGAAGACGATCTCACCGCGGGCGGGCAGGTGTGCCACGTAGCGCTGGAAGTACCACTGTCCCGCCTCCCTCTCGGTCGGCTTGTCCAGCGCGACCACCCGGGCGCCGCGCGGGTTCAGGCGCTCGGTGAAGCGCTGGATGGTGCCGCCCTTGCCCGCCGCGTCGCGGCCCTCGCACAGGACGACGATCCGCTGTCCGGTCTCCTTGGCCCAGCGCTGCATCTTGAGCAGCTCGATCTGCAGGACCCGCTTCTGCCGCTCGTAGTCGGACCTGCGGACCTTGCGGTCGTACGGATGGTTCTCCCGCCAGGTGTCGATGGGCCTCCCCTCCGCGTTGAGCAGGATCGGCTTCTCCGGCCTGCGCTCGTCGATCCGCAGACCTTCGAGGAGAGCCTCCTCGGGGGCGTCGCCACCGGCGGCATGCGCCTTCGCCATCCCCGGCCCCTCACCCTCCGGCGTCAAATGACCACTCCCGTCTCCCTGCTCACGCCGCGCGCGCCCGGCCCCGCACGGCGCGCACGGGCCCGGCCGGGGTCCGGGTGGCCGTGACCCGGTAGGTGGTCCTGGCCGGGTCGGCCAGCGGCTCGCCCAGTGCGATCCGGCCGGCGGCGTGCAGTTTGTCACACTCGGCGGTGGGCAGCGCCGCGTAGCAGCCGCCCCTGCCCGTGGCCGAGTCCAGCGGCCGCCAGTAGCTGTATCTGCGCCGTCCGCCCTCGCGCACGGTGGCGAACACGGGGGTGCGGACGTCGGTGACGATGCGCAGGACGTCGGCCTCGGCAGGGCTGAGCGGCCCGCACGGGCGGGGCCCGCGTCGAACGGGCGCGCGGGTCTCGGCGTTCTGCGCGTGGACGACGGTAAGCGGCATCGGCTGTGGCCTTTCGGGACGGGGGACTCGAGACCGCGTACCCGCTCCGGCCGGTGTTGATCTCGCTTGCCCGCATTCTTGTGCACGGCACTGACAATGCCGTTCCGGCGCCGCCGGAACACGGCGGTTCAGTCCTGTGGTACGCCCACGCGCCGCAACGGGTGGGGGTCGAGACGGGCGAAACCCTTCTGACGTTCGTAGGGGATGCAGGGGCAGGGAGCCGTCGTGGCGCTCGCGGCGTCGAGCCTGGCCACCTGGTCCTCGGTCAGTGTCCAGCCGACGGCACCGAGGTTCCGCCGCAACCGCTCCTCGTTGCGGGCGCCGATGATCGTGGCCCGCCGTGGGAGCCCTGCGCCCGCCGTCGACGGCACCGGCGCACCCACGCCGGGGGCGGTCACCGTGCCGTCCGAGCCCGCCCGCCCCCGCCCCCGCGACCGACCGGCCGGCCGCCGGTCCGCGCGTCCGGAGCCGCACTCCCGCACCCGCGGGCCCGCACCGGGCAGCCGCCCGGAATCCGCCATTGCCGCCGGCGTGCAGGGCCAGTGGCCAGGCCGGGCGGACCCCGGGCCGGACTCTCGCGTTGGCATGCACGAACACCGGCCACCGCCGGTTGTGACGATGCCGTCACGCTATCTTCACGAGACGCACACTTCCGGCCGAGTCCCGTTCTCCGTGCTCCCGGCGGTGCAGACGGTGCGCCGGGGCCGTGCCTAGTCTCCCGGGCCATGCGATCCACACGAACGAGACGCTTCGGTCTCGCCACGATCATCGCCCTCGCCCTCGCCCTGTTCGGCCTGGCGCCCTCCGCGAGCGCCGCCGACCCGGCCCCGGCCGAGCTGACGTTCAGCACCGACGCGGCCACCACCCAGCCGGGCGGCACGGTGAACCTGTCGATGACGATCAAGAACAACAAGACGTACGACATCTGGTTCGTCTACCAGACGATCAACCCCACCTGGCTGACCACCCAGCGGCCCGATCTCAAGTACGGCTTCACCGCTTGCAGCCTGGCCTCGGAAGCCGGCGCCGTCCCCTGCGCCGGTACCGGACCCGCCGACCTCGGCACCAACTACGGCGCCACCATCCCGCCCGGCCAGAGCCGCACCGTCACCCTGACCCTGCAGGTCGCCGCCGACTCCGGCTGCAACGGAAACATCGGCTTCTACTCCTACTTCTACGCCGAGTTCAGCGACAGCACGAGCGTCAACGGCGGCCCGGTCTACACCCCGGAGACCCGCGTCCTGTGCGCCTGACCGCACGCCCCCCAGGGCACCGAGCACACCGAGCACCGTGAGCGCCGGTGGGGGGGGGGGGGGGGGGGGGTTGTGTTACAATCCCGGGTAGGGCCAGGTGTAGGGGACAACCACCCCCACGCCCCCTAAAAAGGGAGGGTTTCCCCACCTCACGCCCGATCTC
>NZ_JBVHVP010000012.1:0-86376 GCF_055564775.1 Streptomyces sp. NPDC028991 | reverse complement strand
CCCAAAACCAACCAAACCCCCCCCCCCCCCCCCCCCCTTTTCCCCCCCCCCCCCCCCCCCCCCCCCCCCCCCCCGGCGCCGGCGACATCGGGGTTGACCTGATCTCGCTCCACGCCCGGGTCGGCGCACTGGTCGAGACCACTGACATCCACGTTCCACGGAGGCCGGGATTCCGCGCCCGCCGCATTCCGGCTCACAGCAGCACACGGGCCTGACGGGGCGGGCCGACGGGCGGAGTCCGGCGCTCACCGACCACTCCCGGCTGTTCCCGTTCCGGGTAAATGGACACATGCGCTTTTCCGTCAAGTTCCACAGCGGGCACACAAAAGCTCCACACACGCATCACTATGTGACGCGGCGGAAACGTCGACGACCGGCGTCTCAGGGGAGCGACGGCGTGTCACGGGGAGGGGCGGGCTCCGCGAGGAGCGTGCCCCGCCCCTGTCCGGGGGAGGGAATCTCACCGCATGAAGCGGACCATTCGCACTACGGCACTCGCGGCCGGCGCGCTGATAGCGTCGCTCGGCCTGCCGGCCGGCCCGGTCCACGCCGACGCCCCGGCACCGCGCGTCGACCTGCGCGTGCTGGTCGTGAGCGACGGAGGACCGGCCACCGACGCCATCGCCGCCGAACTGGAGACCGCGGGCACCCCGTACACGGAGGTCGACCTGCGGGACGCCGACCGGCCCGTGATCGACGCGGGCTACCTCGCGGACACCGTGGACGGACGCCCCCGGGCCAAGTTCCAGGCCGTCGTCCTGCCCAACGACAACCCCTTCCCGGCGGACTCCGCGGAGATGGCGGCGCTCGCGTCCTACGAGCAGACGTACGCGATCCCGCAGGTCGACGCCTACACCTACGCGCGCCCCGAGGTCGGACTCCAGCCCGCTGTCGGCACCGGGTACGCGGGCAGCGTCGACGGGGTCCGCGCGGAGGTGACGCAGGCCGGGCTGGCCGGACCCTTCGGCTACCTGGACGGCGCCGTCCCCTTCGAGGACAACTCCCCCACCGTGGGCGAGTCCTACGCCTATCTCTCGACGCCGGCACCGGGCGCCGACTTCGTGCCGTACGTCCAGGCGGCGATACCCGGGCGGCCCACGAAGGGCTCCCTGGTGGGCGAGTACCGGCACGACGGGCGGCGCGAACTGGTCGTCACGTTCGTCTACAACCAGCACCAGCGGCAGTTCCGGCTGCTGGCCCGCGGCATCGTGGAGTGGATGACCGCAGGAGTCCACCTCGGCGCGAACCGCAACTACTTCGCCGTGCACGTCGACGACGTCTTCGCGGCCGACGACCGCTGGGACACCGAGCTCGACTGCACGCCCGGCGACGTGGACTGCCCGCCGGGCGAGGGCACCCCGAACCCGATCCGCATGGTCCCGGCCGACGTCGACCACGCCACCGCCTGGCAGGACAGCCGGGACTTCACCCTCGACCTGGCCTACAACGGTTCCGGCAGCGTGGACCACCGCCAGGACAACGGCGGCGCCGACCCGCTCGCCGACAGGCTGATAGCCGACCGGAACCGGTTCCGCTGGATCAACCACACGTACACACACGCCTTCCTCGGCTGCCGGCAGGACGTCGCCGTCGTCCCGTGGAAGTGCGCGACCGATCCCGACGGCAGCACCCAGTGGGTGAGCCGGAACGAGATCGCCGACGAGATCGCCACCAACCGGGTCTGGGGCGAGACGGCCGGACTTCCGCTGGAGAACGACGAGTTGGTGACCGGCGAGCACTCGGGCCTGAAGGTCACCCCGCAGCAGCCCGAGGACAATCCGAACCTGGGCCCCGCCCTGGCGGACACCGGCATCGCCTGGCTCGCCTCGGACAGCTCCCGCGACCCCGTCCAGCGGCAGGTCGGCAGCGCCACGACGGTGTCCCGCTATCCGATGAACGTCTTCTACAACGCGGGACGGGCGGCCGAGCAGGTCGACGAGTACAACTGGATCTACACCAGCCGCGCCCAGGGCGGCAGCGGCATCTGCGAGGACAACCCCGCCACCTCCACCTGCCTGTCCGCCCCGCTGGACACGGCCACGGGCTACGCCGACCACATCGTGCCGCTGGAGACGCGGATCGCGCTCGGGCACGTCCTGTCCAACGACCCCAAGCCGCACTTCATCCACCAGTCGAACCTCGCCGAGGACCGCATCGCCTACCCCGTCCTCGACGGCGTCCTGGAGGGCTACGCCGACCTGTTCGCCGACAGCACCCCCGTGGTGAACCTCCGCATGGAGGACATCGGCGTCGAGATGCGACGCCGCGCCGCCTGGCGGAGCGCGGTCGACGCCGGCCAGGTCACCGCGTACCGCGTCGGTGACACCGTGACCGTCCGGGCACCGGCCGGCGTGGCCGTGACGGCGACGATGCCCGCCGGCACCCTGCGCGGGGGCTCGGGCTTCGGCGCGGCCTACGCCGGCGCGCTGTCCGGCTGGACCCCGACCGCCGGCGGGCCGCTCACCCTCACCCTGCCGTCGTCGGCCACCGCGCCCTCCGCCGTCGCCGAGTCCGGCGACACGGCCACCGCGACACCCACCGCGCCCCGCACCCGCGTACCGGCCGGCGTGAGCGAGCCGGTGCCGTACGGCGCGCAGCCCTGAGCGCCGCCACCACCGCGGGTCCGGTCAGCCGACCCGACCAGTCCACACCTCGGCCGTGGAGCACATCCATGCACGTTCCCCACGGCGCGCGACGCTCCGGCGCGTCGCACGTCACCCTGCTCACCGAAGGCACCTACCCGCACAGCCACGGCGGCGTGAGCGTCTGGTGCGACCAGCTCGTCACCGGTATGCCCGACCTCGACTTCGACGTCATCGCCGTCACCGGCACCGGCCGCGAACCGCTCGTCTGGGACATCCCCGGGCACGTCTCGCGGGTCGTCTCCGTCCCCATGTGGGGGCCGGCACCGGAAGGGCGCGCGCCGCGCGGGCGGGAGCTCAACCGGCTCGCCGCCGCCTACGAGAGGTTCGTGGCCGCGCTGCTCGACGCCCGCGCCGAGGACGGGTTCGGCCCCGCCCTGTACCGGCTGGCACGGGCCGCCGCGGACGGGCGGCTCAGCCCGTTCCTGCGCGGGGACCGGGCGATCGGCATCCTGACGGCCGTCTGGAACCGGCCGGGACTGCCCGTGCGCGAGGCCCGGCCCACCCTGCACGACGCGGTCACCGCGACCGCGCTGCTGGAGCACGCCCTGCGTCCGCTGGCCGCGCCGTACCCGGAGGAGGGCGTGTCGCACGCGGTCAGCGGCGGTGTCGCGGTCCTGCCCGGCCTCGCCGGACTGGAGCGGCACGGCGTGCCGCTGCTGCTGACGGAGCACGGCGTCTACCTGCGCGAGCGCTACCTCGGCTACCGCACCGCCCCCTACCGCTGGCCGGTGAAGGCGCTCCTGCTGGGCTTCTTCCGGCTGCTGGCCGAGGAGACCTACCGCAGGGCCGCCCTGATCACGCCCGGCAACCGCTACAACCGGCTGTGGGAGGAACAGGGCGGTGCCGCCCCGGAGTCCATACGCACCGTCTACAACGGCGTGGACCCAGCCGCCTTCCCGCCCGCCGGGCCCGAGCCGGCCCGGCCGGTGCTCAGCTGGGCCGGACGGGTCGACCCGATCAAGGACCTGGAGACCCTGATCCGCGCCTTCGCCCTCGTCCGGGCCGAACTGCCCGCCGCGCGGCTGCGGTTGTTCGGGGGCACCCCGCGCGGCGGCGAGGCCTACCGGGAGCGCTGCGAGGCGCTCGCGGCGGAGCTGGGGCACGGTGACGCGGTCACCTTCGAGGGCCGGGTCGAGGACATCAAGGACGCGTACGCCGCCGGGAACGTCGTGATGCTCTCCAGCATCAGCGAGGGCTTCCCCTTCACCCTGATCGAGGCCATGTCGTGCGGCCGGGCGACCGTCTCCACGGACGTGGGCGGTGTCCGCGAAGCCGTCGGCGACACCGGTCTCGTGGTGCCGCCGCGCGATCCGGCCGCCATGGCCGCCGCCGCACTGGAGCTGCTGGGCCACGCCGAGCGGCGCCGGGCGATGGGGGAGGCCGCCCGGCTGAGGGTGATCGAGCAGTTCACGCTCCGCCAGACCATCGACACCTTCCGGTCCATCTACCTGGAG
Organism: Streptomyces sp. NPDC028991; assembly: GCF_055564775.1. Classification (NCBI taxonomy): domain Bacteria; kingdom Bacillati; phylum Actinomycetota; class Actinomycetes; order Kitasatosporales; family Streptomycetaceae; genus Streptomyces; species Streptomyces sp. NPDC028991. The sequence goes on along the minus strand of NZ_JBVHVP010000012.1, from coordinate 82,277 downwards.
CTGTCGGCGTTCGGCGGTACGGCCGCGCACGCGGCGGCCGGCGAAGAAGCCGCGTGGGGGACGGTGGACCGGACGCCGGTGAGGAGTGCGACCGGATGAGCGGACCCATGGCCCTGGAACCCGGCGGCGCGGAGCACGACACGCTGGCGCTGCGCCTCGCCGAGGCCCGCACACCCGCCCCGCGCACCGCGGACCAGCACACTCTCGCCCTGGCCCGCCCCGGCCACGGCGTCCGGTGGGACGCGGTCGACGGGCTGGCCGCCGAACTGGCCGACCGCATCGCGCCCGCCGTCCATCCCTACGAGGTGGCCGCGCTGCTGGAGTCCGAGGGGCTGACCGGCGAGGTGATCCGGGAACGGTACGGGCACTCCGGCCTGTTCTCCCTCGCCAAGGCGCTGTACGAGCGCGTACCGCGCTCCTTCCCGGACCCCGCGCGCCCCGCCGACCCCTGGCGGCCCGACCACGTGCGGTGCGCGCTGCGGGGCGCGTTGTTCGCACTGCCGGGTCTCGCCTACGCACTCGCCGGGCGCCTGCTTCCCCAGGACGGCGCGGTACGGGCCCTGGTGGTGGCGGGGCTCCTCTCCTGGGCCTGGAACCAGGCGCTGGGCCACCGGGCGTACCTGCGGCTGGCGACCGGACGCGGGGAGGCGGGCCGCACCCTCCTCAAGGGGGCGCCGGTGGGCGCCGTCGCGGCGAGCGCGGCCGGGGTGTTCCTCGCCGGTTCCGGCGCCACTGCCTGGGCCGTGGTGGCCCAGTCGGGGTACCTCGCGGCGGCCGGTGTGCTGCTGGTGCTGGGCCGGGAGCGGCTCCTGCTGGCCGCGCTCGCGCCGGTGATCGCCGGCGCGGTGGCGCTGCCGTGGTGGGAGCCCGGGACCGTCCTGCGGGCGGGACTGCCGTCGCTGACGTTCCTGGGCGCGGTGGCCGCGGCCGGCTGGGCGCTGCGTGGCACCCTCGCGAACGCGCCGGTGGCGGCCGCCGTCCGCCCGCGCCCGCTCCGTTCGCTGCCGTACGGCCTGTTCGGGCTGGCCGCGGGAGCGCTCGTGTTCCTGGCGGGCCGTCACCACCCGTGGGCGGTGATCGTGCTGACCCTGAGCATGGGGCCGGCGGAGTGGCTGCTCTACCGCTACCGCGGTCTGTCGGTGGCGGCGCTGCGGGCCGCCGCGACGCCGGCCGGTTTCCGCCTTCGTTCGGCCGCCGTCCTCACGGGCTGCCTGCTGGTGTATCTCGGTCCGCTGGTGCCCGCGGCGCTGCTCGTCGACGCCGAACCCGTCACGCTGCTGCTGCTCGCGGCGGCCCTGTGGACCTCGCTGCTGCTCCAGGCCTTCGGCGTGGCCTGGCCGCCGGCCGCGCTGTGCCTCGCGGCGGCCGCCGGTGCCGGATCGGTCTCCCTGGCCGGCCTGCCACCGGGCTCGGCGACCGCCCTGCCGCTGTGCTGCGGCGCCGCCGCGCTCTGCCTCACGGTGTGCGTGCTGCGGCTGCTGGGCCGGCCGGCGGCCCATGCGTGAGGCCCCGGCTGGACCGCCGTACCGCCGCCGGACCCGCACGGGCCGTTCCCGGTCCTCGGGCGCCGCCACCCGCCGGTCCATCGACCGACCGGCTGAACCGCTGAACCGCAGACCCACCGACCCACCGACCCACCGACCCACCGACCCACCGACCCACCGACCCACCGACCGGAAGGATCCCGCGTGGCCGCCACACCGCTCGCCGCCGTCACCGGAGCCGAGGGATTCATCGGCTCCCACCTCACCGAGGCGCTCGTCGCCTCCGGGCACCGGGTGAGGGCCATGGCGCAGTACAACTCCTTCTCCTCCTACGGCTGGCTGGAGACCCTCTCCCCCGACGTCCTCGACCAGGTCGAGATCGTCCTCGGCGACGTCCGCGACCCCGGCTCGGTCCGCGGTCTCGTCGAGGGCGCCGACTGCGTGTACCACCTGGCCGCCCTCATCGCCATCCCGTACTCCTACCAGGCACCGCACAGCTACGTGGACACCAACGTCACCGGCACCCTGAACGTGCTGGAGGCGGTGCGCGCCCAGGGCACACCCCGGCTGGTGCACACCTCCACCAGTGAGACGTACGGCACCGCGCGGACCGTGCCGATCACCGAGGACCACCCGATCAACACCCAGTCGCCGTACGCCGCGTCCAAGGCGGGCGGGGACCGGCTGGCGGACAGCTACCACGCCAGTTTCGACACGCCGGTGGTGACGCTGCGGCCCTTCAACACCTACGGGCCCCGGCAGTCCATGCGGGCGGTGATCCCCACGGTCATCGGCCAGGTCGCGGCCGGGGAACGCACCATCACGCTCGGCGACCTGCGCCCCACCCGGGACTTCACCTTCGTCAAGGACACCGCTCAGGCGTTCCTGGCGGTCGGCACCGCGCCCGCCGAGCGGGTCGTGGGCCGTACGTTCAACGCCGGGACCGGGGGCGAGATCTCCGTCGGCGACCTGGTGGCGCTCATCGGCAAGGTGATGGACACCGCCCTCGACGTGAGGGAGGACGAACAGCGGCTGCGGCCCGCGAACTCCGAGGTGATGCGGCTGGTCGCCGACGCGACCCGGCTGCGGGCGGCGACCGGCTGGAGCCCGGGGCACGACCTGGAGCAGGGCCTCGCGCACACGGTGCAGTTCTTCCGCGACCCGGCCAACCTCGCCCGCTACAAGACCGGCATCTACAACATCTGACCACGACCGGCACGTGAACCGAGGGGGGAACCTCATGCACGCAGTGATCCTGGCCGGAGGCAAGGGCGTCCGGCTGCGGCCCTACACCACCGCGCTGCCCAAGCCGCTGGTGCCCATCGGCGACCAGCACGCCATCCTGGAGATCGTCCTGCGCCAGCTCGCCGCGGCCGGGTTCACCGGCTGCACCATCGCCATAGGCCACCTCGGCGAGATCATCCGGGCCTACGTCGGCGACGGCTCGCAGTGGGGCCTGACCGTCGACTACGCCACCGAGGAGAGCCCGCTGGGCACCATGGGGCCACTGCTCACCATGCGCGAGCGGCTGCCGGAGCACTTCCTGGTCATGAACGGCGACATCCTCACCGACCTCGACTACGCCGACGTGCTGCGCCGGCACAGCGCCTCGGACGCCCCACTGACCATCGCCACGTACGCCAGGAAGGTACACATCGACTTCGGGGTCCTGACCACCGACGCCAGCAGGGTCGTCGCCTTCACCGAGAAGCCCAGCATGGACTACCGCGTCTCCATGGGCGTGTACGGACTGACCCGGGCGACGCTCGACGGCTACACGGCGGGACTGCCGCTCGGCTTCGACGAGTTGGTGCTCGACCTGTTGCGCGCCGACGACCCGCCGCACGCCTACGACTTCGACGGCTACTGGCTCGACATCGGCCGTCCCGACGACTACGACCGGGCCAACGCGGAGTTCACCAGCCGCAAGTCCCTGCTGCTCAAGGGAGCCTGAGCACCACATGCGCATTCTCGTCCTGGGCTTCACCGGATATCTGGGCGGCCACGTCGCCGAACGGCTGCGTGCCCTGCCCGGCGCGCGGGTCCTCGGCGGCGGCCGATCCCCCGCCGCCGACGTCCGCGTCGACCTCGCCACCGACCCGGTCGACCGGCTCGCGGAGGCCGTGGCGTCGGCGGCCGTCGACACCGTCGTCAACTGCGCGGGCGCGACCGGCGGCGATCCGGTGGCGCTCGCCGAACTCAACGCCCGTGGGCCGGCCGTCCTGTGCGCGGCGCTGCGCCGGGCCCGGCCCACGGCCCGTCTGGTCCACCTGGGTTCGGCCGCCGAGTACGGGCCGGGGACCGAACGGGTCAGGGTGCCGGAGTCCGCGGCCACCCGGCCCCTCACCGCCTACGGCGCCACCAAACTGGCCGGCACCGTCACGGTCGCCACCTCGGAACTGGACGCGGTGGTCCTGCGGATCGGCAACCCGGTGGGGCCGGGCGCACCGCCCTCCGGCCTGCCCGGCCGGGTCACCGGACTGCTGCGCGCGGCGGGCACCGACCCGGGCGCCGTGCTCCGGCTGGGCGACCTGTCGGCGTACCGGGACTTCGTGGACGTACGCGACGTCGCGCGGGCGGCCGAACGCGCGGTCACCGCGACCGGACCGTTGCCCCGCGTGCTCAACATCGGCGGCGGCGACGCCGTCCCGGTGCGCCGCCTCGTGCGGACGCTCGCGGACACCGCCGGCTTCCGCGGCCGGATCGAGGAACAGGGCGCCGGTTCCGTCCGTTCGGATCAGGTGTCCTGGCAGTGCTCCGACACCACCGCCGCCCGGGCCGCGCTCGGCTGGCGTCCTTCGTACTCACTGGACGAGTCACTGGCCGCGCTGTGGTCGGCAGGCGCCCACCCACCGTCCCCCACCCCGGAAGGCGTCCGCCCGTCGTGAGCCTGCTGATCCCGCTGTACGTCCACCCGGCCGAGGACCCGGGCTCCTGGCACCGGCTCATCACGGTGGCCGACCGCACGTACGGGGTCGTCGTCAACCCCGCGAACGGGCCGGGTGACGCGCCCGATCCCGCCTTCGTCGCGGTCGCCCGCGCGCTGCGTGCGGCGGGCGCCCGCCTGCTCGGCTACGTCGACACGGACTACGGCACGCGTCCGGCGGCCGAGGTCGCCGGGGACGCTCTGCGGCATCGCGAGTGGTACGGGGCCGACGGGTGCTTCCTGGACCGGGTGAGCTCGGCCGCCACCGAGCTGTCCGCCTGCAGAGCGGTGGTGCGGGGTCTGCGCCGGCAGGGCTCGGGCCCGGTCGTACTCAACCCGGGGGTCCACCCCGCACCGGGGTACGCGCGTCTGGCCGATCTGGTGGTCACCTTCGAGGGCCCCTGGTCGGCCTACGTGTCCGCGTTCAGCCGACCGGACTGGACGCTGCGGCACTCCCCGGAGCGGTTCTGCCACCTGGTGTACGGGGTCCCCGAGGCGCTGGCCCCGCTCGCCGTACGCACCGCGCGCGAGCGCGGCGCCGCCGTGTCCGGGCCCGTCACGGGTCAGCCGCCCAATCCGTGGGCCCGGCTGACCCCCGTACTGCCCGGAGCGGAGAGATGAGCAGCACTGGGAGGAAGGAGAGGAAGGGAAGGAAGGGGAGGAAGGGAAGGGGCAGGAAGGGGAGGGGACGGTCGTCGGTCGCGCTGACGGCGGTCCTGGCCCTCTCGGTGCTGAGCGCGTGCTCCGGCGCGGACGGCACGCCGCCGCCCGCCCCGTCCACCGCCGCGGTGTGGCAGCCCCGGCCCGGGCTGGCCTGGCAGTGGCAGCTCGACGGGAAGGTCGACCCGTCGGCCGACGTGCCGGTCTACGACATCGACGGCTTCGAGAACGACGCGGCCGACGTGGACCGGCTGCACCGCGCCGGCCGCAGGGTGATCTGCTACGTCAACGTGGGGGCCTGGGAGGACTTCCGGCCCGACCGGGACGCCTTTCCCCCCGCGGTGCTGGGCGAGCCCAACGGCTGGCACGGCGAGCGCTGGCTCGACATCCGCCGGATCTCCGTACTGCGGCCGATCATGGAGCGGCGGTTCGACATGTGCCGCGACAAGGGGTTCGACGCGGTGGAACCCGACCTGGTGGAGGGATACGCCGACCGGACGGGCTTCCCGCTCACCGCCCGGGACCAGTTGGCGTACAACCGGATGATCGCCGAGATCGCCCACGAACGGGGTCTGGCGGTGGGACTCAAGAACGACCTGCCGCAGGTCCCGCAACTGGTGGACGACTTCGACTTCGCGGTCAACGAGCAGTGCGCCGAGTACGGCGAGTGCGCGCGACTCACGCCCTTCGTCGAGGCCGGCAAGGCCGTCTTCCACGTCGAGTACAGCGAGCCGGCCCGTGGTTTCTGTCCCGAGTCACGCCGGCTGGGGCTGTCCTCGATGCTGAAGAGACCGGAGCTCGGGGTCTGGCGCGAACCTTGCTGACCGCGGCATACGGCAGGATGGGACCATGAGCGTAGTCAAGATCAACGTACTGACCGTCCCCGCCGAGCAGCGCGAGACGCTGGAGAAGCGCTTCGCCTCGCGGGCACATGCCGTGGAGAGTTCCGACGGATTCGAGTGGTTCGAGCTCCTGCGCCCGGTTGAGGGCACCGACGACTACCTCGTCTACACGCGCTGGCGTGACGAGGAGTCCTTCCGGGCCTGGATGGAGGGGCCCATGAAGGCGGCGCACCAGGGCGGCGGCGCGGAGGGCGCCGAGCGCCCGAAGCCGGCGGCGAGCGGGTCCACGGTGTGGTCCTTCGAGGTGGTGCAGCAGGCGGCTCCGAAGACCGCGTGAGGTGCTCACAGGCCACGGGATGTCCGCCGCCTGCGCCGTCGGCGCCCTGATCGACCAGGGCGCCGACGGCGCCGCCCTCGCGGCCGACGGGCGCTTGCGCAAGGCCGCGGCCGGGTGACGATCCGGCAGTCGCCGGCCGGGGCGGCGGCCGGCGACTGCCGGGTGCCGGACTCAGGTGAGCTGGACGATGAGGTCTCCGCCCTCGACCTGCTGGATGCGGTTGATGGCGAGCCTGCTCACCGTCCCGGACTTGGAGGCGGTGATCGTGGCCTCCATCTTCATCGCCTCGATGGTGGCCACCGTGGCGCCGGCCTCGACCTCGTCGCCCTCGGTGACGACGAGGGTCACCACACCCGCGAAGGGCGCCGCGACATGGCCGGGGTTCGACCGGTCGGCCTTCTCCGTGACCGGGACGTCGGAGGCCGCCGAGTGGTCGCGGACCTGGATCGGCCGGAGCTGGCCGTTCAGGGTGGACATCACGGTGCGCATGCCGCGTTCGTCGGCGTCGCCGACCGCCTGGAGTTCGATGAGCAGGCGGACGCCGGGGTCGAGGTCGACCGTGTACTCCTTGCCGGGGCGCAGCCCGTAGAAGAAGTCCTTACTGTCCAGGACGCTGGTGTCGCCGAACGAGGCACGGTGGGTGTCGAACTCGCGCGCCGGTCCGGGGAACAGCAGCCGGTTGAGGGTGGCCCGCCGGTCCTTGGCCAGCCCGTTGCGGTCCTCACCGCTCAGTTCCGCGATCGGCTTGGCCTCGGCTCGGCCCCGCAGCGCCTTGCTGCGGAACGGCTCGGGCCAGCCGCCGGGCGGGGTGCCCAGCTCGCCGCGCAGGAAGCCGATGACGGAGTCGGGGATGTCGAACCGGTCCGGCTCCGCCTCGAAGTCCGCCGGGGAGACGCCGGCACCCACCAGGTGCAGGGCCAGGTCGCCGACCACCTTGGAGGACGGCGTGACCTTCACCAGGCGGCCCAGCATCCGGTCGGCGGCGGCGTACATCGCCTCGATCTCCTCGAAGCGGTCGCCGAGGCCGAGGGCGATGGCCTGGGTGCGCAGGTTGGAGAGCTGCCCGCCGGGGATCTCGTGGTGGTAGACGCGGCCGGTCGGGGCGGCCAGACCCGCCTCGAAGGGCGCGTAGACCTTGCGGACGCTCTCCCAGTACGGCTCCAGGTCACCGACGGCCTGGAGGTCGAGGCCGGTGGGCCGCTCGGTGTGGTCGGTCGCGGCGACGATCGCCGACAGCGACGGCTGCGAGGTGGTGCCCGCCATGGACGCCACCGCCCCGTCGACGGCGTCGGCGCCGGCCTGGATCGCGGCGAGGTAGGTGGCGAGCTGCCCGCCGGTGGTGTCGTGGGTGTGCAGGTGCACCGGCAGGTCGAACTCGCGGCGCAGCGCGGAGACCAGGGTCGCCGCGGCCGGTGCGCGCAGCAGTCCGGCCATGTCCTTGACGGCCAGGACGTGTGCGCCGGCGGCGACGATCTTCTCGGCGAGCCGCAGATAGTAGTCGAGCGTGTAGAGCCGCTCGGAAGGGTCGGACAGGTCGGCGGTGTAACAGAGGGCCACCTCGGCGACGGACGTGCCGGTCTGGCGTACGGCGTCGATGGCGGGCCGCATCTGGTCGACGTCGTTGAGGGCGTCGAAGATGCGGAAGACGTCGATGCCGGTGGCCGCGGCCTCCTGCACGAAGGCGTCGGTCACCTCGGTCGGGTACGGGGTGTACCCCACGGTGTTGCGGCCGCGCAGCAGCATCTGGAGGCAGATGTTGGGCACGGCCTCCCGCAGGGCGGCCAGCCGCTCCCACGGGTCCTCGGCGAGGAAGCGCAGGGCTACGTCGTAGGTGGCGCCGCCCCAGCACTCCAGGGACAGCAGCTGGGGCAGGGTCCGCGCGACCTGCGGGGCGACGGCGAGCATGTCCTTGGTGCGGACCCGGGTGGCGAGCAGCGACTGGTGGGCGTCGCGGAACGTGGTGTCGGTGACGCCGATGGTGGGCGAGTCGCGCAGCCAGCGGGCGAAGCCCTCGGGGCCGAGTCCGGCGAGCCGCTGCCGGGAGCCGGCCGGGGGTTCACCGGCGGCGGGCGGTGCCAGTTTGGTCAGCGGGTCGGCGATTTCGGGTCGCTCGCCGTGCGGCTTGTTGACCGTGACGTCGGCGAGGTAGGTGAGCAGCTTGGTGCCGCGGTCAGCGGAGTGGCGGGCGGTGAGCAGGTGCGGGCGCTGCTCGATGAAGGACGTGGTGACCTTGCCGGCCTGGAAGTCGGGGTCGTCCAGCACCGCCTGGAGGAAGGGGATGTTGGTGGCGACGCCGCGGATGCGGAACTCGGCCACGGCGCGCCGGGCGCGGCCCACGGCGGTGGCGAAGTCGCGGCCCCGGCAGGAGAGTTTGACCAGCATCGAGTCGAAGTGGGCGCTGATCTCCGTGCCGGCGTGGGTGGTGCCGCCGTCGAGGCGGATGCCCGAACCGCCGGGTGAGCGGTAGGCGCTGATCTGCCCGGTGTCCGGGCGGAAGCCGTTGGCCGGGTCCTCGGTGGTGATGCGGCACTGGAGGGCCGCGCCGCGCAGGGTGATGTTCTCCTGGGCGAGACCGAGGTCGGCCAGTGTCTCGCCGGCGGCGATGCGCAGCTGGGACTGGACGAGGTCGACGTCGGTGACCTCTTCGGTGACCGTGTGCTCGACCTGGATGCGCGGGTTCATCTCGATGAAGACGTGGTTGCCGTCGCGGTCGACGAGGAACTCCACGGTGCCGGCGTTGCGGTAGCCGATCTGCCGGGCGAAGTTCACGGCGTCGGCGCAGATTCGCGTCCGCAGGTCCGGGTCGAGGTTGGGGGCCGGCGCCAGCTCGATCACCTTCTGGTGGCGGCGCTGCACCGAGCAGTCCCGCTCGAAGAGGTGGATGACGTCGCCCTGGCCGTCGGCGAGGATCTGGACCTCGATGTGGCGGGGTTCGACGACGGCCTTCTCCAGGAAGACCGTGGAGTCGCCGAAGGCGGAGGCCGCTTCCCGGGACGCCGCCTCGATGGCCTCGCGCAGCTGGGCGGGTTCCTCGACGCGGCGCATGCCGCGCCCGCCGCCGCCCGCGACCGCCTTGACGAACACGGGGAAGCCGACGTCGTCGGCGGCGCGGACGAGTTCGTCCACGTCGGTGGAGGGCGCGGAGGAGCCGAGGACCGGCACACCGGCCTCGCGGGCGGCGGCGACGGCGCGGGCCTTGTTGCCGGTCAGTTCGAGGATCTGGGCGCTCGGTCCGACGAAGGTGATGCCGGCCTCTTCGCACGCGCGGGCCAGTTCGGGGTTCTCGGACAGGAATCCGTAGCCCGGGTACACGGCGTCGGCTCCGGCCCGGCGCGCCGCGCGGACGATCTCCTCCACGGAGAGGTACGCGCGCACCGGGTGTCCCGGCTCCCCGATCTCGTAGGCCTCGTCGGCCTTCAGCCGGTGCAGCGAGTTGCGGTCCTCGTGCGGGAAGACGGCGACGGTGCGCGCGCCGAGCTCGTAGCCCGCGCGGAAAGCGCGGATCGCGATCTCACCGCGGTTGGCGACCAGCACCTTGCGGAACATTCTTGATCCCTTCAGCCTGCCGGGTGACGAGACCATGGTGTCGGCGCCGCCCTCGGTACGCCATGTGAGCCGGACCACTCCCGACTCTGTCATGAACCTGTGCCGTTGCGGACGGGCTCAGACGTCGGAGTCGATGCCGGTGACCACCGAGGGTCCGAGGGGAGCGCTGTTCCGGTCCAGGCCGACCGTCCGCAGGGCGGAGTCCGCGACCTCCTGGGCGCGGCCCTCCGCGTGGCGGGCGGTGTCCGCCTCGACGGTGAGGCGGATGGTGAAGGTGCCGTCCTCGTTGACCGAGAGGGCGTCGAGGTCCTCCTCGTCCCCCAGGTTGGTGCGGTGCGGGTCCGCCGGGCGCAGTGCCCGGGCGAGCTCGTCCTTCGTGCCGTCCCGGACGGTGCCGGTGAACGTTCCCGGCACCGAGATGACATACGTCGTCATGGCACTCCTCCTTCGCGTCCTTCGCGATCCCCTCCGCCTACCCCGTTCCCGCCGCGGGACCCGGCCGGGACGTCTTCGTCACCCGAGGGCGGCGGTGAGGCGGTGGCGGATGCGGTCGACGCCGACCGGTGTGCGGGAGGGGGCGGCGGTGGTGCAGCCGGGCAGGCCGGCCTTGGCGAGGGTGCTGAGCAGTGCCCGGGGACCGCTGTCGAGGTAGGTGGTGAACCCGGCCAGGCTCATCGCGCGCAGGGTCCGGTGGAAGGCCAGGGGCTCGGTGAGGTGGGCGGCCGCCACCGTGCGCAGCTGGGCCGGGGTGCGTGCGGGCCGCGCCATGGTGGCCGTGTACACGGTGAGTGTGGGCGGGGCGACGGCCTGCGCCCGCAGGAGGCGTCGGAAGGCCCGGTGGACCCCGGTGAGCAGTGGGTGGTGGTAGGCGGTGCGGCTGGTCAGCGGGGTGGCGCGACGGCCGAGCGCCCGGACCGTTCGCCGGACGGCGGCCAACTGGTCGTCGGGCCCGGCCAGGACCGTCTGGCCGGGGGCGTTGTGGGCGGCGACCCGGACCTGCGGCAGGCCCTCGGCGTTCAGGAGGTCCGCGGCCAGCTCGGCGGTCATGTCGGTGGCCAGCAGGCCCGCCGCCGGCAGCGCGGCGTCGCGCAGCAGCCGGTCGCGGACGTGCAGCAGCCGGACGCCCTGTTCCAGGGTGATGACTCCGGCCACGGTGAGCGCCGCGAGGTCGCCCACGCTGTGGCCGAGCACCGCGTGGACGGGTGGGGTCGCCAGGTCGAGCAGGACGGTGGCGGAGGCGACCACCGCGGCGTAGGTGGCCAGGTCGAAGGCCAGGGGCTCGGCGAGCAGGAGTGGCTCGGGGCCGGGTGCCCCGGCGTCGGTGAGGAGGCGGCCGACGGGTGTCCCGGTGCCGCCGAGTGCGGTGCTGTGGGCATCCACCCTCCACAGCACCTTCGAGACGGACGGGACGTCGCGCAGGTGACGCAGTGCGCCGGGGAGGTAGGCCCCCTGGCCGGGGCACATCAGCACGGTGCGCGGTGTGCCGACGGCGGGGGCCGGGAGGTCGTCCGTCATGAGGCGTCGGCGAAGGCGAGCGCGACGTTGTGTCCGCCGAAACCCATGCTCGTGGTGACGGCCGCGAGGGGCCCGGAGGGCAGTACCGCGGGAGTGCGGCCGACGACGTTCAGGTCGATCTCGGGATCCACCCGTTCGAGGCTGCACGCGGGCGGTGCGGTTCTGTCCCGCAGGGCGAGGACGGTGAGGACGGCCTCGATGGCCCCGGCGGCCCCGAGTGTGTGCCCGAAGGCGCCCTTGGTCGCGCTGACCGCCACGTCGTCCAGTACCCCGGCGAAGACCTTGTGCAGCGCCTGCGCCTCGCCGAGGTCGCCGAGCGGTGTGGAGGTGGCGTGCGCGTTGATGTGCCGCACCTGCTCCGGAAGGAGCCCGGCGTCGTGGAGTGCGGCGTCGACGGCGGCCGCGCAGCCTGTTCCGCCGGGCGCGGGCTGGGCCACGTGGTGGCTGTCGTTGGTGATGCCCGCGCCGGTCAGCCGGCCGTGGACCCGGGCCCCCCGGGCGGCGGCGTGCCCGGCGCTCTCGACGACGAGCACGCCGGCGCCCTCCCCCATCACGAAGCCGTCCCGGTCGGCGTCGAAGGGTCTGGACGCCCCCTTGGGGTCGTCGTGGCGCCGGGAGAGGGCCTGCAACCGCGCGAACCCGGCCAGGGCGAGCGGGTGCAGCGCGGCCTCGGCACCGCCCGCGACGACGATGTCGGCGCGGCCGTCCCGGATCAGGCCGAGGGCCTGGGCGAGTGCTTCGGCGCCGGAGGCGCAGGCACTGACCGGGGCGTGCACCCCGGCCCTGGCACCCACCATCAGCCCCACCTCGGCGGCCGGGTGGTTGGGCAGCATGACCGGGATGGTGCGCGGGCTCACCCGCCCCGCGCCCCGGGTCTCCAGGCGGTGGTTCTGCTCCAGGACGCTGGTGAGTCCGCCCAGTCCCACCCCGACGACCACGGCCACCCGCGAGCCGCCCGCGGAGAGTGACGAGGCGTCGGGGAACCCCGCGTCGCGTACGGCCTCCCGGGCGGCGACGAGGGCGAACTGTGCCGAGCGGTCGCAGTGCGCCGCTTTGGCGGACGGCAGGACCGCGGTGGGGTCCACCGCGGCCGGGGCCGCGAGGTACACCTGCTCGGGCCCTCCCGGCGTTCCGAAGTCGACGCGCTCGACGCCGCACACGCCGCCCAGCAGGGCCCGCCAGGTGGAGGGGACGTCGCCGCCCAGCGCGGTCGTCAGTCCCAGTCCGGTGACGACGGCGGCCCGTTCCCCGGGGGCCGGGTCGGCCGCGTGCCGTGGGCTCACGCGTTGCCGCCCGCGGGGGCGGTGACGGCTTCGGCGAGGTGGGCGGCGATCTGCCGCACCGTCGTGAGCCGGTCCGCCTGCTCCGGCGGTACCTCGATCTGCCATCGGTCCTCGATCGCGGCGACCAGTTCCAGCCTGGCCAGCGAGTCGACGCCCAGGTCGTCCGTGAGGGAGGAGTCCGGGTCGATCTCCTCCACGGACAGGTCCTCGACCGTGGCGGCGAGCAGGTCCCGCACTTCTTCGAGCAGCTGTGGTTCCTCAGCGGTGGACGGCATGTCCGGCTCCTCCTTGGTCCGTGCACGGCGCGCCCGGAGGCGGTGGGCGGGAGGACCCGGCCTCCTCGGGCGCGCCACGGTGTCCGGCGACCTGCCGGTTGCACGCCGACAGACTGTCCCGCCGTCCGGCACGGTAAGCGCCGTGTACGGGAGGACGGCGGAGCATCGGGGTCACGTGAGGGGCTCCCGCGGGCACCCGTGTCCGCTCTTCACGTTGAAGCGCCCCACGCCGGACCGAGGGTGGCGGGCGGCGAACGCGTAACGGGCCGGCCCGGTCGGGAGGCGGCGCTGTCGCGCTTCCTCAACGGACTTTGGCGGCTCTTTTAAGGCTTTCTGAAGATGACCTTCGAACTGGCGTTTACGCGCCGTGCGCGCCCTAGGCTCTCGAACACCCCCCACAGTCCCGGTGGGCGCGGTCGCGTCCACCGGGTACGGGGGCTCCGTCAGCCGACCGACAAGCCGAGGTGTCCTGCGTATGGGTTCCCGCCGAGCCGCTCGCCCGTCCCGCTCCCACGCCCGCCCCCGCGGCGGGCTCCGGACACGCGGTACCGCGCTGGTGCTCGGCGCCGTCACCGTGACGGCGGGCGTCGGGATCACCCTGGCCGTCGCCGGGGGCGAGGACGGCGGTGCCGCGGACCGGGTCACCACGAACGCCGCCGGACAGACACCGGGCGCCGAGGACGCGGCGGGCGGTGCGGCGCCCCTGGCCTCCGTGTCGGCGAGCCCCGGCGCCACGGCGAGCGGCTCACCGAGCGAGAGCGCCGATCCGAAGGCCGGGAAGAAGGAGAAGGAGAAGGAGAAGGACAGGCCGAAGACCTCGGCGAGTGCGGCCACCGGCCCGGCGAAGGCGGCCGGGCCCGCTTCGAAGGCTCCCGCGAGGACGACGGCGAAGAGCGGCGGCGACCGGCCCTCGAGCGGTGGCGGCGCCGATACGGGCCCGGCCGCAGGATCGGGTGCGGACTCGGGTTCCGGCGGGAGCGGCGGGCCCGAGGCGCGGGTTCTCGCCCTCGTGAACGAGGAGCGGGCGTCGGCGGGCTGTTCGCCGGTCACGGCGAACGACCGGCTGACCCGGGCCGCCGACGAGTACAGCGACGTCATGGCGAGCAGCGGTGTGATGTCCCACACGGGCCCCGACGGCTCCACGATGACGACCCGGGTCGAGGCCGCCGGTTACCAGTGGTCCACGCTGGGCGAGAACATAGCCCGGGGACAGGCGGACGCCGCCGCGGTGATGGACTCCTGGATGAACAGCCCCGGCCACCGCGCGAACATACTCAACTGCTCCTTCAAGGAGCTGGGCGTCGGCGTCCACTTCGGCGACGGCGGCCCCTGGTGGACGCAGAACTTCGGCGCGAGCCGCTGACGCCCGTCACCGTCCCCCGCCTCCGGCGCCGCTCGCGCCGGCGAGTACGAACGACACCCGCACCCGCGCGCCGCCCAGTGGCGCGCGGGTGATCGTCAGTTCGCCGTCCGCCGCGCGTGCCGCCCGGGCCACGATGTCCAGGCCGAGGCCGGTCGAGCCGCCGACGCTGACGCCCCGGGTGAGCGCGGCCTCGGGGTCCGCCACGCCCGGGCCCGCGTCGTCGACCGTGAGGAACACGTGCCGCTCCGCCCGCTCCACGCGGACGGCGAAGGCGGTGCCCTGCGGGGTGTGCCGGAAGACGTTGCCGATCAGGGCGTCGACGACGGCCGCGAGGTCGTCATCGGGGAAGGCGACCGGAGCCGGGCGCGGGGTCAGGGAGCGCTCGTACGGCCGGGCCTGCTGGGTGGCGAGGACCGACCAGAAGTCCAGGCGCATGGCGACCACCTCGGCGACGTCGCACGGCTTCGCCGGGCCCGCTCCGGCACCGCCGTGCTGCACCGCGGCCAGGGGGGTGCGCGCGGCCGCGATGATCGAGTCGAGCTCGCTCTCCAGCTGGCCTGCCGCTTCCGTGACCCGCCGGGCGCTCGGGGTCGCGCCCATCCTGTCGGCCTCCAGATAGAGGGCGGTCAGCGGGGTGCGCAGCCGGTGCGAGAGGTCGGCGACCAGTTCGCGTTCGACGGCGAGCAGGTCGACGACCCGGTCGGCCATGGTGTTGAACGCCACGCCGGCTTCCTGGAGCTCGGGCGGGCCGTCCGGTTCGACCCGTACGTCCAGGTTGCCGGAGCCGAGGGCGAGCGAAGCGCGCTTGAGGCCGCGGGAGGAACGCACGACGCGGGCGCCCAGCCGGTCGGCGACCAGCACGGAGCCACCGACCAGGCCCAGGGCGAGCAGCGCCATCACCCCCCACGACGCGGCCACGCCCCGGGAGAGGTCCGCGGCCGGCACGTAGGCCTCCACGACCGCGACCCGGTCGCCCCGCAGGACGACGGGCTGGAGGTAGACCCAGCCGTCCGCGGTGTCGACGGCGAGCGTCTCGCGCCCTCGCACGGCCCGGTCCAGCGCGTCCTCGGGTGCGTGCGGGGTACCGACGAAGCCGCCGTCGGGCAGCCGTACGACGAGCTGGTCGGCGGAGCCCAGCTCGGCGACGGCCTGCTGCACGTCGGCGCGCCGAGTGGTGAGGGCCAGCACCGGGGAAAGGGCCGAGGCGCGCTGCTCGGCGGCGGTGGTGACCCGGTCCCGGGCCTGTTCGCGGACGAGGAGGGCGAGCGGGATGAGGAAGGACAGCGCCACCATCGAGGTGACGGCCAGGGCGATCCCGGCGAGGGCACGCCTCATGGTGAGCTGACCAGCTTGATGCCGATGCCGCGCACAGTGTGGAGATAGCGGGGCTTTCGCGGCTTCTCACCCATTTTGCGGCGGAGTGCGGAGAGATGGACGTCCACCGTCTGATCCTCCACGTACGGCTGCTGCCACACCTCGGCGAGTATCCGCTGCCTGGATATGACCTGGTCGGCGTTGGCGGCCAGGTAGGCGAGCAGGTCGAACTCGCGGCGGGTCAGGGGGAGTTCACGCCCGGCGAGGTGTGCGGTGCGCGCGGTGGGGTCGATGCGCAGGTCGGCGACCTGGAGGGCGGGACGTCGCGCCGCCTGTACGTCGGCGGGCACGGAGCGGCGCAGCACGGCGGCGAGCCGGGCCGCGAGCTGGCCGCCGGAGAAGGGCTTGACCATGTAGTCGTCGGCGCCGGCGTTGAGCAGCCGGATGATCTCGGTGTCGTCGTCGCGGGCGGTGGCGACCAGCACCGGTACGCGGGAGATGCCCCGGATCATCCGCAGCACGTCGAGACCGTCGAGGTCGGGCAGTCCGAGGTCGAGCACCACGATGTCCGGCGGGCTCTGGGTGATGTCGCGCAGCGCCTCGAAACCCTGGTGGGCGGTCTTCACCGCGTAGCCGTGTCCGGTCAGGACCTCGATCAGCGCGGCCCGGATCACGGGGTCGTCCTCGACGACAAGTACGGAGGCCATGGGCAGGCACGTTAGCCGGTCCGTCACTATGGTGTCGTGTCCCGCCTCCTGCGCTACCTGATCATCTGGCTGTCGTGCACGGCGGCCAGTGTCACGGCTGTCATCATCACGATCCACTTCGTGGTGGGCTCGACCCGGCCGACCGCACCGGTCGCGCAGTCGGCGCCGAAGGAGCTGCCGGCGTCGCCCCGGCCCGCTCCGTCCAAGTCCGCGAAGCCCTCCCCCAGCCCTTCGCCGACCAGCCGGAAGCCGAGTCCGACGCCGTCCCGTACCACCGAGCAGCCGCCCGAGCCGAGTCCGACACCGACGCCGGCCGCCCGCACCACACCCCCGCGGACTCCGGCGGGCGGGGGCGACCCGGGGTGCGAGGAGGGCGGGGCCGGCGTGTACACCGTGCCGTCCGAGGGCGGCAAGGCCACGGTGCGGTTCGGCGGCAGCGGGGTGTGCCTGGTCTCGGCGGTACCGAACCAGGGCTTCACGGTGAGTACGGAGCAGAGCGGGCCGCAGACGCTGACCGTGACCTTCTCGGCGAGCCGCCACCGGTCGGAGATCACGGCGACGACGCGGCCGCAGAGCCGGGCCGACGTCCGCGAGGTGTCGTGGTGACGTCCTTCGGCCTCCTGCCTCCGCCCGGCGGTACCGCCCGGCGCAGGCAGGGGGCCGCCGCCGGGCGGTGGACCGTACGGTCAGGTCGTGGCGCAGGGGGTCCCGTTGAGGCCGAAGGCGGTCGGGGCGGTGTTGGCGCCGCCCTTCCCGGCGGTGAACCCGAGGGTGACGGTGCCCCCGGCGGGGATGGTGGAGGTGTAGGAGGCGGGTGAGACGCTGACCGCGCCGGCGTTCTGGGCGGGGGTGCCTCCCCACATGTTCGTGATGGTCTGGCCGTCGGCGAAGGCGAAGGTCAGCGTCCAGGGGCCGACGGGTGCGGTGCCGGTGTTGCGGACGGCGATCTCGCCCTGGAAGCCGCCGGGCCATTCGCCCACGACGCGGTACCCGACGGAGCACGTGGTGCCGGGATTCCCGCCTCCTTCGCCGGTGGTCACGTCCACGGTGGCGGACCGGGCCGAGCGGTTGCCCGCCGCGTCGCGGGCGTAGACGGCGAAGGTGTAGGCGGTGCCGGCGGTGAGGCCGGTCACGGTGGCGCTGTTGGTGGCGGATGCGGCGACCCCGCTCTCGCCGCCGTCGCCGACCCGTACCACGTCGTAGCCGGTGACGCCCACGTTGTCGGTGGCGGCGGTCCAGCCGAGGGTGACGGAGGTGTCCGTGACGGCTGAGGCGGCCGGGGTGCCGGGCGCCGTCGGGGCCTGGGTGTCGTCCGGGGCGCCTCCGAAGACCGTGGCCTCCTTCGACGTCCGGGCGATGCCGTCGACACCGTGGAAGATGCGCTCGCCCCACGAGCTGAGCCGACTGGGGTCGAAGTCGAGGGCGAGGTCGAGGACCGGGTCGGTGTTGCCGCTCCACGACCAGGCCAGGTAGCCGAGACCGAGCTGTTCGGCGGTGGCCATCATGGTGTCCTCGTCCGGGTCTCCCCACTGGTCGGCCGGGCCGCCGAACTCGCCGATGAGAAGGGGCAGTCCGGCGTCGACGAAGGCGTTCAGGTAGTCGGTGATCTCCTGGGCCGTGTCGTAGACGCTGTACATGTGGATCGAGAAGATCAGGTTGCCGGTGGGGTCGGCGTCGTACACGGAGCGCGCGTTGGCCCGCATGACCCCTTGCCAGTCCTGGCCCCAGTTGGGCGCGTCCACCATGATCGTGTGCTGGAAGCCGGCCGCGCGCAGCTTCTCGATCGCGGCGATGGTCGGCTCGGTCCAGCCGGCGGGGTCGGTGTTGCCCCAGGGCTCGTTGCCGATGTTGACGACGATGTAGTCTTCTTCGCCGCTCAGCACGTCCTTGAGGCCGATCCAGTAGTCGGCCGCGTGGTCGAGGGTGCCGGCGGCGGCCTCCTCGCCGTAGCCGGTGGTGTCGTGCACCTCGAGGACGCAGATCAGCCGGTTCGCCTTGCACTGGTCGACTACGGCGGCCACGTCCTCGGGGCTGTTCTCGCTCCAGCGGTGACCGTCGGACAGGACGACCCGGACGGTGTTGGCACCGAGCGCCTTGACGTCCGCCAAGGACTGGGTCTCGCCGGGGTACCAGGTGTGGGCGTGGTTGACCCCCCGCATGACGAAGTCGTTGCCGTTGCCTTCCAGCAGCCGGCCGTCCCTGACGTGCAGGCCGGTGGCCTGCGCGCCGGACGGCTGGGCCAGCGCCGCGGCCGGGCCGAGGACACCGGCGACGACCAGGCCGATCAGGGCGGCCAGACCGGTCAGCAGGCGGGTCGAGAGGCTCTTCGGTGTATCGCGTCTTGCTGTGCGCACGGCGACTCCATGACTGAGTAGTGCGGACACGAAAGAACAACGAGGGTGTGGGAGCGCTCCCATACACTCACTGCGCCGCGTACACGTCAAGACATCGGACGGAAAACGCTTGCCACCCATGCTTGCCACCCGCGCCGGGATCACCGACCGGCCGCCCGTTTCCGGGCGGCCGGTCGGCGCCACCGTTCACCACCTACCTCGCGGCGCTCCTCAGGGCAGGGTCCACTTCTGGTTCTGGCCGGTGTGGCAGGTCCACAGGTGGACCGGCGTCCCGTCGTTCCACGTACCGCCCGACGCGTCCAGGCACTTGCCCGACTGCGGATTGCGCACCGTGCCGTCCGGCTGGGCCGCCCACTTCTGCGCACCCGTCCCGTTGCACGTCCACGACTGGATCCGCGTACCGTCCGCGCTGCCACCACCGGACACGTCCAGACACTTCCCCAGCGCCGTCAGCGAGCCGTCGCCCGAGACGGTCCAGTCCTGCGCCGCACTGCCGTCGCACGTCCGGATCCGCACCCCGGCACCGTCGGCGGTACCCGCGTCGTCCACGTCCAGGCACTTGCCGCCGACCCCCCTCACCGGACCCGTACGGGGACCGGGCTGCTGTGTCCCCTCCCGCTTGACGCGGATGTCGCGGAAGGCGACCTCGTCTCCGTCTCCGTGGTTCTGGAGTCCGATGTGTCCCTGCCGCAGGCTCCGCGCCGGGTCGGTGTTGGTGAAGTCGTTGATCCGCACACCGTTGAGGAAGACCTCCAGCCGCTCTCCGGTCACCCGGATCTCGTACGTGTTCCACTCGCCCGGCGGGTTCAGCGCGGCGTCGCGTGCGGGGAGGTCCGCCGACCGGAAGCCGTAGACGGCGCCCGTGGTGCGGTCGGCCGCGTCCGTGGCGTCGATCTGGATCTCGTAGCCGTTGTCCACCGCCGACCAGGGGTCGCCGGAGGCCGGGAAGCCCACGAGGACACCGGAGTTGTCGTCCCCGGCCGCCTTCCAGTCCAGCTTGAGGGAGTAGTCGCCGGTGAACTCCTCGGCGGAGTACCAGAGCATCCCCAGTCCGCCGTGGGAGGTCAGGGTGCCGTCGGCGACGGTGAACCCGCCGGGGCCCGCCTGCTGCCAGCCGGTGGTGCCCGAGCCGTCGAAGAGGGACGTGTAGCCGCTCTCCGGGCGGCAGTCGGCGTTGGTCATCCCCGCCGCCCAGCGGATGCCGCCGAGCAGGTGCCTGCGGAAGGCGGGGTCGGTGTAGGACTCGTCGGTGTGGCCGCCGCCGGTGTAGAAGGCCCGGCCGCCCTCGTAGTCCTTGCACCAGGCGATCGGGTGGTCGCCGTTCATGTTCCCGCCCGCGTAGCTGGACTCGTCGAGCGAGGCCAGGACGTGGGCGGTGGCGCGCGGATTGGTGCGGTAGTTGTACCACTCGTCGGTCCGCTGCCAGGTGGCGCCGAGGTGCGCGGTGGCGTCGTGCGCCCGGTCCTCGATCTCGACGGTGGCGGGCTGGATGGCCGGGTGGGAATGGAAGAGCGCTCCGGCCAGCCCCTCGTAGAAGGGCCAGTCGTACTCGGTGTCGGCGGCGGCGTGGACGCCGACGTATCCGCCGCCGCCGTTGACGTAACTCTCGAACGCCGTCTGCTGGGTGTCGCCCAGCACGTCGCCCGTCGTCGACAGGAAGACGACCGCCTTGTACTGGGCGAGGTTCCCGGTGGTGAAGGTCCCCGGGTCCTCGGTGGCGTCGACGGTGAAGTTGTTCGCCGTGCCGAGGTCCCGCAGCGCCGCGATGCCGTCGTCGATCGAGGAGTGGCGGAAGCCCGCCGTCCGGGAGAAGACGAGGACCTTGTAGGCCGGGTCGGCCGCGGCCTGGGCCGCGGTGTCCGGGCCCGCCTGGGCGGTGGTGCGGACGGTGTCGCCCGTGGCGTCGGCGACGACGCCGGGCAGGGCGGTGGCCTGGGGGGCCACGCACAGCACGGCGCCGGCGAACAGGCCGAGGGCCGCTTTCAGGTGGTTGCGCATGTACGGTCGCCTCCTCTCTACGGCAGGGTCCACTTCTGGTTCTGGCCGGTGTGGCAGGTCCACAGGTGGACCGGCGTCCCGTCGTTCCACGTACCGCCCGACGCGTCCAGGCACTTGCCCGACTGCGGATTGCGCACCGTGCCGTCCGGCTGGGCCGCCCACTTCTGCGCACCCGTCCCGTTGCACGTCCACGACTGGATCCGCGTACCGTCCGCGCTGCCACCACCGGACACGTCCAGACACTTCCCCAGCGCCGTCAGCGAGCCGTCGCCCGAGACGGTCCAGTCCTGCGCCGCACTGCCGTCGCACGTCCGGATCCGCACCCCGGCACCGTCGGCGGTACCCGCGTCGTCCACGTCCAGGCACTTGCCGCCGACCCCCCTCACCGGACCCGTACGGGCGCCGCCCGCCGTCGTGTCGAACGAGAACTCGTCGACGTCGAACAGCGATCCGCTGCCGCCCTTGAAGACCAGGTGGAGGGTCGTGGAGCCGGCCGGCTGGTCGCTCAGTGCGGCCGTCACGTCCTGGAAGGTCTCCCAGCCGCCGGTCACCGGCACGGTCGCGGTGCCGAGCAGGGTGCCGGTCGGGGATCCGGCGCGCACCTCGATCGTCCCGCCGGTGCCCGCCGAGGAGACCCGGGCGGTGAAGGCGGTGGTGCCGGCGAGGGCGTACGGGCGGAAGGAGATCCAGTCGCCGTTCTCGATGTGGCCGACCGTCCTGCCGCCGTGTGCGGGAGCGTGGGTGACGACCTGGACGCCCGAGGAGTCGCCGTAGTGCTCGGCCTGCCGGTGGCTCGGCTGAGTGATGTGCTGGTCGTGGGTGGTGAGCGCGGGCAGGCCGGTCGCACCCTGGTCGGTGTACTCGGCGTCGATGACGCCGAAGATGTTGGCGTTGGGGTCGTGTTCGCCGTCCGCCAGGGTCCGGAGGGTGCCGGTGCAGCCGGTGGCCGAGGTCTGCGGGTGGCCGTGGCTGTCGTGGCCGATGATGAAGGTGACCTTCACCTTGGCACAGTCGATGGTGCCGTCCTCGGGATCGGTCACCGTCACCTTGAACGGGATGGCGGCGCCGAAGTCGTGGACACTGCCGTCCTCCGGCAGGTCGATCCGCACGGTGGGCGCGGTGTTGCCGACGGTGATCCGCACGGAGGCGGTGGCGGACTTGCCCGTCGTGTCCGTGACCGTCAGCGTGGCCGTGTACTGGCCGTTGGTGGTGTACGTGTGGGAGGGGCCGGCCGCCGTGGAGGTGGCGCCGTCGCCGAAGTCCCAGGCGTAGGAGAGGGCATCGCCGTCCGCGTCGGAGCTGCCGGCGGAGGAGAAGGCCACCGCGAGGGGCGCCGTGCCGGACGTGGTGTCCGCCTGGGCCTGCGCCACCGGAGCGTGGCCCGCGGTGACGTGCTCGATGCGGTACAGGGCGGAGTTGGCGTCGCCGTTGAAGTAGCCGGTGCCGTAGTCGAGGACGTACAGGGCGCCGTCCGGGCCGAAGGCCATGTCCATCACCTGGGTGCCGCTCCAGGGGAAGGAGTTGATGGACTGCACGGTGCCGTCGCCGCCGGTCTCGACCCGCTTGATCCAGCGGCGGCCGAACTCGCCGGCGAAGAAGTCGCCGTCGTACGCCTCGGGGAACTTCACCCCGGAGGCGGAGCCCGCGTCGTAGCGGTAGACGGGTCCGCCCATGGGTGACTCGGAGCCGTTGCCGAACTCCGGTACGGAGCCGCCGTCGTAGGGGATCCAGGCGGGCTGGGCGGGTGGCAGGTCGGTCAGGCCGGTGTTGCGCGGCGAGGTGTTCTTCGGCGCGGCGCAGTCGAACGCGCCGCCCGCGCCGCCGGTGGCGAAGTCGTGGTCGACGTAGGCGTCGTTGTCACCGGTGCAGTACGGCCAGCCGAAGTTGCCCGCCTCGGTGACGCGGTTGAACTCGACCTGGCCGGCGGGACCCCGGGACGCGTCGGCGGTGCCGGCGTCCGGGCCGTAGTCACCGACGTGGACGGTGCCCGTCGCCTTGTCGACACTCATCCGGAAGGGGTTGCGGAAGCCCATGGCGTAGATCTCGGGCCGGGTCCTGGCGGTGCCGGGCGCGAAGAGGTTGCCCGGCGGGATGCCGTACGACCCGTCGGCGTTCACCTTGATCCGCAGGATCTTGCCGCGCAGGTCGTTGGTGTTGCCCGACGAACGCTGGGCGTCGTAGGCGGGGTTGCGCGAGGCGCGCTCGTCGATGGGGGTGTAGCCGTCCGAGGCGAAGGGGTTGGTGTCGTCACCCGTGGACAGGTACAGGTTGCCCGCCGCGTCGAAGTCGATGTCGCCGCCGACGTGGCAGCACAGGCCGCGGGAGGCGGGCACGTCGAGGATCTTCTTCTCGCTGCCCGGGTCCAGGGTGCCGTCGGCCTTCAGAACGAACCGCGACAGGCGGTTGACCCCGTCGAACGGGGCGAAGTCGGACGCCGATCCGTCGGCCGGCGCGTCACCGGCGGGGGTGTCGAGCCGGGGGGCGTAGTAGAGGTAGACGAACCGGTTGGTGGAGAAGCCCGGGTCCGCGGCGACGCCCTGCAGGCCCTCTTCGTCGTGGCTGTAGACGTCGAGCCTGCCCGCGACGCCGGTGTTGCCCGCGGCGTCGGTGAGCCGGAGTGTGCCGTCGCGCGACGTGTGCAGCACCGAGCGGTCCGGCAGGACCGCAAGGGTCATGGGTTCGCCCGTTTCGGCCACGCCCTTGGCGAGGGTGACCTGTTGGAACTCCTCGGCTGCCGCAGCCGAGGCCCCGCCGCCGCCCGGATCCGCCGGGACGGCGGCGGCCGGGCTCAGCGGCAGCGCCAGGCCGAGGACGCATGCCAGGGCCGGCAGTAGGGAGCGGACACGTCTGCGTCCGAGCGGTCTCGTGCGCACAGAGTTCTCCCGGAGAGTGTGGGGTGGCGGCAGGCGTGTGAGGCCTGCCGTGAGGGAGTACGGGCGCGCGCCGTCGCGCCGTCGAGCCCCGGCCGTCAGAGATCTATGACCGGTTCATTTCAAGGAAGTTAGCGGCCTTGGTCCGCACCTGGAACCCCTTTCGCGCAAGATCTCAATTCTTCTTCCGTCGGATGGACAAAGTGTCGGGAGCATCGGATCGGCCCGGCCCGGTCACCGCGCCGCACGCGAGCGAGCGCCGGGGGCCGGGCAGGTGCCCGGCCCCGGCGCTTCACGACCGACGTGTGCCGGAAGCCATCGAGGCGAACCCGAAGTCGGATTCCGCGCACGCCCCTCGTCGGGCCGCGCGTGTCAGGCGGGTGCCAGGTGGTCCAGGACCGCACGCATCGCCCGCCGCACGGCGTCGCGTGACTCGTCGGACAGGTCGAGGGTCTCGAAGCCGTGGTGGCCGTGCGGGACGTCGACCACCTCGACGTCCGTCCCGCAGTCCTTGGCCGCGGCCAGGAACTCCTCGACGGTGGCGGCGATCTCGGGCACCTCGAGTCCCACGCGGGTGAGTACGACGGGCAGGGCGCCGGCGCCGGCCACCGCGCGCACCGGGTGGAAGCGGGTGCCGGACAGCCCCCAGTTCGGCAGCGGTGCGAGGACCGGGTAGGTGGCCGCCAGGCAGCGCAGCCACTCGGGAGGCGCCGCCAGCCAGTCCGCCGCGATCAGGCCGCCGCCCGAGAAGAACCACAGCGCGACCCGGTCCGCGGCCACTCGGGGGTCGGCCCGGACCAGCTCCACGGCGGCGGCCACGTCCGCGGCGGCGCGTCCGTAGTCCGCCAGGTCGTGCAGGCGGTGGTCGAGGACCACGCCCACCGCCCCCTCCCCGGCCGCGTACCGGGCGTATCCCGTCAGGGTCGGCCAGTCCCTCGGGGTCGGCCGGGCGTCGGCGGGGACCGGGCCGCCGTGTACGAACACCACCGCCGGCCGCGGTTCCTCGGCGTCGGGCAGGTACAGGTCGACGTTGCCGTGCCGTTCCCGGGGGACCTCGGGGACGTTCAGCAGGAACGGCCGCAGGTGCGCGGGCGGTTCCGCGGCGGTGATGGGCTCCAGCCGGTGTCCCTCACCGGCCGCGGCCCGCAGCAGGACGTCCGTGAGCTCGGCGGGGCAGGACAGCATCGGCCAGTGCCCGGTGGGAAGTTCGAAGAAGGTCACCCCGGGGTCGGTCAGGGCTTGCAGCGCGGGATCGCCGAAGCCCACCAGCATCTGGACCATCTCGATGCTCGCGCCGTTTCCGGTGCACAGCACGCCGGTGGTGGGCACCGACGCCACCGCGCCGGACAGCCGCAGCGGCTGGAGCAGGGTGCCGAGCGGTTGCGGCGCGGCGAGAGCGGTGAGCCGGTCCAGCGCCGCGTCGGGAACGCCCGCGGTGCTGCCCCACAACGGCCACGCGTCGTGGGCCGGGGGTGGCAGTACCGCGTCGGCCCCCGCCTCCCCGCCCGCCCCGGCCAGCCGTTCGCGCAGGGACTGGTCGGGGACGGTGGCCAGGGCCGGAACGCCGTCCTGGGGCATTCCCGAGTCCAGGTAGACGATCCTGTCGACGCGCTCCGCCCGCCGGTCGGCGGCGCCGAGTGCCGGGTGGATGCCGTAGCCGTGGCCGACCAGCACGACCTTCCGGTCGACCGCCGTGCCGACCGAGTCGATCACCGCGAGCACGTCCGCGACGTGGGTCTCCAGATCGATACCGGTCGCCGACGCGGTACGCGTGCCGTCGAGCCCGCTGAGGGCGACCGCCTGCGCCTCGGCGCCCGCGGCGGTCAGGCGCGTGGCCGTGTCCTGCCAGATGTGTGTGCCGGTGAACATGCCCGACACCAGGATGAACGTCGTCATGACCTCTCCTCCGTACGCCGTTCGGTCGCCGGTACGGTAGGAACTCCCCCAGAGGGAGGTTCAAGTGATCACGTCGTACGACGGTCTGTGCGGCATCGGTGAACTCGCCGAACGGGCGGGTGTCACCGTCAAGACCGTCCGCTTCTACTCCGACCGCGGTCTGCTGCCGGAGGCGTCCCGCAGCGCCGGCGGGCACCGGCGGTACGCACCCGAGGCGCTCGACCGGCTGCGTCTGATCCGCTCCCTGCGCGCTCTCGGCCTGTCGGTCCCCGAGGTGCACCGGATTCTCGAAGAGGAGGACGCGGCGGACGAGGGAGCCGGCGGGGACGGGGCGGGTACCGCGCTGGAGGCCGCGGTCGCCGGGCGGCTGCGCGAACTCGGCTCCGAGCTCAAGGCGTTGCGCTGGCGGGAGGCGGCGCTGCGGCTGGTGCGGGAGTGCCCGCCCGGGGAGCGGGCCGACCGGCTGCGGTTGATCGGCGCCGTGCCGGTCCCGCCCAGCACGGCGCCACTGGCCCGGTTCTGGCGCGGCTGGCTGCCGGCCCGGATGCCGGCCCGGTCGACGCGCGCCTTCCTGGAGGTGGCGGTTCCGCGGCCGCCCGACGATCCGGCCCCGGCCCAGGTCCTCGCCTTCGCCCACCTGAACGCCCTCACGCTCGCTCCGTGCCCGGGCACGAAGCAGCCGCAGCCCGAGGCACACCGAACCGCCGGTGCCCGGGGTTCCGCCGTGCTGTACGCGGGGTTGGCGGAGGCGTACGAACTGGCGGGCGTGCACATGCGCCGGGGCCGGGACCCGCAGCCCGGCGAGGCGCTGGACGGCTTCGTCGCCGCGTACACGAGCGCCTACGGGGCCCGGGACACACCTGACTTCCGCAGGCGGCTGGCCGGTCAGCTCGCGGACGACCCGCGGATCGACCGCTACTGGGAGCTGGTGTCCGAGGTGGTCACGACGCCGGGGCGGCGACCGGATCCGACGCCCGGCTCCGCGCACGACTGGCTGCTCGCGGCACTCGCCGCCGAGATCGGGGCGTCCCCGCTTCCGGCGACATGACGTGAGGGGCTGGCGGGGCGACGTCAGGGCACGTCGCCCCGCCAGTCGAAGCGGCGCGGATCGCCCGGCCTCGGGCCGTACGCCGAGCTGCCGCCCGGGCCGTAGCGGCCTATCTCCGTCGCCAGCGAGACACCCCGGCCGCGCTCGTGTTCCGTGAGGTCCGTGACGTCCAGGAGCAGACCGTCCAGGGGGCCGCCCACCAGCTGCGCGTAGACGCGCCCGGCCCGCGGCCCCGGGTTGTCGTGGTCGGCGCCGTAGACCCTGCCCCGCATGAACTCCACCTCATCCATGACTCGCAGCCTCGCATCCGCCACTGACAACGCCCTCCCCGGAAGAGCGGCCCCCGTCGGGCAGCAGCGACCGGCCGCGGTCGGCGTCCACCGCCGACGGCTGGAGCACGTGCTCCGGCACCCGGCGGGCCAGTGCCTCGGTCGGCGGTCCCTCGAACGCGCTGCCCGGCGGATTCGCCTCCGCCAGACCTCGTCCTCCACAGGGAGTCACCGCGTCCTGGTACCGGCCCCGGTCCACCACCACCGAAGTACCGTTCCGCATCAGGCCGTCTCAGCACCGTGCCCCGCCTGGGACGGGCGCTTTCGGATCCGGCAGGGGCGTCACGGTCGAGCGCGGCCCGGTTCGGCGGACGGTGAGGGCGAGCAGGGCCGCGGCGGCGCATGCCGCGCCGAGGACGACCCAGACGGGGTCGTAGCCGGCGAAGGCGTCCCGGGCGACGCCGCCGAGGAACGCGGCCAGTGCCGCACCGACCTGGTGGGCCGCGCTGGTCCAGCCGAAGACGATGGCGCTGTCGTCGCCGTAGAACCGGCGGCACAGCGCGATGACGGGCGGCACCGTGGCGAGGTCGAGGAGGCCGAAGAGGACGACGAAGGCCATCATCGGCGGCGTGACGGTCGCGCTCATGATCAGAGGCAGCGCGACCAGCAGGAGGCCGCGCAGGGTGAAGACGACGGCGAGCAGCCTGCGGGCGTCGACTCGGTCGGTGAGCCACCCCGCGACGACGGTGCCGGCGACGTTGAAGACACCGATGAGGGCGAGCAGGGTGGACGCGGTGGTGACCGGCATGCCGTGGTCGTGGGCGGCGGGTGCGAAGTGGGTCCACATGACGCCGTTGGTGGAGGCGCCGCAGACCGCGAACGCTGCCGCGAGCAGCCAGAAGGGGGCGGTGCGCGCGGCGTCGCGCAGGACGGTGAGGGCGCGGCGGGCGGCGCCTGGGACGGGGTGCGGCTTGGGGACGAAGACGGGGCTGCCGTAGGGGCGTCGGCCGCTGTCGGCGGGGTGGTCGCTCAGGGCGAGCCGCACGAGGAGCACGGTGGCCAGTGCGGCGAGGGCGAGGGTGACCAGGGCAGGGCGCCAGTCGTAGTGGTCGATGGTCCAGGACAGGGCGGGCAGGAAGACCATCTGACCGAGGACACCGGCCGAGGCGAGGATGCCGGTGACCAGACCGCGTCGCTCGGTGAACCAGCGGTTCGCCACGGTGGTGGCGAGCGTCATGGACAGGGCCCCGGTGCCCAGGCCGACGAGAAGGCCCCAGAAGAGGGCGAACTGCCAGGCGGCGGCCATGACGGTGGTGAGCAGCGCTCCCCCGGCGACGACGCCCAGGGCGGTGACGACGACCCGCCGGATGCCGAAGCGGTCCATCAGCGCGGCGGCGAACGGGGCGGTGAGGCCGTACAGGATCATGTTCACCGACGCGGCGAGGCCGATGGAGCCGCGGGACCAGTGGAAGTCGCGCTGCAGCGTGCCCTGGAGGATCCCGGGCATGGTGGAGAAGGCACCGGCGACGACGATCGCGGTCGCGGTGACGGCTGCCACCCACCAGGCGCGGTGTCCGGTGCGGACGCGGAACTGTCGGGTCGTGTTGCTCATGAACCCCACCCTTCGCCGTACGCGGGGCACAAACCATTGGCCGGATGGACAGCGAGTGAAAGAATCCGGCCATGAGAAACACGACGGTCGACGCGCTGCACCGGGTGGTGGTGTTCGTGCGTCCGGGACTGCTGCCGATGGAGCTGGGGATCGTGCACCGCCTGTTCGGGACGGCCGCAGACGATGACGGGGGACCGCTGTACTCGGTGCTCACGTGCGCGTCCGTGCCGGGCGAGGTGCCGACCGACACGGACTTCAGCGTCAACGTCCCCCACGGGCCGGAGGTTCTGGAGACCGCCGACACGGTGGTCGTGCCGGCGGCCGTGGAGGACTACGTGCCGCAGGAGCGCGGGCGGCTCGCCGCGCCGGTGCGCGCGGCCCTGGAGCGGGTTCCCGCGACGGCCAGACTGGCGTCCATCTGCACCGGTTCGTTCGTGCTGGCAGCGGCAGGTGTGCTGGCCGGGCGCCGGGCCACCACGCACTGGAAGTCGTGCGCCGAACTGGCCGCGCTCTACCCGGATGTCGACGTCGATCCGGACGTGCTCTACACCGACGACCGGGGCGTGCTCACCTCGGCCGGTGTCGCCGCCGGTATCGACCTGTGCCTGCACATGATCCGTGACGACCACGGCGCGGACGTGGCGAACACCGTCGCTCGCCGCACCGTGGTGCCACCGCACCGGGACGGCGGCCAGGCGCAGTACATCGACCGGCCGATCCAGCAGGTGGACGACTCGTCGACGGCCGCCGCCCGCACGTACGCGCTCGAGCGGCTGGGCGAGCCCCTCACCCTGGAAGAACTCGCCCGGCAGTCGGCGATGAGTGTGCGGACCCTCAGCCGGAGGTTCCGGCAGGAGACCGGCGTGACCCCGATGCAGTGGCTCGGCCGGCAGCGTCTCGACTACGCCCGTCGGCTGCTGGAGCGCAGCGACGAACCGGTCGACCGCGTCGCCGCCCGCGCCGGCTTCGGCACCGGCACGGCGATGCGCCTGCACTTCCGCGAGGTGCTCGGGGTGTCACCGCGCGCGTACCGCAACACCTTTCGCGGTGGCACGGCGTAGTGGCGAAGGCGGCCGGGCCGACCGGAATCGGCCGGCCCGGGCTCCGGTGGGTCAGACCAGGTCGAAGCGGTCGAGGTTCATGACCTTGACCCAGGCGGCGACGAAGTCGTGGACGAACTTCTCCTTCGCGTCGTCGCTCGCGTAGACCTCGGCGAGCGCCCGCAGCTCGGAGTTCGAGCCGAAGACCAGGTCGGCGCGGCTGCCGGCCCACCTGACCTCGCCGGTGGCGGCGTCGCGGCCCTCGAAGGTGGTCTGGTCCTCGGTCGTCGACTTCCAGGTGATGCCCAGGTCGAGCAGGTTGACGAAGAAGTCGTTGGTCAGCGATCCCGGCGTCCTGGTGAAGGCGCCGAGCTGGGACTGCTGGTAGTTGGCGCCCAGGACGCGCAGGCCACCGACCAGGACGGTCATCTCGGGGGCGCTCAGGGTGAGCAGGTTCGCCCGGTCGAGCAGCAGGAACTCGGCCGGCAGGCGGTTGCCCTTGCCGTGGTAGTTGCGGAACCCGTCGGCGGTCGGCTCGAGCGCCTCGAACGACTCGGCGTCGGTGTGCTCCTCCGTCGCGTCGACCCGGCCCGCGGCGAAGGGGACCTCCACCTGGAAGCCGGCTTCCTTGGCGGCCTTCTCGACGGCGGCACAGCCGCCGAGGACGATGAGGTCGGCCAGGGAGACCTTCTTGCCTCCGGCGCCGGAGTCGAACTCCTGCCGGACGCCCTCCAGGACGCGCAGGACCTGCGCCAGCTCGTCGGGCTCGTTGACCTCCCAGCCGCGCTGCGGCTGCAGGCGGATCCGGGCGCCGTTGGCACCGCCGCGCTTGTCGCTGCCGCGGAAGGTGGACGCCGAGGCCCACGCGGTGGACACCAGCTGCGAGACGGACAGCCCGGACTCGAGGAGCTTGGTCTTGAGGGTCTCGACGTCCTCGGCGTCGATGGCCTCGCCCTCGGCCTCGGCCTCGGGCAGCGGGTCCTGCCAGAGCAGGGTCTCCTCCGGGACTTCCGGGCCGAGGTACAGGGACTTCGGGCCCATGTCACGGTGGGTCAGCTTGTACCAGGCGCGGGCGAAGGCGTCCGCGAACTCCTGCGGGTTCTCGTGGAAGCGGCGGGAGATCGGCTCGTAGACCGGGTCGTAGCGCAGCGACAGGTCGGTGGTGAGCATCTTCGGGCGGTGCTTCTTCGACGGGTCGTGCGCGTCCGGGACGATCTCCGGGGCGTCCTTCGCCACCCACTGGTTGGCTCCGGCCGGGCTCTGCTCGAGTTCGTACTCGTACTCGAAGAGGTTCTTGAAGAAGCCGTTGCTCCACTGCGTCGGGGTCGTGGTCCAGGTGACCTCCAGGCCGGAGGTGATGGCGTCCGGGCCCTTGCCCGTGCCGTAGGTGTTCCTCCAGCCCAGGCCCATCTCCTCCATGGAGGCGGCCTCGGGGTCGTCGCCGACGTGGTCGGCCGGGCCGGCGCCGTGGGTCTTGCCGAAGGTGTGGCCGCCGGCGATCAGCGCGACGGTCTCCTCGTCGTTCATCGCCATGCGGCGGAACGTCTCACGGATGTCGCGGGCGGCCGCGATCGGGTCCGGGTTGCCGTTCGGGCCTTCCGGGTTGACGTAGATCAGACCCATCTGGACCGCGCCGAGCGGGTTCTCCAGCTCGCGGTCACCGGTGTAGCGCCGGTCGTCGAGCCAGGTGGTCTCGGGGCCCCAGTAGACGTCCTCCTCGGCCTCCCAGACGTCGGCGCGGCCACCGGCGAAGCCGAAGGTCTCGAAGCCCATCTGCTCCAGGGCGACGTTGCCGGTGAGGACCAGGAGGTCGGCCCAGGAGATGCTCTGGCCGTACTTCTTCTTGACCGGCCACAGCAGGCGGCGGGCCTTGTCGAGGTTGCCGTTGTCCGGCCAGCTGTTGAGCGGCGCGAAACGCTGCTGGCCGGCACCCGCGCCGCCGCGGCCGTCGCTGATGCGGTAGGTGCCCGCGCTGTGCCAGGCCATCCGGATCATCAGCGGGCCGTAGTTGCCGAAGTCGGCGGGCCACCAGTCCTGCGAGGTGCTCAGCACCTCGGCGATGTCGCGTTTGACGGCCGGCAGGTCGAGCGAGGCGAACGCCTCGGCGTAGTCGAACTCCTCACCCAGCGGGTTGGCCACGGCGGGGTTCTTGGCGAGGATCTTCAGGTTGAGCCGCTCCGGCCACCACTGGCGGTTTCCGCCTCCCTGGGTCGGGTGCGGGGCGCGTCCGTGGGCGACCGGGCAGCCACCCGCCTCCTCGGTTTTCGCGTCGGTCACGATGGCATCGTGGTTCTCGGACATGGAAATCCTTCCGAACGGGGCGGATCAAGGTGCTGGGGAACTGCCGGTGGTGGAGCAGTCGGGGCACAGGCCCCGGTAGATGACCTCGGCCTCGTCTATCGAGAAGCCGTGGTCGTCGGAGGCGGTCAGACAGGGCGCCTCGCCGACGGCGCAGTCGACGTCGGCGAGCGCACCGCAGGACCGGCACAGGACGTGGTGGTGGTTGTCCCCCACCCGTCCCTCGAACCGCGCCGGGCTGCCGGGCGGTTGGATGCGGCGCACCAGCCCCGCCGCGGTGAGCGCGTGCAGGGCCTGGTACACGGCCTGGAGGGAGACGTGACCCACGCGCCGGCGCACCCCGGAGGCGATCGCCTCGACGCCGAGGTGATCGCCGCTTCGGACGGTCTCGAGCAGCGCGACCCGGGCGGCGGTCACGCGCAGCCCGGCCCCGCGCAGTTCGGAGGCGACAGCCGGATCCCGTGATGCGGTCATGGCGGCGAACCTACCCCCGTAAACACGAACCCCTCAAGGAAACGAGCCGATCCATTTCGGTGACGGCCGGGTGCCGTCCCCGGCCTGGCCCGGTGACGGGGAACGATCGTGGTAGAAGACCCTGGTGAGGGGCACCGGCAAGGAATGCCGCATCCGGGCACAGCGCGACAACGGGAGTGAGTGAGCAGCCGTGCTATTGAAGACGTTCCGCTGGGCCTTCGCCGTCACTGCCCTGGGCCTGGCCGCGGGAGTGCTCTACGAGGGGTGGACCGCCTTCGGTCTCGTCGCCATCCTGGCCGTGCTGGAGATCTCCCTGTCCTTCGACAACGCGGTGATCAACGCCGGGATCCTGAAGAAGATGAGCGCCTTCTGGCAGAAGATCTTCCTCACCGTCGGCATCCTGATCGCCGTATTCGGCATGCGCCTGGTCTTCCCGGTGGTCATCGTCGCGATCAGCGCCCGGTTGAGCCCCTGGTCCGCGGTCCATCTGGCGCTCACGGACAAGGAGCGCTACCAGGAGCTGGTGACGGACGCCCATCCGTCGATCGCCGCCTTCGGTGGCATGTTCCTCTTGATGATCTTCCTGGACTTCGTCTTCGAGGACCGGGAGATCAAGTGGCTCGGCCGGCTGGAGCGCCCGCTGTCCAAGCTCGGCAGGGCCGACATGCTGTCGGTCTGCATCGCCCTGATCGTGCTGCTCGTCGCCGCGGTCACCTTCGGCGCCCACGCCCACCAGCACGGCGGCACCCACGTCGACAAGACGGAGACGGTCCTCTTCGCCGGTGTCGCCGGGCTGATCACCTACATGGTCGTCGGCGGTCTCTCCGGCTACTTCGGAGGGAAGCTCGAACGGGAGGAGGAACGCGAGCACGCGGCCGACGAAGAGGCCGAGCGCGCGGGCAGGCCCCGCCCGGCCGTCGCCCTCACCGGCAAGGCCGCGTTCTTCATGTTCCTCTACCTCGAGGTTCTGGACGCGTCCTTCTCCTTTGACGGCGTCATCGGCGCCTTCGCCATCACCAACGACATCGTGCTGATGGCGATCGGTCTGGGCATCGGCGCCATGTACGTCCGGTCGCTCACCGTCTACCTGGTCCGCCAGGGCACCCTCGACGACTACGTCTATCTGGAGCACGGCGCGCACTACGCCATCGGCGCCCTCGCCACCGTCCTGCTGGTGACCATCGAGTACCAGATCAACGAGATCATCACCGGCCTGATCGGCGTGTTCCTGATCGGCTCCTCCTTCTGGTCCTCGGTGCGGCGCAACCGCGCTCTCGCGGCGGCTTCCTGACTCCTCGTCCGGCCGGAGCACGGGACCGCCGGACCGCGGAAGTCGCCGGGCCGAACGCGTGCGCTACATTTTGCAGCGCCTCGACCACGATCACTCACGATCTCTCACGCTACGGAGCCGGCAACCCCATGAGCGACATCGTCAACGGACTCGGCCGCGCCACCGCCTACGGCGGCCTGGGACTGGTCCTCCTGGTCCTCGGCATCGTCCTGATCGACGTGCTGACGCCCGGAAAGCTCGGCCGGCTCATCTGGGAGCAGCGCAACCGCAACGCCGCCGTGGTGCTCAGTTCCGCGCTGCTCGGCGTCGGCGGCGTCGTGTTCACCTCGATCTGGACGACGTACGAGGACTTCGGCAAGGGACTGGTGTCGACCGCGGCGTTCGGGCTTCTCGGGCTCGTGATGATGGCCGTGGCCTTCCTGGTGGTCGACCTGATCACCCCGGGGCGGCTGGGCGCGACGCTGGTCGAGCCGGAGCCGCATCCCGCGGTGTGGGTGACGGCCTCCTGCAACCTGGCCGTTTCCGCGGTCGTTTCGGCCTCCATCGCCTGACGCGCCGTTCCCCGGGGCGCCGCCCCGCCCACGCACGCCGTGGCTCAGGAGAGGGTCGCGGGCGGCGGGGTCCAGCGGCGGCCGCGGGCGGCGGCGCCCGAGACGCCGTAGTCCTTCCTCAGCTGTTCGGGGATGGCGTGGTGCATGACGCGTCCGCGGGTGAGGGAAGACAGTTCCAGGATCGTGGTGAGGTGGCCCAGCCGGTCCAGGGCCCACGCGCCCAGGGGCGAGCGGTCCTCGATCGTCTCGAGCACACCGAGGAGGCGGGGGGCGGCCTTCACGACGGTGTCCCACTTGCCGCGGGGCACGGCGAGCCAGTCGGCGCACGTGTCGCCGACGAGGTAGCGGATCAGGGCCGAGACGACGGGGTCGAAGAGGGTGCCGGGGACCACCTCCTCGTACAGGTCGATCAGCTGCCTCGTCAGATGGGCGCCCTCCTCGGAGGGGCCCATGTGGCGCAGCATGTACAGGTCGAGGAACCGGCGCCCCTCGTCGAGCGTGGTGGGGACGGCCGACTGGTCGACGCCGAGGATGGCGCCGACCACGCGCCAGGCGTAGAAGTAGGCGTCCGCTCCTTCCGCGGACATGTGGATGCCGAGGCGGTGCAGGCTGTCCAGAACGAGGAGGGAGAAGAACATCTGCCCCCCGATCATGTCCTCCTGGCAGATCGGTACGCCGAGGGTGCCGGCGTCCCAGCGGTCCTCCCGTTTCAGGTGGTGGCGGATGGCGGCGTGCAGCAGACGTACCTTCTGGGCGGCCGGGATGAAGCGCCCGCCGGCCTCGAACGCGTCGGGCTGCATGAGGTAGACGGTGAACTGGCCGGTCTCCGCCATCCGTTTGGAGGGATAGCTCAGGCCGTGGGTGGCCGACAGCAGCCTGGCCACGTGCGGGACGACGTAGCAGGCGGGCATGGAGGCGAAGGACAACGCGGTGGAGACGTGCACGTTGTTGTCGATGAAGAACAGGCGGGCCTTCTCCATCTCGGCCCAGTCCACCCAGTCCGGCGGGGTACCGGTCGCCCGCAGGTACTCCCGGGCCACTCCGGGGAGGCCGGCCGGCAGTTCCTGGCCGCTGGTGGAGACGTAGCGCATGAGGGAGTTGAACTTGCCCACCTCGCCACGCTCGAACAGGGTGGCGACGACGGCGTCGGCCAGTTCGTCGCCCTCGCGGCGCAGGGCGTCCATCGACGTCTCGGTGTAGGTCATCGCGGTCTCCTCGTCAGTGGATGCGGTCGGTGGCCTGCTGTGCGAGCTCGCGCAGCGCCCGGCGCGCCCGCGGTGGCGTCCCGGCGTCGTCCAGGGCGTGGGTGGCCCGCTCCACGCGGGCGAGGATCATCCGCTCGACCCGTTGCGGTGCCTTCAGCTCCAGCATCAGGCCGCGCACCTCGCGCAGATGAGTTTCGTCCAGGTCGCCGCGGCCCAGCACCTGGCGCAACCGCTCCCGCTGGGACGCGTCGGCGGCCTGCCAGGTCTCGGCCAGCAGTGCGGTGGGCCGGTGGGCGCGCAGGTCGTCCAGGCCGGCCTTGCCGGTGCGTTCCGGGTCGCCGAACAGGCCGAGCAGATCGTCGCGCAGTTGGAACGCCTCGCCGAGTGGGAGGCCGTAGGCGGAGTAGGTGTCCCGCAGCGCGGTGGGGGCACCTGCCAGCAGTCCGCCGATGAGCAGGGGGTGCTCGACGGTGTACTTGGCGGTCTTGTACCGGACCACCTTCAGGGAGGTCGCGGTGTCCGGTCGTCCGCCGGTGTGCAGGATCTCCAGGCACTCGCCGGCGACGAGTTCACGGGCGAGCGCGGCCCACAGGCCGCGGGCGCGGGCGAGGTAGGCGGCGGGGAGGCCGCTGGTGGTGAACAACTGCCCGGCGAGGGCCATCAGGTGATCGCCCACGAGCATGGCCAGGGACCGGGCGGCCGCGCGGACCCGGCGGCGGCCGTCGCGGGCCGGCCCCGGGGCCGCGGTCAGAACGGCTTCGAGGGCGACGTGGACGGTGGGCAGGCCGTGGCGCAGGTCGCTGTCGTCGATGAGGTCGTCGTGGACGATGGCCGCGGCGTGCACCAGTTCCATGGCGGCCGCCGCCCGTACCAGGGCGTCGCTGTCCGGCTGCCCGGCCGCCCGCCAGCCCCAGTAGCAGAAGGCCGCCCGCAGCCGTTTGCCGTGCCCGGCCGCGCTCCGCAACTGCTCGGCCACGGGTGCGAGAGCGTCGTCTACGGCCACGAGGTGGCCGGCCTCCTCGTCGAGGAAGCTCCGCAGGACGCCGTCGACGCGGGTCTTGAAGGCGGCCGGGTCCCAGCGGTCAGACATCGCCGCCGGCGGCCGCTCGCCGCGCCAGCACGTGCTGGGCGAGTACCTCCAGGTGGGCGGGTGGCACGTTCGTGCACCGGTCCAGCGCGAGCCTGCCCCGGGCCCGGAGGTCCTGTTCCGCCTCCCGCACGAGGTCGGCGGTGTCCGAACGGCCGAGGAGCCCGCGCAGTCCGCCCACCGCCGAGCCGATCGTGCTCACCGCCAGGTCGGCGAGTCCGGCGACCAGCAGCACGGCCTGGTCGTCCAGGCCCGAGCCCCGTCGCGTCGAGTGCGTCATGCTTCTCCCCCAAGGGTCGCGTCGTCACGAACGCGCCTGGTCAACGGCGCGTCCGGTCAGAGCATGACCGGACGCACGGGGCAGAAGATCCCGAATTCCCCTTTGAGCGACACGGGGAACAGGTGTCAGACGGTCCGGTTCAGTCGCCCGAGCCGTCCCGGCCGCCCGTGCGTCGGCCGGAGCCAGCTCCGCGAACCGCGCACCGGTTCTCCCGCCGCCAGGGTCACGGCGGACACCGCACGTGTCCAGCGGGAGACCGCTGCCTGGGACCGACCGGCATGCGCCCCGTTCACCCGGCCCGCTCGACGCTCCACCGCGGCAGACGCTCGAAGAAGGCGACCGCCTCCTCC
Source organism: Streptomyces sp. NPDC028991 (assembly GCF_055564775.1). Taxonomy (NCBI): domain Bacteria; kingdom Bacillati; phylum Actinomycetota; class Actinomycetes; order Kitasatosporales; family Streptomycetaceae; genus Streptomyces; species Streptomyces sp. NPDC028991. Next base: position 45,402 of record NZ_JBVHVP010000012.1, on the reverse strand, counting down.
CGCCACCGCGGCCGCCAGCCCTCGGCCACCGTACGGGCCTGCTCGGCGTACCCGTCCATGTCCGCCCGCAGCCGCTCGGCCACACCTCGGCGCTCGCCGATCTCACGGACCGCGGCGACGGCCTGCGGCGTGCAGGACGGGTTGCCCAGCGCCTCCTCGACGACGGCCCGCTCGGTGCCGCTCACGGCGGACAGCAGGCGGACGACGGTGTAACTGTGCCTGCCCTCACGGATGTCGGTGCCCGTCGGCTTGCCCATCGCGGCCGCGTCGCCGAACAGGTCCAGGTAGTCGTCGCGCAACTGCCCGCAGATGCCGACCAGTCGCGCGTAGCGACGCAACTCCTCCTCGTGGTCGTCCGGTCGTTCGCCCGCGGCCAGAAGCCCGAGCTGCAGGGGAGCGAGGACCGAGTAGCGGGCGGACTTGTGGTCGGCCACGTCGTGCAGGACTTCGTCGGCCGGTACCTCGGAAGCGAAGTCGCGTTCCAGATCGACGATCTGGCCCACGAAGGTGTCGGCCGCGGCCCGTGTCTGCACCTCGACCATGGCCTGACGGACCTCGACCGGAAGCCTGGCGTCCAGGAGCACGCGCAGCGAGAGGGCGAGCGCGAGGTCGCCCGCGAGTACGGTGAGCCCGAGCGCCGCCTGCGGATGCCGGGGGAACCGCTCCCGGTAGGCGTAGTAGGTGGTGGGCCCGCCCCGGCGGGTGGCGCTGTCGTCGATGAGGTCGTCGTGCACCAGGCCGTGCGTCTGCAGCAGTTCGACGCTCAGCGCGGCGGCGTCCAGCCCATGGACCGGCTCGTCACTCACCAGGCGCGCGGCCTCGTGGAGCAGCACCACCCGCATCCGTTTGCCGCCGCGCAGGGACAGGTCGCGCAGCAGCTGAAGGCAGTCCGGGGTGAAGCGGCTGAACGACGGTGCCTCCAGCGTCGTGCCCAGCGTGTCGAAGTACTCCGCGAAGAGCGTGTTGAACCGTCGCTCGTACCGGGCGACACGGTCCGGCAACTGCTCGGTCATGCGAAGTCCTCCTGGGGGCGGGCGGGTGACACGCGAGCAGTGTGCCAGGGGGCGTCGGAGCCGGCGGCTGCGGGCCGTCGGCCAGGGTTACGACCACGGCCTGGGCGCCCTGGCCCGGGGCTACGGCGTCGCTGTCGCCGACTGGCCACCACCCCTCGGCAGCCCTGGCCTTGCCGCGACCGGGTCATCGCCCGTCCCCCGAAGCGCAGTCCCTCCAGCGGCACCGGCTCGTCGACGCCGGGGAACACGACAGCCCGGGCGGACACCCCCGGGACCGCTCAGTCGCCCAGATGCCGCACGAGTGCCCGCGCGACCTCCTGCGCGGCCGGAGCCGCCCACCGTCGGCGGTGCCGGGCCAGCCGGACCGGTACGTCGGGAAAGCGCGGCCCGTCCACCCGTACCAGCCTCCCTCGCCGCAGTTCCTCCTCGACGGTGGTCAGCGGCAGCAGGGTCAGCCCCAGCCCGGCCGCCACGCAGTTGCGCGCGGCGTCCACGCTTCCGAACCGGGTCAGCCTCGGCCGTCCACCCGGCACGTCGAGCAACCGCCTTGCCAGCGCGTCGCTGTAGGAGCAGCCCTCCTCCAGCAGGAAGAAGCTCTCCGCCGCCAGTTCCGGCCAGCTGGCCGCGTGCGCCCGTACGGCGAGGGGGTGCCCGGGAGCGGAGACGAGGGCGAGCGGCTCGTGGGAGACGGGTTCGCCCGTGACGTCGGGGAACTCCGTCTCCTCCTCCAGCAGCAGAGCCAGGTCGAGCCGTCCCGAGGTCAGTCCTTCCAGGCACTGGGCGGTCCCGGCCGCGTACAGGTGGACGTCCACCTCCGGGTGGGTCGTCCGCAGGGCGGCGACGACGCCGGGCAGACGGCTCGCGCACAGGGACTCCGGACTGCCGACCACCACCCGCCCCGACACCACGCCGGTGTCGTCGCAGGCGGCGCGCAACCGCGCCAGGGCGTCGAGTACCTCCTCGGCCCGCTCCAGGAGCCGCCGGCCGCTGTCGGTGAGCAGCGCGCCGGTGGGCAGGCGGTCGAAGAGCCGCACACCGAGGTCCCGTTCCAGGGTGCGGATGTGCACGGTGACCGTGGACTGGGCCAGATGCAGTTCGGCGGCGGCAGCGGTGAAGCCGCCCGTGCGGGCGAGCGTGGTGAAGGTCGTCAGCAGCCGGGTGTCCACGCGGCCACCCTATGCCGTTTCACGATGGCACGTATCATGATCCATCGTTGGACACGATCGGCCCCGGGTGGCAGCGTGGAGGCCATGAACACCGACGTGACGGGAACGAGCGACGCGGCAGACCGTTCCGAGCCGCCGAACGAGACCGAGATCCTGCGCTACTCCGCCTTCACACACGACCCGGTGGGCGGGAATCCGGCCGGGGTGGTCCTCGACGCCTCCGGCCTCGACGGCACCGCGATGCGGGCGATCGCCGCCGAGGTGGGGTACTCCGAGACCGCCTTCGTCACCGGCGGCGACGCGTCGGCGCGCCGGTTCCGGGTCCGCTACTTCAGTCCCCTCGCCGAGGTGGCGTTCTGCGGGCACGCGACGGTCGCGCTGGCCGTCGCCCTCGCCGAGCGGCTGGGGCCCGGCGACATCGTCCTCGAGACGCCCGCCGGCGAGATCCCCGTGTCCACCGCGGCCGATGACGCCGGCGCGGTGCGGGCCACCCTCACCAGCGTGCCGACGCGCTCCCGCCCGGCCCTCGCCACCGAGTCGGCCGCGGCCCTCCGAGCGCTCGGCTGGGCTCCGGACGACCTGGACCCCGCCCTGCCCCCGCATGTGGCGTTCGGCGGCAACGACCACCTGGTGCTCGCCGCGGCGTCACGGGCCCGGCTGGCCGCCCTCGACTACGACTTCGACGGGCTCGCCGAGGTCATGCGGCGGCACGGCTGGACGACGGTGGACCTGGTGTGGCGCGAGTCGCCGGAGCGCTTCCACGCCCGCAACCCGTTCCCCGTCGGCGGTGTCGTGGAGGACCCGGCGACGGGAGCGGCGGCCGCCGCCTTCGGCGGGTACCTCCGTGAGCTGGGCCTGGTCACCCGACCCGGCACGATCGCGATCCGCCAGGGCGAGGACATGGGCCGCCCCAGCGACCTGCTCGTCGACGTGAACCCGCGGGACCCGCGCACACGGGTCACGGGACAGGCGGTGCCGATCCCATAGGCGCCTCGGCCGGCACGGCGCCGGGCACGCAGGGCGACTCCCGCATACGTCCCTCCCGCATACGTCCTTCCACGTGCGTCGCTCAGGAGGGGCGCAACTGCCTGGCGTGGGCTTCGGTTGCCGCCGTATGCAGCGGGCCGCGGGCGCGCGCCGGTCCGGTTCGGCGCCGTCCGTGGCGGCACTGGACGCGGTGTACGCCGACCGGCTTCTGTGCCGGTCCCATCCTCGGCAGTGTGCTCACGGTGGCCTCGATCGGCGGGGCCCCCGGCGGGGCGGGGCACTGCTCGCGGTGTACGCGCCGGGCACGACCGTGCCGATGTTCGTTCCGGCGGCGTTCCGGGACCGGTTCGATCCGGGACGGCGATACCCTCGGCGAGGCCCCGTCCCCCGGGAGCGCACCGCCCAACACCGTCTGGGCGCCTGTGGGATGCGGTGGAGCGTGACAGCGGATCGGATGGTGCCATGCGCAGACCCATAGCCGTGGCTTCCAGCCACTCACGCCGCCTGCTCACGTCAGGCGTCGTCCTCGCCTCCCAGTCCCTCGTCCTCACCCTGTCCGCGGTCCCCGCGTCGGCCGACGACGCGGGGACGCCTGTCCGCGGTACCGCCTACATGGGCAGCGGCGTCCTCGCCCACGAGGGGGTCCAGGGGCGGCCCGCCGGCACCCGCGCCACCCAGACGGAAGGCGTGGACGTCTCCAGCCATCAGGGCAACGTCGCCTGGCCGACCCTCTGGAACAGCGGGGTGAAGTGGGCCTACACGAAGGCCACCGAGGGAACGTCCTACCGCAACCCCTACTACTCCCAGCAGTACGACGGTTCGTACGACGTCGGCATGATCCGCGGCGCCTACCACTTCGCCATCCCGGACGGCGCCGGCGGTGCCGCCCAGGCCGACTACTTCGTCGACCACGGCGGGGGCTGGTCGAAGGACGGCAGGACGCTGCCGGGCGTCCTCGACATCGAGTACAACCCGTACGGGGACACCTGCTACGGCAGGACGTCGGGCCAGATGGTCGACTGGATCCGGGACTTCCTCGACCGGTACAAGGAGCGCACCGGCCGCCAGGCCGTGATCTACACCTCCACGAACTGGTGGAAGCAGTGCACCGGGGACTACAGCGGCTTCGGCTCCACCAACCCGTTGTGGATCGCCCGGTACGCCTCGACCGTCGGGCCCCTGCCGGCCGGCTGGGACGTCCACACGATGTGGCAGTACACCTCCTCGGGTCCGACCGTCGGGGACCACGACAAGTTCAACGGGGCGCTCGACCGCGTGAAGGCGCTGGCCAACGGCTGAGGATGCCCGCCGGGCCGGCGGCCCGGCTGCCCGGCGGCTCCGTCAGCGATCGGAGAGCGGGCCCAGGATGTCGGCGACCTGCTCACGCACCACGTCCCGGGCCCCGGGAGGCAGGGCGCCGACGTCCGTACGTTCCAGAGCGGCGAGGGCCTCGTCGGCGCCCGACTCGCACGGTGCGGTCTCGCCGAGTACCTCGTAACCGTCGCGGACGGCGATCCGCAGGCGGCGCCGCCCCTCGCCGTCGGCGTGCACGGCGGTGGCGACGACCAGCGGCGGCGGCCCCCCGGCTTCGGCGGGCCCCTTGCGGTAGCCGCTGGCTATCGGGGTGCGCCAGCTCAGGCTCAGCAGCAGGTGACGCTTCGCCATGACCTCGGCGAGGTCGGTCTCATAGGGCCGGTCCGGCCCCAGCACCGTGGCGCGGGCGTCCAGGACGAGGGCCGCGGGCAGCAGGCAGCGCAGGCTGCTGCCGACCAGGTTGCCGCCGACCGTGGCCGCCCGGCGTACCGCTCCGGTGCCCACCGTGCCGGCCGCCCCGCGCAGCACCCCCGGCACCCGGTCGTCGATGCGGTGCAGCACCACGGCCGCCCCCAGGGCCTCGGGTCCGACCGCCGTCGCCTCGGGCAGGTTCCGCAGCGACATGGCCAGTTCCGGGAAGCCGTCCCGCTGCCAGGTGGCCCACACGAGCGTGGCACCGCCGATGGGCACCGCTCCCTCGGCCATGCACTCCTGCGCTTCGGACACGGACGTGGGCAGTCGCAACAGCATGGCGATCGACCTGCTTTCCCCGGAGGGCGGCGGTGGACGACCCGGCGCCTCCCGCCGCGTGGTCACGGCCACTGCGCATTGTCCGTACCGCCGCGGGGGCGCGTACAGGGCTCACTCATTCACCATGTGCGCCCCGCACGCGCCGAACGGGGCGCTTGTAGTACCGCCAGGGGAACGCTCCGGGGCCGACCTGCGACCACCCCTTTTCCTCCGTCCGGCGGTGCCGGGCGCCGACAGCGAAGGGAACCCTGCGGTGTTCCCAGGGGCGGCCGGACTTCTCGACGACATGGAAGAACGGGCCGAAGTCGACCACGTGCCAACCGTCCGCCCCGGCTTCGGCGAGAGCCTGCATCTCGTTGAACGCGGTCAGCGGGGTCAGCACCCGCCGTTCCGCCGTACCGGACGCGTCCGGACCGGGCCGCCCCTTGCCGGCGAACCTCTGCTGCGCGGCCTGCCTGCTGACACTGAGGACACCGCCCACGGTGTCCCAGCTCTGCCCCGCGGCTCGCGCGCCCTGGACCGCTTCACGGAGGAGCCTGCTCGTCTCCTCACCACCGCGCGGCGTTCCGCGCCGGGGAGGCGGCGAGGAGTACTCCCATGACGAGGACGACCAGGAGGTCCGCGGCCACCAGGACGAGGTAGGCCGGGGTGCCGAGGCCGTCGACGAGTGACATCGCCAGGGCGACCAGGGAGGCCGCCATGGCGGGCAGACCGGTGGCGGTCGCCTGCGCGGCTGGGGCGGGGCGCGTCGGAGTGTGCATGCCGTCAAGGTCTCCTTGACGGCATGCATCGTGTCGACCAAACCTTGACACCCCCGGAGGGCTCCGTGGTCACATCCGAGTGGCCAGGAAGTCCAGCAGCACGGCGTTGAAGCGCTCGGGTTGCTCGGCGCCGGGGAGGTGGCCGGCCTTGTCGACGACGGCCAGGGTGGCGTGCGGGACGAGGTGCTGGATGGACTCCGCCTCCGACACCGGGGTGTAGGCGTCGTCCGCGCCCACCACGATCAGGACCGGCGCCTCGACGGCGGCCAGGACCTCCCGGTAGTCGGGGCGTTCGGCACGTCCGCGCAGTGCCGCCGCGGCGCCGCGCGGGTCGGTGGCGCACATCATCTCCAGGACGCGGGCGGCCACGTCCGGCATCGCGGTGACGTTGTACGCGGCGAGCATCTTGTCGATGACCTCGTGTGCGTAACCGTCCATGCCCTCGGCGAGGAGCCGGTCGGCCAGGCGGTTGCGGAACTGCCTGCCCTCGGCGGTCTCGGCGGGCGCGGAGGTGTCGGACAGGACGAGGGCCCGTACCCGCCCCGGGTGACGGAGCTGGAACTCCATGGTGATCTGACCGCCCATGGAGACGCCGCCGACCACCGCGCGCTCGATGTCCAGGTGGTCCAGGAGTCCGGCGAGGTCGTCGGCGAAGTCGGCGAGCAGTACCTTGCCGGCGCTCACGCTGCTGCGGCCGTAGCCGCGCAGGTCGGGGGTGACGACCCGGTGACCGGCTCCCGTCAGCGCCGTCACCTGCGGCGCCCACAGGGTGCGGTTGAAGGGGTGCCCGTGGATCAGAAGGACCGGGAGCCCCGTCGAGGGGCCGAAGTCGTCGTAGTGGATCGTGGCGCCGCGCACGGTTGTGGAGTTCATTCCGGGCACCCTAACGGGGTGTCATCCGACGGCGAGCAGGCGGCGTGCGGTCGTCTCGAGGGGCGAGCAGCGCCCCGGTCAACTCCGCGCGCAGTTCCTCCCCTTCCATCCGGACCAGTGCGGGCAGCCGCGCGTTCCACTCCCGCGCCGCGCCGTCCAGCGCCTCGGCGAAGGCCCTGTGCGCGCGGCGCCCCGTGACGGCCATCGCCACGGGGAGCAGGGGACGGGCGAAGGAGCGGCCCCTGACCCGCGCCTTCACCGTCACCCGCCAGCGTCCGTCGGGGGCCGGGCGGGGCACGGCCGTCACGGTGGCGCGGGCGAGTGCGTGCGTGAGGGTGCCGCTCAGGGGCGCGGCCAGGGTGCGGCGGCCGCGGCCTGCCGCCGACGGCCACCACCTGCCGAGGTCGAGGTCCAGACGTGCGGTTCCGCCGAGGTACTTCGCCCATTTGCCCCCGCTCGTCCGCATCGTCGCCGAGAGGGACGCCTCTCGTGGCCGCGCGGCGGTCAGCAGCCGGATCACGCAGGCCAGTCGGGCGCGGAGTGCCGGGTCGTCCTCGACGGTGACGACCTCCAGCGCCGTCTCGCGGTGGCGGTCCCAGGCGAGGACGGTGACCTCCTGGCCGGGGTCCGGCTGCCCGTCCTCCTCGTGGACGGGCCGGTAGCGGGCGCCCGGCCGCAGGTGACTTCCCTCGGTCAGGACCAGGCCGGGAAGTGGCCGCCCGCCGGGCAGGCGCAGGCACCCTCCGTCGACGTCGAAATCCTCCGCGAGGTCGTGGAGGGTGTCGACACATGACTCGAACCAGGGGCGGGGCAAGGGAGCGAGCGTCACGGTGTGCTGGAAGCGGGCCATGGGACCAAGGATGGGCGCCCGGGTACGCCGGGTCATGGGTGCGGCCCGGCAGCGAGGGGACGAAGTCGGTTGCCGGTTTCCGGTGGTCCCGCTCCTGGCCACCCGGTCCGGGGCGCGTCGGGCGACCGGTGTACGGCCGGGCGCCCCCGTTCCGCGGCCGATGCCCGGCACCCGCCGCGTGCCGGACTCCTCGGCCAAGCGCGCGCACGCGTCCGGGTCGCCGTGATCGGGGTCGCCGTGATCGGGGTCGCCGTGATCGGGGTCGAGGGCGTCGTGGACGGCGGCAAGCCGCGGACGCCGGAGACGTTCGTCAGCCGGCGGGCCGACGGCAGCCGGGGCCTGGCCCGGCGGGCCGGGGTGGGGTGCCCCCGGGCGGCCGGGGTGAAGTGACCCCGGGCGGCCGAGGTGGGACCGGGCTGCCGAGGTGGGCCCAGGGGCCCGGGCCCACCACCGTCCGGGGCGGCGTCACGCGGACGCGGCCACCGGCACGGGGCGCTCGGCGTCGTTCAGCCACTCGATCAGCGAGGTCCGGGCCCGGGCGACGCGTGAACGCACCGTCCCTATCGGGCACTCGCTGACGTCGGCCGCCTCCGCGTAGGGCAGCCCCAGCATCTGGGTGAGGACGAACGCCTCGCGGCGGTCGTCGGGCAGCGTGGCCAGCAGGTCGGCGAGGGCGACGCCGTCGTCGAAACCGGGCAGGCCGCGCGGCTGGGCGCGCTCCACGGCCGACTCCCAGTCGTCCGTCGCCGCCAGGCGGGGCCGGCAGGAGTGGTAACGGATGCTGTCGACCACCGCGCGACGGGCGATGGCGAGCAGCCAGGTGCGGGCCGAGGAACGCCCCTCGAAGCGGTGCAGGCTGCCGAGCGCCCGCAGGAAGGTGTCCTGCGTCAGGTCGTCGGCACTCTGCGGATCGGCGCCGAGGAAGGTCACGTAGTGGCGGACGTCCCGGTGCAGGGCGCGGACGAACCGGTCGACGGCGTCGGGGTCGCCGGTGCGCGCGGCCAGTGCCCAGGCCGTGATCGACGCCTCCTTCGCGTCCATGACCGGCTGCCGGCGTGGTGGGGGCAGGGCAGGAGTGATCACCTGTGCCGTCCTTCTCGGATTCGGGATTCGGGATCCGGTCTCCGGGCGGGGCCGGTCCGCGCGGGACGGCCCGGCGGCGCGGTGAGACCGGCTACGGGGTGGGCGGCCGGGCACGGGAGCGCACGGCCGGTGCCCGAGGCGCGGCGCCGGCGGCGCGACGGCTCGGCGGGTTCGCCGGCGGCCTCGGGGAACTGCTGTCGTCAGATGACAGCGACCCCGGCGGGCGGACCCCGAGAAGTGATCGCATGGGCGAGGAGAAGACGGCGCGGTGCCCGGTGCGAAGCCGCCCGGCGGGCCCGGACGCGCGGCCGGTGCGGCGGCGCGGGCGGCCGGAGCAGCAGGCGCAGTGGCGCGACGAGCCGGGCGGCGAGGCACCGCGCGACGCGGAAGACGGCGCGCTCGCCGTGGGCGAGCCAGAGTCCGCACAGCAGCGCGGCCACCAGGTGGGCGATGAGCATGCCGGTCGAGGACATGCCGCCCATGCCATGGACCGCGGGGTCCACGGCGTGCACGGCATCCACGCCCGGCATGGAGTGCCCGGCATCCACGCCCGGCATGGAGTGCCCGGCGTGGGGGCCGTGGCCCGCGGCGCCCACGGACGTCGGTACGGCGCCCTGCCCCGCGCCCGGGCCGGACGGCATCCGGCACAGCAGGATGTCCAGCCACCGGCGCGCGAGGGACTCGTCACCCGCGGGCCGCGGTTGTTGTGCGGCCTGGGCGAGCGAGAAGGAGGCGTGCAGTACGGTCTGGGCGGCCACGGCGACACAGACGACGGTGAACGGTCCGCGTTCCCGGTCCGCGAGCCACCAGGCGCTGCCGCCCGTCGCCAGCGCGCCCGCGGCCAAGGCCCACCAGGGCACCGCGGTTTCGGACATCAGGAGGTGGCCCAGGGCGGCGAGCAGCACGCAGACGGCCGCGAACACCGCGGCCCGTACCGTGCGAGAACACCACCCTGCAGTCATGGCGGCCTCATCCTTGCATCCGGGCTTCCGTGATCACCGGTGGGTACGGATTCCGGTCCGGCACCCCACTCAAGACCAGGCGTGTGATCCGCACCACAACGCACCACACCGCACACACTTACGGTCGGACGAAGGGCCCGTCCGGTTCCCGGCCGTCCTCGCCGAACCGGAGCAGCGGAAGCGGGCGCGGTAGCACCGGCGCACGGCAACCGCCCGCCGTGCCTCGGCGTCCGGCACGGGTGCGCGTCCGCGGCCGCCGCGCCGGGTATCTCCCAGTCGGTTCCCCACGACCGCCGGTGCGGACACCGGCACGGTCACCCGTCTCCCACGGAAGGTGCACCGGTATGACAGATCCTCACGGACTGGAGCCCGTCGCGACGTTCTGCGGCAACTGCGACTGCGGCTGCCCCCGGCTGTTCGTGGACGCCGACGCCCCGGCAGAGCAACGGATCGTCCTGACCGACGACTTCGGCCAGCGCGTGCAGATGAGCGCCGACCAGTTCTCGTCGCTGGTCGACGATGCCAAGCAGGGCAGGCTGGACGGCATCGTCCTGCCCTGAGCCGGCCATGGCCGGGCCACCGTTCGCCCGGCCCCTCCCTCCTCCCCGCTCCCCCGCTGTTCGGCCCCCGGCCGCCGCGCGCCCGGGCGGGTGAACGGCCCCGCGTCCGGACGATCGGAAGCCGTCGTCCGGGGAAGAGGACCAGGCATGCGCGCACTCGTCGTCAACTGCACCCTCAAGCCCTCCCCCCAGCCGTCGAACACCGAGGCCCTCGCCGCCACGGTCATCGCGGCGCTCAAAGGCCACGGGGTGGAGGTGGACGTCGTACGGGCCGTCGACCTGAACCTGAAACCGGGAGTCGAGACCGACATGGGAGAGGGCGACGACTGGCCGGGCGTGCACGAGAAGCTGCTGGCGTCGCACATCCTGATCATCGCCTCGCCGACCTGGCTCGGCCGCCCGTCCTCCGTCGCCCAGCGAGTCCTCGAACGCATGGACGCCATGCTCGGCGAGACCGACGACCAGGAGCGCCCCGTCGCCTACAACCGCGTCGCCGGCGTCCTGGTCACCGGGAACGAGGACGGCGCCCACCACGTCATCAGTGAGATCAGCGGCGGGCTCGCGGACATCGGCTACACCATCCCGGGCCAGGCCTGGACCTACTGGCACCTGGGCCCCGGGCCCGGCCCCGACTACCTCGACGACGACCGCGGTCACGATTGGTCGACCTCGACCGGCCGGGCCATGGCGTCCAACCTCGTCCACGCGGCGCGTGCGCTCGCCGCGATGCCCCTGCCGGCTCCACCCACCTGACGTCGCGGGCGCGCGGCGCGCGTACCGGGGGCGAGAGCCGGTCCGCGGCCGGCGCACCCGTCACCGGCCCCCGGTGATCGGCGCGCGCTCGGCCCCGACCGCCACGGAACGCCGCCGGCGGTGGTAGGAGAGGGTGACGGCGCCGAGCAGGGGCCCCCAGGCGACCAGGGGCAGGTAGGCGAAGCCGAGGAGCGTGTCGCCGAGCGGCGTCATGTCCGGGTGGGGGGTGGCCCACCACCACACGAACGGGGTCCACAGGGCGGTCAGCGCGACGGCGCCCAGGCCCGCCGGGAGGACCGCCGCCATCACCGGGACCGGCCGCCCTCCGACCAGCGGGATCCAGCGCGGGACCACCTCGCCCCAGGGCCGGACCAGGCCGAGCGTGAGCAGGGCCAGCGCCTCGCTCACCACGCTCAGTCCGACCACGTACACCACGCCCCATCCGGCGATGCCCATCGCCTCGTACCCCGCGTCGGTGTAACCGGCCGGCTGTCCGGCAGCCAGCAGGAGGCGCCAGAGCCCGGTCGGCAGGGTGAGGAGCGCGATCGCGTGAGCGGCGACGACCGCCCAGCGGGCCGGGGCGGGGTGCTGTGGTGTCGTGGTCATGTACATCATCCTGTCGGCCGGCCGTCGGCCCGGCGTCGGTCCCGGGAACGGTCCGAAACGGCGCACCGGAAGGACGTAGCGACGGTTGACTCACCCGCCCGGGGGAGACCCGTCCTCCTCAGGGACAGCGCTCGTGCATGTCTGTCGTCGCCGATGCGGGGCAGTCGTGCACGTGCAACGAGGTACGAAACGCATGAGGAGCTGGTGTCCGCCATGACGCACGACCTGACCCCGAAGTACACGGTCCCCGGCATCGAGCGTGAGGCCGCCGGCCGGCTGATCGGCGTGCTGCGGCTTCGGCTGCACGCCCTCAACGACCTCCATCTCACCCTCAAGCACGTGCACTGGAACGTCGTGGGCCCGCACTTCATCGCCGTGCACGAGATGATCGACCCGCAGGTCGACCAGGTGCGCGAGATGGCCGACGACGTCGCGGAGCGCATCGCCGCTCTGGGCGGGGTGGCACAGGGCACGCCCGGGGCCCTGGTCGCCGAACGGCCCTGGGACGACTACTCGATCGGCCGGGCCGACGCCATCGCCCATCTCGGCGCGCTCGACGTCGTGTACACCGGCGTGATCGAGGGCGTGCGCGCGGCGGTGAAGGAGGCGGGGGACATCGACCCCGCCACCGAGGACCTCCTGATCGGTCAGCTCAGGGACCTGGAACAGTTCCAGTGGTTCGTGCGGGCCCACCTGGAGAGCTCCGGGGGCACCCTGGCGACGGGCAGCTCGACGTCCGAGACGGAGGCGGCGGAACGGGGCGCGGAACTCGCCTAGGGTCCGTCGCCCGGATCGGGTCGCGGGGAAGTGACGTGGCTGGGAAGTGACGTGGCTGGGAAGTGACGTGGCTGGTCGACGCCGGTGTCCCAAGCGACACCCCAGGCCCGTCCGGCCGCCGTGGTGCACAGGAGGGGCCGACCGGGCCGGCTGACGGCCCGGTCGGCCCCCGGTGCCTCCTTGCCCGGTGTGCCGCTGGGTGTGGCCGGTTCAGCGCCTGCCGAGCCGGCGTTCGCCGCGGCTGCCCTGTTCGTAGGGGAGGTGGTAGTGGGCGAAGACGGCGCCCTCGTCCTCGGCCGCGAGTTCGCCGTCCGGGTCGATCCCGGGCGCGTCTTTGACCAGCCCCTTGTCGTAGTTCACCTTCAGGTAGCCCGGACCGACGGTCGCCCTGTCCACGGGGACGAAGACGAGACGCCGACGGGTCGGCAGGCCGATCATGACCGCGGCGAACGCGGGACGGTCGGTGCCGGTGTCGAAGTAGACGGACTCCAGAGTCCCGATCTTGCGGTTGTCGCCGTCGACGACGTCATGTCCACGCCAGTCGCGAATGTTGTCTGCTTCGAACATGTCGGGGCCTTCCCTTTCGAGGACACTCACTGTCTTGTTCCCCGCTTCGTGCCGCCCTCGCATGTTCTGTCCCACACCGGTGTACGGCGTTCGTTCGCGATAGGCTGCTTCGCCGGATGAGTCACCCGGGGCGGGACGGAGACCCGGCGGATTTCCGAAGGAGACCGAGTGTGGAAGCCACAGGCCCCGGGGGCGAACCGCTCCGGGTGCGGAGCGGGGCCGTGCTGGAGGTGGGCCCGCTGTCCGGTCGTCCCGGCCTCCGGGCCAGCGGAGAGATCAGCGTGACCACCCGCCCGTCCTGGGAGAAGGCCCTCACCGAGTTGTCCAGGCAGCACACGGACGTGTCCTACGTGGAACTGTCCGGGGTGCGGTTCGTCGACGTGGCCGGGGTCACGGCACTCGCCGTGACCGCGATGAACCTGTCCGGCGGGCGGGTCGTGGTGGAGCAGCCCCCGCCGCAGCTGCCGCGGGTGCTGGAGATGTTCTGGCCGTCCCTGCACCGGATCGAGGTGGCGCCGCGATGAGCACGGTGACCACCGACGACACCTTCGCGCATCCGGCGCTGTTCTACCGCTCGGAGCACGAGTACACCGACCGGACGGTGACGTTCGTACGGGAGGGGCTGGCCGCGGGTCAGCCGGTGGCGGTGGCCGTGCCCGCCCCCAATCTGGAGCTGATCAGAGCGGGGCTGGGAAGGGACGCGCGGGACGTCTCCTTCCTGGACATGTCGGAGGCCGGGCGCAATCCGGGGCGGATCATCCCCGGCGTGCTCAGGGCGTTCGCCGACGCGCACGCGCACGAACGGGTGCGCATCATCGGCGAGCCGGTCTGGGCCGGGCGCAGCGCGGTGGAGTACCCCGCGTGCGCCCAGCACGAGGCGTTGATCAACGCGGCCTTCGCGGGCCGTTCCGCGACGATCCTGTGTCCCTACGACGAGGCCCGGCTGGACGCGGACGTCCTGACCGACGCCTTCGTCACCCATCCGACGGTCATCGCCGAAGGCCGGGAGCAGGCCAGCGAGACCTACGACTGGCCCGCGGTCGTCGCCCGCTACAACCAGCCGCTGAGTCCCGCGCCGGACGCCGACGTCTTCGCGTTCGGTGCCGGGGAGCTGCCCGAGGCGCGCCGCTTCACCGTCGGCCGGGCCGCGTCGCTCGGGCTGGCCGAACCGCGCCTGGCGGACGCGGAGTTGGCGGTGGCGGAGCTCACCACCAACAGCGTGGTCCACGGCGGCGGTCACGGGACGCTGTCGGTCTGGACCGAGTCGGGGCAGTTGGTGTGCGAGGTCCGTGACGAGGGACGCCTCGCGGACCCGCTCGCGGGACGCCGGCCGCCCGAGCGAGGGCAGATCGGCGGCCGTGGCCTGCTGCTCGTCCACTACGTCGCCGATCTGGTGCGGGTGCACGCGACGGACGGCGGCACCACCGTCCGCTTCTACCTCGGGCTCTGACACGGTGTCGGGTCCGCTCGCCCGGCACGCGGACCGCGGATGCATGTGTGCGTGCCTTGACCCGGGGTAGGCGCTCTGTCGTTGGCCGACAAGACGGCAGCGACGGGGGCCGATCGACTGGGAGGGCACCATCATGGCGACGACGACCGCACGGATCACCGAGCACACCACCTCCGGCATGCCGGAGGTAGCGGACCCGTCGAAGGTGGCGCCCAAGGACGCGCGGCAGTTGTCGAAGCTGTTCTTCGAGCAGCTGGCGGTGCTCGAGGAGGGCACCCCCGAATACCAGTACGCGCGCAACACGCTGATCGAGATGAACATGTCCCTGGTCCGCTTCGCGGCCGGCCGGTTCCGCAGCCGTGGGCCGGAGGAGATGGAGGACATCGTCCAGGTCGGCATGATCGGCCTGATCAAGGCCATCGACCGGTTCGAGCTGACTCGTGAGGTCGAGTTCACCTCCTTCGCCGTGCCGTACATCGTCGGCGAGATCAAGCGGTTCTTCCGTGACACCTCGTGGGCCGTGCATGTGCCCCGACGGCTCCAGGAGGCCCGTGTCCAGCTGGCCCGGGCCACCGAGGAGCTGCGCAGCCGCCTCGGCCGCAATCCCACCACCAGGGAACTGTCCGAGCTGATGTGCCTCCCGGAGGACGAGGTCGTCGAGGCCCGGCTGGCCGCCAACGGCTACAACTCCGCCTCGCTGGACGCGGCCATCAACGGCAGCGAGGACGGCGAGTCGGCGCTGGCGGACTTCATCGGTGCGGACGACTCCGCGCTGGCGCTCGTGGACGACTTCCACGCCCTGGCCCCGATGATCGCCGAGCTGGACGAACGCGACCGGCAGATCATCCACTGGCGCTTCGTCGAGGAGCTCACCCAGAAGGACATCGGTGAACGCCTCGGGGTCTCGCAGATGCATGTGTCCCGTCTGATCTCGCGGCTGCTGGCCCGTTTGCGGGAAGGCATGCTCAGTGACCACTGAGTGGTGCTTCAGGCGGCGGTCGTCTTCTTCTTCCGGCCGCCGCCGGCGCCGGTGAGGGCGTCGATCAGCTCCTCGCGGCTCATCTTCGACCGTCCGGCGATGTCCTGGTCGGTGGCCCGCTGGTAGAGCTCCGCCTTGCTCAGCTCCCGCAGCCCGCCCCGTCCGGGCGGCGCCTTGCGGGACGGTGGGGCGGCCTTCTTCCGGGACTCGGTGGCCTTCTTCCGCGGTGCCGCGGAATGCTTGCCGCCGGTGCTCCTCGCCTTCGCCGGTGCCTGTCCGGCGCCGGCTCCCTTCGCCTGCTCGAGGCTGCCCCGCAGGACCTCCATCAGGTCGACGACGTCGGTGGCCCGGGGTGCTTCCTCCGCGACGGCGACCTCCTTGCCCTCGGCCTTGGCCCGGACCAGCTCGCGGACCTTCTCCTGGTAGGTGTCGTGGTAGCGGGCGGGGTCCCAGGGGCCGCTGAGGGCGTCGACGAGGCGCATCGCCATGTCCAGTTCCCTGCCCCGGCCCGCCCGGCCCGAGGGCAGCTCGGGCAGCTCCTCGACCGGGTCGCGCACCTCGTCGGCCCAGTGCAGCGTCTGCAGGACCAGAACCTCGTCCTCGGCACGGAGCGCGGTCAGGTACTGCCGGTTGCGCATGACGAAGGTGGCGACGCCGGCCTTGCCGGCCTCGGCGAGGGCCGTGCGGAGCAGCTCGTAGACCTTGAGGTACTCCTTGCCGCGCGGGGCGACGTAGTAGGTGCGGCCGAAGTAGACCGGCGCGATGCGGTCCAGGTCGACGAAGTCGGTGATCTCGAGGGCCTGGGAGCGGCCCGGCGCGATCTCGTCCAGCTCCTCCGGCTCCACGACGACGTATTCGCCCTCGCCCACCTCGTAGCCCTTGACGATGTCACCGGGGCCGACTTCCTTGCCGGTGCGCTCGTTGACCCGCCGGTTGCGGATCCGGTCCGAGGTGCCGCGCTGCAGCTGGTGGAAGTGGACCGTGTGGTCCTGCGTCGCCGTGAACAGGCCGACGGGCACCGACACCAGCCCGAAGGTGACGACACCTGTCCAGATCGCCCGCGCCATGACCGTCCACTCCGTCCGTCCCGCCCGCACCGCCCAACCCGTCCACGCTCACACCCCGCCCCCGATCGCGCGCGCCGGACGGCGCACACGGGTCAACAGCAGGGCGACAGCGCGCGCATCGGCCCCGGCCGGTATTCCCTGTGAGGTGCGGGACGGCAACCGCACTCCGCGCCTTCGCCGCTTCCCCCGTCGACCGAAGCCGAGCAACGCCGATCAAAGGGACCCGACCCATGAGCTGTCACCTGAAGGTGATCACCCGCGAGGAACATCTGGCCTTCGTCGCGGCCCGGCCGTCCGTGAGTCACCTGCAGACGCCCTCGTGGGGCGACGTGAAACCGGACTGGCGGGCGGAGAGCCTGGGCTGGTTCGACGAGGGCGGCGACCTCGTGGGGGCGGGGCTGGTGCTGCTGCGGCCGCTGCCGAAGCTGAAGCGGTACCTGGCCTATCTGCCCGAGGGCCCGGTCATCGACTGGGGCGCGGCGGACCTGGAGCGGTGGCTGGAGCCGATGCTGGCCCACCTGAAGAAGCGGGGCGCCTTCTCGGTGAGGATGGGGCCTCCTGTGGTGGCCCGGCGCTGGAGTGCCGAGGCGGTCAAGGCGGCGATCGCCGAACCAGGGGCCCGGCGGCTGGGGGACGTGGAGGCCACCGTGTCGGAGCCCGGCGCCGACGGCGTCGCCGAGCGGCTGCGCCGGATGGGCTGGCGGCGGACCGCGCCGGGCGGCGACGACGGCTTCGCCGCGGGCCAGCCGCGCTACGTGTGCCAGGTGCCGCTCGCCGGACGGTCACTCGAGCAGATCCGGAACGGTTTCAACCAGCAGTGGCGCCGCAACATCAAGAAGTCCGAGAAGGCCGGCGTGAAGGTCGTCCGGGGGGACCACGAGGATCTCCCGGCCTTCTACGAGCTCTACGTCGAGACCGCCGAACGGGACCGGTTCGTCCCGCGCCCCCTCGCCTACTTCCAGCGCATGTGGACCGCGCTGACGGCCGAGGACCCCGATCGCATGCGCCTCTACCTCGCCCACCACGACGGGGAGGTGCTCGCCGCGGCCACGATGCTGACCGTCGGCGAGCACGTCTGGTACTCCTACGGCGCTTCCACGAGCCGCCGGCGCGAGGTGCAGCCCGGCAACGCGCTCCAGTGGCGGATGATGTGCGACGCCCATGAACTCGGCGCGGCCGTCTACGACTTCCGCGGCATCACCGACACCCTGGAAGAGGACAACCACCTGCTGGGGCTGCTCCGGTTCAAGACCGGCGCGGGCGGTGAGGCCGTGGAGTACCTCGGCGAGTGGGACTACCCGCTCAACAAGCTGCTGCACAAGGCCCTGGGCCTGTACCTGGCGCGGCGCTGAGCGGTCCCCGGGCCGGCCCGGTCAGTCGGCGGGCTTCTCCCAGACCGAGACGTGGTGGCGGCTCTCGTGGGTGAAGGGTGCCCGGCTCCATCCCTCCCACCGGTCGCGCAGTCGCAGTCCGGCGAGCCGGGCCATCAGATCGAGCTCGGCGGGCCACACGTAGCGGAAGGGGATGGAGGAGTGCTCGGCCCGTCCGTCAACGATGGTCACGTAGTTCGAACTCATCGCCTGGGTGGCGGTGTCGTAGGTGTCGAACGCCCAGCCGGCCGGGCCGATGCCGAACGGCACGGCGGTCTGGCCCGGCGGCAGCAGGCGCAGCTCCGGCACGCCCACCTCGATGACGAAGCAGCCGCCGGGCTCCAGGTGGCCGGCCGCGTTGCGGAAGCAGTCGACCTGGGCGTCCTGCGTGGTCAGGTTGTTGATGGTGTTGAAGACGAGGTAGGCGACCGTGAAGGTGCCCGGCACCCGGGTCGTCGCGAAGTCGCCGATGGTCACCCCGACGGCGTCACCGCCCGGTTTGGCGCTGAGCCGGGAGGTCATGGCCCGGGACATGTCGATGCCGTGCACCGGGACTCCGCGGCCCGCCAGGGGCAGCGCGATCCGGCCGGTGCCGACGCCGAACTCGAGCGCCCGTCCCCCGCCCGCCAGCTCCGCCAGCAGGTCGACCGCGGGATCCACCGCGTCGGGCGTGAACCTGTCCGCCGACGACTCGTCGTATCGCGCGGCGACGCTTTCTCCGAAGTAGCCGTCCTCATCAGACATGCGTGGGACGGTACCGCTCGTCAGGCCGTCGGCGCCTGCGGTTTTCCACCGCGTGCCAGGAGCGCGTACAGGAGCGAGGCGACGGCGAGGCCCGCAGGCAGGGCGAGGTCCACGCCGCCCAGGGCGTGGGCGATCGGCCCGGTGTAGAGGGTGTTGACGCAGAGGGCGGCCACGGTGACGCCGCCGGCGAGGGCCAGCGCGCCCGCCGGCCTGACCCCGGCGGTGTACCAGAAGGGGCTGCCGGGGGTCTCGTCCATCAGGGCCCGGCCGTCGTAGCGGTTGCGGCGCAGCACGATGTCGGTGGCGTAGACGGCCATGGCGGGGCCGAGGAGGACGACGGTGAGCTGGAGGACGTTGCTGACGGTGTCGAGGAAGTCGGAGACGAGGAGCCCGTACAGGGTGAGGGCGACGGCCGCGGTGCCGTCGGCGAGCACGCTGCGGGAGCGGCGGATGCGGATGCCGACGGCCTGGAGGGCGAGTCCCGCGCTGTAGGCGGTCAGGGCGTTGATGGCGATCGTGCCGAGCACCAGGGCGAGCAGCAGGATCGGGCCGAACCAGCCGGGCAGGAGCTGCCTCAGGCCGGCCTGCGGGTCCGTCATGTCGACGGCGGTCGCGGCGAGGGCTCCGAGGGAGCAGACGGCCACGCCGGGCAGGAAGCCGCCCAGGGCCGTCCAGCCGGCGATGGCCCTGGCGGACGTCGTGCGGGGCAGGTAGCGGGAGAAGTCCGCGCTGGTGGTGTAGGAGAGCGGACCGGACCCGATGAGGGTGACGCCGGCGATCAGGACCGCCCACAGTTCGGTGCCGGTGAGCGGTTCGGCCGGTACGTACGCGAAGTCGGTGTGCCGGAAGACGCCGACCGCGACGACGGTGAAGGCGGCCGTCAGGGTGAGCGTGATCGGCAGGTACAGCTTCATGATCATGCCGTGGCCGTAGACACCGATGGTCAGGGTGAGGGCGGCGATCACCATCACCACGGCGATCCGGACGCCGGTGTTCGCGGTGATGCCGGCCATCTCGACGAGGGCGAAGGCGGCGGTCGCGGCGGCGGCCAGGTTGAGGGCGAAGTAGCAGACGGAGATCAGCCAGCCGACGATCGCGTTGTTCACGCGGTTGCCCCGGACTCCGTACATCGCCCGCGTGATGACCTCGCTGGGGGCGCCCGCCGCCGGTCCGGATATGGCGAGCACTCCGGTGAGCAGCCAGAACAGGTTGCCCACCACGATCACCGCGAGGGCCTGCCACAGCGTCAGGCCCATGAGGATCAGGGCGCCGCCGGTCACCAGGCTGAGGTAGGTGACGTTGGCCGCCGCCCAGACGGAGAAGAGCTGACCGGGCCGGCCGCGGCGTTCGTGGTCGGGGATGTGGTCGATGCCGTGGGCCTCGACCCGGCCCGCCCGTTGGGACGGTGGCTGTGGTGGCGGCGCCTCCTGACGCACGGCGCCGGTGCCGGGTCGCGGGTCGGGGATCGTGGACGCCATGAGGCTCCTCCGGGGTGCTGGTATCCCACCTGCTTGCTTGTTGGTCGCACACTCAATAGCATCGATTCCATGCCGTCAAGCATCCCGAACAAGCGAATCCGCAAGTCTCCGGCGGTCAGACGTGCGGAAATCGTTGCCGCAGCCTCTGGCGTCGCACTGACCGAAGGGCTGGAGTGCATCACCCTCAGGCGGATCGCCGAGGAGCTCGGCGTCCGCCCCGGGCTGATCAGTCACTACTTCCCCGCGGTGGAGGACCTGGTGGCCGAGGCCTACGGCGACGCCGCCGGCGCCGAACTCGACGCGCTGCTCCCGGCCGACCGGGCCGGTGCGACGCCGACGCGGCACCTGGCGCGGTTCTTCGCCCGGGCTACCGGAGCGGCGTTCGACGACATCAGCCGGCTCTGGCTCAACGCCCGGCACCTCAGCCGCTACCGGCCCACGCTGCGCGAGCGCGTCGCCGTCCAGGAGGCCGCCTGGCGCGACCGGCTCGAGGCGCTCATCGGCGAAGGCGTGCGGCGGGGCGAGTTCCACACCGAGGATCCGCTGGTGGCCGCCATCCGGATCCTGGTGGTCCTCGACGGTCTCGGCATGCTCGTCAACAGCGCCGACACCGCTGACGATCCGCCCGCGGTCCGGCTGATGCCCGTGAACACCGCGGAACGCGAACTCGGCCTGCCCGCAGGCACCCTGACGGCTCCCGACGCCCCGAACCGACCCGCCCCCAAGGAGTGACTGTGCGCACCTCTCTCATCCTGCTCTCGGCCCGGCTGCTCGACCCGGTCACCGGCGCGTTCCTGCCGCAGACCGCGCTGGCCGCGGCCGACGGCCGGATTTCCGCCCTCGGTGACGACCGGGAGATCCGCGCGCTCGCGGACGCCTCGGCCACCGTGGTCGACCTCAAGGGTGCCGTGGTGACGCCCGGCCTGGTCGACGGGCACATCCACCCCGTCTCGGGTGCCGAACTGACCCACGGCCTCGACCTGTCGGGCTGCACCGGCGTCGACCAGGTACGCGGGGCACTGGCTCGCGCGGTACGGGACCTCTCCCCCGGTGCGTGGCTGCACGCGTGGGGGCTCGATCCCAACGTCTTCGACGGCCGCCCCGTCGAGACGGCACCCTTCGACGCCGTACTCGACGGCGTGCCCGCGCTGCTGCTGCTCTTCGACGCGCACTCCATGCTCGCCAGCCGGCGTGCGCTGGAGCTGGCCGGGGTGGCCGGGCCGCGCACCTTCGACCAGGCCACGGCGGAGGTGGTGTGCGACGCGGACGGCCGGCCCACCGGTCTGCTGCTGGAGGACGCCGCCTGCGAACTGGTGGAGCGGATCGCGCCGCAGCCCACGCGCGAGGAGCGCCGCGAACGGCTCGCCGCGGCCCTGCGCGCCATGGCCGCCACCGGCCTGACGGGCGGCCATGTCATGGACGCGAACGGCGACAGCCTCGCCTTCTACGGCGAGCTGGACCAGGCGGGGCGGCTGCCGCTGCGGCTGCGGGTGGCGCCCTGGTGCCAGCCCGGCACCGACGCCGAGGGTGTGCGCACGCTCATCGGGCAGCAGGGTGCGGGCGGGCGGCTGTGGCGGACCGCCGGCGTGAAGATCTTCATGGACGGGACCGTCGACAACGGCACCGCCTGGCTGGAACAGCCCGACTGCCACGGCGAGTCCCGGCACGCCTTCTGGCCGGACCCGCAGGAGTACACCCGGGTCATCGGCGAGCTGCACCGGGCCGAAGTGCCCACGGCCACCCACGCGATCGGCGACGCCGCCGTACGTCATGTGCTCGATGCCGTGGAGAGGGCGCAGGCCGAGGGCGGACGCGGAGTACGGCACCGGGTGGAGCACATCGAGACCGTCCCGGACGACACCCTGCGCCGGTTCGCCGAACTCGGTGTCGTGGCCTCCATGCAGCCCACCCACTGCTGCGACTTCACCCGGGCCGACCACACCGACAACTGGTCCCGCCGGCTGGGCGAGCCGCGCGCCTCGCGGGCCTGGCGCTGCCGCGACCTGCACGACTCCGGTGCCGTCGTGGTCCTCGGCTCCGACTGGCCCATCGCCCCCCACCCGCCGCTGGGCGTCATGGCGGGCGCCCGTCACCGCCGGCCGACCCGCGACCTCGGCCGGGACCCGCACGGCCCGGAACAGGCGCTGACGGCACTGGAGGCGCTGCGCGGCATGACCGTCAACGCGGCGTACGCGGCGGGCGAGGAGCACGAGGCCGGCCGGATCGCGGTCGGGCAGCGCGCGGACCTGACCGTCCTGGCCGCCGACCCGCTCACCGTGCCGGCCACCGAACTGGCCGATGTGCCGGTGCTGCTGACCGTCCTCGACGGCGAGCCGACGCACCGCGCCGCGAGTCTGTGATCCGGCCGGAGGGTTGCGGCCCGGCCCGCCCTGGGCAGGGTTGTCGTCCGAGGGGTGTGAAGCGGGAGGTGGGCCGTGTCGCGGCTGCTGGTGGTGCAGAACGGTCCGGACGGCGGACCGGGCCGGTTCGGTGACTGGCTGGTCTCGGACGGGCTGTCACTGGACGTGGTCCACGCGTACGCCGGTGCACCGCTGCCCCGGCACCTGGCGCACACGGGCGTCATGGTGCTCGGCGGCGGTTACCTGCCCGACGACGACGTCCGCGCGCCCTGGCTCGCGGCCACCCGCGCGCTGGTCGCCGAGGCCCTGGAACGGGACGCGCCCGTATTCGGGATCTGCCTCGGCGGGCAGCTCCTCGCCCACGTCGCGGGAGGCACGGTCCGGGGCGCGCACGGCGAGCCGGAGTTCGGCAGCACCCCGCTCGGTCTGCGGCCCGAGGCCGGGGGCGATCCGCTCTTCGGCGGGCTGCCGGAGCGGGTGACGGCGGTCGAGCACCACGTGGACGCCGTCACCGCCCTGCCGCCGGGCGCCACCTGGCTGGTGGAGGGCGAGCGATGCCCTTACCAGGCGTTCCGGGTGGGCGCGCGGGCGTGGGGCGTGCAGTTCCACCCCGAGGCGGGCGCGGACCGGATCCGGTCCTGGGATCCGGATCGGATACGGACCAGGGGCATGGACCCGGACGAACTCTCCCGCCGGGCGGAACGCGACGAGCCCGCGGCCGAAGCGGTCTGGCGCGAGGTCGCCCGGCGCTTCGCCGCGGTGGTCGGGAGGGTCAGCCGGAGAAGGCACCGCGGTCGGTGAAGGCGAGTTCGGCGAAGCGCGCGCCCATGCGGCGGTGGGTGGCGGCGTCCGGATGGACGTTGTCGGGCAGGGGCAGCTCGGCCGCGTCGGCCTCGCCGTAGAGGTCCCGGCCGTCGAGGTGGTGCAGGTTCGGGTCCTCGGCCGCCCGCTGTGCCACGATGCGGGCCAGCTCGTCGCGAATGACGTTCAGGGTCAGCTTTCCGCTCGCGCGTTCCGCCGGGTCGCCGGTGGCCACGAAGCGCGGTCGTCCCTCCGCCGGCCCGGTGAAGTCGGGAGCGAGGGGGCCGGGGGTGTCCTCGTGGACCGGGCACAGGATGGGCGAGACGACCAGCAGCGGCACGGTGGGGTGGCCCTCGCGAATGGTGTCGAGGAAACCGTGCACGGCGGGGCCGAAGGCCCGCAGGCGCATGACGTCGGCGTTGACCACGTTGATACCGATCTTGACGCTGATCAGGTCGGCTGGGGTGTCGCGCATGGCCCGCGCGGTGAACGGGTCGAGCAGGGCGCTGCCGGCCAGGCCCAGGTTGACGAGTTCGACACCGCCGAGGGAGGCGGCGAGCGCGGGCCAGGTGGTGGTGGGGCTCGCGGCGTCGGAGCCGTGGCTGATCGAGCTGCCGTGGTGCAGCCAGATCCTGCGGCCCGGATCCGGGGCCGGCTCGACGGGGGCGTCGGTGCGCAGGGCGACGAGTTCGGTGGTCTCGTTGTGCGGCAGCCAGATCTCGATGTCCTTGCTGCCGTCGGGCAGGTCCGTGAAACGGAGGGTGCCGGCGGGGCCGGGTTCGACACTCGCCGTGCCGGTGGTCATGTCGATGGTCAGGGTGTTGCCGCCCGCGACGCTGCCCCGGCCCGCCGGCCGGCCGTCGACGAGCAGGTCGTAGACGCCGTCCGGACGCGGCGGGGCGCCGACGTAGACGCGCTTGGTGGGCAGGGTGTCCAGTTCGAGGGCCGTGGCCCGGGTACGCAGGGCCAGCCGTACGCCGGAGGGCTGGGACTCGGCCATGGCGAGCTGCCCGTCGGTGTTCTGGGCGCGGGCCCGGGCGGGCAGCCGGTGCGGCAGCAGCCCCCGCTCGGTGCGCTCGAGGTCGAGGGCGCCGCGCAGGAGGTCCCGGGTGATCGGCGTGGTGATCCAGTCGTCGGTGGTGCGCATGTCGTCTCCGGCTGTTGTGGTGTCGTGGTCCGTGGGGCAGGGAGGCTCAGGCCGCGGGCCAGTTGCGCAGCAGGGCGTCGAGGGCGTCCACGATCCGGGTCCAGGTCTCCTGGGTGTCGGGGGCGCTGTGGCTGAAGCCGCCGCCCAACTCCAGGCTGACGTAGCCGTGGAAGACGCTGCCGAGGAGTCGGACGGCGTGGGTCTGGTCGGGTTCCGCCAGGTCGTAGCCGCGCAGGACGGCCCGGGTCATCTGTGCGTGGCGGACGCCCGCGCTGGCCGCCGCGGTCTCCGGGTCGAGCCGCAGTTGGGCCGCGGCGTAGCGGCCGGGGTGCTCCCGGGCGTAGTCGCGGTAGACGTTCGCGAAGGCCGCGAGGGCGTCCTTGCCGGCCCGTCCGGCCAGCGCCGTGGCGGCCCGGTCGGCCAGTTCGGCGAGGGCCAGCAGGGCGATCCGGGTCTTGAGGTCCTGGGAGTTCCTCACGTGCGAGTACAGACTCGCGACCTTGACGTCGAAGTGTCTGGCCAGCGCGGAGACCGTCACCTGGTCGAAGCCGACCTCGTCGGCCAGTTCCGCGCCCGCCCGGACCAGTCGGTCCGTGGTCAGCCCCACCCGCACCATAATCAACCTCTCGTTCGCCTGAACCTATTATGCACTTGCCTAAACCTTGTAGGCAACTTAGCCTGCGTTATATGAAACCCCTGACCGACAAAGAGATTCGTGCCGCCTTCGTGAACTGCACCAAGGGCGCCGCCAAGCGCCTGACCGTGCCCCACGACCTGGCCGACCGGCCGTGGGACGACCTGGACTACTTCGGCTGGCGGGATGCCCAGGCGCCGGACCGCGCCTACCTCGTGACCGAGCTGGGCGGCCGCCCGACGGCACTCGCGCTGCGCTCCTCCACCACCGCCTCCTGGCAGACGCGCCGCAGCATGTGCTCGATGTGTCTGACCACCCATTCCGGCGGCGTCTGCCTGATGGTCGCGCCGAAGGCGGGCAAGGCCGGGCAACAGGGCAACTCGGTGGGCGCCTACATATGCAGCGACCTGGCCTGCTCGCTGTACGTGCGGGGCAAGCGGGAGACGGGCGCCGGCGCGCGACTGCACGAGACGATCACGCTCGAGGAGAAGATCCGGCGGACCGTGGCGAACCTCGCGGCGTTCGTCGAGAAAGTGATCGCCTGACGGGCGCCGCTTCGACGCACGGCCGGCCGACGACCGCGGCCCGGACCCGGCCTCCCCGTGGCACGGGTGACATCGATCAACGGGATGGTGCCACGGTGTGGACGTGTGTGTGCCGAGCTGGTCCGCAGCGGGTCCGCCGGCGGCAGGGGGCGACGTCCGCCGGTCCGCGGGAAGGTACCTTCTGGCCATGCACACCGTCGCCGTTCTCGCGCTGGACCAGGTGATCCCGTTCGACCTGTCCACCCCGATCGAAGTCTTCGAACGCACCCGGCTGCCCGACGGACGCCCCGGTTACCAGATCCGCGTGTGCGCCGAGCAGCCAGAGATCGACGCGGGCGCGTTCACGCTGCGCGCACCATGGGGGCTGGACGGGCTCCGGGACGCGGACACCATCATCGTGCCCGGTACGGCCGCGGCCTCGGCGCCGCTCTCCCCCGCCGTCCGCGACGCGCTGCGCACGGCCGCCGCGCACGGCACACGCATCGCGTCCATCTGCGCGGGCACCTTCCCGCTGGCCGCCACCGGACTGCTCGACGGCCTGCGGGCCACCACCCACTGGGTCGCCGCCGACCTGCTGGCCGCCGCCCACCCGAAGGTCGAGGTAGACCCCGACGTCCTGTACGTCGACAACGGGCAGATCCTCACCTCGGCCGGCGCCGCCGCGGGGCTGGACCTGTGCCTGCACATGATCCGCCGCGACTACGGCTCGGCGGTCGCCGCCCACGCCGCCCGGCTCTCGGTCATGCCCCTGGAACGCGAAGGCGGCCAGGCCCAGTTCATCGTCCACGACCACACCCCCGCACCCGGGGGCTCCGCGATGGAGCCACTGCTCACCTGGCTGCGGGAGAACCTCGCCCGCGACCTCACCCTCTCCGACATCGCCGGCCACGCCGGGATGAGCACCCGTACGCTGATACGCCGCTTCCGGGAACAGACCGGCGCCACCCCCCTGCAGTGGCTCCACCGGGCCCGCATCCGTCAGGCGCAGCATCTGCTGGAGACCACCCAGCACTCGGTGGAACGCATCGCCTCCCAGGTGGGCTTCGGCTCACCGACCGCCTTCCGTGACCGCTTCAAGCGCACCACCGGAGTCAGTCCGCACGCCTACCGGCGCACGTTCGGCGACCGCCACCGGCCGGGCGCGGCCCACGGGCGGGACGCCCGGGTGAGTGCCGGCCGGGTCGCGGGGCGGCCGGTGTGAGCGCGGACAGGAGGCATGGGCGCGGGTGACGAGGGGACTCCGACGACATGTCCCAGCCTCACCTGGTCACGTTCGGGCACGGCACCGCGGGCCGCACGGCGCTGGCCGGACTGCTGCGGGGTGCCGATGTCACCGCCGTGGTCGATGTCAGGACGGCCCCCGGCAGCCGCCGCGACCCCGACCTGCTGCGGGACCGGCTCGCCGGGTGGATGCCCGAGGAGGGCCTCGCCTACCGGTGGGAGCGGCGCCTGGGCGGCTTCCGCACGCCGGCGCCGGACTCGCCCGACGTCGTCTGGCGCAACACCTCGTTCCGCGGGTACGCCGGTCACACCCGCTCCCCGGACTTCGTCACCGCCATGGACGAGCTGCTGGACCGGACGGCGCGGGAACGCACCGCGGTGATGTGCGGCGAGGCCGTCTGGTGGCGGTGCCACCGACGCCTCATCGCCGACTTCGCCGTCCTGGCCCGGGACACCCCCGTGGACCACCTCATGCACGACGGCCGCCTGACGGCCCACTCCCCCACCCCGGGAGCGCGACTGCGGGCGGACGGTCTCCTCGTCTACGACGACGAGGAGGCGGCGGCGAGGGCGGCCGGGCCAGAGCCTGGACGGTCGTAGCGGCGGGGCGGTCGTACTGGCCGGAGCGGGGGCCGAGGTGGAGGTGGAGGAACATGCAGGGCAAGGGCGGTCGCCGTCGGGAGAAGGGCGACCACGAGGAGTCGGTCGAGTCCGTCCTCGACGAGCTCTACGCGACGCCGCCGTCCGACTTCGTCTCCCGCCGTGAGGAACACGCCGCGGCCGCCAGAACCACCGGCCGCAAGGAGGACGCGCGCCGTATCCACGCCGCCCGCCGGCCCACGACGGCGGCCTGGGCGGCGAACCTGCTGAGACGCTGCCAGCCGGAGGAGAGCAGGCGGTTCCTGGAGCTGGGACAGGCACTGCGCGAGGCACACCGCACCCTGGACGCGAACGGCCTCAAGGAGCTCTCCGCGCAACGCCGGCACATCGTCTCCGCCCTGTCCCGGGAGGCGGCCCAGCTCTCCCGCGAGGCCGGGCACCAGCTGTCGCAAGCGGCGCGGCGGGAGGTCGAGTCGACCCTGCGCGCGGTCCTCGCGGACCCGGCAGCCGCCGACCGGTGGGCCGGCGGACGCCTGGAGAGCTCCCTCACCCCGCCGTTCGCGTTCCCGGCGGACACGGCCCCGGAGGCCGCACCCGCGCCGCGCGAGCGGCCCCGGTCGGACACTCGCCGTCGCGCACCCGCCGGCCCGGCGAAGGACGAACTCGCCGAGCGGCGCCGCAAGCGGCGGGAGGAACTCGCCCGGGCGGAACGGGCCGCGGAGAAGGCCGCGCGGCAACTCGGCGACACACGCGCGGAAGTGGCCGACGCCGACGCGTCACTGCGGCGGGCCGGCGAGGCACACGACCGGGCACGCGAGGAAGTGTCCGCCGCGGAGCGACGGCTGGGGCGGGCACACCAGGAACTCGACCGGGCCGGACGGGAGCGGCGGGAAGCCGAGGAACGGAGGCATGCGGCCGCGGACGCGCTGGCCCGGGCCGAGCGGGAGGCACGTGAGGCCGCGCACGAGGTGGACCGGTTGGCCGGCCGGGCCAGGCAGTCCGGCCCACCCGACTGAGTACTCCTACTCATGAGATGCGTCCCCCCGCCGGGGGAGGCTTGCCGTACCAGCCACCGATGGGGAGCCAACCATGCGTACCAACGCCCGAGTTCACCGCCCGACACCCGGGAGCCCTCACCGCACGACGCGGTCGGCCCTGGGCCTCGCCCTGGCCTGCGTGACCGCCGCCGCGGTCCTGACCGGCTGCTCCATGCGGGAGGCGAGCTGCGGCGGCGGCGAGTATCCGGTCATGACCATCGGCGGCACCGGCAGCGCGTGCGTCCCCGAGGGCGAGGAACCGCCCGAGGGTTACACCCGCTACCCCGAGGGCAAGGTCCCCGAGCATGTCGGCGACAAGTGGGACACCTACTGGCAGACGCACACCGTCGACAAGGACGGCAACATCGTCGAGGTTCCCGACGGCGGGTGAGTGCCGGACGTCCGCGCACCGAACAGGCGCACGAGCAACCCGCGGCACATACCACGTTGGCGGCCATACGTGGTATACCGGCCCGGCAGCAAACACGGGAACAACAGGCGCCGTCCGTCCGTACTATCTGTGTGTCAGCGCAGTCGGCGGCAGTCTCCGGTTCTCCGCTGCCGGGCGCCGATCGGCATGGTCCCCATGTCCCGCGCCCGATGTCCCGCCGTTCCTCACGAGCCTTCACGGCCGCGAATCGAGGAGAGTCATCACCATGTCCGAGAGCACGACGCAGGCCGCCACCCAACTGGCATCGCAGTACAGCCTCCAGGTCACCGACGACCTGGAGCGCAACGTCAAGGAGCAGGAACGCATCAGCGCGGAGATCACCGCTCTCCAGCAGCAGCTGGCGGCACTGCAGCACGACCACGCCCTGCTGGTGAACATGCAGCAGGCGCTGGGCATCACCTCCCCGACGGGCCAGGCCGCGACCGCTGCGGAGCCCGCCGCCGCGACCGACGCGGCCGTCGTGCCCGCACCACGGGACAGTGCCGCCACGGAGCCGGCCACCGGAAAGCGGACCCGGAACAGGAAGGCCGCCACCACTTCCAAGCGCGCCGCCGCCCCGAAGCCGGGTGCCAAGCCGGCCCCGAAGAGCAGCGCCGCGCCTGCCGCCAAGCCGGCCGCCAAGCCGTCCACCAAGGCCGCCAAGAAGCCCGCGGCGAAGAAGACTCCGACGCAGGCCGCCGACCGGCCCACGCTGGTGGAACTGGTGCGCAACCACCTCGTCGAACAGAGTGAGCCGCGCTCCGCGGCCGAGGTCACCACGGCGCTCGGTCAGGCCAACTCCGGACGCACCATCAAGACCACGGTCGTCCGCACCACCCTCGAGGGGCTCGTCGCCAAGAACCAGGCCCAGCGCTCCAAGCAGGGCACCTCGGTCTACTACACCGCCACCGAAGCACCGGAGGCGAAGCAGAAGCACAAGCAGGACGCGGGAACGGAGAAGCCGTCCGCGCAGAGCGACAACTGACGGCGGGCGCACCCGGCGCCGACGCACGGTCACATCGTCCTCCCTCGTCCTGACGCGGCGCGCGGCCGGGGGGAAACGGGGTGAGGATCGGTGGATGGGTGTTGTCCTGCCGGTGCTCTTCGCACTCCTCGCCGCGTTCAGCAACGCGCTGGCCACGGTGCTCCAGCGGCGTGCCGCGCTGAGCGTGCCGCAGACCCAGGGCTTCCGCCCGGGGCTCGTGCTCGACCTGCTGCGGCGGCCGGTCTGGATCGGCGGCATGCTGGCCGTCGTCGTGGCCGGGGTGGGGCAGGCGGTGGCTCTCGCGACCGGGCCGCTGTCACTCGTACAGCCCTTGTTCGTGCTGGAGCTTCCGCTGGCCCTGCTGCTGGCCTCCCTGATGACGGGCCGCCACATGACCCCCGTCATGTGGCTCGCCGTGGGCGGGGTGGTCGTCGGGCTCGGTCTCGCTCTGGCGGCGGCCGCACCGGGCGGCGGCGAGGCCGACGTCCCCCTGGACCGCTGGGTACCCGCGCTGGCGGCCTGCGCCGGAGCGGCCGTACTGCTGGCAGCGGCCGGCCTCAAGCGCCCCGTCGGCAAGGCCCGCGCCGGTTGTCTCGGTGCGGCCACAGCGGTGTGCTACGCCCTGACCGCCGCCCTGATGAAGGACTCCATGCGCGTCCTGGACACCGGCGGCGTGGCCGGCTTCCTGACCACCTGGCAGACGTACGGCTTCGCCGCGGCCGGGGTGGGTGCCGTGCTGCTGCTGGAGCACGCCATGCAGGGCGGCCCCCTCGTCGCCTCCCAGCCCGCCCTCACCCTCGGGGACGCCGCGGTGAGTCTCCTGCTCGGTGTCGTCCTCTACCGCGAGGACGTGCGCGCCGGCTGGTGGGTCGTGCCGCAGTCGCTCGGCGTCGCCCTGATCGTCATGGGCGTGCTCACGCTCGCCCGGCGCGGCATCGACCTGCGCACCGGGCGGTGAGCGCGGGGCGCGGCGGGTGGCGAAGCTCGCCACGCTGATCCTGGCCGCGAGTGCCGTCGCCGGCACCGCGGGCGCGGACGCGACCGGAGGAACGGCGGACGCGACCGGAGAGACCGGCGGGTGCCCGCGGGGGCGAGAGCGGACAAGATGCCCGAAGCCACCTTGTGATGCACAGTGGTCGCAATCGCTCGGCAATCCAGAGGGACGGCATGTCACAGGCCGCTGCTTCCGACACCGACGGGGGGTCCCCGCCGGTCGCCAAGCTGCCCCTGTTCACGCTGACGGCCATGGTCGTCGGGTCGATGGTGGGCGCCGGGGTGTTCTCCCTGCCGGGGCGGTTCGCCGAGGAGACCGGCGTCGCGGGGGCGCTGATCGCCTGGACGATCGCCGGCACGGGCATGCTGATGCTGGCCTTCGTCTTCCAGTCCCTCGCCGTACGCCGGCCCGACCTCGACGCCGGTGTCTACGCCTACGCCAAGGCCGGTTTCGGCGAGTACCTGGGCTTCTTCGCCGCCTTCGGCTACTGGGCCAGCACCTGCGTGGGCAACGTGACCTACTGGGTCCTCATCATGTCGACCGTCGGCTCGATCTGGCCGGCTCTCGGCGACGGGGACACCGCCCTCGCGGTCGTCCTGTCCTCGATCGGGCTGTGGGCGTTCTTCTGGATGATCCGGCGGGGTGTGAAGGAAGCGACCGCCATCAACAAGGTCGTCACGGTGGCCAAGCTCGTGCCCATCGTCTTCTTCGTCATCCTGGCCCTGGTGTACTTCCGGCCGAGCGTGTTCGCCGACAACTTCGGCGGCACTGACTACGCCGGTTCCCTCTTCTCACAGGTGCGCGGCACCATGCTGGCGACGGTGTTCGTCTTCCTCGGCGTGGAGGGCGCCAGCGTCTACTCGCGGCACGCCAAGCGCCGGTCCGACGTGGGCAGGGCGACCGTGCTCGGCTTCCTCAGCGTGTTCGCCGTCTTCGCGTCGGTGACCATCGTGTCGTACGGCATCATGCCGATGGACGAGATCGCCGGCCTGCGCCAGCCGTCCATGGCGGGGGTCCTGGAGGCGGCCGTCGGTACGTGGGGCAGGGTGTTCATCAGCGTCGGTCTCATCGTGTCGGTGCTGGGTGCCTACCTGGCGTGGACCCTGATGGCGGCGGAGGTGCTCTTCGTCGCGGCCAAGGACGACGACATGCCGCGCTTCCTGCGCCGTGCCAACGCCGTCGACGTGCCCGTGCCGGCGCTGCTGATGACCTCGCTGCTCACCCAGGCGATGCTGGTCGCCACCAGCTTCTCGGACGACGCCTTCGACTTCGCGCTCAACCTGACCGGCGCCCTCTCGCTGATCCCGTATCTGCTCGCGGCGGGCTTCGCGGTGCGGATCGGCGCCCGCGCCGGCCCGCTCACGGTGGGCGGGCGGACCTCCCGGCGCGAGTTGGCCGTCGGCGTCGTCGCCACGCTGTACACCGCGTTCCTGCTGTACGCGGCCGGACTCAAGTTCCTGCTGGTCTCCTTCATCCTCTACGCCCCGGCGACCGCCCTGTTCGTGATGGCCCGCCGAGAGCAGGGCCGGCGGCTGTTCTCACCCGGGGAACTCGTCGTGCTGGCCGTCTCCGTGGTCGGGGCGGTGCTCGGCGTCGTGGCCCTGGCGGCCGGGTGGATCAGCCTGTGAGCCGCGTCCCCGTCGTCTCCCCACCTCGTCCCGCATCCTTCAAGGAGGCCGTGTGAACAGCAACGAAGGCGCCGCGATGCCCGCGCTCGGCGTCCACTCCGAGGTCGGCCGGCTGCGCAAGGTCCTGGTCTGTTCCCCCGGTCTCGCGCACCGGCGGCTCACCCCGACCAACTCCGACGACCTGCTCTTCGACGACGTGATGTGGGTGGAGAACGCCCAGCGCGACCATGCCGCGTTCGTCGGCGAACTGCGCCGGCGCGGGGTGGAGGTGGTGGAACTGCACGACCTGCTGGCGCAGATCATGGCGATCCCGGAGGCGAAGGCGTGGCTCCTGGACCGGAAGATCACCGCCAACCAGGTCGGCATCGGCCTCATCGACGCGACCCGCGCCTATCTGGAGACGCTGTCACCCAGGGAACTGGCCGAGTACCTCGTCGGCGGGCTCGCCACCAGCGACCTGCCCGAGGACTTCCGCTCCCCCCACCTCACACTGGCCCGCGAATCCACCGGCGCGCGCGAGTACCTGATGCCGCCCCTGCCCAACACGCTCTACACCCGCGACACCACTTGCTGGCTGTACGGCGGGCTCACCCTCAACCCGCTGTACTGGCCGGCGCGGCACGACGAGACACTGCTGATGAAGGCGGTCTACACCTTCCACCCCGACTTCAAGGGTTCGACCGTGTGGTGGGGCGACCCCGAACTCGACTGGGGCCAGGCCACCTTCGAGGGCGGCGACGTCATGCCGGTGGGCAACGGCGTCGTCCTCATGGGCATGAGCGAGCGCACCTCGCGGCAGGCCGTCACCCAGGTGGCCGCCGCGCTGTTCCGCAACGGCGCGGCGCGGCACGTCGTCGTCGCCGGGATGCCGAAGCTGCGGTCCGCCATGCACCTGGACACGGTCTTCACCTTCGCCGACCGCGACGTGGTCACCCTCTACCCCCGGATCATGGACGGGGTGCACACCTTCTCCCTGCGCCCCGGCGACCGGGCGCCCGGCTTCGAGATCGTCGACGAGGGCACCACGCCCTTCGTCGACGTCGTCGCCAAGGCGCTGGGGCTGTCCTCGCTGCGGGTGGTGGAGACGGGCGGCGACGCCTACGCCTCCGAACGCCAGCAGTGGGACAGCGGCAACAACGCCGTCGCCGTGGAACCCGGCGTGGTGTTCACCTACGACCGCAACACCCTCACCAACGCCCTGCTGCGCGAGGCCCGCGTCGAGGTCGTCACCATCGTGGGCGCGGAACTGGGCCGGGGCCGCGGCGGAGGGCACTGCATGACGTGCCCGCTGGTGCGGGACCCCGTCGACTTCTGACCGTCCGGCGTGGCGCCCCGCGAGCGGCGCGCCACGCCTCACCGGCAGAACCCGTACGCCTGCTCCAGCCACCGGTGCAGTGCCGTGTGCACGCTGCCGGGGAGTTCGCGTGCCGCGGTCCTCCGCTTGATGGGTCGCCGTTCTCGACGGCATGAGACACCGGGGCGGCGACGGTGGCTGCGCCCGGGCCCGACGGTCACACGGTGGATGCGACCGGAGCACGCGCTGCTCCGTACGAGTGGTGCGTTTCGGGACCCGGCCGTACGGTCGGTACGGGGAGATGCGGAGACAGGCGACCCCGAGACAGCCGGGAGCGGACATGGGCAGGAACCGGATGAGGGCAGCGGTCACGCTCTGTGCCGCCGCCGCGCTCGCAGCATCCCTCGGCACGGCCTCCGCCGCACCACCGGCGGAACAGACGGCACGGACACAGCAGACGCGGGACCCCGTGCTGGTGGACTGCTCCTCGCGGCCGGAGGTACGTCCGGAGGCCTTCCTGCTCGCCTGCGGCGACGGCAACAGCCGCCTGGTCTCGCTGCGCTGGCTGCGCTGGGACGCCGACGCCGCGGTGGGCCGGGGCACCAACGCCATCAACGACTGCGAGCCCTACTGCGCGGCGGGCACGTTCCACTCGTATCCCGTGACCGTCCGGCTCGACCAGCCGCGGGCCTGGGAGAAGGACCCGGGCGAGCGGCACTACACCCGGATGACGCTGACCTACACCGACGGCAGGCCGGAGGGGTTCCCCCGCGTGGTGACCTACCCCCTGTGGGCCTGACGGTCCGGGCAGGTCAGTCCGGGAGCGCCAGCCGACAGGTGTCGCCCGGCTGGAGGCGCACCGCACGGTCCGGCAGCCGCACGTCGAACGGCAGGCTACCGGACTCCGGCACGGCGATCTCCAGGCTGCCGTGCTCCGGACGCAGTCGTACGCCCCAGTGGCCCTGGTAGCGGATGGAGAACTCGTACGACGACAGTTCCGGCAGCGGCACCGGGTCCAGCCACAGGGCGCCCGCGCGGGTCTCCAGTCCGGTCAGGCCCCGCTGGACGAGGTCGAGGGTGCCGGCCATGGCGCCGAGGTGGATGCCCTCGCCGGTGGTGCCGCCCTGGAGGTCGGCGACGTCGCCCTTGAGTGCCTCCTGGCAGAACGCCCAGGCCTCGGCGCGGCGGGCCCGGGCCAGGATCCAGCCGTGGACGAGTCCGCTGAGGGTGGAGCCGTGGCTGGTGCGGGCCAGGTAGTAGTCGACGGTGCGCTGCCAGGTCGCCTCGTCCAGGCGGTACCCCAGCCGTTCGAAGAGCGAGCGCAGTTCGGCCGGGGAGAAGAGGTAGCCCAGCATCAGTACGTCGGCCTGCTTGGACGCCTGGTAGTTGTTGACGCTGTCGTCCTCGGCCTCCAGGACGCGGTCGAGGCGCCTGATGTCGCCGTGCCGTTCGCGAAGGCCTTCCCAGTCGAGTTCGGCGAGGTCGCCGTAGCCGTCGAACTGGCTGACGACGCCCTCGTGGAAGGGGACGTGGAGGGTGCGGGAGACGTCCTCCCACTGTTCCAGTTCGCCGTCGTCCAGGGCGGTGCGCTCGACGAGTTCGCGGCGGCGGGGCTCGGGCAGGTCCGCCAGGACCTCCAGGGTGCGGGTCAGGACCCAGGCGGCGGTGACATTGGTGTACGCGTTGTCGTCGAGGCCCGGTTCCAGGGCGCCGGGGTAGGCCTCGTGGTACTCGTCCGGGCCGACCACGCCCCGGATGCGGTGCCTCCCCAGGTGCTCGTCCCAGGTGGCGGAGTCCGCCCAGAAGCGCGCGATCTGCAGCAGCATCTCGGCACCCTTGGTGTGCAGGAACTCCTCGTCGCCGCTCGCCTCGCAGTACTGCCACACGTTGTACGCGATCGCCGATCCCACATGGTGCTGGAGGTGCGAGTGGTCCGGCAGCCAGCGGCCCGAACGCGGGTTGAGATGCAGTTGCTGGGTCTCCTCGCGTCCGTCGCTGCCGCTCTGCCACGGGTACAGGGCGCCGCGCCTGCCGATCGCGCGGGCCGCGGCGCGGGCCCGTTCCAGGCGGCGGTGCCGGTAGTGGAGCAGGGACCGGGACACCTCGGGGAAGTGCAGGTTGAGGTAGGGCAGAACGAACAGCTCGTCCCAGAAGACGTGCCCCCGGTACGCCTCGCCGTGCAGTCCGCGGGCCGGTACGCCCACGTCGAGGTCGGCGGTGTGCGGGGAGAGGGTCTGCAGCACGTGGAAGAGGTGCAGGCGCAGGATGCTGCCCGCCTCGCCGGGTACGTCGAGTTCGGCGCGGCGCCACAGCTGGCCCCAGGCCGTCCGGTGCGTCGCCAGCAGCGCGTCGAAGCCGGGTGCGTCGGTCACCCGGTCGACGGCGGCCTGCAGCGGATCGCTGATCGCCGGGTCCCGTGAGGTGTGCAGGGCCACGATCTTGTCGACGATGACGGTGCGGCCCGGTTTCGCACGCGGGGCCGTGCGCTGGGTGACCCGCAGGTGTTCCCGTGCCGGGCTGACGGGCGCGTCGGCCGTCGTACGGGCCGCCATGCCGACCCGGATGTCCGAGGTGCGGGTGCGGCAGCGCAGCCATACGGTGCCGTCGTCGGCGACGCCGGTGTGCACGTGGGTCAGGTGGCGGCCCTCCAGGTCCCGGTAGCGCGGCACCCCGGAGTTGGTGACGCCGCCGTCGAGGGCCGCCTCCACGTCGAGGTCGGCCGTGCCCGCGTCGACCGTGAACTCCGTGCGCATCGCGGCGAGGTGGGGGTCGGCCATGTGCACCAGACGCAGCTGGCGCACGGACAGCACGCGTCCCTGGCCGATCCCGAAGTGGGTACGGCGCTCCAGCACGCCCGAGTCCAGGTGCACGGTCTGGCGGTGGTCGAGCACCTCGGCGGTGTCCGGCGTGAGCCAGTCCCCGCCTGCGATCCGGAAGCGCAGCGGCAGCCAGTTCGGGAGGTTGACCATGTCCTCGTTCTCCACCTCGCGTCCGGCGACGGTGGAGGTGAGCCGGTTGTAGCAGCCGGCCACGTAGGTGCCCGGGTAGTGCACGTCGTCCGCGACGCACTCGGGCAGCGCTCCCCGGGTGGCGAAGTAGCCGTTGCCGAGTGTGCACAGCGACTCGCGCAGCCGCTCGTCCGCGGGGTCGTAGTGGTCGTAGTCCCAGGTGGAGGGTGTCGCCGTCACCGCGAGCCCTCCCAGGACCAGTCGGCGACCTCGGGCAGGTCCACTCCGTGTTCGCGGATCCAGCCGTGGTGGCGCAGCCTGGTGTCCTCCATCCGCTGCCGTACGGCGGCCGCGCGCACGGCGAGGCCGGGTACGCGGTCGATGACGTCCATGACGAGGCGGTAGCGGTCCATGTCGTTGCCGACCACCATGTCGAAGGGTGTGGTGGTGGTGCCGATCTCCTTGTAGCCGCGCACGTGCAGATGTGCGTGGCCGGTGCGGCGGTAGGCGAGGCGGTGGATCAGCCAGGGGTACCCGTGGTACGCGAAGATGACCGGCTTGTCGGCGGTGAACAGGCCGTCGTACTCGAAGTCGCTCATGCCGTGCGGGTGTTCGCCGCTGGGCAGCAGCCGGGCGATGTCGACGACGTTGACCACGCGTACGGCGAGTCCGGGCAGGTGGTGGCGGATGAGCTGGGCCGCCGCCAGTACCTCCTGGGTCGGGACGTCGCCCGCGCAGGCGAGCACCACGTCGGGTTCGCGGCTGCCGTCCTCGGTGCCGGCCCAGTCCCAGACGCCGGCACCGCGCGCGCAGTGCACCCGCGCCTGTTCGATGGACAGCCAGTCGAAGCAGGGCTGCTTGCCGGCGACGATCACGTTGACGTAGTCGCGGCTGCGCAGGGCGTGGTCGGCGACGGAGAGCAGGGTGTTGGCGTCCGGCGGCAGGTAGACCCGTACGGCCTCGGGGCTCTTGTTGAGGATGTGGTCGACGAAGCCGGGGTCCTGGTGGGAGAAGCCGTTGTGGTCCTGGCGCCACACATGGGAGGTGAGCAGGTAGTTGAGGGAGGCGATGGGGGCGCGCCAGGGCAGGCGGCGGGTCACGCGCAGCCATTTGACGTGCTGGTTGACCATGGAGTCGACGATGTGGACGAACGCCTCGTAGCAGGAGAACAGTCCGTGCCGGCCGGTGAGGAGGTAGCCCTCCAGCCAGCCCTGGCAGGTGTGTTCGGACAGGATCTCCATCACCCGGCCGTGCCGGTCGAGGTCCTCGTCGACGGGCAGGGTCTGCTCCTGCCAGGCCTTTCCGCTGGCGGTGTAGACGGCCTGGAGGCGGTTGGAGGCGGTCTCGTCGGGGCCGACGAGCCGGAAGTCGCGCCGGTCGGCGGTCGCGTCCATGACGTCCCGGAGCAGGTCGCCGAGGACCCGGGTGGGTTCGTGCGTGCTCGTTCCGGGTTCGCCGACGGGGACGGCGTACTTCTCCAGCGGCGGCATGGGGAGCTCGCGCAGCAGCAGTCCGCCGTTGGCGAAGGGGCTGGCGCCCAGCCGGCGGGCGCCCTCGGGGACCGCGGCGAGGACGCCGGGGCGTGGTGCTCCGGTGTCGTCGAACAGTTCCCGGGGCCGGTAGGAGCGCAGCCACTGCTCCAGCTGCCTCAGGTGTTCCGGGTCGGTCCGTACGGCGGGCAGGGGGACCTGGTGGGCGCGCCAGGTGTTCTCCACGGGCAGGCCGTCGACCTCGGCCGGGCCGGTCCAGCCCTTGGGGGTGCGCAGTACGATCACCGGCCAGCGGGGGCGGCCGCCCGCGCCCTCCTCACGGGCGGCACGCTGAATGGCCGCGATGCGGTCCAGGGCGGTGTCCATGGCGTGCGCCATCGCGCGGTGGACGGCGGCCGGCTCGTCACCCGTGACGTGGATCGGGTCGTGGCCGTATCCGCGCAGCAGCTCGTCGAGCTCGGCCTCGGGGAGGCGGGCGAGCACCGTCGGGTTGGCGATCTTGTAGCCGTTGAGATGCAGGATGGGCAGGACGGCGCCGTCGCCCACGGGGTCGAGGAACTTGTTGGAGTGCCAGGACGTCGCCAGCGGGCCGGTCTCCGCCTCGCCGTCGCCGATCACGCAGGCGACCACCAGGCCGGGGTGGTCGAAGGCGGCACCGTAGGCGTGCGCGAGGGAGTAGCCGAGTTCGCCGCCCTCGTGGATGGAGCCCGGTGTCTCGGGCGCGACGTGGCTGGGCACTCCGCCGGGGAAAGAGAACTGCTTGAACAGCCGGGCCATTCCGGTCGCGTCCCGGGTGATGTCCGGATAGGTCTCGGTGTACGAGCCCTCCAGCCACGAGTTGGCCAGTACGGCGGGCCCTCCGTGGCCGGGGCCCCAGATGCACAGGGCCTCGATGTCCCGCGCCTTGATCACCCGGTTGAGGTGGGTGTGCACCAGGTTGAGGCCGGGTGAAGTGCCCCAGTGGCCGAGCAGCCGGGGTTTCACGTGTTCGGGGCGCAGGGGCTCGGTCAGCAGGGGGTTGGCCATCAGGTAGATCTGACCGACGGAGAGGTAGTTCGCGGCGCGCCAGTGGGCGTCCAGGCCGGCGAGCTCCTCGTCCGTGAGCCCGGAGGGCACCTGCTGCGTGTCGGCGGGCATCGGTGGTCCTTTCCGTGTCGGGACAGCGGTCGGGCCGTGTGGGCACCATGCCCCGTGCCCATCCCAACCCCGCGTGGACCGCTCGGGTACCCGACAGGGCCGTTCGGGTCACGTCGGTGTGCGAACGGGCCGGCACCGGAGAGGTGGGCAGCACGGCCGCCACCGGCGCCGACCCCGGTGCCGACCGTGCTGAGGCACCGTGTACCCCAACTCCTTCCGCGCACGCAGGAGTTGTCCAGGACCCGTACCAGCACCGCCCTGCGCGACGGGAGGGGGCATCGGCCCCCATACCCGCCCTTGATACCCCCAGGGGTATTTCTGTTACGGTGGTGGAGGAGAGATACCCCGGGGGGTAATAGGGAAGGAGAGTGCGCCGTGTTCTTTGTCGACGTCCTGGAGACCGAGGGGCTGGGCAACCGCAGCTATCTGGTGGGCGGCGCCCGCTCGGCCGTGGTCGTGGACCCGCCGCGGGACATCGACCGCGTCATCGCCGAGGCCGCCCGGCGCGGGACGCGGATCGCCGCCGTCGCCGAGACCCACGTGCACAACGACTACGTCACCGGCGGCCTGGAGCTCGCCCGCCTCACCGGCGCGCGCTACCTGGTGCCGGCCGGGGCAGAGGTGGCGTACGCGCGCGTGGCGGTGGCGGACGGGGACGTGGAGCCGGTCGACGAGGGGCTGGAGCTGCGCGCGGTGGCCACGCCCGGCCACACCCCGCACCACACCTCGTACGTCCTTCACGAGTCGGGGCGGGCGGTGGCCGCCTTCACCGGCGGCTCGCTGCTGATCGGCGGCGTGGGCCGGCCCGATCTCGTGGAGCCGCGGCTGACCGAGGAGCTGGCCCGCGCCCAGTACGCCTCCGCGCACCGTCTCGCGGACCGGTTGGAGGACCGGGTGGCCGTGCTGCCGACGCACGGCTTCGGGAGCTTCTGCTCCTCCTCCCCGGCCGGCGGCGAGCACAGCACCAT
This sequence comes from Streptomyces sp. NPDC028991, assembly GCF_055564775.1. Lineage (NCBI taxonomy): Bacteria > Bacillati > Actinomycetota > Actinomycetes > Kitasatosporales > Streptomycetaceae > Streptomyces > Streptomyces sp. NPDC028991. The sequence continues at coordinate 5,073 of NZ_JBVHVP010000012.1, read as the reverse complement.
AGGTGCCGAGAAGGCGGCCAACCCGGCGCTCCTCCAGGACGTGGACACCTTCGTCGGGGAGCTGCTGGCCGGGCTCGACGACGTTCCCGCCTACTACACGCACATGGGGCCGGTGAACGCGCACGGCCCCGCCCCCGTGGACCTGACCGAGCCCCGGCCCGCCGACGCGCGGGAGATCGCCCGGCGCCTCGCCGCCGGTGAGTGGGTCGTGGATCTGCGCGGCCGGGTGGCCTTCGCCGACGGTCACGTCGCCGGGTCGTTCAACTTCGAGGTCGACGGACGGCTCGCGACCTATCTCGCGTGGATGATCCCGTGGGGCAAGCCGGTGACACTGCTCGCCCACAGTGCCGAAGACCTCGCCCGTGCCCAGCGGGAGCTGGCCCGGGTGGGCATCGACCGGCCGGCCGCGGCGGCGGTCGGCTCCCCGGATGACTGGCTCGTGGACGGGTCCCGGCCGGCCTCGTTCCGGCGTGCCACGTTCGCCGAGCTGGCCACGGCACGACGGGACGGTGCGGACGTGGTGGTGGTCGACGTGCGCCGGGACAGCGAGCGTGTGGACGGCTGGGTCGAGGGCAGCGTGCACCTTCCCGTGCACGAGATCCACCGGCGGCTGGACGAGGTGCCGCCGGGCACCGTGTGGGTGCACTGCGCGGGCGGCATGCGCGCGGCCGTCGCCGCCTCGGTGCTGGACGCCGCCGGACGCGAGGTGGTCGCGGTCGACGACGGCTTCGCGGCGGCGGCCGAGGCCGGCCTCCGGCTCGCCGGGCCCGCGGACGACAGCGCCGCATGACCCCGCTGGTCCTCGCCCTGCTCGCCGGTGCCGTGGCCGGCCTGTCACTGGGCGCGCTGGGAGCGGGCGGCAGCATCCTCACCGTGCCCGCGCTGATCTACCTGCTCGGATACAGTCCGGCCGCGGCGACGACCGCGAGCCTGGTCGTCGTGATCGTCACGTCGGTCACCGCCCTGGTCGCCCATGCCCGGGCCGGAGCGGTGCGCTGGCGGGCCGGGCTGGTGTTCGCGGCGGCGGGTCTGCTGCCCGCCGCCGTGGCCGGCTCCCTGTCCGCGCGAGCCCCCGAGGCGGTGCTGACACTGGTCTTCGCGGCCCTGGCCGCGGTGGCCGGCCTGCACATGCTGCGCCGCCGGGCACCACGCGGGAACGGCACCGTGTCGGGCGTCCGGGCCGCGGGTGCCGGGGCCGGGCTGGGCGCGGTGACCGGGTTCCTCGGGGTCGGCGGCGGCTTCCTGGCGGTGCCCGCGCTGGTGACGGTGCTGGCCGTGCCGATGAGCGCGGCGGTGGGCACCAGTCTGCTGGTCGTCATGGCCAACGCGCTGGTGGCCCTCGCGGCCCGGGCGTACAGCGCCGTGCACCTGGATCTCGCGCTGATCGTGCCGTTCCTGGCCACCGCGGTCCTGGGCGCGTGGGACGGCAGGCGGCTGGCGGCGAAGGTGTCCGCCGGGACGCTGCGGCGCGTCTTCGGCGCCGTACTGCTCGCCGTCGCCATGGCGATGGGCGCCACGGCGGTACTGTGAGCCGCCCGGCGGATCAGGCCAGGGAGAGGAAGAGCTTCTCCAGCCGGGCCCGCATCTGCGCCGAGTCCCGCACCTCGGGGTCGTCGCTGGTCATGCACTGCTGGAGGCCCGTGGCGATGATCGAGAAACCGGCCCGGTCCAGGGCCCGGGAGACGGCGGCGAGCTGGGTGACCACGTCCTCGCAGTCGCGCCCCTCCTCGATCATCCGGATGACTCCCGCGAGCTGCCCCTGAGCCCGCCGCAGCCGGTTGAGCGCCGACTTCAGTTCGTCGGCCGACATGTCGAGTTCCACGCCCACTCCTCCGCACAGCCCCATTGACCTACATACCCCCTCGGGTATCCTACCGCGCGCAGGCGCGGCAACGAGAGAGGTTCCCTTCCGTGATCACCCCCACCGCATCGACCACCACCCTGAGCACCGGCCAGGCCCTGCACCGCATCGGCGAGTTCACCGTCGTCGACGTCCGCTCCCCCGGCGAGTACGCGGGCGGCCACCTCCCCGGCGCGCACAACGTTCCGCTGGAGCGGCTCGACGAGGCCGCCGACGCCCTCGCGGCGGCCGCCGCGCGTGGCCCGCTGCTGCTCGTGTGCGCCTCCGGCAACCGTTCGGCCAAGGGCTGCGCACGGCTGGCGGCGCGTGGCGTGGAGGCGGCCACCCTCGAGGGCGGAACGGGCGCGTGGGCGGCGGCCGGCCACCCGGTCGAGCGTCCGGCCGGGGCCCGGACCCCGTGGCCCATGGACCGGCAGGTGCGCCTCGCCGCCGGGTCGCTCGTCGCCGCGGGCTTTCTCGCGGGCCGGGTCTGGCGTCCCGCGCACTGGCTGTCCGGCGCGATCGGGGCGGGCCTGGTCTTCTCCGGGATGACCGACACCTGCGGCATGGCCGCCGTACTGGCCAGGCTTCCGCACAACCGGCCCGCCGGGGACGCCGTGCCGTTCGAGGAGACGCTGGCGCGACTGGCCGGCTGAGCGGAGCGACCTCGTGGCGCGGGCGCCGATCCCTTCGGGGACCGGCGCCCGCGCCAATTTTGCATGCCGTGCATCTTTGCATACCATGCAATTTATGTCGGAGAAGAGTGCCGCGAGGGGCGGTCTGCGGGAGCGGAAGAAGCGGGCCACGCGTGCCGCTCTCGCCGAGGCCGCGGTGCGTCTCGCCGCCGAGCACGGGGCGGAGAAGGTCACCGTCGAGGCGATCAGCGCCGCGGCGGGGGTGTCGGTGCGCACCTTCTTCAACTACTTCGACACCCGCGAGGACGCCTTCGTGGTCATCGACGCGGACGCGGGTGGCCGCATACGGCGCGCCGTTCTGGACGCGCCGGCCGATCTCTCCCCCCTGGAAGCCCTCCACCGCGCCCTGGCGGCGGAACTCGCCGAGGCCGAGCAGCACCACGAGCTGTGGCGGCTGCACGCGGAAGTGCTGCACGCCTCACCGCACCTCCTGGCGCGCGGCGTCGGAGCGCACATGGCGGCCGAGGCGGACCTGGCCGAAGCCATCGCCGAACGCCTCCGCGGCGCCGCAGGCGACCGGTCCGGGACGCCCGCCGGGTCCGGACCCGGCGAGGAACGGCCCACGGCACCCGGCCTCTACCCGCGGCTGCTGGCCGCCGTGGCGCACGCCGCGGTGCGGACCAGCATGGACCACTGGTCCGCCCACCAGGACGAGGCTGCCTTCCTCGACGTCTTCCACGAGGTGTTCACACTTCTCGCCGCCGGACTTCCGACGCCCACCGCGTGACCACCGCGCGCCGGGCGCCGGCGCGACTTCACCACACCATCACCGAAAGAGATGCCGTGACCGCAGCTCAGGCGCCCGCCGACGCGCCTCCCTCCGCCATGAACCAACGGCAGATACTCCAGGCCATGTCGGGTCTGATGGCGGGCATGTTCGTCGCCATCCTGGCGGGCACCGTCGTGGCCAACGCACTGCCCACGATCATCGCCGACCTGGGCGCCAGCCAGTCCGCCTACACCTGGGTCGTCACCTCCGAACTGCTCGCGATGACCGCGACGGTGCCCCTGTGGGGCAAGCTCTCCGACCTGTTCAACAAGAAGCTGCTGCTCCAGCTCTCGCTGGCCATGTTCGTGGTCGGCTCACTGCTGGCCGGCTTCTCCGAGGGCGTCGGACTGCTGATCTTCAGCCGGGTCGTGCAGGGCATCGGCGCGGGCGGTCTGACCGCCCTCGCTCAGGTCGTGATGGCCTCCGTCATCCCGCCCCGCCAGTTGGGCAGGTACGCCGGCATCTTCGGTGCCGTCTTCGCCGTGGGCACCGTGGCCGGTCCGCTGATCGGCGGGGTCCTGGTGGACACCTCCTGGCTGGGCTGGCGCTGGTGCTTCTTCATCGGCGTGCCGTTCGCGCTGCTCGCCATCGCGCTGCTGCAGCGCACGCTGCGGCTGCCGGTGACGAAGCGCGACGTGCGCATCGACTGGCTCGGCGCGTTCCTGATCGTCGCGGGCGTCTGCGCACTGCTCATCTGGGTCTCGCTGGCCGGCAACGAGTTCGACTGGGCCTCCTGGCAGACCGGTGCGCTCGCGGGCGGTGGCGTGCTGCTGCTGGTCGCCGCGGTCCTCGTCGAGGCCCGTACCCCCGAGCCGGTCATCCCGCTCGGCATCTTCCGCAACCGCACGGTCACGCTGACCACCGTCGCCAGCCTTCTGGTCGGCGTCGCCATGTTCGGCGGGACCGTCTTCCTCTCGCAGTACTTCCAGGTCTCCCTGGGCAAGTCGCCGACCGTCGCGGGGCTGATGAGCCTGCCGATGATCCTCGGCCTGCTGGTGTCGTCCACCGCCGCCGGACAGGTGATCAGCCGGACCGGCAAGTGGAAGCGGTACCTGGTGGCGGGTGCCGTCCTGATGGCCGTCGGCCTCGCGCTGCTGGCCACGATCGACGCGAAGACGCACTTCGGTCTGCTCAGCCTCTACATGGCGATCCTCGGCGTCGGCGTCGGCATGCTGATGCAGAACCTGGTGCTGGCCGCGCAGAACGACGTGCCCGCCGCCGATCTGGGCGCTGCGACCTCGGTGCTGTCCTTCTTCCGCAGCATGGGCGGCACCATCGGCGTCAGCGTCCTCGGCGCGATCCTCGCCAACCGGGTCGCCAGTGAGATGACCAAGGGACTCGGTGACGCGGGTATCACCGTGCCCGGCGGCGAGGGCTCGGGCGAGAGCAGCGTCCCGGACATGTCCACGCTGCCCGGCCCGATGCGGTCCGTCGTCGAGCATGCCTACGGTGTCGCCACGGCCGACCTGTTCCTCATCGCGACACCGTTCGCGCTGCTGGCGCTGGTAGCCGTCGTGTTCCTGAAGGAGAAGCCGCTGAAGACCACCAGCGGTATGGAGCGGCTCGCGGAGGAGGCCGGTGAGGCCTCCTCCGCGCGGGCCGGCAAGGGCCCGGCGGCGCCCGTCGCCTGAGTCGTCCGCCGGCGTACGCGAGCAGCGGGGGGGGGGGGGGGGGGGGGGGGGAGGGGGAGCGGACGCTCTCGAGGTAGTAGACGGGATAGGTATGCCGGAGCGGAAAAAAAGGCGGGCGGCGTAGAAAGGGGGAAGCGG